>NZ_JADLQX010000150.1 GCF_015477605.1 Nocardia amamiensis
TTCGCGGTGGAGAATTCGACCTTTCGTGCCCCTGGCAGCGGGTATTGCCCATTGCCCGAGGCCCATCGAATCACATAGCCGATCTGAGTACCGATGTCGGTGGGCGGGCCGGAACCGACCATGTTGCGTAGCTCCGGTCCCTTTCCATTGAGATAGACCAGGATACAGAGGACGAAAATCGCCACAGCTACCGCGGAACCAGCCGTCAAGTGAGCAAGTGCTTTGGTGCGTGCCAAAAGATTGATCAACGCGGCGATCACGGTGACGAAAATCGCGGCGGTGGCGAGGACGGCCCACATACCGTTGAGGTTGGAGTGGTTCGGTGGCTTCTGCGACCAGAGACCCACCAGGGTGGTGGTGATACGGGTCTGACCGAACGCATTGCTGTAGATCGAGCCGTCCGGTCCACTGCTGCTGAGCCACGGCTTGAACAGCAGGGTGAATGTGATGATGCTCCCGACTGCGGCGCACAGATAGCCCCAGTTTCCCCGGAGCAAGGTCGCGATCGGTTTCACCCGCGCCAGGACCCTCGCGATTTCGACCCGACGTTTTCGCCTACCGCGTTCGCCGTGGCTTGTTAAGTCATCGGGTCGATGCCGAGTCTTACTCGTCTGCCAAGGGGTTGGTTGCACCATGGTGACAAATTCCCTTCGTCGCCTCTCGCGGCTGCTCGGTCAGTCGCTCACGGCTGGGCTGAGACTCGGGTCGGACGATTTCGCCTTCGACAGCGGGTCCGCGATGTCCTCGAGCGACCGGCCTTCCGCGTTCACGCCGAAGAACCAGGCGATCACGCCACCGGCGATCATGACCCCGGCGCCGAAGACGTATCCCATCGTGAGCGGGAGCCGATCGGGGCTCGGGTTGTCGGCACCGCCCACCAGATGACCGAACAGGTAGGGCGCGACGACACCACCTGCGGCTTGCGAGATCGCGAAGAAGAACGAGATGGCTTGGCCGCGCAGTTCCAGCGGGAAGATTTCGCTGACGGTCAGATACGCCGAGGAGGCGCCGGCCGAGGCGAAGAAGAAGATGACACACCAGAAGGCGGTCTGTGTCGTGGCGTTGAGGACGCCCGCGTCGAAGGCGACGGCGGAGGCGAGCAACAGTACGCCGGACACGACATATGTCGTACAGATCATCTTCCGTCGGCCGATGCTGTCGAACAGCGGGCCGAGCACCAATGGGCCGATCAGATTGCCGATGGCGAACGGGAAGAAGTAGTAACCGGTGTGGTCGGCCGGCACGTCATAGAAGTACGTCAGGACCATCGCCTGCGTAAAGAAGATGGCGTTGTACAGGAATGCCTGCGTGACCATCATCGTGAATCCGAGAAAGGAACGAGAAGGATAACGGCCGAAGAAGATCCGGGC
>NZ_JADLQX010000151.1 GCF_015477605.1 Nocardia amamiensis
GACGTCGAGGGATTGGGTGTGGCCGTATGCGTGTTTCTGCTCCGGTGACGGTCTCGGCTTTGGTGGTTGCTGGTGTGGTGGTGAGTGGTTCGGGGGTGGTGTCGGGGCCGGTGGTGTCGGGGTCGGGGGTGTTGGTGGTGTCGTCGGGGTCGGGGTCGGGGTTGGGGTTGTCGGGGGTGGTGGGGTTGTTGCCGGTGGTGGTGGAGGGTCCGCGGGGGTTGCGGGCGGTGACGCCGGGGGTGGGGTCGGTGGGTGGGGTTGGGGGGCGGGATTTTTCGTTGCCGGTGGTGGGGGGTGTGTTGGGGATTCCGGAGGTGGTGTTGGCGGCGTATCGGAATGCGGAGTTGGCGTTGGGGTCTTCGGTGCCGGGGTGTGGGTTGTCGTGGAGTTTGTTGGCGGGGATCGGGCGGGTGGAGTCGGGGCATGCGCGGGGTGGGCGGACGGATGCGGCGGGGACGACGGTGTCGCCGATTTTCGGTCCGGTGTTGGATGGGAGTTTGCCGGGGAATGAGGTGATCCGGTCGGGGGATGGGGGGTTCGCGCGGGCGGTGGGGCCGATGCAGTTCTTGCCGGGGACGTGGGGGGTGTATGCGGCGGATGGGAATGGGGATGGGGTGGCGGATCCGCATAATGTGTTCGATGCGGCGTTGGCGGCGGGGAAGTATTTGTGTGCGGGGGGGTTGGATCTGCGGGATCCGGCCCAGGAGTTGCGGGCGGTGTTGCGGTACAACCATTCGTTGGCGTATGCGGGGAATGTGTTGAGTTGGTCGGCGGCGTATCGGAGTGGGGGGTCGCCGGCGCAGGTGCGGGTGTCGCCGGAGTTGGTGGCGCCGGGGTCGCGGGGTGTGGTGCCGCCGTCGTCGGAGATGAGTGCGGCGACGGTGCCGGGGGCGCCGGAGCGTGGGCCGCAGCCGCCGTTGCCGCGGCGGCCGGTGCCGCCGCCGGCGCCGCCGGTGCAGGTGATGATCAATATTCCGGGGTTGCCGCCGATTCCGTGTGGCGTTTTCTGTCCCCCGCCGCCGTCTGCGCCTGCGCCGTGGGTGGTGGATGGGTGTGTGGTGCAGCCGGTTCCGGCGCCGATGCCGCGGGTGGGGTTGCCGGGGGTGGGGTTCGGGCCGTTGGCCTCGGCCGACCCGCATGGTGTTCCGGGGCTGCTGCCGGGGTATCTGCCGGGTCCGGCGGAGTCCTACGGGGTTCCGGGTGCGGCGGTTCCGGGGGCTGCCCGCCCGGGGGATCCGGGTGCCGGGGCCGGGCAGGCGGCTGGGGGTGACCCGCAGGCGGCTGGGTGCATCCCACCGGGCACCGGCGCACCCGGCGCACCCGGAGTTCCCGCACCCGGCGCACCCGCACCACCCGCACCCGCCGC
>NZ_JADLQX010000152.1 GCF_015477605.1 Nocardia amamiensis
TGAGGTTCACCCCGAGGAGTGGACACCGAGTTAGCAGGATCGTTGGTTCTGCTGGTAAGGATGTTCGTTATGCCTCCTCGCAAGCGTCGGTCGTTTACGGCCGAGTACAAGGTTGAGGCTGCTCACCGTGTGATCGATTCCGGTCGTCCGATCGCGGTGGTCGCGCGTGAGCTCGGTATTCACGAGACTGTGTTGAGTACGTGGGTCAAGGACGAGCGGCGCAGGATCGCCGCGGCCGAGGTCGGGGGCGAGAAACCTCTGGACGCGGCTGAGCGGGCCGAGTTGCTGCGTTTACGTAGACAGGTGTCGGAGCTGGAGAAGGACAACGCGTTCCTGGCAAAAGCTTCGGCGTACTTTGCCGCGATGCAGAACAACCGGCCCGGTTCGATCTGATGGCGAAGTACGCCGGCCCCGACGACATCGCCGGAACCGCGGGCACCGGCAAACCCGAGGGACAACGGTTCTCGATCCGACGGATGGCACGCCTGCTCGGTGTGTCGGTGTCGGGCTACTACGTGCATGTGAAGCGCAGGGCGGCAACGGTTCCGACGCCGCGTCAGCAGCGGCGTGCCGATCTGACGGTGAAGATCTTGGACGTGTACGCCGAGTCCGATCGTACGTACGGGTCTCCGCGGATCACCGCCGAGTTACGCGCGCGTGGTGAGACGGTGAGTGCCAAGACCGTCGCGGCGATCATGGCGCGGATCGGGATCGAGGGCATCAGTCCACGCACCTTCAAGGTGAGAACGACCGTGGTCGATCCGGCGGCGTCGTTCCCGCCGGATCTGGTGCGCCGTGACTTCGACCAGGGCCGCCTGGACGCGGTCTGGACGACCGATTTCACGTATCTGACCTGCGGTGAGGGCGACATGTACCTGTGTGCGATCCGGGACGGGCATTCCCGCCGCGTGCTCGCCCACGTCATAGCCGATCACATCGGTTCCGACGTGGTGTGCCAGGCGATCGAGCAGGCCGTAGCAGTGCGCGGGCATCCGGTGGCCGGGACCGTGCTGCATTCCGATCGCGGGGGCGAGTTCACCGCGGGATTGACAGTGAACGCCTGCCGCCGTCACGGGTTGAAACGGTCGATGGGTGATACCGGAATCTGTTGGGACAACAGTCCCGCCGAATCGTTCTGGTCGACCTTCAAACACGAATCGTATTACCGGCACGTCTACGCCACCAAAGCTGAACTCGTTGCCTCGGTTGACAATTGGATCCACAGATACAACCATGATCGGCGGCACTCCGCCCTCGGGATGCTCAGCCCCATACGCTACGAGCAATCCCTGACAGACGCAGCCAAGGCTGCTTGAAACCCTGTCCACCATTCGGGGTGAACCTCA
>NZ_JADLQX010000153.1 GCF_015477605.1 Nocardia amamiensis
GTGGGTGTCCGCGCCGTCGGTAGTGGGATAGGCGTGCTTGGTGTTGGCGGCGGCGTCGCCATCGTGACCAGGTCCAGATGTGGTCGGCGGAGTGCTGGCGGATGAGGACGAAGGCGATTAGCAGGCGGCGGATCTCCGGTAATGTGAGGGCGATCATGTCTTCACCACTGTCGGCGAGTCCCCTTTTGCGGCAAGGGCTTTGGACGTGGACAGCCAGGCGAAGGCAAGCATCGACAGGGTGATGTGGGCGTACCAGGCCCGCCAGTCGCGGACCTGGTAGTGGTCGAGCCCGGCCTCGCCCTTGGCCTGCTGAAACGCTTCCTCGATGTGCCAACGCGCTCCTGCTGTCCAGGCCAGGTCCACCAGCCTGGCGTTGCGCGGCCCGTAGCACAGGTAGTAGGCGATCTCGGTGGGGTTGGACAGGCTGCGCCGCGCCAGCAACCAGTGCCCGCGTCCGCGCGACCACGTCCCCTCGATCGGGCGGCGTGCCCAGTCGTACTGGCGCGGCCCGTGCGCTCCCGCACCGACCGACAGCCGCTGCCATGCCGACCCCGACAGTTCGCCGACCAGTGCGTCGACACGGCCGACGCGGTCGGCGCGGGTGGTGACCTGCTGGTCGCAGCGGGTCGCCATCACGTAGAACACGTCGCGGGCCTCGAGCCAGTCACGTAGGTAACCGGCCTGGCCGTAGGCTTCGTCGGCGGTGAACCACGCGAACGGCACGCCCGCGGCCAGCGCTCTTTCCAGCATGGTGATCACCTGTCGCGGTTTGGTGGCGAACTCCACCTCATCTGGGATCCCCGCGGCCCGGCAGCGGTCGCGGTCACTGGTCCACGACTCGGGAAGGTAGAGTTCCCGGTCGATCAGCGCGTGGCCGTGCCGGGACGCATAGGCCAGAAACACCCCGATCTGGCAGTTCTCCGTACGTCCAGCCGTCCCCGAGTACTGGCGTTGCACCCCCGCCGATTTCACGCCCTTCTTCAGGAATCCGGTCTCATCCGCGGCCAGCACCGCCTCCGGATCGCCGAGCTGTTCCACCACGTAGTCGCGCACATCGTCACGGACCCCCTCGACATCCCAATCCGCCTTACGCAACAACCGCTGCATCCCCTGCGGGCCCGCCTCACCGGCATACTCGGCCACAGTCCACCCGTTCTTGCGCTCCAGACCCGCCACCAGCCCCGACACGTACTCACGCGCCCGAGCCCGCGGCTCCGACCGCGCGAACCGCCAACCCACCCGGCACATCAACGAATCCAACTCGGCCACAACACGATCCAACAACACGCAACAGATCTACCAGCACCAACCCGACCAAGTGTCGTTGCAGTA
>NZ_JADLQX010000154.1 GCF_015477605.1 Nocardia amamiensis
TGAGATTCCCCCGCTGAGCCGGAGAGCGGATTACCTGGTTCCGACTGGAACCGGTTGATGGTAGCTGGCTTCGTATTCGTCGGGTGAACGCCAACCAAGCTTCTTCTGGATGCGCTGGGTGTTGTACCAACCGTCGATGTAGGCGAACAGCGCGTTCTCGGCGTCCTCGCGGGTTCGCCACGAGTTGCGGTAAACCAGTTCGGTTTTCAGGGTGGAGAAGAAGTTCTCCATGAGCGCGTTATCGTAGGAATCGCCGACCGATCCCATCGATTGGGCAATCCCGTTGTCGGCCAGCCGATTTGCGAACCGGAAAGCCGTGTAGGTCGACCCACGATCGGAGTGATGGATCAATTCGCCGTCGCGAACATCTCGGGACCAGATGCCGTATTCGAGGGCACCGAGCACCAGGTCGGTGTCGCAGCGGTCGGAGGTCTTCCACCCGACGATCCGGTTGGAGAACGCGTCCCGGACCGCGGCCAGCCAGAACACGCCCTCACCGGTCGGGATGCGCGTGGCATCGGCGACCCAGAGTTTGTTCGGGGCATCGGCGGTGAAGTCGCGTTCGACCAGATCTGGCGCCGGCTTGGCTCGCGGGTCCTGCCGGGTCGAGGGTGTACGCCATTTCCTGCGCAGGAACGAACCCTGCAACTCGGCCGAGCGCATCAACCGCTCGACTCGTTTGCGGCCGACCCGCACACCTCGACGGGCCAGGGTGGCATGCACCCGTGGCGACCCGTAGGTCCCGCCGGAACTGGTGTGAATGTCGATGATCTCGGCCAACAGTTGCTCGTCCTGCAATCGCCGCGGTGACGGGTTCTTCGCGCGCTCGAGCCATCCGTAGTAGGTCGAGGACGCGATACCGAGAACCCGTAGTACGAGCTCGACCGGGTGCTGCGGATGCTGTTCGATGAACCGCACGATCACCTCCGGGTCTGGTCGAGCTCCGAGGCGAAATACGCACTCGCAGAACGCAACACCGCGTTGACCCGCTCGAGCTCGGCGACCTTCTTTCGCAGCTGTTTGTTCTCCTCGGCCATGTCCGTGGTCGGCCGATCGGCCCGCTCACCAGCATCGGCCTCGGCCTGGCGGATCCAGTTCCGCAACGCCTCGTGATGCACCCCCAACTGCTCGGCAAGTTTGCGGATCGTCGGCTTGGGATCCGACTCCCGGTACAACCGGACCGCGCGAGCCCTCAACTCGTCGGGATACTTCCTCGGTGCTGCCACAGATGACTCCTTCCGGTCCTATCGGACCACACATCGGAGCCCTCCGGAAAACGGGGGAATCTCA
>NZ_JADLQX010000155.1 GCF_015477605.1 Nocardia amamiensis
GTGGCCCGTCCCCACTGAATGAGACCGCTCGGTTTTAGAGTCCTGATGGCCCTGATGAGGGTCGGAAGGGACACTGAGGGATATGGCAGGACGCAAGCGGCATTCCGCGGAGGAGATCGTGCGGAAGCTGCGCCGTGCCGACGAGTTGGCCGCGGAGGGCCGCTCGGGTGAGGAGATCGCGGCTGAGCTGGAGGTCTCGGCGGCGACGCTGTACAACTGGCGCCGCCAGTACGGCGGGATGGACACCGACGCGGCGAAAGAGCTCAAGGAGCTGCGGGAGCAGAATGCGCGATTGAAGCGGTTGCTGGCCGATGCGGAGCTGGAGAAGGACGCGCTGCGGGAGATCGCCAAGGGAAAATGGTGAGCCCGGCCGCTCGCCGCCGCGTTGTGGGCATGCTGAAAGACGGTTTCGGTATGTCGGAACGCTTCGCGTGCAGGGTGGTCGGGCTTTCGCGTTCGACCTATCGCCGTGTGCCGGTGGCGGCCACGCCGGCCGATCCGGATGCCGGTCTGCGGGCCTGGCTGCGCGGCTACGCCATGAAACATCCGTGTCACGGGTTCCGCCGTGCCTGGGCGGCGTTGCGGTTCGAGGAGGGCCACGCGGTGAACAAGAAACGGGTGCACCGGCTGTGGCGGGAGGAGGGCCTGCAGGTGCGTGAGCATCACCCGCGCAAACGCGCGGGTGTTTCGTCGATGCCACCGATCGCGGCGGACGCGCCGAAGGTGGTGTGGGCGTTGGACTTCCAGTTCGATTCCACCATCGACGGGCGGGCGGTGAAGATCGCGTCGATGGTCGACGAGCACACCCGCGAGTCGCTGCTGCACCTGGTGGAGCGGTCAATCACCGCCGAGCGGCTCGTCACCGGGCTGGAGAAGGTGTTCGCGGCCCGTGGCGCACCGAAGGTGCTGCGCATGGACAACGGACCGGAGATGATTTCGGCAGCGCTGCAACGATTCTGCTCGAACCGGGTCGGAATGGTCTACATTCCACCGGGCACGCCGTGGAACAACGGGTTCGTCGAATCGTTCAACCGGCGGCTGCGCACCGAATGCCTGAACCGCAACCACTGGACCAACCTGCTCGAGGCCCGGGTGGTGATCGGCGACTTCAAAGACGACCACAACCGAGGGCATCGACACTCGGCGCTGGGGTATCTCACCCCCGCCGAATACGCTGCCAGCTGCACCCACCGCCACCACCCGGTGGCCTGCACAATCAACTGAAACTGGATCGACAACAACCCGGACTCAAAGACCGGGTGGTCCCGTCATCGGGGACCGGCCA
>NZ_JADLQX010000156.1 GCF_015477605.1 Nocardia amamiensis
TGGCCAGTCCCCGATAACGCGACCACCCGGTAGTAGAGCCCGGGTTGTTTCGTCTGTTGTCAGTTGATCCGACAGTCCACCGGGTGGTGGGTGTGGGTGCAGGCCGCAGCGTACTCGGCCGGTGTCCGGTAGCCCAGCGCTGAATGCCGGTGCCGCAGGTTGTGGTCGGTCTTGAAGTCACCGATGACCACGCGGGCCTCGAGCAGGGAGGTCCAGTGGTTGCGGTTGAGGCACTCGGTGCGCAACCGGCGGTTGAACGACTCGATGTAGCCGTTGTTCCACGGCGTGCCGGGCGGAATGTAGGCGATGCCGACCCGGTCGACGCAGAACCGTTGCAGCGCTGCGGAAATCAGCTCGGGACCGTTGTCGCACCGCAGCACCTTCGGCACACCCCGGGCAGCGAAAACCCGCCCGAGCTCGATGACCAGTTTCTCTGCGGTGATCGAGCGTTCCACCAGGTGCAGCAGCGACTCACGAGTGTGCTCATCGACCATCGACGCGATCTTCACCACCCGCCCATCAACCGTGGAGTCGAACTGGAAGTCCAACGCCCACACCGTCCTCGGTGCGTCCGCGGCGACCGCCGGCACCGAGGACGACCCGAGACGTTTACGTCGGTGATGCACTCTCACCTGCAGGCCCTCCTGCTTCCACAACCGGTGGACCCGTTTGCGGTTGACCCGGTGGCCCTCGTCGAACCGCAACGCCGCCCACGCCCGACGAAACCCGTGACAAGGGTTCTTGCGAGCGTATTCGCGTAGCCAGGCCCTGGTGCCGGCGTCGGGATCGTCCGGGGTTTGGTCGAGTGGCAGTCGCCGGAAGGTGGACCGATGGACCCCGACAACCTTGCAGGCGAACCGTTCGGACATGCCCTTGACCTGCAAGAGCATGCCGACCGCCCGCCGCTTGGCCGCCGGGCCTAGAAGTTTCCCCGAGCGATCTCCCGCAGCGCGTCTTTCTCCAGCTCGGCATCGGCCAGCAGCCGCTTGAGCCGGGCGTTCTGCTCGCGCAGCTCCTTGAGCTCTTTGGCGGCGTCGGTGTCCATCCCGCCATACTGGCGCCGCCAGTTATACAACGTGGCTGACGATACTTGCAGGTCAGCGGCGATTTCCTCACCCGAAGCACCGGCGGCGGCCAACTCGTCGGCACGGCGCAGCTTCCGCACGATCTCTTCCGCGGAATGCCGTTTCCGTCCAGCCATGGTTCTCAGTGTCCCCTTCCGGCCCCTCACCGGGGCCAACGGGACTCTAGTTCGAGGTGGTCTCATTCACCGGGGACAGGCCA
>NZ_JADLQX010000157.1 GCF_015477605.1 Nocardia amamiensis
GTCACTCCATTGCGTAGCGCTGTGTTTCTAACACCATCGGCACAGGCGGGCGCGCGCCCGCGCAACCGCCGAGCGGTCTGTACACCGGTTGTTCACCGAAGCCCCGCAGGCCTGTCTGCCGTGATGGCACCGCAGCGCATCCGACACCACGCTGAGCCCGCGCGAGATCGAGGTGCTGCGCCTGGTCGCCCACGGCAAGTCGAACCGGGAGATCGCCAAGGAGCTGTTCCGCAGCGAGACCACCGTGAAATCCCATCTGGTGCACATCTACGCCAAACTCGGGGTCCGCTCACGGACCTCGGCGGTGGCCCGCGCCCGCGAACAGGGCGCGACCTCAGCTACTTTGGGCGCAGGGCGATCAAGCCGGGGACGGTGCGGGCATATTCGAAGAACGGTGAGTCGACCACCTTGTTGTTCGCCGCCAGCGAGGACGCGTTGCGGAACACCGGGCCGTTCGGCGTCTGCACGAAGATGCCGACGTGGGTGACGTCCAGTCCGGCCGGGTCGGTGTAGGCGCCGAAGTCGCCCGTGCGGAGTTGGCCGGCGACCGCGTCGTCCACCGCGGCGGCGATGTAGGTCATCGGCCGGTCCACCACCGGCAGGCGCGGGAGATATTGTCCGCCACTGGCTTTGGTGTTCAGATGCTTGGTCACCGGGACGGCCGCCGGGCTCAACGCGCCGGATTATGGTGGCCGGCCAGGACAGGCCGCGCTCGCTCCTCATACGGGCGCAACTGGGCCCGCAACCCCGACGGCGCCGCGACCGGCTCCGGATCATGCTGGCGGCCGAAGATTTCCGCGACCGGCGGCCACCACCTCGGTGACCGGGACCCGCGCGACGCTGGAACTGGCGAGTTCGCCCAGCCTGTCGGCCAGAGTGATCGGGGTGTCGCCGAGAACGATCGGGAATCGGTTCGAGCTCACAGACTGCGGGAGCACCGCGAATCGGCGCCTGGCGGCAAATCCTGTACCCACGCAATAGGAGGGCTCGCTCGAGGCGACAAGTTCAGAGGCAGCGGAGGCGGTGATCCTGTCGATCCGGCAGGTGTTGCGCCGCCGCGGGATTCGGTTCGCCGGCTTGGAGCGGCGGGCCTCGATCGTCCGCTGCCAGGGCGGGGCCGGAGGCGCACGCAGTGTCCGACCGAGGCTTGAAGTGCGCGGCACTAGCCGAGGTGAACTGCGAGTAACCAATCAGTAGTCGCCGTGGGGTCCGACTCGAAAACCCGGAACCGTCGTGATTAGCTGCTCCGGCAGCAGCGACGAAGT
>NZ_JADLQX010000158.1 GCF_015477605.1 Nocardia amamiensis
AGGGACTGCCCCGGCGTCGGTTGACTCCTGACCTGAGGAGACCGTTCGGTCTTCTCTGTGAGAGGATGCGTCACCGTGCCGAAGCCCTACCCCGAAGAATTCCGTCGTGACGTGGTCGCGGTGGCCCGCAAGGGCGAGTCGACACTGCGGCAGGTCGCGAAGGATTTCGGGATATCGGAGAGTTGCCTGGCCGGCTGGCTCAAACAGGCCGATATCGAGGACGGACACCGCGCCGGGGTTACCCGTGCCGAGTCCGACGAGCTGCGTGAGCTGCGTAAACGCAACAAGCTGCTGGAACAGGAGAACGAGATTCTGCGGCGGGCGGCAGCGTTCTTCGCCCGCGAGTTGCCCCCAAAATGATGTACCCGCTGGTCCTGGACCTTGCTGCTGACCGAATCCCGGTGGCGGTGGCCTGCCGGGTGTTGGGATTTTCGAAACAGGCGTTCTACAAGTGGTGTGAAGAGCCTGTGTCCCAGCGTGATTGGGATGACGCGCATCTGATCAACGCTGCGCTCGACATTCACGCCGACGATCCGGAATTCGGGTATCGGTTCATCGCTGACGAGCTCGCCGACCTCGGTTTCCAGGCCGGGGAGAACAGGGTCCAGCGCGTGTGCTCGCTGCAGGGCATCTACAGCGCGTTCGCCAAGAAACGCGGCCTGACCGTGCGGCCGGGCCCACCGGTCCACGACGACCTGGTCCGCCGCGATTTCACCGCCACCGGCCCGAACCGGCTATGGCTGACCGACATCTCCGAGCACCGCACCGGTGAGGGGAAGCTCTACATCTGCGCGGTCAAAGACGTGTGGTCCAACCGCATCGTCGGCTACAGCATCGACGACCGGATGACCGCTGAACTGGCGTGCTCAGCGCTGCGCAACGCCATCGGGCTGCGGTCACCGGCCGGCACCATTGTTCATTCCGACCGCGGCGGCCAATTTCGTTCCCGGAAGTTCGTGACGTTGTTGTCCCGCTATGGATTACAGGGCTCAATGGGGCGGGTGGCCGCATGCGCGGACAATTCGGCCATGGAGTCGTGGTTCGCGCTGCTGCAACGCAACGTGCTCGACCGGAAACGGTGGGACACAAAGGAAGAGCTGCGTCTGGCCATCGTGTACTGGATCGAGCGGACCTACCACCGCCGACGCCGCCAGCGAGGGCTGTCCCGGCTGACTCCGGTCGAGTATGAGACCCTGAACCAGGCCCCACTCGCGGCCTGAAACCACCACAACCCGCGAGTCAATCAGATCCGGGGCAGTCCC
>NZ_JADLQX010000159.1 GCF_015477605.1 Nocardia amamiensis
GTCACCCATGACGCACGCCGAGGCGGGGACGATCCACGCGCACGGGATCGGGAACTACGTTATCGGCATCAGCCGATCCCTCCTTCTCCGAGTTCCACTGTTACTCATGCGACTTCGTGTCGCACGACCTGGTTGAGCCAGGAGGAGCCGGTCGGGGTGAAGTGGACGTGGAAGCGGTGGTGGCGGGCGAGCCATTCGTTGACGATCGGGGTCTTGTGGGTGGCGAGGTTGTCGCAGACCAGGTGGACGTCCAGTTCGGCGGGCACGGTCTTGTCGATCGTGACCAGGAACTTCTTGAACTCGGTCGCGCGGTGGCGGCGGTGCAGCTCGCTGATGACGGTGCCGTCGGCGATGTTGAACGCGGCGAACAGGCTGGTGGTGCCGTGGCGGGCGTAGTCGTGGGTGCGGCGTTCGGGCATGCCCGGCATCATCGGCAACACCGGCTGTGAACGATCCAGGGCCTGCATCTGTGATTTCTCGTCCACGCACAGGACGACAGCCCGTTCCGGCGGATTGTGGTACAGGCCGACGACATCCACCACTTTCTCCACGAACAACGGATCGGACGACAGTTTGAACCCGTCGACCAGATGTGGTTTCAGCTCGAACCGCCGCCAGATCCGCCCGATCGTCGATTTCGACAGCCCGGTCCGCTCAGCCATCGACGACCGCGACCAATGCGTGGCATCACGCGGTGTCTGTTCCAGGGTCAACGCCAGTACCTGTTCCACGCGGTCCAAAAGTATCGACGGCGGCCGTCCCGGCCGGGGTTCGTCGGCGAGCCCGGCCAAGCCGTGCTCGACGAACCGTTTTCGCCACTTCGCCACGGTCATCGGCGCGACACCGACCGCTGCCGCCACATGCGCGTTCGCTGCGCCCGGCTCCGCGCACGCCAGCACGATCCGGCACCGCAGCGCATACGCCTGCGTCGAGGTCGCCGCCCGCGCACCCCGCACCAACTCCCGACGCTGCGCCTCGGTCACCACCAACTCCGGACCCGACCTCGGCCGCCCAGTCCTCGCCACCGCCGAATCCTACAATTAGCCAACGGATTTCAGGCGCAGAACACTAGCGAGCGGACCTGTTCGTAGCCGGTCATCGCCAGGAACGTCGGGGCGCGGCCGTAGCTATTCATCCCGGCCAGGAACACGCCCGGCTCCGGATGCGAGAGTTCTTTCACCCCGTGCGGGTAGACGGTGCCGCAGGAGTGCACGTTCGGGTCGATCAAGGGCGCCAGCTCCACCGGTGCCTGCAACA
>NZ_JADLQX010000015.1 GCF_015477605.1 Nocardia amamiensis
CGGTGGTGATGACCAGCCGGGCGGCGGCGTCCTCGACGCGTTGGCGCAGGGCGGTGGGGGAGAACCCGGCGAACACCACCGAGTGGGTCAGTCCCAGGCGGGCGCAGGCGAGCATGGCGACGATCGCTTCGGGGATCATCGGCAGGTAGATCGCGACCCGGTCCCCGGCGTGCAGGCCGAGTTCGGTGAGGTAGTTCGCCGCCCGGCACACGTCTTCGAGCAGTTCGGCGTAGGTGATGGCGCGCGAGTCGCCCGGTTCGCCCTCCCAGTGGATGGCGACCTGCGCGCCGTGTCCGGCCAGCACGTGCCGGTCCACACAGTTGTAGGCCACGTTCAGCCGGCCGCCGACGAACCACTTGGCCACCGGCGCGGCGCTCCAATCCAACACCTGACCGAACGGCTGATGCCAATGCAACCGCCCTGCCTGCTCCGCCCAGAACTCCAGCCGATCAGCCCGCGCCCGGTCGTACAGCTCCGCACCCGCGTTCGCTCGGGCGGCGAACTCCGGGGTCGGCGGGTAGGCGGTGTTGTCGCGGTTGTCGGTGGTAGCGCTGGTCACGCGGAATCTCCTAACGAAAGAACAAGAGGAACAAGGAAGACCGGGCACTGATCAGTGCACCACCGCCTTTTCGGCGCCGACACCGGTGAGCGAGCGGACCTCCATCTCTGCCGCCTTGGCAGGGTCCTCGGGCTTGCCGCCGAGGAAGGTGCCGGCAATGCCGAGCACGAAGGCCAACGGGATGGACACGATGCCCGGATTGGACAGCGGGAACCAGTCGAAATCCGATCCCGGCAGCATGGCGGACTTGCTGCCCGAGACCGCGGGGGAGAACACGATCAGCACGATCGTCGAAATCAGCCCGCCGTACATGCTCCAGAGCGCGCCGGTGGTGTTGAACCGCCGCCAGAACAGCGAATACAGGATGGTCGGCAGATTCGCCGACGCGGCGACCGCGAACGCCAGCGCCACCAGGAAGGCCACGTTCTGTCCGTTGGCCAGGATGCCCAGCGCGATGGCCAGCACGCCGATCACCACCGCCGTGATCCGGGAGACCCGGACCTGTTCGCGCTCACCGGCTTTGCCGCCCTTGATGACGTTGGCGTAGATGTCGTGCGCGAACGAGGCCGACGCGGTGATGGTCAGGCCGGCGACCACCGCGAGGATGGTGGCGAAGGCGACCGCGGAGATGATGCCGAGCAGCACCACGCCGCCGAGTTCGAAGGCCAGCAGCGGCGCCGCCGAATTCTGCCCGCCCGCGGCGGCCAGGATGCGGTCCGGCCCGACGATCGCGGCCGCGCCATAGCCGAGCACCAGCGTGAACAGGTAGAACGCGCCGATCAGGCCGATCGCCCAGACCACCGAGCGCCGCGCCTCTTTGGCGGTGGGCACGGTGTAGAAGCGCATCAGCACATGAGGCAGACCCGCGGTGCCGAGCACCAGGGCCAGTCCCAGGGACAGGAAGTTCAGCTTCGAGGTCTCGCTGCCCCCGTACTGCGCTCCCGGCGCGAGCACGTCGCGCGCGGCGACGGCCTTGCTCGCCGAATCGGAGACCGCGTTCTGCGCGGAGCCGAGGATGTCGGAGAAGTCGAATCCGAACTTGGCGAACACCATGACGGTCATCAGCGCCGCGCCCACGATCAGCAGCACCGCTTTGATGATCTGCACCCACGTGGTGCCCTTCATGCCGCCGACCAGCACGTACACGATCATCAGCACGCCGACCACGGCGATCACCACCGACTGCCCGGTCTTGTCGGAGATGTCCAGCAGCAGCGCGACGAGCCCGCCCGCACCTGCCATCTGCGCGAGCAGATAGAACAGCGACACCGTCAGCGTGGACAGCGCGGCCGCGGTGCGCACCGGTCCTTCCTTCAGCCGGAAGCTCAGCACGTCGGCCATGGTGAATTTGCCGGTGTTGCGCAACATCTCGGCGACGAGCAGCAGCGCGACCAGCCAGGCGACCAGGAATCCGATGGAGTAGAGGAATCCGTCGTAGCCGTAGACCGCGATGGCGCCGGCGATGCCGAGAAAGCTCGCGGCCGAAAGGTAGTCGCCCGCGATGGCGATGCCGTTCTGCGGGCCGGAGAAACCGCGCCCGCCGGTGAAGTAGTCGGCGGCGCTGGCGTTGCTGCGGCTGGCCCGGATCACCACGACCATCGTGATCGCCACGAAGACGCCGAAGATGGCGATATTGGCGATCGGGTTGCCCACCGTCGCTGCGGCGGCGTAGGTGTGCACGGTGTTCACGCTCGGTCTCCCTCGAGGTAGCCGCGGATGGCCGCCGCGCGCGGGTCCAGTTCCCGGTTGGCGAACCGGACGTACAGGGCGGTGATGGTGAAGGTGGAGGCGAATTGGCCCAGGCCGAACAGCAATCCGACGTTGATGTTGCCGAATACCGGGCGGCTCATGAAGTCGTGCGCGTAGGCGCCGAGCAGCACGTAACCCAGGTACCAGAGCAGGAACAGTGCGGTCATCGGAAATACGAAGCGCCGCAGGCGGTTTCGCAGTTCCTGAAATTGGGGACTCGCCTGGATTCCGGCGAATTCCGCTGCGCTCGGCGCTACCCGAGGTGCGGGTTTGTCGAGATTGGGACTGGTCATGATGGTCCTACCAAGTGACGTGGCTTACTTCTCGAGGACGGTAAACCAGGCATGCGGACCGACTGTAGGCTGTGGTGTGGGTCACTCCGTGAAGGTGGTCGAATCTGCGGCGAGCGGTCGTTGCGGCGCGACGAACGGTCGCACCACGCAACCCTTCCCGCGCGACGCCGGGTAGGTGCGCGTTGCATGGCGGGTCAGTCGGAACGCAGGCTGCGCTCGCGATCCGCGCCCATCCCGAGGCGTTCCGGCGCGTGCATCCGGACGAAGATCCGGCCGACCGCTCTGCCGCCGAGCCCGCGGGTGAACGCGCTGACCAGCACCATGCTGGCGAACGCCAACGGCACGCTGATCGCCGCGGGATAGCCGAGCAGTGCCGCGGGCCAGCCGTCGGCCACCTCGCCGGAGAACCCGCCGGAGACCGGGACGACCGTCGCCCCGCCCGCCGTGAGACCACCCGCCACCAAGCCCGCCGCCGCGCCCGCCGCGGTCAGCCCGCGCCACCAGATCCCCAGCACCAGCAGCGGACACAGGGTGGAGGCGGCCACCGCGAACGCCAACCCCACAGTGCGGGACAGATCCAGCGACGCGACGGTCAGCGACAGCGTCAACGGCACCGCGCCCGCGGCCAGCGCCGCCGTGCGGAAATCGCGGATCCGGCCGCGCAGCATATCGGTGCTGAGCACGCCCGCGATGCTCACCAGCAGGCCCGACGACGTGGACAGGAACGCGGCGATCGCCCCCGCCGCGGCCAGCGCCGCGAGCAGCTGACCCGGCAGTCCGGCGACCACCGCCGCGGGCAGCAGCACGACCGCGGCATCGGAGGTGCCCGTGATCAGCAGTTGCGGCACGTACAGCCGCGCGAAAACGCCCAGCAGCACCGGGAACAGGTAGAACACCCCGACCAGGCCGATCACCGCCAGCGCTGTCGCCCTGGCCGCCCGTCCGTCCGGGTTGGTGTAGAAGCGCACCAGCACATGCGGCAGCCCCATGGTGCCGAGGAAGGTCGCGAGGATCAGCGAGTAGACCTGATAGGTCGGATGCGGCCCGCCCAGCCCACCGCCCGGCGCCAGCCAGCCCGTCCCGTCCGTGGGCGCGCCCGCGACGACCGGCACCGCGGAGCCTGCCTCCAGCACCAGCCGGGTGCCCGCGGCCAGCTCGTGGGTGCCCGGCGTCAGCGGCACCGACCCGTCGACCACGCGGTCGTCGAGGATGCCGGTGATCGAAACCTGCTCCGCGGCGGCGACCCGCACCAGGACGTCGGTGCTCACCTCGACCGTGGTGCGTTCGGACACCACCGGCGGAGCCGGTGCCCCCAGTTCGCGCTCGTCGGCGAGGAAGTGCCCGAGCAGAACCAGCGCCGGGATCGCCACGGCGGTGAGTTTCAACCAGTACTGGAACGCCTGGACCAGGGTGATCGAGCGCATCCCGCCGCCGACCACGTTGGCGATGACGATCGTGCCCACCGCCACCGCGCCCACCCAGTCCGGCACGCCCAGCAGCAGGTGCAGCGTCAGTCCCGCTCCCTGGAACTGCGGGATCAGATACACCGCGCAGATGAGCACCACGACGGTGGCCGCCAGCCTGCGCAAACGTGGTGAGCCCAGGCGGAATTCGGCGAAGTCGGGCACCGTGTACGCGCCGGACCGGCGCAGCGGTGCGGCGACGAACAACAGCAGCGCGAGATATCCCGCGGTGAATCCCACCGGATACCACAGCGCGTCCGCCCCGTATTTGGCGATCAGTCCGGCGACGCCGAGAAACGAAGCGGCCGAAAGATATTCGCCGGAAATGGCGGCGGCGTTCCAGCGTGGTCCGACGCTGCGCGAGGCGACCAGGAAGTCGGAGGTGGTGCGCGCGAGACGCACGCCGTACGCACCGATCGCCACGGTGGCCAGCGCCGCGAGAACCAGCGCGGCCACGGTCAGCGCGGAGCCCGCGATCACGGCGCACCCAGAAGCGAGTGAAAGAGACCGACAGCGTCGCCGCGGTCGGCGGTGGCCCGCTCCGGGCAGGTGGTCCGGGTCGAGCGCATCGTCAATCCTCGGCCAGCTCGAGGAAATCCTGTTCGTTGCGCTCGGCCAGCCGCACATAGATCCGGCCGATCAGGAACAGCAGCGGGTATACCGCGCCGCCGAGCAGCAACCACGGCAACCGGATCCCCAGCACCTCCATCGATCCGATCGCCCCGGTTCGCAGCAGAACGGGCAGGGCGCACAGTCCGGCGATCGTCACCAGACCCAATCGCAGGGCGAGCCCGAGCTGCGCGCGGATCAGCCCGCCGATGAGCGCCTCGCCGAACTCGGTCTGCTCGGCGACCTCCACCCGCGTGCGCACCCGTCGCGCTCCGCGTCGCTGCGAGAGCACGACGCGCTGGCGCACCGGACGCTGCGGCCCGGTCACGAGGTGCCCCGGTGCCGATGGCGGTGCACCAGCCGTTGTTTCAGCTCGCGCACCTGCCTGCGGCTGACCGGCAGTTCGACGGCCTGCGCCGCGCCCTCGGCGCGCAGGCACACCATGGTCCCGGTGCCCACTGTGCGCAGCCCGGTGACCAGCCGAAGCGCGACCAGATACGACCGGTGCACCCGCAGAAAGCCCGCGTCTTGCCAGCGGGATTCCAACGCCGACAACGGAATCCGCACCAGATGTGATCCGCCGCTGGTGTGCAGCCGGGCATAGTCCCCGTCGGCCTCCACCCAGCTGACGCTCGATCGCGGCACCAGCGTGGTCACCCCGCCCAGCTCCACGGGGATGACCTCACTCGGGTCGGTGCGCGTATCCGTGGCGGGCTGGTGCGGCGTGCTGCGGGCGGCGGTGATGCGCCGCACCGTTTCGGCCAGACGCGCTTCGCGCAGCGGTTTGAGCAGATAGTCCACCGCGCCCAGGTCGAATGCCGCGATCGCCCGGTCGTCGTGCGCCGTCACGAAGACCACCGCGGGCGGACTGGCGAATTCCGAAAGGATTCCGGCCAGCTCCATCCCATCCAGTCCCGGCATGTTGATGTCCAGGAACACCGCGTCGATCGGATGCGCCCGCAGCATCCGCAGCGCGCTGGTGGCGTCACCCGCGGCGTGGATCTCGCCGATCTCGGACCGCGCGCGCAGCAGATACACCAGCTCGTCGAGAGCGGGTTTCTCATCGTCCACGGCGAGCACGCGCAGCGCCGGCTTGCTGGTAACGCGGGTCACAACCGCTCCATCGTAAGGGGGCGCCCGACCGGGCGCGGGCGGATACCGGCCGTGCTGTCACCGGCCGCCCGGCGGCGCGTTCCTCAGGCCCGGATGC
Organism: Nocardia amamiensis; assembly: GCF_015477605.1. Taxonomy (GTDB): domain Bacteria; phylum Actinomycetota; class Actinomycetes; order Mycobacteriales; family Mycobacteriaceae; genus Nocardia; species Nocardia amamiensis_A. The sequence goes on from NZ_JADLQX010000015.1 coordinate 5,884, forward strand.
CCGCGCGGAACTTGGGGACGCGCAAGCTGACCTTCGTGCCCGCGCCGGGCGCGGTCTCCACGACCAAGCCGTAGTCGTCGCCGAAGGCCGCGCGCAGCCGGTCGTCGACGTTCGCCAGTCCGATATGGGCCGACTCGCCGGAGCCCGTACCGGTGCCGACCGCATCGAGCTCGCCGGAGCGCAGCAGGTCCGGGTCCATGCCGACGCCGTCGTCCTCCACGCTGATCACGCAGTCGGTCCCCGCGTCGGTGGCGACGATGGTGACGGTCCCGCCGTCCGCGGTGGCCGCCAGACCGTGCCGTACCGCGTTCTCCACCAGCGGCTGCAGCGCGAGAAAAGGCAGGACCACGCCGAGCACCTCGGGCGCGATGCGCAGCCGGACCTGCAACGCGTCGCCGAAACGCGCCCGCTCGAGTGCGAGGTACCGCTCGATATTGCGCAGTTCGTCGGCCAGTACCGTGAACTCGCCCGCGGCCCGGAAGGAGTATCGGGTGAAGTCGGCGAACTCCAGGATGAGCTCGCGGGCGCGTGCCGGATCGGTGCGGACGAACGAGGCGATCGTGTTCAGCGCGTTGTAGATGAAATGCGGGCTGATCTGCGCACGCAGTGCGCGCACTTCCGCGCGATCCAACCGGGCCCGCGACGCGTCTAGCTCGGCCAACTCCAACTGACCGCAGGCATAGCGCGCCACCTCCGCGACCGCCCCGAGCCGTCCGGGCCCGGGCGGCCCGGGGCTCACCACGCCGAGTACCCCGGCCACCCCGGTGGATTCGATCAGTAATGGCTGCGCGATCAGGGTGCGCGCGGCGTGCTCGCCGCGCCCGGGTCCCGCGACCAGCACCGGGCGCTCACCGGCCACTGCGCGCTCGGCCGCCTCGATGAAGTATTCGGCCAGTTCGGGGTGCGGCCCCTCCCAGGCCAACAGCGTTCCGTCCGGACCGGCCACCGCGAGCGCCTCGGCGCCGGTGAGCGCGCGCAGGTGCGGCGCGGCTTCGCGCGCGGACCGCTCGGTCAGCCCGCGGCGCAGCGGGACCGCCGCCAGCGACGCGGTGTGCAGTGCCGAGTGCACCGCCCGCTCGGCGGGCGTGGCCACCACCCTGCGAGTGCGCGACCAGATCAGCAGCGCACCCGCGATCAGCGCCGCCGCGGCCACGACGGCGAGTGCGGTGGTCATGGCAGGCTTCGGCGCGGGCGGTCCATGGGCCGATTATGGCGTCGAGCCGCTCCGTGCGTGCACCGGCTTCGGGTCGGACACCGAGAAACCCGAGCGCGGTCGCTTCCTAGCCCTGGTACTTCGGCACCGTGAACTCGACCGTGCCCGGATCCGGGAAGTGCGGGGCGCCGATGGTGACCGTCGCGGTGAAATGACCGATGCCCGGGGCGAACAGGGTGGAGTGGCTGCTGTTGGCCCAGTATCCGGGTCCGTGCGCGATCACCTGGAACGCGCCCGTTTGACCGGTGGCCACATTGCGCCAGTTCAGCGTGACCGGCAGGGTGCACGGCCCGACGCCGACCAACATCGTGCTCACGGTGAACGCGGCCTGGTTCGGATAGGCGTCGCCGTTGACCGACATCTCCACCTGTCCCGCGCACGCCCCCTGGGCGAGTGTGTAGACGGTGGCGAACTCGACGGCCGGTGCTGCCGCGGCGGGCGCGGCCATCGCGACCAGGGTCGCCGCCGCCACGGCGGGAACGGCCAACAGTGCTGTCGTCGAATTCATCGACACCTCCACAGGCTCGAGAACATCCGTGTCCGTCGTGCATCCGTCCCCCGATACGCCCGGCGGCGTCGTGGGGAGGAAGGCCGAGAGTACCGCCGTGCGGCGACCGCGGTGCGGGAGTTCCGGCATTCGGCGCGACCCGACACTCGCGGAAATCGGACGCCCACACGGCGAGTCGCCAGGACGCGCCGCCGGTCGTTTCCACCGACACGCCGGGCGCGGACCGGATGCCAGCGCGCCGTGAAAAACCCGTCGGTGGGCACCCCTAGAATCGGTCCAGCCAACCCCCGTCGAGACTTTGGGAGGAAGGACCGTCTTGGCCGCCTCGTCCGGATCGTTCGTCCATCTGCACAACCACACCGAGTACTCCATGCTCGATGGCGCGGCCAAGATCTCGCCGCTGTTCAGCGAGGCGAAACGGCTGGGGATGAACGCGGTCGGGATGACCGACCACGGCAACATGTACGGGGCGTCGGAGTTCTACAACTCCGCCAAGAAACACGACATCAAGCCGATCATCGGCATCGAGGCCTACATCGCGCCCGGCTCCCGGTTCGACAGCAAGCGCGTCCAGTGGGGCGATCCGAGCCAGAAGGGCGACGACGTCTCCGGCTCGGGCGCCTACACGCACATGACCATGGTCGCCGAGAACGCGACCGGGCTGCGCAACCTGTTCAAGCTGTCCTCGCTGGCCTCCATCGAGGGCCAGCTGGGCAAATGGGCGCGCATGGACGAGGAGATCATCGCCCAGTACGCCGAAGGCATCATCGCGACCACCGGCTGCCCCTCCGGCGAGGTGCAGACCAGGTTGCGCCTCGGCCACGACCGCGAGGCGCTGGAGGCGGCGGCCAAATGGCAGGAGATCTTCGGCAAGGACAATTTCTTCCTCGAGGTGATGGACCACGGATTGTCCATCGAGCGGCGGGTCCGCGAGGGATTGCTGAACATCGGCAGGCAGCTGGGCATTCCGGCGCTGGCCACGAACGATTGCCACTACGTCACCAAGGATCAGTCCGCCAACCACGAGGCGCTGCTGTGTGTGCAAACCGGCAAGACGCTGTCCGATCCCACCCGGTTCAAGTTCGACGGTGACGGCTACTACCTGAAGTCCGCCGAGGAGATGCGCGCGCTCTGGGACGCCGAGGTGCCCGGCGCCTGCGACAGCACGGTGCTGATCGGCGAGCGGGTCCAGTCCTACGACGACGTGTGGGCCTTCAAGGACCGCATGCCGATCTTCCCGGTGCCCGAGGGCGAGGACCAGGATTCCTGGCTGCGCAAGGAGGTCGAGCGCGGCCTGCGGCGCCGGTTCCCCGGCGGGGTGCCCGAGGAGTACTTCACCCGCGCCTATTACGAACTCGACGTCATCAAGCAGAAGGGCTTCCCGGCCTACTTCCTCGTGGTCGGCGACCTCGTTTCGCACGCACGGGAGGTCGGCATCCGCGTCGGCCCCGGCCGTGGTTCGGCCGCCGGTTCGCTGGTGGCCTACGCGCTCGGCATCACCAACATCGATCCGCTGCCGCACGGCCTGCTGTTCGAGCGGTTCCTCAACCCGGAGCGCCCGTCCGCGCCCGATATCGATATCGACTTCGACGATCGCCGCCGCGGTGAGATGGTCCGCTACGCCACCGAGAAGTGGGGCAGCGACCGGGTCGCCCAGGTGATCACCTTCGGCACCATCAAGACCAAGGCCGCGATCAAGGACTCCGCGCGGGTCCAGTTCGGCCAGCCCGGCTTCGCCATCGCCGACCAGATCTCCAAGGCGCTGCCGCCGCCGATCATGGCCAAGGACATTCCGCTGTCGGGCATCATGGACCCCGACCACGAGCGGTACAAGGAGGCCGCCGAGGTCCGCGAGCTCATCGGCAGCAATCCCGATGTCGCCAAGATCTACGAGACCGCGCGCGGACTCGAGGGCCTGATCCGCAACGCCGGCGTGCACGCCTGCGCGGTGATCATGTCCTCCGAGCCGCTGATGGACGCCATCCCGGTGTGGCGGCGGCCCCAGGACGGTGCGATCATCACCGGCTGGGACTATCCGTCCTGCGAGGCCATCGGCCTGCTGAAGATGGACTTCCTCGGCCTGCGCAACCTCACTGTGATCGGTGACGCGCTGGACAACATCAAGGCCAACCGCGGCATCGACCTGGACATGGACAACCTGCCGCTGGACGATCCCGCGACCTACGAATTGCTTTCCCGCGGCGACACTCTCGGCGTCTTCCAGCTCGACGGTGGCCCCATGCGCGACCTGCTGCGCCGCATGCAGCCCACCGGCTTCAACGACATCGTCGCCGTGCTCGCGCTCTACCGTCCCGGCCCGATGGGCATGAACGCGCACAACGATTACGCCGACCGCAAGAACGGACGGCAGCCGATCACGCCGATCCATCCCGAGCTGGAGGAGCCGCTCAAAGAGATCCTCGCCGAGACCTACGGCCTGATCGTCTACCAAGAGCAGATCATGTTCATCGCGCAGAAGGTCGCGTCCTACTCGATGGGCAAGGCCGACGCGCTGCGCAAGGCGATGGGTAAGAAGAAGCTCGAAGTCCTCGAGGCCGAGTACAAGGGCTTCCACGAGGGCATGACCGCGAACGGGTTCTCCGAGGGCGCGGTGAAGGCGCTGTGGGACACCATCCTTCCGTTCGCCGGCTACGCGTTCAACAAGTCGCACGCCGCCGGCTACGGCCTCGTCTCGTTCTGGACCGCCTACCTCAAGGCCAACTATCCGGCCGAGTACATGGCGGGCCTGCTCACCTCCGTCGGCGACGACAAGGACAAGGCCGCGGTCTACCTCGCGGACTGCCGTCGCCTCGGCATCACCGTGCTGCCGCCGGACGTCAACGAGTCCGAGCAGAACTTCGCCTCCGTCGGCAAGGACATCCGCTTCGGTCTCGGCGCGGTGCGCAACGTCGGCGCGAACGTGGTGTCCTCGATCATCCAGGCCCGCAAGGAGAAGTCGAAATTCACCGACTTCTCCGACTACCTGAACAAGATCGACGCGATCGCGGCGAGCAAGAAGGTCACCGAATCGCTCATCAAGGCGGGCGGGTTCGACTCGCTCGGACACCCCCGCAAGGGCTTGATGCTGATCCATTCCGATGCCATCGACGCCGTGATGGCCACCAAGAAGGCCGAGGCGATGGGTCAGTTCGACCTGTTCGGCGGCTTGGACGCGGACGAGTCGGTGACATCGGTGTTCAACGTGAAGGTGCCCGACGAGGAGTGGGAGGCCAAACACCGGCTCGCGCTGGAGCGGGAGATGCTGGGGTTGTACGTGTCCGGGCATCCGCTCAACGGAGTCGAGCATGTCCTTGCGGCCCAAGCCGATACGCAGATCCCGGCGATCCTGGAAGGAGATGTCAAGGACGGCACCCAGGTGACCGTCGGCGGCATCCTGGCCTCGGTGAACCGGCGCATCAACAAGAACGGGCTGGCCTGGGCTTCGGCGCAGCTGGAGGACCTCACCGGTGGCATCGAGGTGCTGTTCTTCCCGCAGTCGTACTCGGTCTACGGCATGGACGTCGTCGAGGACGCCGTGGTGCTGGTGAAGGCGCGCGTCTCGGTCCGCGACGACCGGATCTCGCTGATCGCCAACGATCTCGCCGTGCCCGATCTGTCCGCGGTCGGCGTCGCCAAGCCGCTTGCGGTCACCATCACCACCCGGATGTGCACGCCGGACAAGATCGGCGAACTCAAGCGGGTCTTGTCCAGGCACCCCGGCACCTCGGATGTCCATATCCGCCACGTCGGCGCCCGAGACAAGACCACGCTGTGGAAACTGGACGATCGCCTGCGCGTCTCCCCGTCCTCAGCCCTGATGGGCGACCTGAAGGCGCTGCTCGGCCCTGGCTGCCTGGCCAGCTGACGGACGGGTTCCCGCCGCTCCAAGCGGCTGTTAAGCATTCCGCAGGCGGTTTCGCGGACAGTACTGGGGCAAGGCCGCTCGCCTACGGAAACGAGGATCATCATGCAAGCCATACTCCGCAGCCTGCGTCTGCTCGTACTCGGCGTGACCGTGTTCGCGGCGTTCGCCGTCGCGACCGTCGGTGCGGCGAGCGCGAGTCCGGTGTACGAGATCGAATTCGCACCCGGGACCGACCGCGCCTCGGTGAGTGGAGCGGTGATCCGCGGCGAGGCCGACACCTATCTGCTCGAGGCGCGGGCAGGGCAGACGCTGAGCACCGAACTCTCCTCGGTCGAAGGCAATGCGCGCTTCAGCACCACCGCTCCGGACGGACGCGTCCTCTGCGTCGAGGAGACCACGAGCCGGATCACGTTGCCGCAGAGCGGCTACTACACGATCACCGTGGCGCCGAGCCGCGGTAACGCGAACTACACCCTCTCGGTGCGGATCGTCTGACCGCTCACGGTGAGACCGCGACGCCGAGCGTCTGGGCGGCCTCGAAGCGGGGGGCGCCTTCGCCGTAGAACGACTCGGCCTCGCGGATCTCGAAACCGGCGGTTGCCAGCAGCGCGCGGATGTCGCGGTTCAGGTGGCAGCCGCCGAACAGCCGTTTCTGGACCGGGTTCAGCCGGTTCTGCCACAGCTCGACCTTATGGTCGGGCGCGCGCCCGTGCTCCACGAAATGCAAGGTTCCGCCGGGCACCAGCACTCGGCGCACCTCGGCCAGCGCGGTCGCGATGTCGGGGATGGTGCACATGGTCCAGGTCGACAGCGCGCAGTCGAAGGTGCCGTCCGCGAAGGGGAGGGCTTGCCCGTCCAGCCCTGCCCGCTCGATGGGCACGGCGGACGCGGCGACACGCTTGCTCGCCAGTCGCCACCCGAGGTCGGCCGGCTCGACCGCGCTGACCGACGTGACCGCCGCCGGGTAGAACGGCACATTGAGCCCCGATCCGAACCCGATCTCCACGACCCTTCCGTGCAGCCCGGCGCACACCCGCTCACGCAGCGGTTTGTTGAACCGCATCCCGCAGGCGACATTCACGATCCGCGGGACGACCTGTTCGCCATAGATACCCACACCCCCACTCTCGCAGGGATCGCGCGCCCAGACCAGAGGCATGTGCTGCCGGATCGGGGGTCTTCGTACCCGGCGGGCCGGGCATGCTCGTGGGATGCTGGCGCGGTGACTTTGTTCGAGGTGTGGGCGCCGCGGCCGGAGTCGGTGCGGCTCGACGTGGACGGCGTGGTGCATCCGATGACGCGGTCGCCGGACGGCTGGTGGCGTGCCGACGTCCCCGCGGCGAGCGGAGCCAGATACGGGTTCCTGCTCGACGACGACCCGACCGTGCTGCCGGACCCTCGCTCGCCGCGCCAGCCCGACGGGGTGCACGCCCGTTCGGCCCTGCACACCCTCGATCCGGCGGCATGGACCGACGCGGGCTGGACCGGGCGGCCGCTGGCCGGAGCGGTCTACTACGAACTGCACATCGGGACCTTCACCGCGGCGGGCACCTTCGACGCCGCGATCGAGCGGCTCGACCACCTGGTCGACCTGGGTGTCACCGTGGTCGAGGTGATGCCGGTGAACGCCTTCGACGGCACCCACAACTGGGGCTACGACGGTGTGCTCTGGTACGCGGTGCAGGAGAGCTACGGCGGCCCCGACGGCCTGCAGCGGTTCGTGAACGCCTGCCATGCCCGCGGGCTGGCGGTCTGTCTCGACGTCGTCTACAACCACCTCGGCCCGTCCGGCAACTACCTGCCGCGCTTCGCGCCGTACCTCACCGAGGGCCGCAACACCTGGGGGCAGAGCCTCAACCTGGACGGCCCACAGTCCGATCACGTGCGCGCACACATCATCGACAACGCGCTGCGCTGGCTGCGCGATTTCCACATCGACGCCCTGCGCCTGGACGCGGTGCATGCCCTGGTCGACCGGACCGCCACGCACCTGCTCGCCGAACTCGCCGTGGCCACCGAACGCCTCGCCGCCCACGTGCGCAGGCCGCTGACGCTGGTCGCGGAGAGCGATCTGAACGACCCGAAACTGATCACCCCGCGTGCGGCCGGCGGCTACGGGCTGACCGCGCAGTGGAACGACGACCTGCATCACGCCGTCCACAGCGCCGTCTCCGGCGAACGGCAGGGCTACTATGCCGACTTCGGCTCGATGCGCTGTCTGGCCCGGACCCTCACGCGCGGATTCTTCCACGCCGCAACGTATTCCAGCTTCCGCGGCCGCACGCACGGCCGCCCGATCGATCCTGCCCTGGTGCCGGGCAGCGCGCTGCTGGCCTACACCTGCAGTCACGACCAGATCGGCAACCGAGCACTCGGCGACCGGCCGAGCGCCTACCTGACCGACGGCCAGCTGGCGATCAAAGCCGCACTGGTGCTGTGCTCGCCGTTCACGCCGATGCTGTTCATGGGCGAGGAGTGGGGCGCAGGCACGCCGTTCCAGTTCTTCACCTCGCACACCGATCCGGTGATCGCCGCCGCGACCGCGGCCGGGCGCAAGGACGAGTTCGCCGAACACGGCTGGCCCACCGACGAGGTGCCCGACCCGCAGGACCCGCGGACCTTCCGGCGCTCGAAGCTGGACTGGGACGAGCGCGGGAAACCGGGCTGCGCGCGGCTGCTGTCCTGCTACCGCGCCCTGCTCGCGGTGCGCAGGGAGCGGGCGGAGCTCAGTGACCCCCGGCTGACCCATGTTTCGGTGGATTACGACGAGGTCGCACGCTGGGTCGTCGTGCATCGCGGCACGCTGGCCCTGGTGTGCAATCTGGGCGAGGACCAGGTCACCGTGCCGGTCGCGGGCCTGCCGCTGCTGTCCTGGGAATCTCCGACCGTAGGGCCTTCCGCGACAACCGTTCCCGGTCATTCCTTCACGCTGCTGGAAACGGCGCCGCCGGGCCCGCGCTGAGTCGGCGGAACCGCAAGAACGGGGCCCTTCTCGGTATTTGTTAAATAACGTACTCACAACTGTCCGAGACAGGACTTTGCCGGATGTGATCTACGCCATTATTTTGGAGGAATGAGCAACGTCGCTTCCGGGGACCTTGCGGTTCTTCCCCCGGGCATGGGTGGCAGCGCTGCCGCCGAATTCGCACCGTTCGTGCGTGCTTTCGCGCGGGCGTTCGGCAACCGCCGAGGTGCGGGAGCGGCGTTCTCGCTGCACCGGTACGGCGAGCCGCTGGTGGACATCTGGGTCGGCTCCGCGGGTGACGCTCCGTGGACCAGGGACACCGGCACGATCATCTTCTCCGCCACCAAGGGCATCTCCGCCACGGTCGTGCACCGTCTCGCCGACCGCGGATTGCTCGACTATTCCGCCCCGGTCGCCGAGTATTGGCCGGAGTTCCGGGCCAACGGCAAACACAAGATCACTGTTCGCCAGCTCATGACGCACCGAGCAGGGTTGTCCGCGCTGGCCCCGATCGCGACCAGCCTGGCCGAGGTGCTGGATCACCGGCTGATGGAGCAGCGCTTGGCCGCGGCGAAGCCGGACCGGCTGCTCGGCGTTCCCACCTACCACGCACTCACCTTCGGCTGGCTGGTCGCGGGCCTGGCCCGCGCGATCACCGGCAGCAGCCTCGGTGAGCTGTTCCGCACCGAGGTCACCGAGCCGCTCGGCATCGACGGCCTGCACCTGGGCAGGCCGCCCGCGGACGCACCGATCAGCTACGCGCCGCTGTCGGGCACCCAGCTGAGCACCCTCGGAAAGCCGCTCGGCGCAGCGATTCTGGGCCGCAGCCATCGGATTCCCGGCGCGCTCGGCGCCGCGACGCGCTGCCTGTTCCTGCCGGGCCTGGAAGCCATTCTGGAGGGGTCGAATCCGCCCATCCTGGACACCGAGCTGGGCGCGGGCAACGGCGTGTGCACCGCCCCCGCGCTGGCCAGGATGTACAGCGCGCTCGCCAACGACGGTGTACTGGCAGGCCGCAGGTACCTCGGCGGGCACACCATGAAGGCGCTGCGCCGCATCGAGACCTACCAGCCCGACCGCGCGCTGTTCTACGCGCCGATGCTGTGGCGGCTCGGCTACCACTCGCTGCCGATGCCCGGCGCGCACGCCGGGTTCGGGCACATCGGCCTCGGCGGCTCGTTCGGCTGGGCCGAACCGCGGCTGGGTCTGTCGGTCGGATTCGTGCACAACCGGCTCTCCGCGGGCCAGCTGCACTACGACCAGTCGGCGGCCTTCTGGCTGCTGCCGCTCATGCTGAACTGCCTGCGCGCGGCACGCCGCCGGGTGCCCGCGACGGAGACGCCGAAGGCGGCCTGAGGCCGCAGGACTGCTCCGGCTGGGTCAGGTCAGGTAGCGGTAGGCGGGCGTGTCCGGCTCGAGGCGCTCGCACTGGATCGGGGACTCGCGCATCCGTTCCAGCAGCGGCCCGAGCCCGTCCGGTGCGCCCAGTTCGATGCCGACCAGCGCCGCGCCCGTCTCGCGGTTGTTGCGCTTGACGTACTCGAACAGCGTGATGTCGTCGTCGGGGCCGAGCACCTCGTCGAGGAAGCGGCGCAGCGCGCCGGGCTCCTGGGGGAAGTCCACCAGGAAGTAGTGCTTGAGGCCGCGATGCACGAGTGAGCGCTCGATGATCTCGCCGTAGCGGGACACGTCGTTGTTGCCGCCGGACACCAGGCACACCACCGTCGACCCCGGCTCGACGGTGATCTCTTTCAGTGCCGTCACGGTGAGCGCGCCCGCGGGTTCGGCGATGATGCCCTCGTTCTGGTACAGGTCGAGCATGGTCGTGCAGATCGCGCCCTCGTCGACCTGCATCATCTGGAAAGCGCCCGCGCCCTTGGGGTATTCGGCGGTGGTCAGCAACGGCAGCGAGGCGTGCGAGACCACTCGCCCGCCGAAGCCGGACACCGCGGCGAACGGCACCGAGCCGACCCGCCGCACCGCGGCGCCGTCCACGAACGGATCGATCTCCGGCAGCGTCACCGGGCCGCCCGCCACCAGCGCGGCCGTCATCGAGGCCGCGCCCGCGGGCTCCACGCCGAGGATGCCGGTGCGCGGGGACCGTTCGCGCAGGTAGGTGCCGATACCGGCGAGGCAGCCGCCGCCGCCCACCGGCACGATCACCAGGTCGGGGGAGGCGCCGAGCTGGTCCAGGATCTCCGCGGCGATGGTGCCCTGACCGGCCGCCGTGCGCGCGTCGTCGAAGGGCGGCACCATGGTCGCGCCGGTGCGCGCCACGTCGTCGGCGGCGGCCGCGGCGGCCGCGTCGTAGGTCTCGCCGATGGCGATCAGCTCGACGAATTCGCCGCCGTGCGCCCGGATGCGATCGCGCTTCTGCTTCGGCGTCGTGGTCGGCACGTAGATGCGGCCGGTGATCCCCATCGTCTGGCACGCGAACGCGACGCCCTGCGCGTGGTTGCCCGCGCTGGCCGCGACCACGCCCGCCCCGCGCTCCTCGTCGGTCAGCTGGATGACCAGGTTGTAGGCGCCACGCAGCTTGTAGGAGCGGACCGGGCCGAGGTCTTCCCGCTTGAGGTAGACGTTCGCCCCGGTCAGCTTCGAGAGCCGGTCATCGCGCTGCAACGGGGTCGGATCGATGACGTGGGCAATTCGCTTGGCGGCAGCATCGATCTCGTCCGCGGTGAGCGCGGGACCAGTAGCAGACAGTGCGTCGAGGACATCAAGCGGATTGGACACTCGAAACATGCTGCCACCCGCCGCGGCGGCGAGCTGCGGCGGGTGGCGGTGACACGGTGGCTACCTTCGCCGGCACTACCTGGGAGTGAGGACGAAGACCGGGATCTGGCGGTCGGTCTTTGTTTGATAGGTCGCGTAGTCCGGCCACACCGCGACCGCGCGCTCCCACCACAGCGCCTTCTCGTCGCCGAAGACCTCGCGCGCGGTGTAGTCCTTGATCGCCGCTCCGTCGCGTAGCTCGACATGCGGTTCGGCTTTGAGGTTGTAGTACCAGACCGGATGCTTGGGCGCGCCGCCCAGCGAGGCGACCACGGCGTATTCGCCGTCGTGCTCCACCCGCATCAGCGGGGTCTTGCGCAGCTTGCCGGTCTTGGCGCCCTTGCTCGTCATCAGGACGACGGGCACCCCCTGCAGCGTCGTGGCCTCGGTGCCGCCGGAGTTCTCGTAGCTCTCGGCTTGCTGGCGGGCCCAGTCTGAGGTACTCGGTTCGTAATCACCTGTCAATGGCATGTCTGCGGGAACGCGGCGGCGATTCGAACTGTTCCCGCGAGCAAAGTTCGCTCGCCCGAACATTGTTTTCCGACTACCCTGAGGACATGGCAGTGGTCCACCCTCCGGCACGCGGCGCGACGATCGACATCGCCGGTAGCGCGTGGCCGGCGTACAAGCTCGACGCGGTGGTCGTCGGGTTGGTGACCTGCCTGTTGCTGGTGCTGATCACCGGATCGCTGCAAGTCGCGGTGCTGGCCGCGGCCGCGGTCGGTGCAGCGCGGTGGGTCGGCGGGACGATGGCCGCCCGCCGCGACTCATCGACCGGCACAGCGTCGTAATCGGCAACCGGGCGCCTTGCGAACTCTTCGGCTCTCTCGATCGGCGCGATGCCCGCTGTGCCTGCAGGGCCGGTGATCGCGGCAGCGATTCGGCGGGGCGCTCCGGCCGCGCGATACAACGCAGCGGCGTGTCGCCCCAGGCATCACGACTCGATCACTTCCCCGTCGTGTCGCGCGCCACTGTAATAGCCATCTGCTACTACAGTGCTCCCTCATGCCGTCGAATGTCATGAAAGCGCTGCTCGTAGCAGCGGGAACTGTCGTGGCCTGGGTTCCTTCCATCGCGCTCGCCCCGTCGGGGGAGGCGGAGATCGTCACCATGCCGGCGCACGAGAAGCAATTCACTTCGCCGAACGGGATGGTCTTCTCGGTCGGAAGCCGGGACGAGACGATCAACCGCATCCCACCGCTGAACATGATGGGCACGACGAGAGAGGCTTTCGTCAGCGGCACCGCATACGCCCGGTTGGAAGGTGACGCCGCGGGCAAGCTCCGGATGGGCTATCACGTCGGCTGCGCCGTGAGCATCGGCACCGGCACCGTGGGCTTCCAGCCCGAGATCATCATTGCCCCGCAGGCGTTTCTCAATATCGGCCCGGTCGCCGTCCTCGATCTCGGCCCCGGCGAGGTCGTCGAGGTGCCGATCCGGGAAAAGGAATTGATCCCCGGCAAGCTCGTCCAGGTCGTCGTGCGTGACTTCCACCTGCGGGTCGACGCGTGCAGCGGCCCGGTCACGTTGCGCCAGTACGCCTACGTCGATCTCGCGACGCCCGAGCTGGACGATTCCGGCGCGGTGTTCGGGGATCCCAGCTGGCTCTGACACGCGTTTTCGGCCTCGTCCGTTAACGCAATCCCGTCCTGCCCGCGATGAAATCGAGTAGTGGAATACGCGGGTCGAAGCACGATATCGACGGGAAGATAAGGCCATGAAACGGCTCGTTGTGTGTTGCGACGGTACCTGGAAGGCCGAGTCGAGCAGCACGGTATCGAACATCATCAAGATCGCACAGACGGTGCGGTTCGACGCGCCGGGGCCCGAAGGGGAGACGATCCAGCAATGGGTCACCTACGTGTCCGGCCCCGGCGCCCGCGGCTTCCTCTCCGACCGCCTGATGGGCGGGGCGTTCGGGCTCGGACTCGAGGCGAACCTCTCGTCCGCCTACTGGCATCTGGCCCTGAACTGGGAAAAGGGTGACGAGATCTACATTTTCGGGTTCAGTCGCGGCGCCTTCACCGCCCGCAGCCTGGCCGGGCTGATCAGCCGGATCGGCATCATGACTCCGGAGGCGATGATCAACGGCAAGTATCCGCAGGCGTTGCGGATCTATCGGCAGCGCCCGCCCGCCAAGACACCGGAGAACCCCGATCCGCCGGAGCCCGCCCACTGGAAGGAGTTCCGCCGGGAGCACTCCAGGAGGGCCAAGATCGACTTCCTCGGCGTGTTCGACACCGTCGGCGCATTGGGCGTCCCAGGGCTCACGGCGCTTCGGCACCGCTTCCACGACGTCAAGCTCTCGCGCGACGTGCACTGCGCCCGCCAAGCCCTGGCCATCGACGAGCGGCGGCGCAACTTCGAACCGTCACTGTGGCAAGTGCCGGTCGAACCGACGGTGAAGTACCGTCGCGGGGTCGAGCGGGTCAAGCAGGTGTGGTTCCCCGGCGTGCACAGCGATATCGGGGGCGGCTACGCCGAATGCGGCCTGTCCGACGCCACGTTGCAGTGGATGGTCGGCGAGGCGGAGTCGGTCGGCCTGGCGTTCGACCGGGACCGGCTGGGGGAGCTGTCGAAACGCTGCCGCACCGCGAGCGGGGACCACATGCGGCTGCACGACTCGCTCGGCATGGGCTACCGCGTCCTGAATGTGGTCCGCACGCTGCGCCGCCCGCGCAGCCGCCGCTTCCACTGGGATTCCTGGCGCCGCATGGCCACGCCGACCGACCAGGGCATCCGGCTGGCCTCCAGCACCCAGGACGCGCTGGACTACCATCCGGCCAACCTGCGGCGATGGCGCGACGAGCTCGGCGGCGTGCTGCCGGAGGAGCTGTTCGAGAAGGTCGACCCGGTGACCGCCGCGCCGGGGCCCTCAGCGGACCAGTAACGCGACCGGCAGCCGGGCGAACACCTTCTCCAGCCGGGCCCGGCCCTGGAAGCTGTGACCGGTCAGCCGGTCGGTCCAGTTGCCCGCGGGCAAGTCGAGGAACGTGTCGCCCCACCCGCTTTCGGCCAGTCCCACGCTGTAGCGGGTGGCGGCGACGATCACCTCCGGTGGTTCGCCCACGCGGCCGCGCGCGTACGACACCACCTTGCACGCGTGGTCTCCGGTGGCGAACAGCGGCCGGTAGCCACCGCCGACGAAGCAGTCGGGACGTTCGCGGCGCAGCCACAGCGCGTAGGCGACGATCCACATCTTCGCCGCGCCGGTGGTGTCCAATGCCGGTGTGCCGGTGAGTGATTGCAGCATGCCCGCGCGAGCGGCGAAGTCCACCGGACGGCGGTTGTCCGGGTCGACGAGCGAGTCCTCCCACAGCTCGCAGCCTTGGTAGACGTCCGGGATGCCGGGGCCGCACAGCTGCAACAGCTTCTGCGCCAGCGAGTCCGACCAGGCGTGCGGCGCCAGCTCGTGCACCAGGTCGCCGAGTTCCGAGCCGACCGGCCCGTCGATCACCGCGTCCAGCCAGGAGTGCACGGCGGCCTCGAATTCGGCGTCCTGCTCCTCCCAGGAGGTCTTGACGTTCGCCTCCCGGATCGCCTTCTCGGCGAATACGTGCAGGCGTTCACGCAGGCCCGGCACCGACCCGGCGGGCCTGCCGTCCGCAGGCCACACGCCGAACATGTTCTGCAACAGGAACAGCGCGGTCGCCCCGTCCGGGGCCGGTGTGGTCTCCAGCCAGGATTCGACATTGCGCGCCCAGGTCTCCGCGGCCTGGGACAGCACGCCGATACGGGCGCGCACGTCCTCCCCGCGTTTGGTGTCGTGCGTCGACAATGTCGTCATGGTGGCGGGCCAGCGCTGCGCGCGTTGACTGTTGGACAGGTGGAACTCGTTGAGCGAGTGGCCGAACCGGGCCGGGTTGCCGCCCACCTCCTGCAACGAGACCAGCCGGCCGGCCTGATAGAACATGGTGTCCTCGACCGCCTTGGCGGTCACCGCCCCGCACACCTGGCTGAAGCGCACCGCCGCGTCCGAGTCGGCCGCCAGCGCCGCGACCAGCACCGCCAGCGGGCCGGTGAGCTCGTTGTTGCGTTTCTCCACCTCGGCGATCACCGCGCCGACCATCCCCGCCAGCGGCGCGTAGTCGGCCCGGTACACCGGCATGAACGCCAGCACCTCGATGGTGGCGTTGGTCAGTGCCATGGTGTCGAAACTCTCGGCATGGGCGTCCTGCTTGATCGCGGCTACCAGCCGCCGGATCTCCGGCGCCAGGATGGTTTCCGCGACCGCACGCTTGATCCGGTGCTCGGTCTCGCCGATCCACGCGCGATCGCTGCCGTGGCCGGCGACGCGCCGCGACAGTTCGGTCAGCGCCGGTTCGCCGCGCGGATCGATCAGCACGCCGCCGAAGTCGGCCAGCGCCTCGTAGCCGGTGGTGCCGTCCACCGGCAGCGTCTCGTCCAGTGGCTCCCGATTCGCCAGGATCTTCTCCACCAGCAGCAGCCGGTGCGGGCCGATGAGCCTGCGCAGCCGGGTGAGGTAGCCGGTGGGGTCGGACAAGCCATCCGGATGGTCGACCCGCACGCCGTCGATCAGATCGTGCTCACACCAGGCGGCGAGTTCACGGTGGGTGAGGTCGAAGACCTCGGGGTTCTCCTGGCGGAGCGCGGCAAGGCTGCTGACCGCGAAGAATCTCCGGTAGGTGCACAACCCGGCCTTCCAGCTCACCAGGCGGTAGTGCTGCTTGTCGTGGATGCGCAGCGCGTTGTCGCCGTCGGTGCCGGGCGCGATCGGGAAACGCAGATCGTGCAGCGCCAGCATGGGTTCGGCGCCGGAACGGTCCACGGTCAGCGCGGCCGGGTCGTTCTCGCTCTGCAACACCGGCAGTGCCAGCCGTCCGCCCGCGCCGTTGCCCGGACTCCAGTCGATGTCGAAATACTGCGCGAACCTGGACTCCTGGCCGTTCCGCAGCACGTCCCACCACCAGGCGTTCTGTCGTGGATCGGCGACGCCGACATGGTTGGGCACCAGGTCCACGATCAGGCCCATGCCGCGGCTGCGCACTTCGTCGGCGAGCGCTTTGAGGCCGATCGGCCCGCCGAGGGCAGCGGAGACCGTGGTCGGGTCGGTCACGTCGTAGCCGTGCGTCGAACCGTGCGTCGCGGTCAGGACCGGTGACAGGTAGAGGTGCGAAATGCCCAGCTGTTGCAGGTATTCCGCGATGGCGCGGGCGTCGGCGAAAGTCAGCGCGTCCGGTCGCAGCTGTAGCCGGTAGGCGCTGCGGATCGACGTCTGGCGGGCGGGCTTGCGGCGCAGGGATACCGGGTCGGTCACGTGGATCTCGGTGGAATCGGGTGCGGTCATCGGCATCGGGTCAGGCGGCCTGGCGGAGGACGAGGAGACAGCGAGCTTCGACGGTGACGGTGGCGCCCCCGGCGTAATCGGCGTCGGCCAGACCGGTCGGCGTCGCGCAATCCAGCGCCACCGACCATGCCGCGCCGTCGCCGGTGACGGGTAGCGCGAAGTCGATGGCCTCGTCGTGGGCGTTGAAGCAGAGCAGGAACGAGTCGTCGGTGATCCGCTCGCCGCGCGGGCCCGGCTCGGGAATGCCCGCTCCGTTGAGATAGACCGCCAGCGACTTGCCGAAGCCGCTGTCCCAGTCCGCGGCGGTCATCTCCTCGCCCGACGGGGTGAGCCAGGCGATGTCGCGGACGTGGCCGCTCGACCCGAGCGGTCCGCCCGCGAGGAACCGCCTGCGCCGGAAGACGGGATGTTCGGTGCGCAACGCGATCACGGTGCGGGTGAACGCGAGCAGGTCGGCATTCGTCTCGCGCAGCGACCAGTCCATCCACGCCAGCGGCGAGTCCTGGCAGTACACGTTGTTGTTGCCGTACTGGGTGCGGCCCATCTCGTCACCGTGCGCGAGCATCGGCACTCCCTGGCTGAGCACCAGCGTCGCCAGCAGGTTGCGGCTCTGCCGGTCGCGCAGCGCGAGGATCTCCGGATCGTCGGTCGGTCCTTCGGCGCCGCAGTTCCACGACCGGTTCCAGCTCTCGCCGTCACGGTTGTCCTCGCCGTTGGCCTCGTTGTGTTTCTCGTTGTAGGACACCAGATCCCGCAGAGTGAACCCGTCGTGCGCGGTGACGAAATTGATGCTCGCGCTCGGCCTGCGCCCGGTGACCTCGTAGAGGTCGGAGGAGCCGGTGAGCCGAGAGGCGAACTCGCCCAGTGCCGCGGGCTGGCCGCGCCAGTAGTCACGCACGGTGTCGCGGTATTTGCCGTTCCACTCCGTCCAGAGACCGGGAAAATTGCCGACCTGGTAGCCGCCCTCACCCACGTCCCACGGCTCCGCGATGAGCTTGACCTGGCTCACCACCGGGTCCTGCTGCACCAAGTCGAAGAACGTCGACAGCCGGTCCACGTCGTGCAGTTCCCGCGCCAGCGTCGCGGCCAGGTCGAAACGGAATCCGTCGACGTGCATGTCCAGGATCCAGTAGCGCAGCGAGTCCATGATCAGTTGCAGGGTGTGCGGATGGCGGACGTTGAGGCTGTTGCCGGTGCCCGTGTAATCCATGTAGTGCGACGGGTCGTCGTCGACCAGGCGGTAGTAGGCGGCGTTGTCGATACCGCGGAAGCCGATCGTCGGGCCGCGGTGGTTGCCCTCGGCGGTGTGGTTGTAGACCACGTCGAGGATCACCTCGATGCCCTCGGCGTGCAGCGCCCGCACCATCGCCTTGAACTCGGTGACCGCCGAACCGGCGCGGTCCAGCGCCGCGTACTCGTTGTGCGGCGCCAGGTAGCCGAAGCTGTTGTAGCCCCAGTAGTTTCGCAGACCCTGATCCAGCAGCACCCGGTCGTGCAGGAACTGATGCACCGGCATGAGCTCGATCGCGGTGACGCCGAGCCCCTTCAGATGGTCGATGACCGCCGGGTGTGCGATGCCCGCGTAGGTGCCGCGCAGTTCCTCGGGCACGTCGGGGTGCGTCATCGTCATGCCTTTGACGTGCGCCTCGTAGATCACCGTCTCGTGGTAGGGCCGGTTCGGCGCGCGGTCGGCGCCCCAGTCGAAGTACGGGTTGATCACCACGCTGGTCGTGGTGTGGCCGAGCGAGTCCATCCCATAGGTATAGAGCGAGGGGTGATCGTCGAAGCTTCCATCGAAAGCTTTGCCGTACGGATCGAGTAGCAGTTTGCTCGGATCGCAGCGTAATCCGCGCTCGGGGTCGAAAGGGCCGTGCACACGGAATCCGTAGCGTTGGCCGGGCTCGATCGCGGGAAGGTACGCATGCCAGACATAGCCGTCGACCTCGTCCAGCGCGATCCGGGTCTCGGTGCCCTCCCCGGCGATGAGGCAGAGTTCGACCGCGTCGGCAACCTCCGAGAACACCGAGAAGTTGGTGCCCGCCCCGTCGTAGGTGGCTCCGAGCGGATAGGCGGTGCCGGGCCAGACACCCAGTGGTGTCGCGTCGCTGGGCGCTGCGTCGGGCTGAGCCATGGCAACGACAGTAGCGGCAGCCCGGCGTTTGCCTGTGCGGGTGGTTCTGGCTGGGGGAGTCAGGGGAGGTCGGAACCGTTTTCCAGCCAGCGGCTCCGGTAGCCGAGACGTACCGCGAGGCGGGCCAGTCCACCCAGCACGAGTCGCTGCAGCCGGGCCGGGATGCCCCCGAGGTAGCCGTCCTGGTAGTCCCACAACAAGGCGAGCGCGAGCGGATCACGTGGCACCCTGCCCCGGGTGGTCTTGCCGGCGCGGTCCAGGTTGTGCCAGAGCTGGAACATCTCCCAGTGCCGCAGCGGTGGACGGATCTCGTGATCGATCACCGTGCCGGGGACCTCACTGCAGAACTCGTGCACGACACCGGCCGGTGCCGTGACCGTGTCGCCGGGGTGCGCGACGATCTCGGTGCCGTCGACGGTGAATCGGAGTCGGCCTTGCCGGACTGTCCACCGCTCGCTGAGCACCGGATGCCAGTGCGGACCCGCCTGGCGTTGCGCCCGCGGCAGCACGTGCTCGAGCCGCAGGTAGGGACCCTGCTCGTCGGCGCCCTGCGCGACCAAGGTGACGCGGTGCCCATTGCGGAAGGTGAGTGTCCGTGCGTCTCGCATGCTGCAAGATATAAAGGTAACCTTCGTAATATGTCAACAGGTGAACCGACCCTGCTGAAGTTGCTCAGTCAGGCCACCGCGGCCTACGAGCGCGCGCTGAACAGCCAGTTGCGTGCCCGGCTCGACGCTCAGCTGCGCCCCGCGCACTACGCCGTCTTCCGGTACCTGGACCCAGCCGGGTCACGGATCACCACGCTGGCGGAAGCCGCCGGGATGACCCAGCAGTCGATGGGTGAGCTGGTGACGCACCTGGAACGATGCGGGCTGGTGACGCGCCGAGCCGACCCGGCCGACCGCCGGGCGCGGGTGGTGCTGGTCACCGAGCAGGGACGGGCCGCCCTGGAGGTGGCGGCCGAGCGGATTCGCGACCTCGAGCGGAGGCTTGCGCGGACGTTGGGGGAGCGCCGTCTCGGCGAGTTGCGAACGGCGCTGGCGCAGCTGGGCGACACGCTGGCGGAGGGCGAAGCGGACGCCGGGTAACCGGAGCTGTTGTGGCGCAAGCTGTTCGGTGTCGTCGCGTTCCCGCGCGGCTGGTCAGTCCGGGGGTTCCAGCGAGCGCCGCCAGGTCTGACCGACAAGGTCGTGGCCCCAGCTGTGGTGCGGGTGCTGCTCGACGAGCTCGAATCCGGCGCGCTGGTAGACGCGCCGCGCCGCGGTGAGCACGTCGTTGGTCCACAGCACGATCTCGCGGTAGCCCGCCGCGGCGGCGAAGCGCAGGCATTCGCCGACCAGCGCCGACCCGACACCGAGGCCGCGGGCGGTGGGCTCGACCAGCAGCAACCGCAGCCGAGCGGTGGTCTCGTCCTCGCGGACGCAGAAGACGCTGCCCACCGCGCGGCCAGCGGACTCCGCGATCCAGGCGCGCTCGGAGTGCTCGTCGTGCGAACCCAGGTAGTCGGCGACGATGCGGACGATCAGCTCCTCGTATGTTCCGTCCCACCCGTATTCGTTCGCGTAGAGCTCCGCGTGGCGCTGGATCACCCAGCCGTACTCGCCCGACCGCGGGGCGCGCAGCACGAACGACGGTGCGTCGGCGGGCCGGTCCAGAATCTGCTGGATGGTCCGCATCGCGTCGAGCAGTCGCGCCCGGTCCGCGGGGGATCGCTCGCCGAGCAGCACGCCGACCTCGTCGCTGGAGCGCTGGTCGAGGGTCGCGAAAACCTCCCGGCCCCGGGTTGTCAGCCGCACTTCTTGGCGGCGGCCGTCACTGTCGGAGCGATTGCGCCGCACCAGACCGGCCTGTTCGAACCGGGCCAGGATGCGGCTGAGGTAGCCCGGGTCGAGATCGAGGGACCGGCGCAGCGCGACCACCTCGGTCGCGTCCGATCCGGCCAGCTCGAACAGAACGCGCGCCTCGGTCAGCGAGTACTGGCTGTCGTGCAGTCCTTCGCGCAGCACACCGATCACCCGGGTATAGCGGCGGTTGAACTCGCGGACGGAGGCGATCTCGGCGGTGGTCACGGCGGCTCCAATCTTTGACTGAGTCAAAGGATATCCGACCGGGCGTCCTCGGCGCGGAATCGCCGAACTCGGCTGCACGGACTCCGCTGCGCTGGACTCGCTGGGTGCCCGCCCAGTACGAGTGCTAACTTGAACAGCGTTCAAGCCCCGGGTGGGCCGGGGCCGCGACGCGAGGATTCCTGTGGCACTGACCCTTGACGAGATCACCGCCCTCGACGCCGAGCATGTCTGGCATCCCTACGGCGGCTTTCCCGCCACCACCGAGCCGCTGGTGGTGGCGAGTGCGGCGGGCACTCGGCTGACCCTGGCCGACGGGCGCGAGCTGGTCGACGGCATGAGTTCCTGGTGGGCCGCCATCCACGGCTACCGGCATCCGGTGCTCGACGCGGCACTGGCCGCCCAGTCGCGGCGGATGAGTCACGTGATGTTCGGCGGGCTCACCCACGAGCCCGCGGTGCGGTTGGCCGAGCTGCTGGTCGAGTCGGCGCCCGCCGGTCTGGAGAAGGTGTTCCTGTGCGACTCCGGCTCGGTGTCGGTGGAGGTCGCGGTCAAGATGTGCCTGCAGTATTGGCGTTCGCTGGACAAGCCGGAGAAGCGGCGGCTGCTCACCTGGCGCGGCGGCTATCACGGCGACACATTCACGCCGATGAGCGTGTGCGACCCGGAGGGCGGCATGCACTCGCTGTGGACCGACGTCCTGGCGGATCAGCTCTTCGTGCCCGCGCCGCCGCGCGAATACCGGCCCGAGTACGTCGCGGAGCTCGAGCGCATGCTCGTCACGCACGCCGACGAGGTCGCGGCGGTCATCGTGGAGCCGATCGTCCAGGGTGCGGGCGGGATGCGCTGGCACCACCCCGGCTACCTGGCCGACCTGCGCAGGCTGTGCGACGAACACGGTGTGCTGCTCGTCTTCGACGAGATCGCGACCGGATTCGGCCGCACCGGAACGCTTTTCGCCGCGGATCGAGCAGGTGTGAGCCCGGACGTGATGTGCGTGGGAAAGGCGCTGACCGGCGGCTATCTCACGCTGGCCGCCGCGCTGTGCACCGCGCGGATCGCCGAGACGATCAGCGCGGCGCATGGCGGTCTCATGCACGGGCCGACCTTCATGGGCAATCCGCTGGCCTGCGCGGTCGCGGTCGCGTCGATCGAGTTGCTGCGCTCGCGCGACTGGCGCGGTGAGGTGGCGCGGATCGAGGCCGAGCTGGAGGCCGGGCTCGCCCCGGTGCGTGGCCTGCCGGGCGTGGTCGAGGCGCGGGTGCTCGGCGCGATCGGAGTGATCGAGCTGGACCGTCCGGTGGACATGCGCGCCGCGACGCACGCCGCGGTCGAGGCCGGGGTGTGGCTGCGTCCGTTCCGCAACCTGGTGTACACGATGCCGCCGTTCATCAGCACGCCGGACGATGTCGCGACGATCACCGCCGGGATGCGGGCGGCGGTCGCCGCGCAGTCCGCTAGGTGACGCTTCGTCAAGCGATCCAGGGGTGGGACGATCGTGCCGTCGCCGTCCGGCGTCCCCGACCGCCGCGGTGACGATGGCGGTGAAACCGTCGCCGGATCGCACCTGGCGCAGCACGTTCGCCGGAAGGATCGAGTATCACCGAGACGTGTTCCGGCTCGATACGCCGAACAGGTTCAACGGTCGGTGAATCCGTCGCGCCCCACATGGCGGGCGTCGGCGATGTCCGGACGATCGCTGTCGGACAAGACTTCCCAGACCCGGAAGATGCAGTGGTAGTCGTCGGACCAGCCGCGCACCATGAGCAAGTAGGTGTCGCCGTCGCGCAGGACGACACGGCGGCCACGCAGCTTGGGATGCTCGGGGGTGTAGGTGGGCAGCACGCCGGCCAGCTTGGCCAGCGCCTGTGCCCTGGTGCCGACCACTTCCGCGAGAACGCGGGGTGACCAGCGCTTGTGATCGCCCGAGCCCGTTATTTCCTCGACGACTATGGCCCACCGCGGCATCCGGCCGTTTCCTCCGGGGTGAAACTTCGTCACCGCAGGCCGGTGACGCCACCAACGATGGAACAACGGTACCAGCCAGGTCCGCGACTGGCTGTCCTGAACGGTGTTCAAGTATGCTGCGGAGCTGTGACTACCGATCCGTTGAGCTGGTTGGACGAGCGCGCCGCCGCGCGGGTGGCCGCGGGGCTGCGCCGTGAGCTGCGGCCGCGCGCACCGCGGACGCCCTCGATCGACCTCGCCTCCAACGACTATCTCGGGCTGGTCCGCCACCCGGAGGTGATCGACGGCGCCATCGAGGCGGTGCGCCGCTGGGGCGCGGGGTCGACCGGGTCGCGGTTGGTCACCGGCACCACCGCCGAGCACGAGCTGCTGGAAACCGAGCTGGCCGAATTCGTCGGCGCCGAAGCCGGACTCGTGTTCGCCTCCGGGTACGCCGCCAATCTCGGCGCGGTGACCGCGCTCGCCGGGCGCGGCTCGCTGGTGGTCTCCGACGCGGGCAGTCACGCGTCGCTGGTGGACGCCTGCCGCCTGTCGCGGGCCCGGGTCGAGATCGCGCCGCACTGCGATGTGGGCGCGGTGGACCGGCTGCTGGCGCAGCGCACCGAGGAACGCGCGCTGGTGCTCACCGATTCGGTGTTCAGCGCCGACGGCGACCTCGCGCCGTTGGCCGAGTTGCATGGGGTGACCAGGGCCAACGGCGCGGTGCTCGTCGTGGACGAGGCGCACGGCCTCGGCGTGCGCGGCGCGGGCGGCCGCGGGCTGGTGCACGAAGCCGGGCTGTCCGGAGCGCCGGATCTGGTGATCACCGCGACGCTGTCCAAATCTCTTGCCGCGCAAGGCGGTGTGGTGCTGGCCAGTGCACGGGTGCGCGCCCACCTGATCGACGCCGCGCGCACGTTCATCTTCGATACCGGTCTCGCGCCCGCTGCCGTCGGCGCCGCCCGGGCCGCGTTGCGCCTGTTGCGCTGCGAGCCGGAACTGGCTGGGCGGGTGCTCGAACGCGCCGCGGACATCGCCCGGATCGCCGGTGTGCCCGCCCCGGAGTCGGCGGTGGTGTCGGTGGTGCTCGGCCCCGCGCAGGTGGCCTTCGACGCGGCTCAGGCATGCCGGGCGCGCGGCCTGGACGTGGGCTGCTTCCGTCCGCCGTCCGTTCCGGAGGGCACGTCGCGCTTGCGGCTGACCGCACGGGCGAACCTCACTGCCGCCGAACTCGACACCATCGCGACGGTGCTCGGCGAGGTGCTGGCCGAGGCGCGGGGAGCGGTGCCCGCATGACCATCCTGCTGATCACCGGAACCTCCACCGACGTCGGCAAGACGGTGGTCACCGCCGCCGTGGCCGCGGCCGCTGTGGCGGACGGCCGTTCGGTGGCGGTGTGCAAACCAGGCCAAACCGGTGTCGCGGTCGGCGAACCCGGCGACCTCGCGGAGATCCAGCGCCTGTCCGGCGTCACCCGGACGCTGGAACTCGCCCGCTACCCGGACCCGCTGGCGCCTGACACCGCCGCCCGCCGGGCCGGTCTGCCGGAGCTGACCCTCGCCGAGACCGCCGCCGCCGTGGACTCCCTCACCGACGCCGACCTTGTCCTCGTCGAAGGCGCGGGCGGATTGCTGGTTCGCCTGGGCGATTTCACGCTGCTCGACCTCGCCCAGAAACTCGGCGCGCCCGTCCTGCTGGTCACCGCCGCCGGTCTCGGAACCCTCAACCACACCGAACTGACCACCCGCACACTGCAGTCGGCGGGCGTGCGGTGCGCCGGCCTGGTCATCGGGTCCTGGCCGGCCGAGCCCGACCTGGCCGCTGAGTGCAATCGAACCGACCTGCCTCGGGTGACCGGCGTCGATCTCGTCGGCGCGATACCCGAGGGCGCGGGCAGGTGGGACCGCGAACGCTTCACGGACGCCGTCTCGAGCTGGTTCGATCCCGCCTGGTCGCCTTTCGGCTGAACAGCGCCCGCTCGAGGCGGATCCGGAGGCCTGGCGGGAGTTCGATCTGCACCGATGTCGATGTGGTGCACATCGGACTGCCGTACGGGATCGGGCTCGAGCACAACGAACTCCGCCGGTCGGATGTCGCTCGGCGAACTCGTGGCTATGGCCGATGGCGGTGGGCTGGCCTACCGAACTGGTGGGACGCGTTCCGGTGCCGAGCCGGGTACCCGGATTCGGACGCGCGGGTAGCTGGGTCGTGGCAGCCTCCGGCACTCGTGCCTACAGTGGGGTGGATGTCGCCGTTGGACGAAAGGCACCCGTCCACCGTCTCCGACTGGGACGACGCGCGACGCCGAGCTCGGCTGCGGGACACGGGCCTGGGGCACGGGTGGAAGACGTTGCGCCGCACCAGGGTGACGCTGCTGCGGGTGGCCGCACTGCTGCTGACCGGGCTCGTGGTGTTCGCGCAGTACTGGAAGTACGACGTCGTGCCGGAACAGGCGCGGCTGGCGCGCACCGACCCGGCGGTGCTGCCGGTCGCCCCGCCGATGGACCCGAAGAACTGGGACACCGTGGTGGTGGACCTGGTCGGTTTGGGCGGCTTGGACGCCAGTGACACCGCCGCCGCGCTGCCCACGCTGCGCGGGATGGGCATGGTGTGGGCGATCCGCTACGACAACCAAGGTATCGACACCAAGGTGATCGCCGACCTGATCGTCCGCGCCGCGGAACTGTCCGGCCTGAAGAACGTCGTTCTGGTCGGGCACAGCATGGGCGGGGTGATCGCGCTGGAGGTGGCCGAGCACATCCACCGGGACAGCGACCGCAGGCTCGTCGGGGTGATCCTGGACTGCACGCCGATGGACCTGAACGCGGTCCGCCCGGAAAGCCGTGGGCGCGGCGAGGACATGCTGCGCTGGATGGGATGGTTGCCCGGCGCCCGGGAGAGCCGCACGCTGCGCTTGGCCGTGGAGGCCTACGCCCGCCGCGATCGCTACCTCGAGCGCGGCGAAGGGCTGCCCGGCATCCGGTTCGGCGAGCTGGGCGAGGTGCTGAGGGAGGTGCAGCGGGAGAAGATCCTCTCGCGCGACGCCGCGAGCAACGGCCTGATCGAGTCCCAGTTCACCGCCATCGTGGCGGGTGGTGCGGCCGACAATCTGCGCGCCCTGGCCCAGCCCGCGGCCGAGAAGCCGCGACCTGCCATCGTTTTCATTCGTCCGCGCGATCCGGGCCGAGACCGCGTGGTCGATGTCGAGCACTCCCACGAAGTTCTGATCGAGCGTTCCGGCGGCGTGGACGGCACGCTGCTGGTGGTGCTGGCGCGAAACACCGGGCACGCCAATCCGATGCAGCGTCCCCGGGAGTACAACACGGTGATCGAACAGCAAGTATTGCCGTTCATCCAGCGCTATCAGCAGCAGGTCCGGGGAACCATGGTCGCGGCGCCGCCCCGCTGACCGCGGGTTCGAACCACGCTGAGACAAACCGTTCTCACGCCGGATTCGCCTTGTTTGAATTCGCCTATGTTCCGACCCAGTACGTTCCGGTCCGGCCTCCGCGGCCGCACGACCGCCGCATTGCTCGCCGTGGCAACCGTTGCGACCCTGGGACTCACCGGCTGCGCGAACGACGCCGAGCCGGTCGGTCCCATCGCCGACCAACCACTGCCCACCGAGGTTCCGGCGGGAACCACTCTGGTGGTCGCCGACCAGTCCGAGCGCTTGCAATCGGTCCTGCGCATCTCCGGTGAACTCGACAAGCTTCCGTTCAAAGTCGAGTTCGCCAACTTCGTCGGCGGGCCTGCCATTCTCGAGGCGTTCCGCGCGGGCGCCGCCGATGTGGCGCAGGTGGGCGACGTTCCCCCGATTCACGCCCTGGTGGCCGGACAGGACGTTCCGATCATCGCGGCCTACCAGACCAGCACCACGGCCCTGAAACTCGCGGTGGCGCCGGGCAAGTCGGTGTCCACCCTGGCGGATCTGAGGGGCAAGAAGATCGCCTACGCCGAAGGCACCGCCCAGCAGGCCGCGGTGCTGCGCGCGATCGACAAGGCCGGACTGAAAACGTCCGACGTGCAGCTGGTGCGGTTGCAGCTGGCGGAGTTCCTGGACGCGGTGCGCACCGGCCAGGTCGACGTCGCCCCGCTGATCGAACCGAACGTCACCCGGTTCCTGCGCACGCCGGGTACCTCGCTGATCTCCGACTCCGAGACCGCGGGCATCTACGGCGGCCTCGCCTACCTGTACGCCCGCCGTGCCGTCGTGCAGGACCAGGCCAAGGCGGCCGCCACCCGAGCCCTGGTCGGCGCGTTCGTGCGCGCCTACCAGTGGGCCAACACGCATCCGGAGGAGTGGGCGCGCCGTTACTACGTCGAGAACCAGAAAGTAAGCGCCGACGACGCCAAGCGCATTGTCGACTCGCTGGGCACGTACGTCTTCCCGCACCTGGACCAGAAGATCGTCGACCGTCAGCAGGCCACCATCGACGCCATCGCCAAAGCGGGGGAGCTGCCCAAGAAGGTGCAGGCCGCAAACGGTTTCGACCTGCGCTTCGACGCCGCGATCACCCAGGCGGTCACCGAGAGCGGTGCCGCGTTCGAACCGAAGGCACGCTGATGGCAACCCTGGATGCCGGAGTACTGCACCGCATCGGCCTCGGCCGCTCCGGGCCGGAGCCGGTGCTCGCCCGACGCAAGATCGCCCGCCCGCGACTCGGGCCGGGCCGCCCCATCCCGTTCGGCATCGCCGTGGGACCGACGTTGCTGATCGCCGCGTGGGTGGCCGGATCGGCTTCCGGAGCCTTGGATCCGGAGACCCTCCCCGCGCCGTGGACGGTCGCCGGGGCCGCCGGTGACCTGCTCGCCGACGGCAGGCTGCAAAGCAACCTGCTCACCTCCGTGCAGCGTGCCGTGACCGGGCTCGGCCTCGGCGTCGCCATCGGTCTGGTGCTCGCGCTGCTGGCCGGGCTGAGCCGTGTCGGCGAAGCGCTGGTGGACGGGCCGATCCAGATCAAGCGCGCCATCCCGACGCTCGCGCTGATCCCGTTGTTCATCGTGTGGTTCGGCATCGGCGAGGAAATGAAACTACTGGTCATCACCACCAGCGTGGCGGTGCCGATCTACCTGAACACGCACGCGCACTTGCGCAGTGTCGACGCCGGATACCTGGAACTCGCCCAGACGGTGCAGCTGTCGCGCTCGGGGTTCATCCGCCGGATCGCGTTGCCGGGCTCGCTGCCCGGGTTCTTCACCGGCCTTCGGCTCGCGGTCACCATTTCGTGGCTGGCACTCGTCGTCGTGGAACAGGTCAACGCGACCAGCGGCATCGGCTATCTCATGACCCAGGCCCGCACCTACGGCCAGATCGACGTCATCGTGGTCGGCCTGGTGATCTACGGCCTGCTCGGGCTGTTCGGCGACATCCTGGTGCGCGCCGCGGAAAGGAAGGCGCTGTCATGGCGACAGACACTCGCGGACTGAATGTGGTCCGCGCCAGGCAGTTGCGACGCGGCTTCGGTGACCGGATCGTGCTGCGCGACCTGGACATCGACATCGCCCGCGGCGAGTTCGTCGCGCTGCTGGGCCGTAGCGGTTCCGGCAAGAGCACCTTGCTGCGGGCGCTGGCCGAACTGGACTATGACGTGCCGGGATCCGGTGAACTGACTGTGCCCACCGAACGTTCGGTGGTCTTCCAGGACTCCCGGTTGCTGCCCTGGGCTCGGGTGCTGGACAACGTGACGCTCGGGCTGAGCGGCTCCGACGCGGCCGAGCGGGGGCGCTCGGCGCTGGCCGAGGTCGGCCTCGCGGGCCGGGAGAAAGCCTGGCCCAAAGAGCTTTCCGGCGGCGAGCAGCAGCGCGTCGCGCTGGCACGGTCGCTGGTGCGCGAACCGGAGTTGCTGTTGGCCGACGAACCTTTCGGAGCGCTCGACGCGCTGACCCGCATCAAAATGCACACACTGCTGCAGGACCTCTGTGCGAAACACCGGCCCGCCGTGCTGCTGGTCACCCACGACGTGGACGAGGCGGTGCTGCTGGCCGACCGCGTGCTGGTGCTCGCGGACGGGCGCATCGCGGTGGACCAGCGCATCGACCTGGAACGTCCGCGCCGCCACGGTGACCAGGCCTTTCTGCGTCACCGATCCCTGCTCCTGGCCAGCCTGGGCGTCGGCGCGCAGACGCCCGCCGACGACGAAGAGAAGAAAGCCTCATGACCACACCCCGTCAACTCAGCCTCAACGCGTTCATCTACCCCTCCGGCCACCATGAAGCCGCCTGGCGGCACCCGTGGAGCAGCCCCGAGCGGATCTACGACGTCGACTACTACCAGGAGATCGGCCGCACCGCCGAGGCGGCGAAGCTGGACGCGGTGTTCTTCGCCGACGGCCCGGCGCTGCGCACCAACGTGAAGCACAACGCGGCCGCAGGCTTGGAACCGATCACGCTGCTCACCGCGATCGCCACGGCCACAACGCATCTCGGCCTCATCGCCACCGCGTCGACCACGTACTACGAGCCCTACAACCTGGCCAGGTTGTTCTCCACGCTGGACCACATCTCCGGTGGGCGCGCGGGCTGGAACATCGTCACCACCGGCACCGATCTCGCGGCGGCGAACTTCGGTCTGGACAAGCATCCCGACCACGCCGAACGGTACGCGCGAGCAAAGGAATTCGTCGACGCCGTGGTCGCGTTGTGGGACAGCTGGGAGGACGACGCCATCGTCCTGGACCAGGCTTCCGGGGTGTACGCCGACCCGGGCAAGATCCACCAGATCGACTTCGAGGGCGAATATCTCTCGGTTCGCGGGCCGTTCAACGCGCCGCGGACGCCGCAGGGTTACCCGGTGCTGGTACAGGCGGGCGCCTCGAACGACGGCCGCGCGTTCGCGGGCCGGTACGCCGAGGCGATCTTCACCGCACATCAGCGGTTGAGCGACGCGCAGGCGTTCTACGCCGACATCAAGGCGCGCGCAGGCGGTTTCGGCCGCGACCCCGAGCACGTCAAGATCCTGCCCGGGATCAGCCCGTTCATCGCCGACACCGAGGCGGCGGCCAAGCGGCTGGAGCGCGAGTTCAACGAGCTCACCGTGCCGGAATACGGGCTGGCCCAGCTGGAGGGCATCGTCGGGATCAGCCTGCGGCACCTGCCGCTGGACGAGCCGATCCCGCTCGACTTGTTCGACGCCGCAGGTGATGTCACCGACAACGGACAGAGCCGATTGCAGGTCGTCGCGGGCATCGTGCACCGGGAACGGCCGACCGTGCGCGGACTGCTG
Organism: Nocardia amamiensis; assembly: GCF_015477605.1. Taxonomy (GTDB): domain Bacteria; phylum Actinomycetota; class Actinomycetes; order Mycobacteriales; family Mycobacteriaceae; genus Nocardia; species Nocardia amamiensis_A. The sequence continues at coordinate 35,887 of NZ_JADLQX010000015.1, forward strand.
CACCGCCTCGCCGGTGCGCGCGGCCACCGGGTTTTCGCCGGAACCCCTGAGCAGGTCGCCGACACCATCGAGGAATGGTTCCGCAGCGGCGCCGCGGACGGTTTCAACGTTATGCCGCCGTACTACCCGGGCGGACTGGCGATATTCGCCGAGACGGTCGTGCCGATCCTGCAGGAACGCGGACTTTTCCGCACCGAGTACACCGGCACCACCCTCCGGGACCACTTCGGCCTGCCCCGCCCCGACAGCCGCTTCGCCCGCCGGCCCGCGCTGACGCGGTGAGCCACACCGGCGAAATCGACTGTTACACCACGCCGACCAGACCTGCAGTACGCCCCATGCGGCGCTCCGGCCGATCGGTGACGCGACCGTGAGCGCGTCCGTCGCGCGCGGTGCGACGGCGACTCCAGTTCGGCTTCGGTCGCTGACCTGGACGGTGTTCGTGCCCATGGTGGTGTACGGCATCGGGTCGGGCGCGGCGGCGCCGATGTACGCGCTGCGGGCGCTGGACTTGGGCGCGTCCGCGGGGCTGGCCGGGGTGGTCGTCGCGCTGTCCGGGCTGGGCATGGTGCTGACCGATCTGCCCGCGGGCCGGATGGTGGCCGTGATCGGCGAACGCGGTGCGATGGCGATGGGGTCGGTGCTCGGCGCGGTGGGTGTGCTCGCGGCGATCCTCGCGCCGAATGTCGGTGTGCTCGCGCTGGGCATGCTGGTCAATGGTGCGGCGGGCGCGGTGTGGGGCCTGGCCCGTCAGACCTATCTCGTGGCGGTGGTGCCGGCACGCGACCTCGGCCGGGCGATGTCGACGCTGGCCGGTTCGATGCGGCTCGGCTTCTTCTGCGGGCCGTTCCTCGGCGCCGCGGTGGTGCACGTCCTCGGACCCAACGGCGCGCTGTGGTTGCAGTTGGCGACCACCGTGCTCGCCGGTGCGGCGATGGCGGCTATCCGGTCGCCCGACGCCACCGGTGACGTCACCGCGGGGCACTCACTGGGCGCCGTGATGGTCGAGCATCGCAGGATCCTGGGCACACTCGGGGTGGCCGCGCTGCTGACCGGCGCGGCCCGGGCGGCGCGGCTGGCACTGTTGCCTCTGTGGGCGGCGCATATCGGCGTGAGCGCGTCGACCACCAGCCTCGTGTTCGGTGTCGCGGGAGCCATGGACGTCCTGATGTCCTATCCGGCGGGGGTATGGCTGGATCGATACGGCAGGCGTGCCACCGGTGTTCCGTCGATGATCCTGTTCGCCGCCGGTTTCGGCGCGCTGCCGTGCACGTCCTCGGTATTCGGCCTGAGCGCGGCCGCCCTCCTGCTCGGCCTCGCCAACGGAGTGAGCAACGGGCTCATCATGACGGTCGGCGCCGATGTCGCGCCCGACGTGCAGCGCGCCGAGTTCCTTGGCGCCTGGCGCCTCACCCACGACATCGGCATGTTCGCAGGCCCGGTGGCGGTCGGCGCGATCAGCGCCGTCACCGCGCTCGGCGCCGCGGCCATCGTCCTCGCGCTCGCCGCGGCGACCGGCGCCTACACCATGCACCGCTGGTTTCCCGGGCGATCGAGCCGTCCCCGCAGCGTCCGGGTCACGACGAGGCCGGGTAGGTCCTGCCGGTCCGAGCCTTGACGGCGCCGGGATGGCCTAGCGGGCTCGGGTGCCGAGCAGGTGGCGCACGCCCGCGACGAACAGTTGCAGGCCGAAGTCGAAACGTGCTGTGGCGTCGGGGGTTTCCGCCAGCGGCGAGGCGTCCTCGGGGAGGGCGCCCATCGAGTCCATCTGCATTCTCGCCTGCTCGTCGACGGTCTGGCCCAGGACGTAGTAGAGCAGGGTGAATGCCGCGAGCTCGGCCTCGTGCCGCGGCATTCCCGCGCGAATCGCCGTGCTCACCAAGCGTTCCCGCCCCTTGCTCGTGGTGAGCCGGGAAGCGTATGTCGCCGAGACCAATTCGGCGCCGTCGCGATAGGCCAGCAGGCAGTCGCGCAGGCGGTGGGCCAATTCGGTGATCTGGCCGGACCAGTCGTCGGCCTCGATCGGGTTCTCCATGGGAGCGAGGATCTTGTCCGCCACCGCGCCGAGCAAGGCCTGCTTATTGGGAAAGTGCCAGTACAGCGCGCCGGGTTGCACCTGAAGGGAACCGGCCAACCTGCGCATGGTGAGGTCGGCGAGCCCGTATCGGTCCAGAATCGCGATGGCCCCGTCGACTACGTCCGCCCGGTGCAGCTGCACTGGAAGTCCTTCCCCGTCGTGCTTTGACTCACTCCTACCGCTACCCTAGCCTGAACACCGTTCAAGTTGCACGGCCACCTCGGCCGGACGAAGGGATTCGTGCAGTGACCCAGGCACCGGTAGACACCAACATCCTGTCGATCGCCCGCGCGCAGGTGCTAGAGCGCGGCGAGGGGCTGAACCAGGAGCAGACCCTGGAGGTCCTGCGGCTGGGTGACGACCGGCTGGAGGAGCTGCTCGCCCTGGCCCACGAGGTGCGGATGAAGTGGTGCGGCCCCGAGGTGGAGGTCGAGGGCATCATCAGCCTGAAGACCGGCGGCTGCCCCGAGGACTGCCACTTCTGCTCGCAGTCGGGGCTGTTCCAGTCGCCGGTGCGCGCCGCGTGGCTGGACATCCCCAGCCTGGTCGAGGCCGCCAAGCAGACCGCGAAGACCGGAGCCACCGAGTTCTGCATCGTCGCCGCCGTGCGCGGCCCGGACGAGCGCCTGATGGCCCAGGTCGCCGCGGGCGTCGAGGCGATCCGCAACGAGGTCGACATCCAGGTCGCCTGCTCGCTCGGCATGCTCACCCAGGAGCAGGTCGACCAGCTGGCCGCGATGGGCGTGCACCGCTACAACCACAACCTGGAGACCTCCCGCTCCTACTTCCCGAACGTGGTCACCACGCACACCTGGGAAGAGCGCTGGGACACCCTGCGCATGGTGCGCGAAGCGGGCATGGAGGTGTGCTGCGGCGGCATCCTCGGCATGGGTGAAACCCTGGAGCAGCGTGCCGAATTCGCCGCGAACCTGGCGGAACTCGAGCCCGACGAGGTGCCGCTCAACTTCCTCAACCCGCGGCCGGGCACGCCGTTCGGCGACCTCGAGGTGCTGCCCGCTGCCGACGCGCTGCGCGCCGTCGCCGCGTTCCGGCTCGCGCTGCCGCGCACCATGCTGCGCTTCGCGGGCGGCCGGGAGATCACCCTCGGTGATCTCGGCGCCAAGAAGGGCATTCTGGGCGGCATCAACGCCGTCATCGTCGGCAACTACCTGACCACCCTCGGCCGCCCCGCCGAACAGGACCTGGACTTGCTCGGCGAGCTGAAGATGCCGATCAAGGCGCTCAACGAAACGCTCTGACCCCGGCTCGGTTGCGAGGAATGAGGCCACGACCATGGGTACTGTCATGGACATGGACGAGCGCTACAACCCGTTCACCGGCAAGCGGATCGTGCCGGGACTCGACGACGCGATCCCGGCGGCCGCCGCGCTGGGCCTGGAGCCGCCGCGCTTCTGCGAGCAGTGCGGTCGCCGCATGATCGTGCAGGTCAGCCCGGACGGCTGGTGGGCGAAGTGCTCACGGCACGGCGTGCTCGACTCCGCCGATCTGGAACGCCGATAGTGGTGCCGGTGACGGCGCCCCCTCAGAGCAGGGTGGGGCGCGAGGTGCGCGCCGCGGCGGTGGTCGCCGTGGCGGTGGTGGTGACGAGTGCGATCGTCGGCGTCGGTTGGGCACTGCTTGCGCCTACCGAGCGGCTGCTCGTGGTGGAGCCGGGCCGCGGTGTCGCGCTGACCGGCGAAAGCGCGCACCAGTTCGACGCGCTCGCGCTGTTCGCGCTCATGGGGGCGGTGCTCGGCCTGTTGTCGGCGCTGGCCGCGTGGCGGTGGCGTTCCGCGCGCGGACCGCTGCTGCAGATCGGTTTGCTGATCGGCTCAGGCGTGGGCGCGGTGGCGATGGCGGCGGTCGGCGAACAGATCGCCGAATGGCTGCATCCGCGCCCGCACGATCCGCCGGTCGGCCAGATCGTCGCGCTGCCCATCGAGGTGGGCAGCGCGCTCGCGCTGATCGTGCAGCCGCTGATCGCGTCGTTCGTCCTGCTGTTCCTCGCCGCGCTGAACACGTCGGAAGACCTCGGCACCGGCCGCGGCACGCACAAGGGTGGATCGTTCGATACCGCAGGCGCTTTCACGCCCTATGGTGACGCTGCGCATGGGACAGAGTTGCCCTATCGCGGCTACGAGCCAGCCGCCGAACGACATTCGATGCCCGCGTCCCACCCACGGCACTGACGCATTGCCGCAGTGAATCGGCTTCCCACACTCGTGATCGTCTTGCGGCCCACCCGGTTCCGGCAAGACGACGTCGGCCCACGCTCTCGCCCGCGATCTTCATGATCAAGGGCACACGATCGAGGGCTCTTCTCGCGAAATGCCGCGGCCATGTGCCGTCGATCATGAACTGTCAGTAGTCGAGGTCGGACCAGGGGATGTGGATGGCGAACGGGAAGTCGATGTGGATGCCGTCCGTGGTCGCCGGGGTCCATTCGTCGGCCAGGATGTAGTTGGTCGGGTGCAGAGGTCGGACGCCCTCCGGGAGTCTGCCGTGCCCTGACTCCAGCGCGTAGGCGCGGACGATCTCGATTCCGCGCGGATCGCGTGCCAGTCTGACCTCCCAGTACCACGGGATGCCGGCGTGGGCGTATCGGGCCTTCTTGGCTTCCACATCCCTCGGTGTGTTCGATGGCGACAGCACTTCGCCCGCGAGGAGAACATCGCTCGCGCGGATGTCTTGATAATCGGATTCGAGGCAGCGGAAAACCAAGAAATCGGGTGTTACGAAATCGGACTTCCCGTTGGGTTGGAGAAAGACGTTCGTCTCCATGCCCACTTGCCAGCACTGCTCCGGCTGCCCGGACATGACGTGTTGGACGCATCGGCGCAGAGCGGTCCAGAACAGCCCGGTGTACTGCTGGTGCTCGAAGGGGCCACGTCGAACCCAGACGACCCGGCCGTCCCATAGTTCGATCTGGGCCGCGATCTCCTCCGGGAGGCGCTCGAGTTCCTCCCAGGTCATGTACTCGGGAAGCTCCGGCCGATCTACTCGGGGGGTGGGCATGCCGCTCATGGTAATCGGGTGAGCGGTTGCGACGAACCGAGTCGGTCATCGTCAACCGCACCGCGGACAGCGCCACCGACGAGCTTCCCATCGCGGCTATGGTGCGGCAATGGCAGCGGAACAGCATCGACTCCCCACGCTGGTTATCGTCAGCGGCCCACCCGGGTCCGGCAAGACGACGCTGGCGCACACCCTCGCCCGCGCGATCGGCTGCCCTGCCGTCTGCCGGGACGAGATCAAGGAGGGAATGGTTCACGCGACGCCGGGTTTCACACCGGGCCAGAACGACGAGCTGAACCTCCGCACCCTGCCGGTGTTCTTCCGGACGCTGGAACTGCTGCTGCGTGCTGGTGTCACAGTGATAGCGGAGGCCGCGTTCCAAGACCGGTTGTGGCGTCCGGGGCTGACACCCCTGCAAGCCCACGCCCAGCTGCGCGTCATCCACTGCGTGGTCGCTCCCGCGCTCGCCGAAGCGCGGATCGACCAGCGCCACAAGAGCGATCCGCGCCGCCGTGCCCATTCCGATCCGCAACGCCCCGCACCGGCTCGAGCCGCATTCGAGCGAGTCGCGCTCGACGTTCCGGCACTCGAGGTCGATACGACGTCGGGGTATCGACCACGCCTCCCGGCGATCGTCGATTTCGTCAACAGCGGGCTGATCCATGGCGGCGTGCTCGCCTGACGGGAAGCGACAACGCTGTAAACCCGGCTGGTCCCATGACTCGAGCGAACACACTGTTGCGCAGCAGCGCTGAGTGGCGGAAAAACAGTGGTGGCCAGAAGATTCGGCCGATACGGTGATCAGCCGGAATGGTCGAGAACAGGTCGATGGGAGAGCAGGTGGTGATGAACCGCGTACCGCGGGTTCCTGCCGACCCGTCTTCGGCGGCGGTCGCAGAGCGTGCCGACCTGATCGCGTGGCGGCGGCGAGACGCGCTGCGGCGCAGCAATGCCGCACAGCCGGTGCCGAGTAAGCGGCGGTACCGCCGCGGGCACAAGCATCGCAAAGCGATGACGGAGTACTGAGCGGAAACGCAGCATATCGCGCCCTTCGTCGCGGCTGTCCCGTCGGTGAGCGGTAGCTCGTGCCCGACGGCGTGCGGTAATCGCCGACGCGCAGCGAGACCAGGTGGGGAGGCGCTGTCGATCGGCGGTCGCATGCCGACTCTGGCCGGGCAGGTGGTCGCCTGCGGCGCAGCAGCCGTGTGACCCGCTCAGCTCGGCGGGCGCAGGGCCGCGAATTCGTCCGTGACGCGTAGACCGGAGTCGGTGAAGCGGTAGACGGCGGCAGGGCGGCCGCCCGCGCGGCCGGGGGCGGCGGTGGCGCCGGTGGGGGTGATCACCTTGCGGCGGGAGAGGACCCGTTGCAGGTTCGTGGTGTCCACGTCGTATCCGAGTGCGGCACAATAGATTTCACGCAAGGTGGACATGGTGAATCGTTCCGGGGCCAGGGCGAAGGCGATGTTGGTGTAGGACAGTTTCGCGGCCAGGCGGGTGCGGGCGTGGTCGACCACGGTGCGGTGGTCGAAGGACATGTCCGGCAGCGCCGAGACCGGATGCCAGGCGGTGTCCGAGGGGAGCCGCGGGTCGGCGGTGAGTGGCACGAGGCCGAGGTAGGCCGAGGCGATGCGGCGCGGGCTCGGCACCCGGTCGGGGGCGCTGAACACCGAGAGCTGCTCGAGATGGGTCAGCTCGCGCACGTCGACCTTCTCGGCGAGCTGGCGGCGTGCGGAGGTGTCGAGATCCTCGTCGTCACCGAGCCGGCCGCCGGGCAGCGACCAGGTGCCCTTCTGTGGGTCGAGCGCGCGTTCCCACAGCAACACCGCCAGTTCCGTCCGATGATCGGGCGGGCAGCGTCGCAGCATGTCTTCCGCGCGGTCCGCGGAGCTTCTACCTGCGGTGATATCGCCGGGGAAGCGGCGAACCTGGAACACCGCGGTGAGCGATTCGTGGATGGTGCTACTATGGGGCACGTTTTCGATTGTAAGTCGAAAACCTGGTTTGGTGCGAATCGGCGGGGTAGCCGACCGCACGAGGAAGGGAGCCATCCATGGCGACGACGGGTGCGAAACTGGCGCCCCCGCTGATGGGGCAGGTGTTCGACGGACCCGCGGGGTTCGCCGGAGTCGAGGCGACGCCGGAATGGGCGCAGGAGGTCAAGCGACTGGCCAGGGAGCGCAACGCGACCATTCTCGCGCACAACTATCAGCTACCGGAGATCCAGGACGTGGCCGACCACGTCGGCGACTCGCTGGCGTTGTCGCGGATCGCGGCGGAGGCGCCGGAGGACACGATCGTGTTCTGCGGTGTGCACTTCATGGCCGAGACGGCCAAGATCCTCAGCCCGGCCAAGACCGTCCTCATCCCGGACCAGCGCGCCGGATGCTCGCTCGCGGACTCCATCACCGCCGACGAACTGCGCGCCTGGAAAGCCGAGCACCCGAAAGCGGTGGTCGTCTCATACGTGAACACCACCGCCGAGGTGAAGGCGCTCACCGACATCTGCTGCACCTCGTCGAACGCGGTGGACGTGGTCGCCTCGATCGATCCGGACCGCGAGGTGCTGTTCCTGCCGGACCAGTTCCTCGGCGCGCACGTCAAGCGGGTCACCGGACGGGCGAACATGCACATCTGGGCGGGCGAGTGCCACGTGCACGCGGGCATCAACGGCGACGAGCTGACCGAGCAGGCGCGCACCCACCCGGACGCGGAGCTGTTCGTGCACCCCGAATGCGGTTGCGCCACCTCGGCGCTGTACCTGGCGGGCGAGGGCGCGTTCCCGGCCGAGCGGGTGCACATCCTGTCCACCGGCGGCATGATCGACGCGGCCAAGGCGGCGAAGTCCGATCAGGTGCTGGTGGCCACCGAGGTCGGCATGCTGCACCAGCTGCGCAAGGCCGCCCCCGGGATCGACTTCCAGGCCGTGAACGACCGCGCCTCGTGCAAGTACATGAAGATGATCACCCCGGCGGCACTGCTGCGCTGCCTGGTCGATGGCCGCGATGAGGTCCATGTCGATCCGGAAACGGCTGCGCTCGGCCGCAATTCGGTGCAGCGGATGATCGCGATCGGCAATCCCGGCGGCGGTGAATGAGTCCGACCTCGGTGGTCGGGCTCCGGCGGAGCGCGGTGGCACGAGCGCTGACCACCGCGAAACCGCCTGAGCACCCGGCCGATTCGCGGGTCGGAGGACTGAGAGGCACGGGCCGATGACATCCCGTCTTTCGATCGACTGGGAGGCCGAGGCGGACCTGGTCGTGATCGGCGGCGGTGTCGCGGGACTGACCGCGGCGCGCACCGCGTCACTGCGTGGCCTGCGGGTGCTGACGCTCAGCAAAGGCGGGCCGACGGACACCTCCACCCAGTACGCCCAGGGCGGTATCGCGGTTGTGGCGCCGCATGGCGATTCGGTCGAATCGCACGTGCACGACACGGTGGAAGCGGGTGCGGGGCTGTGCGATGTGGACGCCGTGCGCTCCATTGTCGAGGGCGGCCAAGCCGCGGTGTCCGCGCTGACCGGCCTCGGCGCGGTGTTCGACCTCGGCCGGGACGGCCAGATCTCCCGGACCAGGGAAGGCGGCCACAGCACCCGCCGGATCATCCACGCCGGCGGCGACGCGACCGGCGCCGAGGTGCAGCGGGCGCTGAACGAGGCCGGTCTGCCGGTGCTGTTCGGTGCCGCGGTGGGACAGATCGTCACCGGGCGCGGCGGCGTCCAGGGTGTCGTCGCGGTGTCGGACCAGGGATTCGGCGTCGTCCACGCGCCCGCGGTGCTGCTGGCCACCGGCGGGCTCGGCCAGTTGTACGCGCTGAGCACCAACCCGCCCGGCGCCACCGCCGACGGCATCGCGCTCGCGCTGTGGGCCGGTGCCACGGTCGCCGACCTCGAGTTCGTGCAGTTCCACCCCACTGTGCTCTACACCCCCGGCGGGGTGGGGCGCAGACCGCTGATCAGCGAGGCGGTTCGCGGTGAAGGCGCGAGACTCGTTGACACCGAAGGAAATTCGGTGACCGAGGGTTTGCATCGGCGGGGCGATCTGGCGCCGCGCGACGTGGTCTCGCGCGCCATCGCCGCGCGCATGCGGGCACTCGGCACCGAGCACGTCTACCTCGACGCGCGCTCGATCGACCACTTCCCGCAACGGTTTCCGACGATCACCGCCTCCTGCCTGGCCGCGGACATCGATCCGCGCACGGACCTGATCCCGGTCGCACCCGCCGCGCACTATCAGTGCGGCGGGGTCGTCACCGACACCCACGGCCGCACCGGAGTGCCCGGCCTCTACGCGGCGGGTGAGGTGGCGCGCACCGGCCTGCACGGGGCCAACCGGTTGGCCTCCAACAGCTTGCTCGAAGGTTTGGTGGTCGGCGAGCGCGCCGGAGCCGCCGCGGCCGAGCGGCTCGGCGAGCGGGCGGGTGTCGCCGAGATCCCGGTTCGCCGCGCCGAGCATGCCGATCGCGACATCGTGCAGCGTTTGATGACCACGCACGCCTCGGTGGTCCGCGACGGAGCTGGTCTCGCCGGAGCGCTCAAACAGCTCGACGACGTCGTCGCCCGGCGCGACGCGCTCACCGGCTCCGCGCAGCCGGTCGCCGGGATCGAGGACGCCGCGCTCACCCTGGCGGCGCGCACCCTGCTGCTGGCCGCCCTCGCCCGCACCGAAAGCCGTGGCTGCCACACCCGTTCGGACCACCCGGATCTCATGGCCGGACTCCGCCGCGGCCTCCCGATCCGGTTGAACGACGACGGCGCCCCCGAATACCAAGCACCCATTTCTTGAACACAGCCGTCGAGCAGGAAATCCATCGCGTCCAGCTCGGCGAGAGAGGAGCGCTCCGATGGCGCTGGACGCCGGTCTGGATCGTGACGAGGTACTGCGGATCATCCGCGCGGCGCTGGACGAGGATCTGCGCTACGGCCCGGATGTCACCACGGTGGCCACCGTGCCCGCCGACGCGGTCGTGAAGGCGTCGGTGGTGTCGCGGCAGCCGGGGACCGTCGCCGGGCTCGACGCCGGGCTGCTCGTGCTGGACGAGGTGATCGGCGCGGGCGAGTACGAGGTCACCGACCGCGTAGCCGACGGAACCCGGGTGACGCCGGGACAGTCCGTGCTGACCGTGGTCGCGCCGACCCGCGGCCTGCTCACCGCCGAGCGCACCATGCTCAACCTGGTCTGCCATCTGTCCGGCATCGCCACCGCGACGGCCGCCTGGGTCGACGCGGTCGCGGGCACCCGGTGCCGCATCCGGGACAGCCGCAAGACGCTGCCCGGACTGCGCGCGCTGCAGAAGTACGCCGTCCGCGTCGGCGGCGGCGTCAATCACCGCATGGGCCTCGGCGACGCGGCGCTGATCAAGGACAACCATGTGGTCGCCGCGGGCTCGGTGGTCGAGGCGCTGCGCGCGGTCCGCGCCGCCGCGCCCGGCATCCCCTGCGAGGTCGAGGTCGACAGCCTCGAGCAGCTCGACGCCGTGCTCGCCGAGAACGTGGAACTCGTCCTGCTGGACAACTTCCCGCTCTGGCAGACCCAGGCCGCCGTGCAACGCCGCAACGCCACGGCACCGCGAACACAGCTGGAATCCTCCGGCGGCCTGAGCCTCGACGTCGCCGCCGACTACGCCCGCACCGGCGTCGACTACCTCGCCGTCGGCGCGCTCACCCACTCGGTCCGCGTCCTCGACCTCGGCTTGGATATGTAGGCCTGCCGCCCGCGAGCTACCCCGCTGTTGGTGGTGGTGTTCCCAGGCTCGCGGATCTGTGCGATGCCGCGCGGTGCGTCGGAAGCGGTCGCGCGGGGCGTCGACTTCTGTCGTGGCGATCAGGCGGTGAGTTCGCGCTCCAGCGGTGTCCGGAACCGCGGAATGGCGCGCACAGCGCCGAACCAGTCCGTGATCCGCTGCGATTCCGCGGCGATCAGCGATTCCGCGTCCGCTCCCACGTCTTCGAGCAGACGGTAGACGATCTCGCCGTCCTTGCGCTGCGCCCAGCCGCCGACGATGCGCCCGTCCCACCAGATCGTCGGGCCGATATTGCCGTTCCGGTCGAACAGGCTCGGTCCGTGCGGGCCGAGAAACCAGTCCCGCGCCTGCCAACCCATCGGGGTGGGGTCGAGGGCGGGCAGCAGCGCCGCCCAGGGCTCCGGCGCCACGACGGGCTCCAGATCGTCGGTGAGCAGCACGCCGGTGACGCCCTCCAGATCGACTTCGACCAGGTCGAGCGCGCCGAGCGCCGCGCGGACCTCGCCCAGCGTCCAGCCGGTCCACCACTTGATATCGGACACCGGCGCGGGTCCGAAGGCACGCAACCAGCGCCGGATCAGCTCGACACGGGCCTCGGCGGCCGGCACCGCCGCCACACCCTCCGGCAGCCACGACTCGATCGGCGCCCAGGTGTACTGGCTGCTGGCCCAGCTGCCGTTCGGCCTACCGCGCACGATGCGGCCCTCGCAACCCAGCGTCACCAGCACCCAAGTCGTGATGTTCGTCGGCTTCGAATACGACTTGTCCGGAGCGGTGTTCACCTGGGTGCGCAGCCGCGGGACGTCCTTGCTCAGCTGTGCACCGGTCGCCGATCCCCGCTCCAGCAGCGCCTTGTGCGTCTCGGCTTCCACCTCGGCGAGCCAGCCCTGCACGTCGCCGTCGCCGACGCCCGCCTGCGCGAGGTACTTGCCGTACGTGCGACGCTGCTTGTGCGCCAGCGCATCCGCGCACGACGCCTGCAGGATCGGGACCAGGTCCACCGGCGCGACGAACATGGTGCGGCGCATCGCCAGCATGCGCAGCAGGGAGCGGTCCTGGTAGAGCGCCTGTTCGACGTCCGCCGGGGTGAGTCCGTCGCCCCGCGCGGCGACCGAAAGGAAGACGGTGGCCGGATCGGTCGCGTGCAGCGCCACCAGAGACCCGGCGATCTCGGCGACTCCACCGGACCGTTCCGGCGTCACGAGCCGGTGCCGCACCGCCAATCGAGCGCGCCGCTCGGCGGCATCAATCGAACGCATAGGCGAATCGTAGCGGTCGCCGAGCCGCCGCAGGCCGCTCCGGTCGATCATCCCTGGCCCTCGGCGATCTGCCGCAGGATGTGTGCCCGGCCGAGCTAGGTCGACTGCCGATGTCCTCGAGCAGTGCGCGCAGATCATCGGCCGTGCAGCCCAGCGGCACCGGTTCGGCGGTGACCGGTCGGGCGATCGCGGTGCTCGGGCCACGTCGATCGTTCAACCGGTGACCAGCGCCACAGTGCGCAACTCCCATCGGAAAAGCCTTGCGGCGGGCAGGTTTCCGCTTCGTCGGCGACTGCTTCCGGTATTACGGCCCGCTGTCCTCCCGCGCCAGTCGTAACCCGGCTCTGATCGACGTGACGCTCACCGTACCGTCGTGGGAGAGCTGCAGTTGCCATGCCGGGTCGCAGTGACGGTCCGCTGTGGACCCGTGATCCCGTGCATGCTCCGGCCATACGAGTGGGATGTACCGACCAGAGAGGTCCCAGAGATGACAAGTGACCGACTAGCTCACGGCAAAGGCGCCGAAGTACACGGGATCTTCGAGAAGATCGCCGGATACTACGATCGGATGAACTTCGTCATGACGCTCGGCCGCCATGCCCGATGGTGCCGCGAAGTGGCCGAGCGTGTCGCGCCGCCCGCGGGTGGACAGCTCTTGGACATCGCCACGGGGACAGGCGTGATCGCCTTGGCGGCGGCACGGAGGTATCCCGCGGTCACCGTGACAGGTGTCGACTTCTCGGAAGAGATGCTGACGCATGCGAAGACCAAGCCCGGCGCGGACGCGGTTCGATGGCGCCATGCGCACGCAGGCAGTCTGCCGTTCGAGGACGAGTCCTTCGACGGGATCACGGAAGGCTATCTCCTCCGCAACGTCGAAGACCTGGCCGGAGTGCTTCGCGAACAGCACCGAGTTCTCAAGCCCGGCGGCCGGATCGTCATACTCGAAACCTGCCCTCCGAGTGGCCCGGTGAAGCCGGTTTTGGAGTGGGGAATGCGCACCATCGTTCCACTGCTGGGCCAGGTAGTGGCTCGTGACCGGTCGTCCTACACCTATCTCGAATCCAGCACGCTCGCCTTCGATTCACCGCAACAGGTTGCCGATGTGCTGAGCGGGCTCGGTTTTCAGGACATCGGGTGGAGCAAGAAATTCTTCGGAACCAACGTCATCCTGTGGGCCACCAAGTCGAGCTGATGAGATTCGCCGTTCCCGGCATACCGCGCAAGAGCCGGGTCGATGGGAGCCACGACGCATGCCATGATTCGATCATGAGGCGCTGGTATCCGGTGTTCGCATGCTGTGTTCTCGCGAGCCTGCTCGTAACGATGAGCTTTGCGGCGCAGCCTGTTTCGGCGGCACTCAACTGCACGGCAGGGGTGGTGGTCCGGCCCGTGGCACTGAGCGTCGACGGGGAGAACGCGACCGGCCGGGTCTACGAGCCATACCACTGCGCTGAAGGTGACGTAACCGCGCAGGCCCTCGTGGTCGCCGTGCACGGGCACGACGGGTCGTCGGCCGACTTCGCCGACTACCTCGCCTCGATCGCGCGGCGCACCGCGACCCCGATCCTTTCGATGGACCTGCGCTCGGCCGAGAGCGTGTGGCGCACCGGGGAATGGAACCTGTGGGCGGGGTGGCGCGACATCGTCGCCGCGACCGCCTGGTATCGAGACGCCCATCGCTCCATCACGCAGACCGTGCTGTGGGGCTGGAGCCAGGGCGGTATCACGAGCGGTCTCGCGGCGGCGCACGGTCCGCGCGGGATGTTCGACTACTGGGTCGACAACTACGGTCCCGCCGACGACTTCACCATGTGGCTGGGTGCGTCGGCGGTGGATCCGGCTCTGCCGGGGCAGATCGAGCGCGACGCGGGTGGTTGTCCACCGGCCGCCTGCCCGCTGGCCTACGCCGAGCGTTCGCCGGCGCTGCTGGCGAACCGGATGGACGTGCGCCGAGCGTTTCTCGTCCACGGCACCGCCGACGACGTAGTGCCCTACGCCACCAGCGTGGAGATGCGCGCGGGGCTCCTCGCCGCCGGCAAACCCACCTCCATGTACACCGTCGTCACCGGCCGGGACCTGACCGGGCGGGTGGTTCCCGGCGATCACAGCGTCGGCCCGGCCTTCTTCGAGGGCGGCTGCGTCGTGGAGCGTCTGCTGCTCGGCGCGGAGCCGGTCGACGGCCCGGATCGCGACTATGTCGTCGACGTCGCGCACGGGGTCGTCACCGCTCCGTCCGCGCCGCCTGGCGCCAAGTGCGCGGCGTAGGACGAGCGCGGGAACATGATCGCGGCGCGGAGCCGGTCGACGGCCCGGATCGCGGCTATGTCGTGCACGTCGCCTACGGCGGCGTCACATCTCCCGCCCCGCCGGGCGCCAAGTGCGCGGTGTAGGACGAGCGCGGGAACATGATCGCGGCGCGGAGGCGGTCGACGGCCCGGATCGAGGCCGCGTCGTCGACCTCGCGGCGTCGTCACCGCGCCGCCGGGCGCCGAGAGCGCCGCGTGCGCGGCCCACAGGGAACATGATCGCGGCGCGCAGTGGTTGATCACGCAGAGACCGACAACGAAGTGAGGACATGATGACGAAGCCGACCGACCCGGCCTACCACTGGAACGGCGCCGATCTCGACTTGGACGCCTATCTGGCCCGGATCGGCTTCGACGGCGAGCGCGCCCCCACCGTCGCGGCGCTGCACGAGCTGGTGCGGGCGCACACCACCGCGATCCCGTTCGAGAACCTGGAGATCATCCTCGGCCGCTCGATCGGGCTGGACATCGCGACGTTGCAGGACAAGCTCGTCCAGCGCCGCCGCGGCGGCTACTGCTACGAGAACGTCGGGCTGTTCGCCGCGGCGCTGGAACGGCTCGGGTTCGGCGTCACCGGCCTCAGCGGCCGGGTCAGCATGGGCGCGGGCGCGGGGCTGCGGCCTGCCACCCACGCCCTGCTGCGTGTGACGACCTCCGACGACGACCGGATCTGGCTCTGCGACGTCGGTTTCGGCGCCGGTCCGCTCGCGCCCTTCGAGTTGTCCACCGAGACCGGCGAATTCACCGCAGGCGAATGGAAGTTCCGGCTGGAACGCACGCTCGGCGAGCTGGATTCCGACTTGTGGGTGCTGCACCAATTCGGCCGGGACGGCTGGGTCGACCGGCACAGTTTCAGCCTGAATCCGCAGTACCGCATCGACTACGTCGTCGGCAATCATTTCGTGTCGACTTCCCCGCGTTCCCCATTCACGACGCGGCCGTACGCGCAGCGTTTTCACCCGGACGTGCACCACGTGCTGGACGGCACCACATTCGTCACCGAGCATCCCGACGGAACGAGCGACACACGGGAGTTGGAACCGGCCGAGCTGCCCAAGATCCTCGCCGAGGTGTTCGACATCGACCTCGACGACGCGGACGCCGCCGCGTTGGCCGAGGCCTCGTGGGTTCGCGACTGACACCGCGACGTCGTAGCCGCCTCCGCCTCCGGCCCCCTCCGGCCGGATAGTGTCGGAGGGGTGCGTACCAACCGGAACCCTCTCGTCCTGTTCGCCGCACCAGTGCTCGTGCTCGCCGCCTGCTCGTCCGGACCGGACCAGCCCGACACCGTGGCCGCGCAGTTCGCCGAAGCGCTCAATCGCGACGACATCGCCGCGGCCGCCGCGCTCACCGACAACCCGGCCGCGGCGTCCGACACGCTCGCCAGGCTCTACGACGGGCTCGGCAAGGAGGTGCGCTTCGAGCTGAGCTCGGCCGATGACAACGGCTTCGCGCTGGCCGCGACCTGGAAGCTGGGCGAGGGCGGCCAGACCGAGTGGACCTACACGACCAATGGGACCGCGAGCGACGGCGGCGCGGGGTGGAAGGTGAAGTGGGATCCCGCCACCCTCGCCCCCGGGCTGGCTTCGGGGCCGCTGAGCTACAGCCGGGTCTATCCGAAACCGGCCCGTGTGCTCGATTCCGCCGGTGGCGAGTTGATGACCGAGCAGGTCGTCACGCTGGTGAATATCGCCTCTGGCGCCGACCTCGCGGCCGTCGCGGGCCTGCTCGGTCCGCTCGCGTCCGGCCTCACCACGCAGTCGCTGCAAGCGGAACTGGTCCAGGCGCAAGGAAAGCCGGTCACCGCGATCACCCTGCGCGAGACCGATATCGCCCCGATCCGGGATCGGCTCGCCGCGCTGCCGGGTGTCACTCTCGCACCGCAGACCCGGTTGCTGACCACCGACAAATCGCTGGCCGCACCGACCCTGTCCGGGCTCGCCGAGTTGTGGCAGGAATCCGCCGACGCGAACGCGGGGTGGGCGGTGCGCGCCCAGACGCCGGAGGGCACCCAGCGCGTGGCCGGGAAAGACCCGACGCCTACCGCCGACATCGTGACCACTCTCGACCCCGGCCTGCAGCGCGCGGCGGAAGCGGCGCTCGCGCCGATCGCGCAACCCGCCGCTGTCGTCGCCCTGCGACCTTCGACCGGCGACGTGGTCGCGATCGCGCAGAACGCCGCCGCCGACGCACAGGGCACGATCGCCCTGACCGGCCTGTACCCGCCCGGTTCGACGTTCAAGACGGTTACCGTCTCCGCCGCGCTGCAGGCGGGCACGGTCACACCCGATACCCAAGTGGCCTGCCCGGGCACCTCGAACATCGAGGGCCGCCGCATCCCCAACGACAACAATTTCGATTTGGGCACGGTGCCGCTGCACACCGCTTTCGCGCGTTCCTGCAACACGACGATGGGCGCGCTCGGGGTGAAACTGCCCGCCGACGCCCTGACGAAAGCGGCGGCACAACTCGGCCTGGGCATCGATTACGTCACACCGGGCCTGACAACTGTCACCGGGAAAGTGCCACCGGCCGACACTTCCGCGTTGCGGGTGGAGTCGGCGATCGGTCAAGGGCAGGTGACCGCATCGCCGTTCGGCATGGCACTGGTCGCCGCCTCGATCGCGCGCGGTGCGGTGCCGGCGCCCACCCTCGTCGCCGGGCGATCCGGTACCCCGGACCGGACTCCGGCCGCGCTGCCGCCCACCGTCGACGACCAGCTGAAATCCATGATGCGGGAGACGGTCACCGGCGGCACGGCGACGCAGCTGCGCGACATTCCCGGACTGCTCGGCAAGACCGGCACCGCGGAGTACATCGACGACGCCCACGCGCACGGTTGGTTCGTCGGCATCGATGGTGACCTGGCATTCGCGGCCTTCGTCAGTGACGCGGGGAGTTCGGCTCCCGCGGTGGAGGCCGCGGGCCGGATGTTGCGCGCGGCGCGATAGTCCGGTTCGGGCGATTTGGGGCCGGAACATGGCCCGGCTGACGCGTGCGAGCATTCCGGCGCCCGCTACACTCATCCCCGGACCGCGTGAAGTTATCAATATGCGGGATGTCACGATTTCGAGAAGGTTCGGAGTAGGCGCCATCGATACCGGTCAGTTGATCGCGGAGCATTACCGCCTGGTCGAGCGGATTGGTAGCGGCGGCACGGGCGTGGTCTGGCGTGCCGTCGACGAACGCCTCCAGCGCTCCGTTGCCGTCAAGCAGATCCACATCCAGCCGAGCCTGCCCGAGGCCGAACGGGACGTGGTGCGTCAGCGCGCCATCCGGGAGGCCCGCAACGCCGCCCGCTTCCAGCATCCGAACGCGATCGTCGTGTTCGACATCACCGAGCACGAGGGCGACCCCTGCCTGGTGATGGAGTACCTGAAGTCCAAGAGCCTCGCCGCGGTGATCTCCGCGCAGGGCACGCTGCCGCTGACCCAGGTCGCGCGGATCGGCGAGCAGGTCGCCTCGGCGCTGATCGCCGCGCATCAGGCCGGCATCGTGCACCGCGACGTGAAGCCGGGCAACATCCTGCTCGACGACCACGGCACGGTGAAGATCACCGACTTCGGCATTTCCCGCGCAACCGGCGACGTCACGCTCACCGAAACCGGATTGATCTGCGGGACCGCCGCCTACCTTGCGCCGGAGATGGCCCGCGGCGCCGATCCGACGCCCGCATCCGACGTGTTCGCGCTGGGCGCCACGCTGTTTCACGCGCTGGAGGGCGAACCGCCCTACGGCGGGGGCTCCAATCCGCTCGCGGTGCTCTACGCCGCAGCCAACGGTCAGGTGAGCGAGCCGCGCAACGCCGGTCCCGCAACGGATTTCCTGCTCGACCTGCTCAGCCCGGAACCGGCCGAACGCCCGAGCATGCGGGTGGCGCGCCAGCAGCTCGCGGCGTTCGCCGACGCCGGTCCGGCGCCGGTGGCCGCCGGATTCGTTCCGGCCAGTGAGGCTTTCGCCCGGCCGAGAACGGGCGATTCGGAAGCGGCCACCCGTGCGCTGCGGCCATCGGCGATGTCCTCGGCGCCCTACACGCCGGCCGAACGGCGTCCGCGTCCCGCACCGTCACGCCCGGCCGTCCAGCACGACACCGCGGCACATCCCCCCACCATGGCGCAGCCGCGCCCGCTGCCCGAGCGGCGGTCGGGCGGCAAGCGGCGCGCGGTGCTGATCGGCGCGCTGGTCGGCGCGGTCGCCGCCGTCTCGGCGTTGCTGATCAGCGCGTTCAGCCAGTCCGGTGGCGACTCGCCGACTCCGCAGGCGAACCCGCCGTCGGTGACCGCGACGACGAAGCCCGGAACGACCTCGACCGTCGCCGCCGAACTCGGCCGGACCCCGAGCTCTGGCGAGCGGGTCGCCATCGGCGCCGCTGGTGGCCTGATCGAGCAGTTCTACAGCGATCCGGAGGCTTCGTGGAGCCTGCTCACGCCCGCCGCGCAGAAGGTTTACGGCAACGAACCGGGCTTCCGTCAGTACTGGGGGTCGCGGACCATCGACTCCTTCGCCACCATCGAGGCGGCCAGGCGGACGAACAACGACGACGGGTCGGTCGACATGCGACTGGCCACCCTCACTATCGAGGGCCAGACCAAGAGCCTGACGCTGCGCGTGATCAGCTCCGGTGGGCGTCTGCTCATCGATAGCGATACCCGGTAGGCATCGGTCGCCGAGCAGGTGAAGTAACAGGCGCGGTGGCCTGCCGAGTGCCTGGCGTCCGCGCCCGGCCCGGCGGCCGCCCGTGGCCGGATCGGGTGACCGGGCGCGTCGATTAGGCTGGAGCTGCAACTTTCCTGTTGCGGAATCAGCTGGAGACAAGGAACCGACACCACATGACAACCCGCATCGAGCTCGCCCGCGTCGATCTGCGCGGTCGTACTCCTTCCGTTGCCGAGCTGCGCGCCGCGCTGCCCCGCGGGGGAGTCGACGTGGACTCGGTGCTGCATCAGGTGCGTCCGGTGGTCGAGGCGATCCGCGATCAGGGTGTGTCGGCGGCCTTGGAGTTCAGTGAGCGGTTCGACGGCGTGATCCCGGCGACGGTGCGGGTACCCGCGGCCGAGCTGGACGCCGCGCTGGACCGGCTGGACCCGGCGGTGCGCGCGGCGCTGGAGGAGTCCATCGCCAGGGCGCGCAAGGTGCACGCGGATCAGCGGCGCACCGACAAGACCACCGAGGTGGTTCCCGGCGGCACCGTCACCGAGCGGTGGGTGCCGGTCGAGCGGGTCGGCCTGTATGTGCCGGGCGGTAATGCCGTCTACCCGTCCAGCGTCGTGATGAACGTGGTGCCCGCGCAGACCGCGGGTGTCGGTTCGCTGGTGGTGGCCTCGCCGCCGCAGGCGCAGTTCGGTGGGCTGCCGCACCCGACCATCCTGGCCGCCGCTCGGCTGCTCGAGGTCGACGAGGTGTGGGCGGTCGGCGGCGCGCAGGGCATCGCGCTGCTGTCCTATGGCGGTGTCGATACCGACGGCGCGCAGCTGGAGCCGGTCGACCTGATCACCGGTCCCGGCAACATCTACGTCACCGCGGCCAAGCGGCTGTGCCGCGGCCTGGTCGGCATCGATGCCGAGGCGGGTCCCACCGAGATCGCGATCCTCGCCGACGCGACCGCCGATCCGGTGCACGTGGCCGCCGACTTGATCAGTCAGGCCGAGCACGACGTGCTGGCCGCCAGCGTGCTGGTCACCGACAGCGCGCAGCTGGCCGACGCGGTGGACGCGGCGCTCACCACACAGCTGACCGTGGTCAAGCACGCCCACCGGGTGAGCGAGGCGTTGCGCGGCAAGCAGTCCGGCACGGTCCTGGTCGACGACATCGAGCAGGGGCTGCGCGTGGTGAACGCCTACGCCGCCGAGCACTTGGAGATCCAGACCGTCGAGGCGCCCGCCGTCGCGGCCAGGGTGCGCAGCGCGGGCGCGGTGTTCGTCGGCCCGTACGCGCCGGTCAGCCTCGGCGACTACTGCGCGGGTTCCAACCACGTGCTGCCCACGGCGGGCTGCGCACGGCACTCCTCGGGCTTGAGCGTGCAGACGTTCCTGCGCGGCATCCACGTCGTGGAGTACACCGAGGCGGCGCTGAAGGATGTCGCCGGTCACGTGGTGGCGCTGGCGAACGCCGAGGACCTGCCCGCGCACGGCCAAGCGGTGCAGGCGCGGTTCGAGGCGCTGTCGTGACGGGCGCGGTGCGCGTGCCCGGCGCGAACGTGACCCTGGACGACCTACCGCTGCGCGCGAACCTACGCGGCAAAAAGCCTTACGGCGCACCGCAATTGACGGTCCCCGTGCAGCTGAACACGAACGAGAACCCGCATCCGCCGAGCCGGGCGCTGATCGACGACGTCGCCGAATCGATCCGCGCGGCCGCCGCGGACCTGCACCGTTACCCGGACCGCGACGCGGTCGCGCTGCGCACCGACCTGGCGCGGTATCTGACCACGCAGACGGGCGTCGCGGTGCACACCGGCAACGTCTGGGCGGCCAACGGTTCCAACGAGATCCTCCAGCAGCTGTTGCAGGCGTTCGGCGGCCCCGGCCGCAGCGCCCTGGGTTTCGTGCCGTCGTACTCGATGCACCCGATCATCTCCGAGGGCATCGATACCGAGTGGATCGAGGCGAAGCGCAACGCCGACTTCTCCCTCGACGTCGAGCACGCGCTGGCCGCCATCGCCGAGCGCACGCCCGACGTGGTCTTCGTGACCAGCCCGAACAACCCCACCGGGCACAGCATTCCGCAGCAGGACCTGGCGCGCATCCTGGCGGCCGCGCCCGGGATCGTGGTGGTCGACGAGGCCTACGGCGAGTTCTCCGCGCAGCCGAGCGCCATCGGGCTGATCGACCGGTTCCCGGCCAAGCTGGTGGTCACCAGGACGATGAGCAAGGCGTTCGCGTTCGCAGGCGGCCGCCTGGGTTACCTGGTGGCCGCGCCCGCGGTGATCGACGCGATGCTGCTGGTGCGGCTGCCCTATCACCTGTCGGTGGTCACCCAGGCCGCCGCGCGCGCGGCCCTGCGGCACGCCGACGAGACCCTGGGCAGCGTCGCCGAGCTGGCCGCGCAGCGCGACCGGGTCGCGGCGGCGTTGCGGGAGATGGGTTTCGAGGTGATTCCCAGTGACGCCAATTTCCTGCTGTTCGGCCGCTTCCCTGACGCCCCGCGTACTTGGCAGCGCTATCTGGACCACGGTGTGCTGATCCGCGACGTCGGCATCCCCGGCTATCTGCGCACCACCATCGGCCTCGCCGCCGAGAACGACGAACTGCTGAAGGTCAGTGCGGCACTGGCGGGCACCGACCTCGCACCGCGATGACCCAGCGCCGGGAAGCCCCGGCGACAACCCGATTGGACGTGAGCATGAGTAGGACCGCCCGGGTGGAGCGGATCACCAAGGAATCCAGCATCGTCGTCGAACTCGATCTGGACGGCACCGGCAAAACCGAGATCGCCACCGGCGTCCCGTTCTACGACCACATGCTGACCGCCCTCGGCGCGCATGCGAGCTTCGACCTGACCGTCCGCGCCGAAGGCGACATCGAGATCGAGGCGCACCACACCGTGGAGGACACCGCCATCGTGTTCGGCCAGGCGCTCGGCAAGGCGCTGGGCGACAAGGCGGGGATCCGCCGATTCGGCGACGCCTACATCCCGATGGACGAGACGCTGGCGCACGCCGCGGTCGACGTGTCCGGCCGCCCCTACTGCGTGCACACCGGCGAACCGGAGCACCTGCTGCACGCGGTTATTCCGGGCTCCGGCCCCGGTGCGCCGTATTCGACCGTGCTCAACCGCCACGTCTTCGAGTCGATCGCCCTGAACGCGCGCATCGCCCTGCACGTGCGGGTGCTCTACGGCCGCGACCAGCACCACGTCACCGAAGCCGAATTCAAGGCGGTCGCGCGGGCTTTGCGCGCCGCGGTGGAACTCGACCCGCGGGTGAGCGGGGTCCCGTCCACGAAGGGAACGCTGTGAGGAAATCCGTCGCCCTGCTCGACTACGGTTCCGGCAACCTGCACTCCGCCGAGCGGGCACTGAGCAGGGCGGGCGCCCAGGTCGATGTGACGGCCGACCCGCAGGTGGTGCTGGCCGCCGACGGTCTGGTCGTGCCGGGCGTGGGCGCCTTCGCCGCGTGCATGGCGGGTCTGCGGGAGGTGCGGGGCGAGCGGCTGATCGGTCAGCGGCTGGCCGGTGGACGCCCGGTTCTGGGGATCTGCGTCGGCATGCAGATCCTCTTCGAGCGAGGTGTCGAGTTCGGCGTGGAAACCGACGGATGCGCCGAATGGCCCGGCACCGTCGAACGCCTCTCCGCGCCGGTGCTGCCGCACATGGGCTGGAACACCGTCTCAGCCCCCGCCGACAGCGTCCTGTTCGCGGGCCTCGACGCGGACACTCGCTTCTACTTCGTGCACTCCTACGCCGCCCAGGCGTGGGATCTGCCCCCTAGCGAGCACTTCGCCGCGCCCAAGCTCACCTGGGCCGACCATGGGGTGCCTTTCTTGGCGGCGGTGGAGAACGGCGCGCTCTCGGCGACCCAGTTCCACCCGGAGAAGTCCGGCGACGCCGGCGCCCATCTGCTGCGCAACTGGGTGAACTCGCTGTAGCGACGATCCCGCGCACCCCGGCGCGGGATCGTCGATCGGCTCAGCGCGACACGACCTTGCTGACCAGCCAGCGCCCGTCGACGTTGTCGACGGTCACGGTCATCGCCATACGGCCGGTCTGCGGGAGGCCGTCGGTTTCGTCGCTGGTCACCGTGCGGGTGACGTCCACGTCCACCACGGCCCGGTTGTCATCGCCCGAGACGACCCGGCAGTCCGCCGAGTCGGCCTGGGCGCGCAAGTGCGTGGCTTCCGCGCTCGCTTGGAGATTGGCGCGGAAGTTCTCGAACTCGGCCCGGAATTCTCCGGTGCTCAGCTGCAGCACGGTGCGGACGTGGTCGCCGAACCGCGCGTAGTCGGATGTCGCTGCCGCGGTGCCGAATTCGCACCCGGCCAGGCGTGCCTCCTCAGGCGGGGCCGCGGCGGCGACGGGTGCGGCGATCGTCGCCGCGGAGCAGGTGGCTGCCGAAAACATCAGTGCGGCAGCGAGTGTGGATCGTGACATGCACTTCCTCGGTGCGAGGGGAAAGCGGCGACCGGGGTTGATCGCCGAGCGCAGACGATACCGCCGCCCTGCCCGTTCCGGGGGCAGTCTCGCCGCCCCAGCGTGTGTACTGCGGCTGGTGATCACGGGCGGGTGCCAGTGCACCAGACCGGGGCAATCTGCCTCTGCGACAGCCGCCACGCCTCGGCCGTGTCGAATCGGTAGATCCCGCCAAGGGTGAATTGCGGCTGCGGGATCGTCTTGTTCGCAGCCGCGCTGTCGGCCACGCGCTGGTTACGGGCGGGTGCCGGTGGACCAGATCGGAGTGGTCTCCACGCGCGAGAGTCGCCAGCCCTCCGCGGTGCGCACCGCGTCGAAGTGGTAGATCTCGCCGAGCGTGTATTGCGGTTGCGGAATCGTCCCATTCGCCGAGGCGGGCGCGAAGGTGGCGATGAGGTTGGCCCGGACGTCGGCGGCGTTGCCCCGCACGTCGACCAGCACGTTGCTGATGACGTGCTGAATGTGCTTGTCGGCGGTGTGATTGCGGCTCGCCTGGGCGATCAGCGCATCGCGGCCCTCGGCCGTGCCGCCGGGCGTCTTCGCGATCGCGTCGGGCGTGTAGATCGCCCGCAGGTCGTCGAAGCGACCCTCGTCCAACGCGCGGCCGAGCCGGTCGACCAGCGCGGTGATCTGCTGGCGGTCCAGCATGCCGCGGACTTCCTCGGCGTCGGTCGTGGTGCTGGAAGTGCAGGCGGCGGTGAGCGCGGCCAGCGGGAGGGCGAGCAAGGGGAGGGCGAGGCGAATCTTGCGCATCGGAGGGGCCTTTCCAGTAGAACGTTGGAAGTTCCAACGTTGGCGTGTCCAACGTTATCAGATTGTGGGTGTCGTCAACAAATTTTGTCCGAGTGGCCGGCCCCCAGGACGAGTTGCTCGCCGGATTCTCCGCTGCGGAACGCCGCACCCTGGCCACCCTGCTGACCCGCATCCTGGAGCCCCGCAGTGCCGACCGCGGCCGGTGATCGAGGTCCCATTCGCCCAGGCCCGTGACTCGGACACGGCCGGGTAACCACTAGGCTGCTCTCGTGAGTCTTGTGCTGCTACCCGCCGTCGATGTCGCCAACGGAGAGGCCGTTCGCCTCGTGCAAGGAGAGGCAGGCAGCGAAACCAGCTACGGTTCGCCGCGCGAGGCCGCGCTGGCCTGGCAGGAGGCCGGCGCGGAATGGGTGCATCTGGTCGACCTGGACGCTGCCTTCGGGCGCGGTTCGAACCGGGAGCTGCTGGCGGGCGTCGTCGGCGAGCTCGACGTCAAGGTGGAACTCTCCGGCGGCATCCGCGACGACGAGAGCCTGGAGGCGGCGTTGGCCACCGGCTGCGCCCGGGTGAACCTCGGCACCGCGGCCCTGGAGGACCCCACCTGGTGCGCCAAGGCCATCGCCCGCCACGGCGAGCGCATCGCCGTCGGCCTGGACGTGCGCATCGTCGACGGTGAGCACCGGCTGCGCGGCCGCGGCTGGGTCAGCGACGGCGGCGATCTGTGGGAGGTGCTCGAACGCCTGGAGCGCGACGGCTGCGGTCGCTACGTGGTGACCGACGTGACCAAGGACGGCACGCTCACCGGCCCCAACCTGGATCTGCTGCGCGAGGTGTGCGCGGCCACCGACGCGCCGGTCATCGCCTCCGGCGGCGTCTCCACTATCGACGACCTGGTCGCGATCGCCGGGCTGGTGCCCGAAGGGGTCGAGGGCGCGATCGTCGGCAAGGCGCTCTACGCGGGCAGGTTCACCCTGCCCGAGGCGCTGGCCGCGGTGAGATGACCCGGGCGCTGTCGGCACTGCTCGCGGAGGCGAGCGAGGTCCTCGACTCGGTGTGCTCGCGGTTCGTCGAGGGCATCGGTGCGCCGAGCGCGGTCGTCAAGGGACGCAACGACTTCGCCACCGCGCTGGACCTGGAGCTGGAGCGCACCATCTCCGCCGAGCTGCACCGGCGCACCGGCATCGAAGTGCACGGCGAGGAGTTCGGCGGCCCGCAGCTCACCTCGGGCACCGCGTGGGTGCTCGACCCCATCGACGGCACCTTCAACTACTCCTCCGGACATCCCCTCTCGGGCATGCTCCTGGCGCTGGTGCGCGACGGCGAGCCGGTGCTCGGGCTGACCTGGCTGCCGCTGCTCGGCCGTCGATACGCGGCCGTGGCCGGTGGCCCGGTGCTGCTGGACGGCCGCCCGCTGCCCCCGCTGCCCCGGGGCGCGCTGGCCGAGTCGATGATCGGATTCGGCGCGTTCAACGTCGACTCGCACGGCCGCATCCCCGGACAGTTCCGCTTCGATCTGCTCGGCCCGCTGAGCAGGCTGTCCTCGCGGGTGCGCATGCACGGCTCCACCGGCATCGATCTGGCGTTCACCGCCTCCGGCGTGCTCGGCGGCGCGATCGTCTTCGGGCACCATCCCTGGGACAATGCCGCGGGCGTCGCGCTGGTGCGCGCGGCCGGCGGCGTGGTAACCGACCTGGCGGGCCGGCCGTGGACCATCACCTCCGGCTCCGTGCTGGCGGCCGCGCCGGGCGTACACGAAGAACTGCTCGACATGATCTGCACGGTCGCCGACCCGACGGCCGCGGAGAAAGGGTGAGGCAATGACGTTGGCCGTACGAGTGATTCCGTGCCTGGACGTCGACGCGGGACGGGTGGTCAAGGGCGTCAAGTTCGAGAACCTGCGCGACGCGGGCGATCCCGTCGAGCTGGCCGCCCTGTACGACGCGCAGGGCGCCGACGAGCTGACCTTCCTCGACGTGACCGCCTCGACCGGCGACCGCGGCACCATGATCGATGTGGTGACCCGCACCGCCGAGCAGATCTTCATCCCGCTCACCGTCGGCGGCGGGGTGCGCACCGTGGCGGATGTGGACCGGCTGCTGCGTGCGGGCGCCGACAAGGTCTCGGTGAACACCGCCGCGATCGCGCGGCCCGAGGTGCTGCGCGAGATGTCCGAACGGTTCGGTTCGCAATGCATCGTGCTCTCGGTGGACGCGCGCACCGTCCCGGACGGCCGGCCGGACACCACGTCCGGCTGGGAGGTGACCACGCACGGCGGCAAACGCGGAACCGGCATCGACGCCGTCGAATGGGCCGTGCGGGGCGCCGAACTCGGTGTCGGTGAGATCCTGCTGAACTCGATGGACGCCGACGGTACCAAGGCCGGTTTCGACCTGCCGATGATCCGCGCCGTGCGGGCCGCGGTCACCGTGCCGGTGATCGCCAGCGGCGGGGCAGGCGCGGTCGAGCACTTCGCCCCGGCCGTGCACGCCGGCGCCGACGCAGTACTCGCGGCCAGCGTGTTCCACTTCGGCGAGCTGTCCATCGGTCAGGTCAAGGATGCGATGCGGGCGGAGAAAATCGTCGTCCGATAGCGCTCGGCGGGAATCCGAACGCCGGGCATGGCGGGCGGCCGCCCGATCGCCGGCACTGTTATAACGGTGCTATGAGTCTGGATCCCGCCATCGCCGCCCGTCTCAAGCGCAACGACGCCGGACTGGTGTCGGCCGTCGCGCAGGAACGCGCCACCGGTGACGTGCTGATGGTCGCGTGGATGGACGACGAAGCGCTGGCACGGACGCTGGAAACCCGGAAAGCGACGTACTATTCGCGCTCGCGACAGCAGTACTGGGTCAAAGGGGAGACCTCGGGCCACACCCAGTACGTGCACGAAGTGCGGCTGGACTGCGACGGCGACACGATCCTGCTCGTGGTCGATCAGGAAGGCGCGGCCTGCCACACCGGCACGCACACCTGTTTCGACTCGGATCTGCTGCTCGGCGCGCAATCCTGAGCGCGGTTACGCACCCGACGTGCGGTCGTCGTCCTTGCCGGCCGAGGTCAGCCCGCCGGACTGATCCAACCGGTCGGCGAGCCGCGCGGCCAGCAGCTCGCCCAGTTCGGCGAGCTGGGCCTTCTGCCCGTCGTCCAAACCGTCGAAGACCAGGTGGCGCACGGCGTCCACATACCCTGGCGCGGCCTCGACCACCTTCAGGTATCCCTCGTCGGTGAGCACGGCGTGCACGCCGCGCCGCCCCGCGGTCGCGGAACGCTCGGCCCAACCCATGCGCTCCAGCTTGGACACCACATGCGACAGGCGCGATAGCGATGCGTTTGCTTTGTGGGCAAGCTCACTCATCTGCAGTCGGTGCCCCGGCTCTTCCGACAGCAGGGTCAGCACCCAGTACTCGAAATGCGTCACGCCGGACTCACGCTGCAGCTGGGTGTCCAATGCCGCTGGTAGACGTGTCATCAGCGCCACGATGGCGCGCCAAGCTCGTTGTTCGACAGGGTCGAGCCACTTCGTCACTGTGTGCCTTCTTTCAAGCCAAGTGACGTGGTCGGGTTCGTGGTCCTAGGGGTCGTGGAAGAGCATGTGCACAGTCACCTGCGCCCATGAGTTTGCCACGACTTCGCTCGACCGTCATAAAGATCGCGCATGACGTGAGTTCACTCACATCTGGTCCGGGCCTGCCGCCGGCGCGGCGCGCGGGTGCGTGCGCCGCCACTTTCGCAATAGCAACAGGCCCACCGCGAGCAGGAACATCACCGTGGCGACGATCGCGCCGGCGAGCGCGGCGCCACGGAACGCGGGCGCGTCCACGTCCAGGATCCGCTCGCCCGCATGGGCGGCGCTGCTGTTCCCCAGCACGATGGTGAGGGTCATCAGGTTGGGGATCGCGAAGAGGATCGCGACGACCGCGGCCGCCCCCACCAGGAACCGGCCTGCCTTCCTGCGCCAGACCAAGACGGCGAACAGCAGCAGGAAAAGCGGTACGACGGTGCACAACCCGCCGTAGAACAAGCCCCAGCCGATGCCCTTGGCGAAGCTGCCGCCCACCATCGACCCCACCCGTTGGGCCCACCAGCGCGGAATGAACGCGGCCAGGATGAAGTAGGTCAAGACCAAGAGAGCGAGGATCGCGGCGCCCACGATGATCCGTGTGCGCCAGACGGCGGCCGTGGATTTGCGTCCGCCGGGATGGACCTCGGTCGAAGTCATGCAGAAAGCCTATGCGGCTGCCTCGCCTTCGCTCGGCCCGGCGCGCGGCTGTCGACGGACTTCGTCCGGCTGCGCCTTTTCTGCGGCTGCCTCGCCTTCGCTCGGCCCGGCGCGCGGCTATCGACGGACTTCGGGCTGCGCCATTCCTGCGGCCGCCTCAGCCGGGGGTCTGCCCGGCGCGCGGGCTACTGAGCGGCTTCGTTCCGGCTGCGCCTTTCCTTCGGCTGCGTCAGCCTGCGCCCTGCCCGGCGCGGGCTACCGAGGGGCTTCGTCCGGCTGCGCCTTTTCTGCGGCTGCCGCAGCCTTCGCTCGGCCGGCGCGCGGGCTTCGGTCGGACTTGGTCCGGCTGCGCTCGTTATGCCGCCGACCAGCGCGAACCCGGCCGCCTGCACCCGGCGCCGCGCGTGATCTACCTGGCGCGCAGGTACGCCAGTGCCTGGTCGGCGTGCACGTTCGCGCGCAGCTCGCCGCTGATGACCTTGCGGATGGTGCGGTCGGTGTCGATGACGAAGGTCTGCCGCTTCACCGGCGCCAGTTTGCCCAGCAGTCCGCGCTTCACGCCGAACTGTGCGGCCACCGCGCCGCCGGCGTCGGACAGCAGTGGATAGCCGAGGCGCTGCTTCTCGGCGAACCCGGCCTGGGTGTCCACTCCGTCGGCGCTGATGCCGGCGCAGGTGGCGCCGAGGGCGGTGAATTCGGCGGCCAGGTCGCGGAAATGGCAGGCTTCGGCCGTACATACCGGGGTATTGGCCGCCGGATAGAAGAAGAGGACCAGTGGGCCGTCCGCCAGCAACGCGTCGAGCGAGCGGGGCGTTCCGGACTGATCGGGAAGCTCGAAGTGCGGGGCGAGCTGTCCTGGCTGCATGATCGAGAACTTACCGGTCGCTTGGTCTGCGAGTCGAGTGAGAGCCGCCACACCTCTCGCACCGGAAACCGATCTGGTTGGTCCGGTTTGTCGCCTCTGTGGCCGTGTCGGCGGCACCGCTCACCAGCTTGTCGGCCCGGCCTGGGATGATGTGTCCATGCCAGGCACGTCCACTCCCACCACCACGACCCGCGAACAGTTCCATCTGCTGGCCGCGGAGCACCGGGTGGTCCCGGTGACCCGAAAAGTGCTGGCGGACTCCGAGACTCCGCTGTCGGCCTACCGCAAGCTGGCGGGTGACCGGGCCGGCACCTTCCTGTTCGAGTCCGCGGAGAACGGACGCTCGTGGTCGCGCTGGTCGTTCATCGGCGCGGGCAGCCCCTCGGCGCTCACCGTCGTCGACGGCGAGGCGGCCTGGCTCGGTCACATCCCGGCCGACGCGCCCTCCGGCGGCGACCCGCTGGTGGCACTGCGCGAAACCCTGGAACTGCTGCGCACCGAGCGCCTGCCCGGACTGCCTCCGCTGACCGGCGGCATGGTCGGGTACCTCGGCTACGACGCGGTGCGCAGGATCGAACGGCTGCCGAACCTGGCGCTGGACGACTTGGGCCTGCCGGAGATGGTGCTGCTGCTGGCCACCGACCTGGCCGCGTTCGACCACCACGAGGGCGCGATCACCTTGATCGCCAACGCGGTCAACTGGAACGGCACCGCCGAGCGGGCGGACGAAGCCTACGACGACGCGGTGGCCAGGCTGGACCGGATGACCGCCGCGCTGGGCGCGCCCGCCGATTCCACCGTGTCGGTGTTCGACCAGCCCGAGCCGCAGTACCGGCGCAAGCGCACCACCGAGGAGTTCGGCGCGGGAGTCCGCCGACTGGTCAAGGAGATCGAGGCGGGCGAGGCGTTCCAGGTCGTCCTGTCGCAACGTTTCGAAATGGACTACGACGGTTCGCCGCTGGACCTGTACCGGATGCTGCGTGCCTCGAACCCGAGCCCCTACATGTACCTGCTGCACATCCCGGACGGCGACGGCGGCACCGCGTTCTCCATCGTCGGCTCCAGCCCGGAATCGCTGGTGACCGTGAAAGACGGTGTGGCGACCACTCATCCGATCGCGGGCACCCGCTGGCGCGGTGTCACCGAGGAGGAGGACCTGCTGCTGGAGAAGGGCCTGCTCGCCGACGAGAAGGAGAACGCCGAGCACCTGATGCTCGTCGATCTCGGCCGGAACGACCTGGGCCGGGTGTGCGAGCCGGGCACCGTGCGGGTCACCGAGTACCGGCACATCGAGCGCTACAGCCACGTGATGCACCTGGTGTCGACGGTGTCGGGGCGGCTGGCGCCCGGGCGCATCGCGCTGGACGCGGTGCGGGCCTGCTTCCCGGCGGGCACCCTGTCCGGCGCGCCGAAGGTGCGAGCGATGGAGCTGATCGAAGAACTGGAGCCGACCCGCCGCGGCATTTACGGCGGTGTGGTGGGGTACCTGGACTTCGCGGGTGACGCCGACACCGCGATCGCCATCCGCACCGCACTGCTCAAGGACGGCACGGCCTACGTCCAGGCGGGCGCGGGCGTGGTCGCGGACTCGGACCCGGAGTACGAGGACGTGGAATCGCGCAACAAGGCGATGGCGGTGCTGAAGGCCGTCGCGGCCGCCGGAACCGTGCGGGCCTACGGCGCGGAACTCGATGCGGGGAACGGCGAACCGCGATGACAGCGGCCGACGACTCCGACCAGGAACCGGGCCGGGCCCGGGAACCGGCCGTCGACGCGAGCGCCACGGCAGAGCCGCAATCCGCTCCAGCACCGGATGATTCCGCCGCGCCCGCGCAGTCGTCGCACGGCGACGCCGATTCTCGCCGCAGGTATCCGGTCGGCCCCGTCGTGTTGCTGGGCATCGCCGCCGCCGCGCTCTGGGCTTCGTCCCGGATGACGTGGGTGACCGTCACCTCCTCCGACGGGCTCACCCAGCCGCGCACCGATCACCTCGATGGCGGGGTGTGGTTCGGCGCCTTGACACCGCTCGCGCTGGTGCTGCTCGCCTCGATCGCGGCCGTGCTGGCCACCAGGGGCTGGTTGCGCCGGGTGGTCGGGGTGCTCATCGCGCTGGTCGCCGCGGTGGCGGCGGTGCCGGCGTTCGCGCTGCTGACCGACTCCGGCGCGATCGCCGAGCGGGCCGCGAAGCTCGCCGAACTCCCGGCCCGCGCGCAGGTGCAGGAGGCGACCACGTCGGCCTTCCCGGCCGTGCTCGCCTTGCTCGGCGCGATCGCCGCGTTCGGCGCGGGCGTGCTGCTGGCCCGGATGCCCGCGGAAGCCGCGCGGCTGTCCGGCAGATACGACAATCCGGTATTCCGGCGCGCCGCCGCGACAGCGGAGGTCACGCAGCGGCGCACACAGTCTTCGGAGCAGGGATCCGAGCCGCAGGTGTCCGAGCGTGTGCTGTGGGACGCACTGGACGCCGGTACCGACCCGACCGAGGAACCTCCGGACGAACCGGACTCCGGCGAGGCGGGCCGACGTGCGCGCTGAGCTGCCCCCGTGCGCCGGGTGTGGCGGGTACCACCTTGCGCGAAGCCCTTCCGCGTGGTCCAACTCGAGCCCCGGCGCAAACGCGCCCGGTAGGTCCATTTATTCTTTGTCAGCATCGGTGAGACAGCGCCTGGGGGGATTCTCAGGTAGCAAGTCCGTCTCCCCAGAAAGGATTCGAGCCAGATGACGGTACTCGACTCGATTCTCGACGGGGTCCGCGCGGATGTGGCCGCTCGGGAAGCCCTTCTCGACTTCCAGGCGGTGAAGGCCGCCGCAGCCGCCGCGCCCGCGCCGCTGGACGCCCGCGCCGCGCTGCTCGAGGACGGCATCGGCGTGATCGCCGAGGTCAAGCGGGCCAGCCCGTCCAAGGGCGAACTCGCGGACATCGCCGACCCGGCCAGCCTCGCCAAGGCCTACGAGGACGGCGGCGCGCGGGTCATCAGCGTGCTCACCGAGGGCCGCCGCTTCAACGGGTCGCTGGACGACTTGGACGCGGTCCGCGCCACGGTGAACATCCCGATCCTGCGCAAGGACTTCGTGGTCGGCCCGTACCAGATCCACGAGGCTCGTGCGCACGGCGCGGACGTCATCCTGCTCATCGTCGCGGCGCTGCAGCAGGACGTGCTGTCCTCGCTGATCGACCGCACCGAATCTTTGGGGATGACCGCGCTGGTCGAGGTGCACACCGAGGAGGAGGCCGACCGCGCGCTGGAGGCGGGCGCCTCCGTGATCGGCGTGAACGCCCGCAACCTCAAGACGCTCGAGGTCGATCGCGACGTGTTCGCCCGGATCGCGCCCGGACTGCCCACCGAGGTCATCCGGATCGCCGAGTCCGGCATCCGCGGCACCGCCGACCTGCTGGCCTACGCGGGCGCGGGCGCGGACGCCGTCCTCGTCGGCGAGGGCCTGGTGACCAGCCGCGACCCCCGCGCCGCGGTGTCGGAGCTGGTGACCGCGGGCACGCACCCGTCCTGCCCGAAGCCGGCGCGGCGGGGCCGGTGACGCGCGTGGCGGCATTACCTCAGGCCAGCGACGGCGTCGCCCAGCGCAGCGGCCACGAGCCGGACGCGGGCGGGCACTTCGGCGTCTATGGCGGCAGGCACGTCCCCGAGGCGCTGATGGCGGTGATCGAGGAGGTCACCGCCGAATACGAGAAGTCCCGGCTCGACGAGTCGTTCCTGGGCGAGCTCGACCGGCTGCAACGCGACTACACCGGCCGCCCGTCGCCGGTGTTCGAGTGCACCCGGCTGGCCGAGCACGCGGGCGGTGCGCGCATTCTGCTCAAGCGCGAAGACCTGAACCACACCGGCTCGCACAAGATCAACAATGTGCTCGGCCAAGCCCTGCTGGCCAAGCGAATGGGCAAGACCAGGGTGATCGCCGAGACCGGAGCGGGCCAGCACGGCGTGGCCACGGCCACCGCCTGCGCGCTGCTCGGCCTGGACTGCATCATCTACATGGGTGCGGTCGACACCGCGCGTCAAGCGCTGAACGTCGCGCGCATGCGGCTGCTCGGCGCCGAGGTGATCTCGGTCACCTCCGGTTCGCAGACCCTCAAGGACGCCATCAACGAGGCGTTGCGCGACTGGGTGACCAACGCCGACGACACCTACTACTGCTTCGGCACCGCCGCGGGCCCGCACCCGTTCCCGATGCTGGTGCGCGATTTCCAGCGCATCGTCGGCATGGAGGCCCGCGCCCAGGTGCAGGCCTCGACCGGCCGGCTGCCCGACGCGGTCGTCGCCTGCGTCGGCGGCGGCTCCAACGCCATCGGCATCTTCCACGCGTTCCTCGATGACGCCGACGTCCGGCTGATCGGCTACGAGGCGGCCGGTGACGGCGTCGACACCGGGCGGCACGCGGCCACTTTCACCGGCGGGACGCCGGGCGCCTTCCAGGGCGCGTACTCGTACCTGTTGCAGGACGAGGACGGCCAGACCATCGAATCGCACTCGATCTCGGCGGGACTGGACTACCCCGGCGTCGGCCCCGAGCACGCCTACCTCAAAGACATCGGCCGCGCCGAGTACCGGCCGATCACCGATACCGAGGCGATGGACGCGCTGTTGCTGCTCAGCCGCAGCGAGGGCATCATCCCGGCGATCGAGTCGGCGCACGCGGTGGCCGGCGCGCTGCAACTGGGCAAGGAGCTCGGTCCCGGCGCGATCATCCTGGTGAACCTCTCCGGCCGCGGTGACAAGGACATGGACACGGCAGCGCGGTGGTTCGGGCTGTTCGACGCCGAGACGGAGGAAGCGCAGTCGTGAGTCAGCAGTCTCGTCTTGCGAACACCTTCGCCGCCTGCCGCGCCGAGGGCCGCGCCGCGCTGATCGGCTATCTGCCCGCGGGATTCCCCGACCTCGCCGGTTCGATCGACGTCGTGCGCGCGATGGTCGAATCCGGCTGCGACATCATCGAAGTCGGCGTCGCCTACTCCGATCCCGTGATGGACGGCCCGACCATCCAGGCCGCCGCCGAGCAGGCGCTGCGCGGCGGCGTGCGGGTGCGTGACGTGTTCTCCGTCGTCGAGGCGATCACCGGCGCAGGCGGCAAGGCCGTGGTGATGAGCTACTGGAATCCGGTGCTGAAGTACGGCGTCGATCGCTTCGCGCGCGATCTGGCCGCCGCTGGCGGGTCCGGCGTCATCACCCCCAACCTGATCCCGGAGGAGGCCGACGACTGGTTCGTCGCCTCGTCCACGCACAACCTGGACCGCGTCTTCCTGGTCGCGCCGTCCTCCACCGAGGAGCGCCTGGTGAAGACGCTCGAGGCCAGCCGCGGCTTCGTGTACGCGGCCTCCACCATGGGCGTCACCGGAGCCCGCGACGTGGTCTCCTCGGCCGCGCCCGCGCTGTGCGCGCGCATCCGGGCCCACTCCGACATCCCGATCGGCGTCGGGCTCGGCGTGCGCTCGGGCGAGCAGGCCGCCGAAATCGCGGGCTACGCCGACGGTGTGATCGTCGGTTCGGCGCTGGTCACCGCGGCCGCCGACGGGCTCGACGCGGTGCGGCGACTCACCGCCGAACTCGCGGCCGGAGTCCGTTCGCCCATCGCGTTCGCGAGTTGACTCACGGGCCGTAGCTCCATGGCCGCGGCGGTCGTCCGACGGCGGCTGCCTCGCGATGACG
Organism: Nocardia amamiensis; assembly: GCF_015477605.1. Taxonomy (GTDB): domain Bacteria; phylum Actinomycetota; class Actinomycetes; order Mycobacteriales; family Mycobacteriaceae; genus Nocardia; species Nocardia amamiensis_A. Next base: position 70,909 of record NZ_JADLQX010000015.1, read on the forward strand.
CAGTCCCTCGACGTCCGCAGCATCAGGCCGGTGCCGTGGTGCTGAGCAACAAGGTGCCGCCGGATCTGGCGACGCCCGACCGTGGAGCTTGCGACTGAAGCGCACTCCGCTACGGTGGCGACCGTGACCTTACAAGTCCTGGCAGACAGTGTCGTGGCCAACAGCGACGTGCTGGCCTACATTCCCAGCCCCCCGCAGGGGGTGTGGCAGCTCGGGCCCTTCCCGTTACGGGCGTACGCCTTGTGCATCATTCTCGGCATCGTCGTCGCGATCTGGTGGGGTGAGCGCCGCTGGCGCGCGCGGGGCGGCCAGCCCGGCGCGATCCTGGACGTCGCGATGTTCGCGGTGCCGTTCGGTCTGGTCGGCGGCCGGCTCTACCACGTGGCCACCGACTGGCAGAAGTACTTCGGTGCGGACGGAAACCCGGTCGACGCGCTGAAGATCTACCAGGGCGGACTCGGCATCTGGGGCGCGGTGCTGCTGGGCGGCATCGGCGCGTGGATCGGTTGCCGGGTGTACCGGATTCCACTGCCCGCGTTGGGTGACGCGGTGGCCCCGCCGATCCTGCTCGCCCAGGCCATCGGCAGGCTCGGCAACTACTTCAACCAGGAGCTGTACGGCCGCGAGACCGACCTGCCGTGGGGCTTGCAGATCTTCCGCCGGGTCGGCGACGACGGTCAGCTGGACATGATGAACGGCGTCTCCACCGGCGTGGTCGACAAGATCGTGCATCCCACCTTCCTGTACGAGATGGTCTGGAACCTGCTCGTCGTCGTGCTGCTGGTGTACGTGGACCGACGTTTCCGGATCGGCCACGGCCGCCTGTTCGCGCTGTACGTCGCCGGTTACTGCTTCGGGCGGTTCTTCGTCGAGCTGATGCGCGCGGACGAGGCCACCCAGATCGCGGGCATCCGGATCAACTCGTTCACCTCCGCCGTGGTGTTCCTGGGCGCGATCGCCTACTTCGTGTTCGCCACCAAGGGCCGCGAGACGCCCGAGCAGTTGCAGCCCGGCGCGAGTCCTCGCCCGTGGCCGTGGCAGCGCCGCGCGCTGCGCGCCGCGGGCACGGCGTCGGCCGAGAAGCCTTCGGACGCAGCGGTATCCGAGCAGACCGTGAGCGATGCGGGCACCGCCGGAACCGGCGGGGAGACATCCGCGGGCGAGTCCGGTCCCGCGACGTTCGGCGGCGCGTCCGCCGAGACCGGTTCGGAGAAGGCAGGTTCGGACAAGAGCTGATCGGTGCCGTCCGGTCCAGGTGCGGTGGCGGATGCGGCGAGCGCCGGCCCGCCGTCGCCCACGCCGGGTTTCCCGTTCACGGCAACGAATCGGCGACACACGGCGATAACTCCTCGCAGGGCCGAAAACATCGGGGGCGACAACCTGGTCGATCCCGGTGACAATGTCTCGTGATCGTCGCGAGTGGCAAATCGGCGGTCCAGCAAGGACGGGGGCCGACAAGAGGGTGCCCGCACGAATGAGGAGGACATGAGTGACCGACCCTAACCAGCAGGTTCCGGGTTCTCCGGGCCCGCAGTACGGCCCGCCCGGGACGGGTCCGGATCTGACCAAGCCGCTGGAGGCGCAGACCCCGCCGCAGTACAGCTCGCCGTCGGCCCCCTACGGCCAGCCCCAATACGGCCAGCCCGCCGACCCCTACGGCCAGCAGCCGGGCGGCTACCCGCCCGCGCCGTATCCGGGTGCGCCGCAGGGGTACAACCCGAACGACCCCGAGGCGCCGTGGGGCCGCGACCCCTTCGGCGTACCGCTGTCGGAGAAGCAGAAGCTGATCGCGGGCCTGCTGCAGATCTTCCTCGGTAGCTTCGGCGTCGGGCGCTTCTATCTCGGCTACACCGGGCTGGGCATCGCCCAGCTGGTGGTCACGATTCTCACCTGCGGCCTCGGCGGCATCTGGGGTCTCATCGACGGCATCCTGATCCTCGTCGGCAAGGTCCCCGATCCGCAGGGACGCCCGCTGCGCGACTGATCGCGGCCGCACCGGCACGGCAGGGAGGCGGGCCCGCGTTGTCCGCCTCCCTGCGTACGCCGGGCGAAATCAATGAGCACAATCCTTCCGCGCAGGATGATCGGGATACTGTCGTGGCGGTGGGTCCGCGCGTAGCATGGCCGGATTCGCGTGTCGTGTGTGGAGCTCCACGCACTGAAGAGAGGGATTCCGTGCGTCGCAAGCTGTTCGCCGCCGCCATGCTCGCCATCGTCGCCGCCACGGGCCTGAGCGCGTGCGGCGACAGTGACCCGAACGTGCTGAAGGTGGGCACCGAGGGCACCTACGCGCCGTTCAGCTTCCAGGGTTCCGACGGCAAGCTCACCGGTTACGACGTGGAGGTGATCCAGGCGGTCGGCGACAAGCTCGGCAAGAGGGTCGAGTTCGTCCAGACGCCGTGGGACGCCATCTTCGCCGGGCTGGAGTCCAAGCGCTTCGACCTGGTCGCGAACCAGGTGACCGTGAACGACGAGCGCAAAGCCAAGTACGCGCTGTCGGTGCCGTACACCACGTCGGCCGGCGTGATCGTCACTCGCGCCGACAACAACGCGATCACCCGTCTCGCCGACCTCAACGGCAAGACCTGCGCACAGTCGGCCACCAGCAACTGGACCAAGGTCGCCACCGACGCGGGCGCGAAAGTCGAGGCGGTAGAGGGCTTCGTGCAGGCCATCCAGCTGTTGAAGAACGGCCGCGTGGACGCGACCGTCAACGACACCCTCGCCGTCGCGGAGTACACCAAGAAGACCGGCGACAGCAGCGTGAAGATCGCGGGCAAGACCGGAGCGGAGAGCAAGCAGGCATTCGCCGCGCGCAAGGGCGACGCGTTGATCGCCGATGTGGACAACGCGCTGAACCAGCTGCGCGCCGACGGCACCCTGGCGAAGATCTCCGAGAAGTACTTCGGCGCCGACGTCAGTCAGTAGCCGCCCCTTCATGGACGCCGCCACCAGGGATCTCATCTGGCACAACCTGTGGCCGATGCTGCAGGCCACCGTCACCAAGACCATCCCGCTGACCGCGATCAGCTTCGCCATCGGCTTGGTGCTCGCGCTATTCCTCGCGCTGGCCAGGATGTCGCCGGTGTGGCCGCTGTCGGCCGCTGCCCGGTTCTACATCTCGATCATTCGCGGCACTCCACTGCTGGTGCAGCTGTTCATCGTGTTCTACGCGCTGCCGCAATTCGGTGTCGTGATCGACCCCTTCCCCGCCGCCGTGATCGCGTTCAGCCTCAACGTGGGCGGCTACGCTGCCGAAGTGGTGCGCGCCGCCATCCTCAGTGTCGCCGGCGGCCAGTGGGAGGCGGCCGAGGCGCTGGGCATGTCCTATCCGATGATGTTGCGGCTGATCATCCTGCCGCAGGCGGCCCGGATCGCGGTGCCCCCGCTGTCCAACACGCTGATCTCGCTGGTCAAGGACACCTCACTGGCGTCGACCATCCTGGTGACGGAGTTACTGCGGGTCGCCCAGCTCGCTGCGGCGCCCACCTTTGACTTCTTCGCGCTCTACGGGGTCGCGGCGTTGTACTACTGGGTGATCTGCCTGATCCTCGGATTCGCGCAGACCCGGCTGGAAACGAGGCTGGCCCGGCATGTCGCGCGCTGAGTATCCGTTTGTACCCGCTCACGGCCCCTCGTTCATATTTTTCACCAAGGTTTCACCATGGCCACGGCGAGACCTGCGCACCCACCGGGACTAGGCTCTACTCGTGATGCGACGGACGAAGATTGTGTGCACGCTCGGCCCGGCCACTGCCACCGAGGACCGTATCCGCGAACTCGTCGAGAGCGGTATGGACGTAGCGCGGCTGAACTTCAGCCACGGCGAGCACGCGGACCATGCCGAGAACTACAAGAAGGTGCGGCAGGCCGCCGACCATCTCGGCCGAGCCGTCGGCATTCTCGCCGACCTCCAGGGTCCCAAGATCCGCCTCGGCCGCTTTCTGGAGGGCAGGACCGTCTGGGCGACGGGCGAAGAGGTCCGCATCACCGTCGACGACATCGACGGGACCCACGACCGGGTGTCCACCACGTACAAGGAACTGGCCAAGGACGCCAAGCCCGGCGACCGCCTCCTGGTGGACGACGGCAAGGTGGGGGTGGTCGTCACCCGCGTCGACGGCAACGACGTGGTCTGCCGGGTCACCGAGGGCGGCCCGGTCTCCAACAACAAGGGCGTCTCGCTGCCGGGCATGGACGTGTCGGTGCCCGCGCTCTCGGAGAAGGACATCGAGGACCTGGAGTTCGCGCTGAAACTCGGCGTCGACTTCATCGCGCTGTCGTTCGTGCGGTCCCCGTCCGATGTCGAGCTGGTGCACGACGTGATGGATCGCATCGGCCGCCGGGTGCCGGTGATCGGCAAGTTGGAGAAGCCGGAGGCGATCGACAACCTGGAGGCCGTGGTCCTCGCCTTCGACGCGGTGATGGTCGCCCGCGGCGATCTCGGCGTCGAGCTGCCGCTGGAGCAGGTGCCGATCGTGCAGAAGCGCGCCATCCAGATGGCCAGGGAGAACGCCAAGCCGGTCATTGTCGCCACCCAGATGCTGGAGTCGATGATCGACAACTCCCGCCCGACCCGCGCCGAGGCCTCGGACGTGGCGAACGCGGTGCTCGACGGCGCCGACGCGGTGATGCTCTCGGGTGAGACCTCGGTGGGCAAGTACCCGATCGAGACGGTGCGCACGATGGCGCGCATCGTGCACGCGGTGGAAACCGAGTCGACCCGGGTCCCCCCGCTGACCCACGTGCCACGTACCAAGCGCGGAGTGATCTCCTACGCCGCCCGCGACATCGGCGAGCGGCTCAACGCCAAGGCGCTGGTGGCGTTCACCCAGTCGGGTGACACGGTGCGCCGCCTGGCCAGGCTGCACACCCCGCTGCCGCTGCTGGCGTTCACGCCGCTGCCGGAGGTGCGCAGCCAGCTGGCGCTGACCTGGGGCACGGAAACCTTCATCGTGCCGACCGTGGAGAGCACCGATGCGATGATCCACCAGGTGGATGTAGCACTTCTGTCGATGGACCGATACCAGAAGGGTGATCTGGTGGTGATCGTGGCGGGATCGCCGCCCGGCACCGTAGGCTCCACCAATCTGATCCACGTGCATCGCATCGGCGAGGAGGACCATTAGTGAGTGCTTCCCTAGGCAGCCCCGTCATCGTCGCGGAGCCGCCCGCACTGCGCTCCGACTTGGACGTGCTGCTCGGCCTGCTCGATCTGGAACAGATGGACGAGGATGTCTTCGTCGGCCAGCACCCGGAGAAGGTGTGGAGCCGGACCTTCGGGGGGCAGCTCGTCTCGCAGGCCATCATCGCGGCGGGGCGCACGGTCGGTGACCGTCCGGTGCACGCCGTGAACGCGCATTTCGTGCGCGGCGGGGACGTGAAGAAGCCGATCGAGTACCGGGTGGACCGCCATCGCGACGGCCGCGCGTTCGCCAATCGCACGGTCACCGCCACCCAGGATGGCCAAGAGCTGTTCGTGATGCTCGCCGCGTTCCAGGATTGGGGCACGGGGCTCGAGCACGCGCACGCCCAGCCGGAGGTGCCCGATCCGGAGACGCTGCCTCGCGTGGAGGAGAGCTTCGAAGGCTTGGAGGACAAGCTGGAGATGTTCGTCAACGCGCCGCATCCGATCGATATGCGCTACACCAACGACCCGGCCTGGATTCTGAAGGGCACGGGGGAGCGGCTCAACCACAACCGGGTGTGGATGCGCGCGGACGGCAGGCTGCCCGACGACCCGCTGATCCACGTGGCGATGCTCGGCTACTCGTCCGACACCACAGTGCTGGACTCGATCATCACCACCCACGGGCTGTCGTGGGGCTTGGACCGGATCGTGGCCGCCACGGTCAACCACTCGATCTGGTTCCACCGCCCGTTCCGTTTCGACGAGTGGGCGCTGTATGCCACCGAGTCGCCGGTGGCAGCGGGCTCCCGCGGCCTGGCGACCGGACGGTTCTACTCCCGCAGCGGAGACCTGCTGGCCACCACGGTGCAGGAGGGGCTCATCCGCCACTTCCCCTCGCGCCGGCGGGATTGACCCACGCCTCGGCCTTCGTTCGGCCGAGTCCGTCGACCCGCGTCAGAGCAGTTCGCGGTCGCGATCGATGTCGAGATCGACGTCGGTGCGTTGCGAGGCGCGGATCGAGACCGGGATCTGCCGTCCCGGCTCGGTTCGCGCGAGTCCGGAGATGCCGCGTAGCAGTTGCCGTTCCAGCATGGCCACGTCGGCGTCGGTCAGCTGGTCCGGCGCCCCGACGAGGCTGAGCGCGATTTCGTATGTGCGGCGGTTCTCCGGTGCGTCGTCGAGCCGATCGGTAGCGCAGTGGCTCGCCAGGGCCGCATGGGCCGGGTCATCGGTATCGACCGGCAAGGTGAAGCGCCAGGCGAACACGTCGCGGTCGGTGAGATAGTCGTCCACCACCTCGCGCACGGTCTCGACGACGCGTTCCAGAGCCTCCGGTGTCACATAAACATGGAGCGAAACATCCGAAATTCGCTTCGGCATGTCTGATTCCTGTCCTGTGTCGAAGCAGCAACGGCGGAGAGTGTTGTCCGCGGGAGTGTAAACCGTCCAGGCCCGGAATGGACATAGCGAATCGTGACAGGCGAGTTGGCCGGGTATTCGACGTTGGCCGACCCGGTGACGTGTTATCGCGCGCGCTGGGCCGCGAGGAAGGTCGCCAGGGGCGCGCGTGACGCGCCGGGGCGGATCACCAGTCCGGTGTGCTCGTCGTCGTGCGGGCGGGGCTGCTCGTGCGGGGCGAGCGCCAGCAGCAGCGGCACGAGCGCGTCGGCGATGCGGTCGCCGACCTCGCAGAACGCCTGGGCCGACAGCCCGACGGGGTCGGCGATGTTCTCCCGGCCGACCAGCGAGAGATCGTTTCGCGCGGAATGCAGTTCGGCGACGGTGCGCGCGCCGGTGACGTGGGCGATACGGCTGGCTTCCAGCAGCGTGAAAGTGCGCGGACGGGCGCCGAAGGCCATTTCGATCGCTTGGTCGCGGATCTGCTCGGTCATCGCGAGGACCAAGTCGGCTTTGTCGATCATCTCGGGCCGCAGGCGTCTGGCCCGGAAGTTGGCCGGGTCGGCGCCGAGCCCCGCGATGGTCTGCGCGGCGAGCGGTTCGACCGGAAATCCCACCAGCGCACGGGTTCCCGCGCTCTCGGTGGTGAGGTGGGGGATGGCGTGTTCGGCCGCCACGGCGCGGGTGAGCCGCTCGGCGATTACCGAACGGCAAACGTTGCCGTTGCAGACGAACAGGACATGCATAGGAACACGATAAGCCGCGCGGAAGCTACCAGAACGTCCCGATTCAGTAGTCCCAGGTGTGGGAACAACATATTCATCTGCTTGTAGCGCGCCGTACACGAGGCCTGCGACGTACGTCACTTACGCGGGAGGTGCGGTTCGGTTCCCCGCACTCGGCGTACCCCGTAGCGGGCGCAGCGAAACGCTGCATTGTGATTGCTCCGTGATAAGACCGCTTGCGCAGACTACCCGGATTCGCCGTCGTAGTAAGCGGATTCGGGCGCGACGGGCTCGAACTCGGCGGGTCTGTCCTCGACGCGTCCGCGGGTGGTGAACCTCTTCCCGCGAGGAGGGGGCCACGGGCGCGAACCGCGCGAGGCCGGTGGCGGGATCCATGTCGTCGTACATGGCATCGATGCCGCCGCACCCGCATGCCGAGATAGACGACCACGAGATCCGGAGCACGAACCATCGGAACCGCATCCCCTGCGCGAAATTTATGAACGCAACTCACGACCGCCCGTAACATTCGCCGACCGCAAAATGGGACGGTCACCCGGCCCTGACGCTCCGCCCGATTGGCCAACGCGCGCGGCCCCACAGCGCCGACGATGGACCACCGGAGCCCCGGGTTGCACCGAGAGCATGATGAGTTCCCCAGATAAGCGCTCTCGGCAGACGAAGACAGCTGTCAGTCGTTGATAACCGCCGCTGGCCGAAACCCCGGATCGCACCAACGACCACCACGAGACGCGTTCCACCGAACGCAACCACACGCATGGGGGGTTCGGGGGCGAAGCCCCGCCGAGCGGGGCCTGGGGGTTGCACCCCCAGAACAATGACGAACTCCCCTCCGGTGAGCGCTCCCCGCGAACAGGGCTCACCTCGGGAGCGAGTGCCGAGTGTGGGACTCGAACCCACACGTCCTTTCGGACAACGGTTTTTGAGACCGTCGCGTCTGCCAGTTCCGCCAACTCGGCGCACCGGGTGGAAACTATAGCGGGTCGGGTGCCGTGGAAGCGAATGGGTTGGCCTCGGGGGCGCTAGCGCGCGGTTTGCGCAGGGTATATGCGTTCTATGCCGAAGTGAAAGGTACTCTTTACATCACTCGGCAGCCTGATGGCCCGCGGTGGTCTTCCGTGCGATCGCGGCCTATTTTCGGCGTGTCGGGTACAGGGCATCGGAACCAGAGGGGTCTACCTATGAGCACAGCAGCTGGGGGCGCCGGCACCAAACGGGACGCCGGGGCGAAGCGGGTCGTCGTCGCCGAGGACGAGGCGCTCATTCGCATGGATCTGGTCGAGATGCTGACCGAAGAGGGCTACCAGGTGGTCGGCGAGGCGGGCGACGGCCAGCAGGCGGTCGATCTCGCGGTCGAGCACCGTCCGGATCTGGTCATCATGGACGTGAAGATGCCGCGCCGGGACGGGATCGACGCGGCGGCCGAGATCGCGTCGAAACGTGTTGCGCCCGTGGTCATCCTGACCGCGTTCAGTCAGCGCGACCTGGTGGAGCGGGCGCGCGACGCCGGTGCGATGGCCTACCTGGTGAAGCCGTTCACCAAATCGGACCTGGTCCCGGCGATCGAATTGGCGGCCAGCCGCTTCCATGAGATCACCGCGCTGGAGAGCGAGGTGGCGAATCTAGCCGATCGGCTGGAGACGCGGAAGCTGGTCGAGCGCGCCAAGGGTGTGCTGATGCAGACTCAGGGCCTTTCGGAGCCGCAGGCGTTCAAGTGGATTCAGCGCACGGCAATGGATCGCCGCACGACCATGAAGGCGGTCGCGGAAGTCGTGTTGGAGAACCTGACGCCGAAGTGACATCGGTGCGCGCGGGCGGGAAAATTTACGCTGTCGAAACACGGTCGTGAACAAGAATTCGACACAATGTTGCGCGCATGATCCGAATGTGATGCGGAACTAACGTACCAACGCTATGTTCTGACCGGGCTGACGTGGTCGGCCTCCTCGGCGAGCCCGGGGGAGCACAGAACTTAGATGAGGTGAATCGTGCTTAGTTCGACATGGCGCAGTCGATCGACGCGAGGTGTTCTGGCCGTCGGCGCTGCCGCCGCGCTGGTGCTGACCGGTTGTAGCGAAAAGTCCACCAGCAGCGGTTCGGATTCCTCGGGCACCAATGGCGCGGGCGGCTTGTCCATCCAGCCGGTTCTGCAAGTCGACCAGCAGGGCAAAGAGGTGCCGAAGGCCGACACCGCCACGGCGGCCGACCCCGCGGGCGACGGCAAGGCGACCTGCGCGCCGGGTACGTCCATCGCTATGGCGGGCGCGCTGACCGGTCCGGACGCCGCGCTCGGCATCAATATCGTCAACGGCGTCAAGCTCGCCCTCGACCAGCACAACAAGGCCAATCCCGGCTGCAAGATCGAGCTGAAGCAGTTCGACACCGAGGGCGACCCGCAGAAGGCCACCCAGGTGATTCCGCAGATCGTCAACGACAAGTCGATCATCGGCCTGGTCGGCCCGGCGTTCTCCGGTGAGACGAAGGCGACCGGCAAGATCCTCAGTGACGCGGGCCTGGTCGCGGTCACCTCCTCGGCGACCAACGCGACGCTGACCCAGAACGGCTGGACCACCTTCTTCCGCGGCCTGGCCAATGACGACGTGCAGGGCCCGTCGGTGGCGAAGTACCTGGTCAACACCGCGGGCTACAAGAAGGTCTGCGTCATCCAGGACAACACCGACTACGGCACCGGACTGGCGAAGTCGATCACCGAGGGCTTGGGCCCGGTGGCCGATCCGGCCTGCGCCGCCAGCATCAAGAAGGGCGACAAGGACTTCTCCGCGACGGTCACCAAGGTGGCGGGCGCGAATCCGGACGCCATCTTCTACTCCGGTTACTACTCCGAGGCCGCGCCGCTGGCCCAGCAGCTGAAGTCCGGTGGCGTGAAGGCGGTCTTCGTGTCCGCCGACGGCACCAACGATCCGCAGTTCGTTTCGCAGGCGGGCAGCGCGGCCAAGGGCGCGAAGCTGTCGTGCCCGTGCGGTCCCGCGCCGGACAAGTTCGCCAAGGACTACCAGGCGCTCAACGGCCAGGCGCCCGGTGTCTACTCGGTCGAGGCGTACGACCTGACCAGCATCCTGGCCAAGGGCATAGACGGCGGTAAGGTGACCCGTCCGGATCTGCTCGAATATGTGCGGACGTACGACGGTGCCGGCCTCGCGCGTCAGTACAAGTGGAATCCGAACGGTGAGCTGTCGAACGCGCTGATCTGGGTGTACGAGGTCAAGTAGCTCTGGGACTCGGACGCACGGCACGTACCGGGGTTCGCGCGAACCCCGGTACGTGCCGTTGTTCCGCGGGCGAATGGATGAGGGCAAGAAATAAATGAAATCAACGGCATTGGCCGGTGGGGCACAACTCCTCGGCGGCTCGATCGACTTCAACTACGAGGGGTTGATCGATAGTTTCTGGCGACTGACCGTCGACGGAGTGACCTATGGCGCCATCTATGCCTTGGTCGCCGTGGGCTATACGTTGGTCTACGGCGTATTGCGCCTGATCAATTTCGCCCATTCGGAAATTTTCATGCTCGGCTTGTTCGGGCAATTGATCGGGTTGATGATCTTCGGATTCGTCGCGAGTCCCGACGTCTACACCCAAGGTGTCGTGCTCACCGTCGTCTATCTGGGGTTGGCGATGGTCGTGGGCATGGTGGTATCCGGTGGCGCGGCCGTCGGATTGGAACGGGTCGCGTATCGACCGCTACGTAAGCGGGGCGCCAAACCGCTGGCCTTCCTGATCACCGCGATCGGCATGTCGTTCGTGCTGCAGGAACTGGTGCACTTCGTACTGCCGAAGATCCGCCCCGACCTCGGCGGCACCAACGCGCAGCAGGCGATCCGGCTCGTGGAGCCCACCGTGCAGTTCAGTTTCGGCGGCGCGGACATCACCAACATCATGCTGCTCATCGTGGTCGCCGCCGTGGTGCTGGCGATCGTCACCGAGATCCTGATCAATCAGACCAAGTTCGGCCGCGGCATCCGGGCCGTGGCCCAGGACCCCGACACCGCGACGCTGATGGGTGTGTCGCGGGAGCGGGTCATCATGCTGACCTTCCTCATCGGCGGCGTGCTCGCGGGCGCGGCGGCGATGCTGTACACGCTCAAGATCCCGAACGGGATCATCTACTCCGGCGGATTCATCCTCGGCATCAAGGCGTTCAGCGCCGCGGTGCTCGGCGGCATCGGCAATCTGCGCGGTGCGCTGCTCGGCGGCCTGCTGCTCGGCGTGGTGGAGCAGTACGGCCAGATCCTGTTCGGCACCGAATGGCGTGACGTGGTCGCGTTCGTGGTGCTGGTTCTTGTGCTGATGATTCGCCCGACCGGCATCCTCGGCGAGAGTCTCGGAAGGGCACGCGCATGATCGACACGACCAAGACGGCGCCCGCGCCGGACACCGAGCGGCGTGGCCTCGGCGACGCGATCCGCACCTGGTGGGAGGGCCTGAGCAGGCCCGCGCAGTGGGGCGTCGGCGTCCCGATCCTCCTGCTGCTGGCGCTGCTGCCGCTGTTCCCTCCGCCGCTGCTGAACACGCCCTCCTACAACTTCGGCCTGGTGATGGCGCAGGTGGCGATGTACGCGCTGCTGGCGATCGGCCTCAACGTGGTGGTCGGGCAGGCGGGCCTGCTCGACCTGGGCTACGTCGGTTTCTACGCCGTAGGCGCGTACACCGTCGGCCTGCTCACCAGCCCCAACAGCCCGTGGAACCAGACCGACGGCGGCTGGCTGGATCCGGAGTGGGCGTGGCTGGCCTGCCTGCCGCTCGCGGTGGCGGTCACCGCTGTCTCGGGCCTGATCCTCGGTTCGCCGACGCTGCGCCTGCGCGGTGACTACCTGGCGATCGTGACACTCGGCTTCGGTGAGATCGTCCGGCTGCTGGCGGAGAACCTCACCGAGATCACCAACGGCAGCCTCGGTTTGTCGGGCGTAGCCTACCCGCACGTCGGCGAGTCGGAGAGCAGGCCGGAGGGCGTGTTCTCCGGCGGCAACAGCGGTGACCCGGACGCCGTGAACCTCCTCGACCGCGCCAGCTACGGCACCTACTGGTACTGGCTCGGCATGGCGCTGGTGGTGATCGTGCTGCTGATGGTCGGCAACCTGGAGCGCAGCCGGGTCGGGCGCGCCTGGGTGGCCATCCGCGAGGACGAGGACGCGGCCGAGATCATGGGCGTGCCGACGTTCAAGTTCAAGCTGTGGGCGTTCATGATCGGCGCCGCGGTGGGCGGCATGTCCGGCGCGATCTACGCCGGACAGGTGCAGTTCATCAACCCGACCGGGTTCAACATCATCAACTCGATGCTGTTCCTGTGCGCGGTGGTCATCGGTGGTCAGGGCAACAAGCTCGGCGTGATCTTCGGCGCGTTCGTCATCGCCTATCTGCCCGCGCGACTGCAGTCGGTGAACCTGGTGAGCAACGAGTCGACCGGGTACGTCCTGCTGGCGATCGACGTCGCGGTGTTCGTCGCGCTGATCGTCGTGTGGCGGCTGTGGGCCGACCGGCTCAGTGTGTGGCCGCGCCGCGGGGTGATCACGGGAATGGTGGCCAGCGGCGTGCTGGCGCTGCTGCTGCTGGGCAGCGTGTTGCTGTTCCGCAAGGGCGGCGCGCAATCGCTGGGTGACCTGAAGTATCTGTATTTCGGTATCGCGTTGGTGGTGATGATGATTCTGCGTCCGCAGGGTCTGTTCCCGGTGCGGCAGAAGCTGCTCACCTACGGCAGACAGGTGTATCAGGCCGTGCGCAGACCGGCCGCGCGCGAGCTGATCGGAGCGGGACGATGACCGGGCCCGGCGCGGGCGACGCGCTGTTCGACAACGAGGACATGGCCGCCGGCTATGCGCCCGCACCGGAGGTCCAGAGCGCGGGCACGGTGGACGTGACCGCGGTGCTCCCGGTTCTCGCCGACTCCGAGACGGTCGCGGAAGTCGTCGCGCCGCATCGTGTCATCGAGACCGCGGTGGGTGAACCGCTGTTGCGCACCGATGGCCTGACGGTGAAGTTCGGCGGCCTCACCGCCTTGGACGACGTGAGCTTCGAGATCCGTCGCGGCGAGATCCTCGGCCTCATCGGTCCCAACGGCGCGGGCAAGACCACCTGCTTCAACGCGATCACCGGCGTCTACCAGCCCGCCTCCGGACTGGTGTACTTCGACGGGAAGCCGCTGACGAAGACCAAGCGCAACGCGATCACCCGCCTCGGCATCGCGCGCACGTTCCAGAACGTGCGGCTCTTCGGTGAGATGACCGCGCTGGAGAACGTGGTGGTCGGCACCGACGCGCGGCACAAGACCTCGGTGCCGGGCGCGATTCTGCGGACGCCGCGGCATCGGCGCGAGGAACGCGACGCCATCGAACGCGGTATGGCGTTGCTGGAGTTCGTCGGCATCGCGCCGCGAGCGGTGGAGAAGGCGCGCAACCTCTCCTACGGTGACCAGCGCCGCCTGGAGATCGCCCGGGCACTGGCCACCGAGCCGAAGCTGCTGTGCCTGGACGAGCCCGCCGCCGGGTTCAACCCGAGCGAGAAGTCCGCGCTCATGGACCTGATCCGCAAGATTCGCGACGACGGGTTCACGGTGCTGCTGATCGAGCACGACATGCGGCTGGTCATGGGCGTGACCGACCGGATCGTGGTGCTGGAGTTCGGCCGCAAGATCGCCGACGGACTGCCCGCCGACATCAGGGACAACCCGGCGGTGATCGCGGCGTACCTGGGCGTGCCGGACACCGAGGTGGGCGAAACCGGTGCTGCCGGCGACGGATCCGGCAGTGCCGCAGGCGAAAGCGGCGCGACTGGTGGCGATGCGCGGTCCAGGTCGGGGAAGGCCCCGCTGGGCAAGCCGACGGTCGCACAGCTCGCCACGCAGCCCGGAAAGTCCGCCGGTTCTCCGCTGCTCGAAGTCGAGGACATGGTCGTCAACTACGGCCGGATCCAAGCTTTGCACGGGATCTCGCTGACCGTCGCGGAGGGCGAGCTGGTCACGCTGCTCGGCGCCAACGGCGCGGGCAAGACGACGACCATGCGCGCCATGTCCGGGCTGTTGCCGCTGACCCGCGGGCGAATCCTGTTCGAAGGCCGCGACATCACCCAGATGAAGGCACACGAACGCGTCGGGCGCGGGCTGATCCAGGCGCCGGAGGGCCGGGGCGTGTTCCCCGGCATGACGGTGCAGGAAAACCTGGACATGGGTTGCTATGGACGGGTTTTCAAGCAGAAGGCCGAGTACGACCGGACGCTGGAGTGGGTTTTCGAGCTGTTTCCACGCCTGCTCGAGCGGCGCAAGCAGGTCGGCGGCACGCTCTCCGGCGGTGAGCAGCAGATGCTGGCCATCGCCCGTGCGCTGATGGCCCGGCCGCGGCTGCTTCTGCTCGACGAACCGTCGATGGGCTTGGCGCCCATGGTGATCCAGCAGATCTTCCGGATCATCAGCGAGATCAATCAGCAGGGCACCACCGTGCTGCTGGTCGAGCAGAACGCCCAGCAGGCGCTTGCGCGCAGCCACCGCGCCTACATCATGGAGACCGGCGAGGTCACCAAAACCGGCCGCGGCGGCGAACTGCTCACCGATCCGGCGGTGAAGTCGGCGTATCTCGGCGTGGGCTGAACCCCCGAGCCCGGTGCCGCGCGGCCCGGCTCGAGGCATGATCGTGACCATGGATGGTCACGACGAGCTGATGAGCTTGGCCGAGCGGTACTGGGACTGTGTGCTCGAGGCGGCGCCGAGCGAGGCGACCCTGCTCGGCGACCGCCGCTTCGACGACCGGATCGAGGACCTGTCCGCCGAGGCGGAGCAGCGGTTGCTCTCGACCTGGCGCGAGCTGCTGCGCGCGGTGGACGCGCTCGACGCCGACCGGCTGAACCCGGCCGACCGCATCACCCGCAGTCTGCTGCGCACCGAATTAGGCGGGGCGGTCGAGCATTTGGAGTGGCGGCCGGTGGAGATGGCGTCCGACCAGATGACCGGCGTGCACGCCGGGATATTGATGGTGGCGCCGCAGACCAACGCGCCGCGCCCGGAGAACGCGCTGGCGCTGGTCCAGCGCTACCGGCAGTTCGGCACCATGCTCGGCCAAGCCGTGGAACGGTTCCGGTCGGGTCTGGCCGCCGGTCGCGCGCCCGCCCGGATCACCATCGAGCGCTCGCTCAACCAGCTCGACGGCTATCTGGACTCCGATCTCGCCGCCGACCCGTTCGTCACGTTCCCCGGACCGGACGGATGGGACGGCGAGGCCGCGTGGCGGGCCGAATTGGCCGGGGTGGCAAAGGATGTCATCCGTCCGGCGTTCCAGGTCTACCGCGACGCGCTCTACGACGAACTGCTGCCGGCCAGCCGCCCCGACGACAAGCCCGGCCTGTGCTGGCTCGGCTCCGACGGCGACGACATCTATCGGCGGCTGCTGCGCCATCACACCACGCTGCCGGATCTCGGCGCCGAGGAGATCCACGAACTCGGCCTCAGCGAACTGGCGAAGCTGCGCGAGGAATACGCCACGGTGGGCGAGCGGCTGTTCGGCACCGGGGATCTCGGCGAGGTGTTCGCCCGGCTGCGCGACGATCCCGCGCTGTGCTACGACGACGCCGAGCAGATCATGTTCGACGCGCGGCGGGCGCTGTCGCTGGCCACGGCCGAGATGGGAAACTGGTTCGGGCGGCTGCCCAGGGAATCCTGCGACATCGTGCCGGTGCCGGATTTCCTCGCCGCGGACGCCCCCGCGGCCTACTACTTCCCGCCCGCCGCCGACGGATCCCGGCCCGGCACCTACTTCGTCAACCAGCACCATCCCACCGGCCGCGGCCGCTACGAAACCGCGTCGGTGGCCTACCACGAGGCGATCCCCGGCCATCATCTTCAGCTCACCATCGCGAACGAGCTGGACCACCTCCCGCGCTTCCAGCGTCAGTCCTTCGCCAACACCGCTTTCGTCGAGGGCTGGGCGCTCTACACCGAGCGGCTGGCCGACGAAATGGGTTTGTACGAGGACGATCTCGGCCGCCTGGGCATGCTGGCGGGGGATTCGTGGCGCTCCTGCCGTCTGGTGGTCGACACCGGTCTGCACGCGAAGGGCTGGACCAGACAGCAGGCCATCGACTTCATGGTGGCGAACGCGCCGGTCGGCCTGGCCGAGATCACCGTGGAGGTGGACCGTTACATCGCCATGCCGGGGCAGGCGGTCGGCTACAAGGTGGGCCAGCTGGAGATCCGGCGCCAGCGGGTGGCCGCCCACGAGCGGCTCGGCGCGGACTTCGACATCAAGGCTTTCCACGACATGGTGCTCGGTTCGGGATCGGTGAGCCTGCCGGTGCTGCGTGAGCTGGTCGCCGCGCTCTGAGCCAGCGGGAATCCCGCCGCCACGGATGGTGGGTATCGGCGTATCGGCTTGTCGGTGGCGGTCCCTAGACTCTGGAGCGTGAGTTCACCCACGACCGCTCCGCGTCCCGCCACCGCGTCCGGCTCCAGCGATCCCGGCTCGGGCGACCGGCCGACGCTGCTGCTGCTGGACGGGCATTCGATCGCCTACCGCGCGTTCTTCGCGCTACCGGCGGAGAACTTCAAGACGGTCACCGGGCAGACCACCAACGCGGTGTACGGCTTCACCGCGATGCTGATCAACCTGCTGCGCGACGAGAAGCCGACGCATGTGGCCGCGGCGTTCGACGTGTCGCGCCAGACCTTCCGCGCCGAGGCGTATCCGGCGTACAAGGCCAACCGCACCACCACGCCGGACGAGTTCCGCGGGCAGGTCGAACTCACCAAGGACGTGCTCGGCGCGCTGGGCATTCCGGTGATGGCGATCGATGGCTTCGAGGCCGACGACATCATCGCCACGCTCACCACGCGCGCGTCGGCCGAGGGCTTCCGCGTGCTCATCGTCACCGGCGACCGGGACGCAATCCAGCTCGTCGACGAGAACGTCACCGTGCTGTACCCGCGCAAGGGCGTCTCCGATCTGACCAGGTTCACCCCCGACGAGGTGATGGCCAAATACGGCCTCACACCGAACCAGTACCCCGACTACGCGGCGTTGCGCGGCGACCCGAGCGACAATCTGCCGGGCATCCCCGGTGTCGGCGAGAAGACCGCCGCCAAGTGGATCCGTGAATACGGCGACCTGAACACCCTGGTCGACAAGGTCGACGAGGTGAAGGGCAAGGTCGGCGACGCGCTGCGGGCCAACCTGAGCAGTGTGGTGCTCAACCGCCAGCTCACCGAGTTGATGCGGGAGGTGCCGCTGCCGTACACGCCCGACCAGCTGGCGCAGGGCCCGTGGGATCGGGAGAAGATCCACCGCTTGTTCGACGACCTCGAGTTCCGCGTGCTGCGCGACCGGCTGTTCGAGACGCTGGCCCCGCCGGAACCCGAGGCGGAGGCCGGTTTCGAGATCAGCGGCGGCGCGCTGGAGATCGGCGCCGTCGCCGCCTGGCTCGCCGAGCACGCGAAAGCCGGTGTGCGTCACGGAGTCTCGATCGTCGGAACGGGTGTTCCGGCACACGGTGACGTGCGCGCGCTCGCCATCGCGGCCGGTGACGGCGAGAGCGGCTACATCGACGTCACCGTGCTGACTCCGGAGGACGAGGCCGCGCTGGGCGCCTGGCTCGCCGATCCGGCCGTGCCCAAGGCGCTGCACGAGGCGAAGGCGGCTCTGCACGCGCTACGCGGCCGCGGCTGGACCCTCGGCGGGCTGACCAGCGACACGGCGCTGGCCGCCTACCTGGTCCGCCCCGGCCAGCGCACCTTCAACCTCGACGATCTCTCGTTGCGCTACCTGCATCGGGAGCTGCGCGCCGAGACCGCCGAGACCGCGCAGCTGTCGTTGCTCGACGAGGAAGACACTGTCGACGCCGAACTGGCGCGGGCGCAGATGCTGCGCGCCCGCGCCGTCGCCGATCTGGCCGACGCGCTGGACGAGGAACTGCGCAAGATCGAGTCCACGCCGCTGCTCGCCGATATGGAGCTGCCGCTGCTGGGGGTGCTGTCCAGGCTGGAGGACGCGGGCATCGCGGTGGACACCGACCAGCTGGAGACATTGCAGCGGCAATTCGCCGACCGGGTCACCGAGGCGGCCAACGCGGCCTACGACGTGATCGGCAAGCAGATCAACCTGGGCTCGCCCAAGCAGCTGCAGGTGGTGCTGTTCGACGAACTGGACATGCCGAAGACCAAGCGCACCAAGACCGGCTACACCACCGACGCGGACGCGCTGGAGTCGCTGTTCGAGAAGACCCAGCACCCGTTCCTGGAGCACCTGCTCGCGCACCGCGACGCCACCCGGCTCAAGGTCACCGTCGACGGCCTGCTCAAGTGCGTTGCCGAGGACGGGCGCATCCACACCACGTTCAACCAGACGATCGCCGCGACCGGCCGGTTGTCCTCCACCGACCCGAATCTGCAGAACATCCCGATCCGCACCGACACCGGACGGCAGATCCGCGACACCTTCGTGGTCGGCTCCGGCTACGAGTCGCTGATGACCGCGGATTACAGCCAGATCGAGATGCGGATCATGGCGCACCTGTCCGGGGACGAGGGCTTGATCGAGGCGTTCAACTCCGGTGAGGACCTGCACAGCTTCGTCGCGTCGAAGGCGTTCGACATCCCGATCACCGAGGTGACTCCGGAGTTGCGCCGCCGGATCAAGGCGATGTCCTACGGCCTGGCCTATGGGCTGAGTTCCTATGGACTGTCCGCGCAGTTGAAGATCAGCACCACCGAGGCGAAGGAGCAGATGGAGGTCTACTTCGCCCGCTTCGGCCGGATCCGCGACTACCTGTACGAGGTGGTCGAGCAGGCGCGCAAGGTCGGCTACACCGAGACGCTGTTCGGCCGTCGCCGCTACCTGCCCGATCTGGACTCCAGCAACCGGCAGCGCCGGGAGTCGGCCGAGCGGATGGCGCTCAATGCCCCGATCCAGGGCACCGCGGCCGACATCATCAAGGTCGCGATGATCAACGTGCACCGGGCGATGCAGGCGGCCGGGCTGCGCTCCAGGATGCTGCTGCAGATCCACGACGAGTTGCTGTTCGAGGTCGCGGACGGGGAGCGGGAGGCGTTGCAGGCGCTGGCGCGCGAACAGATGTCCTCGGCGATCGCGCTGTCGGTGCCCTTGGAGGTCTCGGTGGGCGTCGGCCGCAGCTGGGACGCCGCCGCGCACTGACAACCCCGCGAAACACATCGAGCGGACATGCCGGGCCCGACCGCACGGGCCCGGCAGCCGGCTTTCCGGGAGCTATCATCGGCTCGCCGCGCCAGCAAACGAATCACCGTGAACGGGACGGGTGTCCCGCCGCGCGCGGGCATCTACCGTGAGGCTGGTCATATAGGGGATTCACGCATACCGAGCGCAGGGGATGGCCCATGACTGTCACCGATGAATACCTGGCGAACAACGCGGCCTACGCGAGCGCCTTCCAAGGCCCGCTGCCCTTGCCGCCCTCGAAGGGCGTGGCCGTGGTCGCGTGCATGGACGCGCGGCTCAACGTCTACGGCGCGCTCGGCCTCGCGGAGGGCGAGGCGCACGTCATCCGCAACGCGGGCGGCGTGGTCACCGCCGACGAGATCCGCTCGCTGGCGATCAGTCAGCGGTTGCTCGGCACCAGGGAGATCATTCTGATCCACCACACCGATTGCGGCATGCTCACTTTCACCGACGACGCCTTCAAGGCCGCCATCCAGGCGGAGACCGGGATCAAGCCGGAGTGGTCGGTCGAGTCGTTCTCGGACCTGGAAACGGATGTGCGCCAATCGATCGCGCGGATCGTCGCCAGCCCGTTCGTGCCGCACAAGAACGCCATCCGCGGCTTCGTCTTCGACGTCGCCACGGGCGAGCTGAACGAGGTATCCGCGCGCTAGCGCAGCGCCTTCCGTTGTGCGACAGAGGGATTCGGGAACGCCTCGATCGCGCTTCGACGCGGCATTTCACTCCGGGCGTTGCCGCACCAGGCGTGCCGAACCGCTCGTGAGATCCACCTCGTCGCGCGGGGGCGCGCCGTCGGACTTGTCCTCCCGGTGCATCAGCGTCGTCATTCGCTGCTCGAATTCGTAATGCTTCGCGCCCTGGAACAATGCCGTCACCTCTTCGAAGCCCACAGCCGAGACCGGACGACCTGACCTTTTGCGGGTCCAGGGCAGCACGCGGCTTCCGGTGAGTTTGTTCCACGCGACCTCGGCGAAGGCGAGCGCGATCAGAAGGAGGGACAGACCCGGGATGGTCATGGCGACGAGACCCATGCCACCGACGTTACCTTCGCGCTGCCCGCAACCTCCTGAACTGCGCAAACAGTACTCGCCAGTAGACAAATCGGGCACCCGAATATGGTTGCTATTGCGCCGCGATGTCCTTATCCTCGATCGCGTGCCGAATCCCGCCGACCGCCACAGCGCAGCGCTCCGCGTCGCAGACCGCGACCGCGCTGTGTCCACGGCGTCGCTCACCGGGCCCTCCGTGATTACGTCGGCCACCGCCGCCGGGCCGGAGGATCGTGCAGGGCTGATTCCGCTTACCGCGATGGCGGCGCGGCGTCGTCGAGGCCTCGTAGTAGCTCGCCGTAGCGGGGTCTGATCCGGGCCGGCTCCCTCGCTGCGGGCTGTTCGACTTTGTTAGTGCTGGTCGCCTCTGTCAACTTCAGCCACGACATTCTTCGGGAAGACCTACTTTCAATGACCATCCTGTCTCTCGATACCGACATGTTCCATGCCGCCGCTCCCAAAGGTCTGCGGGCCGAAAGCGCCGGCCTCACCCCGGCGGAGTTCCACCGCCGTTACTGCGAGCACAATGGCCCCGTCAGACTCGGTGACTGGTCGCCCGCGGGCAGCCGCACCGCCGAGTTCACCGCCACCCTGGAGTTCGCCGGGCACCTGCGGACCGTCGTCGCCGCAGGCAGCCCGGTCGCGGCGATGACCTCGGCCCTCTACGACGAGGGATACCCGGTGGAGATCCTGCAGTTCCACCAGCGGCGGACCGCCAGTGGCACCGCCACTTTCGTGCAGTGCGAGTGCGACGGCAGGCGCGGCTGGGGTGCGGCCATCGCCGACGACGGCGCCGAGTCGACGGTGCGCGCGATGATCGCGGGCGTCAACCTGCTCGGCGCGTCCTGATACGAATTTCGACCGCGGGGCGGTACGCCACCCCGCGGTCGAAGCGTGCCATATGGGTGAAGCCGGGACTGCCCACAGAGGACGTCCCGGCCTGGCGTCGAATGGGCGCGGAACCTACCGCGCCGCGGTCACTGCTGACCGGCCTGCTGTTCGGCGAGTTGCTTGCGCACCTCGTCCATGTCCAGCGCCTTGACCTGGGTCACCAGATCCTCGAGCGCGGCGGGAGGCAGCGCGCCGGGCTGCGCGAACACGAGCACGCCCTCCCGGAAGGCCATGATGGTCGGGATCGAGCGGATGTTGGCGGCCGCCGCGAGGCCCTGCTCGGCTTCGGTGTCGACCTTGCCGTGCACCACGTCGGGGTGCTTGTCGGAGGAGGCCTCGAAGGTCGGTGCGAAACTCTTGCACGGGCCGCACCAATCAGCCCAGAAATCGACGAGTACCACGTCGTTCCCGGTGACTACCTCGTCGAAATTCTGCTGGGTCAGCGTCTGGGTGGCCATGACGTCCTCTCGTTTCGGTGTGCCAGCTATAACGCGGGCTGCCTCGGTTATCTTCCACGGCGGATCCGGCCGACCGGCCACTCGCGCCGCTGATCACCATCCCATCGACGGATACCCAGCACGGTCGCCGGAAAATCCCGGTCCCGCGCGACGGCGTGGATCGCCTCCCCGAGCTGGTTCGGCGGCACCCGCCTGGCCAGCGTGATGTGCGGTGTCCAGGCGTCCGGATGCAGATTGGCCGGAATGCCGGGACAGGGCGAGATCGTGTGGAATATCCGCCGATGCAGTGCGAGCAGCGGCTCGGATGGCACCACCAGCCGCACCAGGATGGGGCGGCGCGCCCCGAAGACCACCAGCCCGCCGAGCCGGACCGAGATCGGCGAGAAGGCCTGCTCGTCCAACGCCTGCTCGATGCGCGGCCAGACCTGCTTGGCCACCGCGGCGGTGATGTGCGGGCGATTGGCTTCGTCGGTGCGCGCCGCCAAGCTCGACACGCCGGCCTCGGCCAGCATCCGCCACTGCCGGCGGATCTCCGCGTCAGCGGCGTCATCGAGGAGTAGTTCGACCGACTGCACCATGGTCTCCCGAAGGTAACCGCATCGGGTGCCTCCGCGGGCCGGTTCCGCTGTCGGGGCGCCGCGGCGGGAGGATGGTCCGGTGAACGACGCGAACAAACCCCGGGCGGCGCTGCGGCTGGGCCTGATCGACGGCGACGGCATCGGGCCCGAAGTGGTGCGCTCCGCCAGGCAGGTGGTCGACGAGGCGCTGTCGGCGGTCGGCGCGGCGCCGGTCGAATGGGTGCCGCTGGCGATGGGACACCGCGCCATCGCCGAATTCGGGAACCCGCTGCCCGAGCAGACGCTCGACGCGCTCGACGGCGTGGACGGCTGGATTCTCGGCCCGCACGACAACGCGTCTTATCCCGCCGAACATCGCGCCGCGGTCGCGCCGGGCGGCGCGATCCGCAAACGCTTCGACCTGTACGCCAATATTCGCCCGGCGCGGGCGTTTCCGAGTGTGCACGCGACAGCGCCGGACATCGATCTGGTGATCGTCCGGGAGAACAGCGAGGGCTTCTACGCCGATCGCAACATGTTCGCGGGCACCGGCGAGTTCCGGCCGACACCGGACATCGCGATGTCCGTCGGCCTGGTGACCCGCGCCGCCTGCGAGCGGATCGCCCATCAGGCGTTCCGGCTGGCCGCAACTCGGCGCAAGCGGGTGACCATCGTGCACAAGGCCAACGTGCTGCCGCTGACCATGGGGTTGTTCCGGGACGTCTGCTATGAGGTGGCGCAGTCCTATCCGGGTGTCGAGGTCGGCGACGAGCATGTCGACGCGGCCGCCGCGCACCTGGTCCGCGCCGCCGCGGACTACGACGTGCTGGTCACCGAGAATCTGTTCGGCGACATCCTCTCCGACCTGGCCGGGGAGTTGAGCGGCTCGCTGGGACTGGCCGCGTCGCTGAACTGTTCGGCGACCAGGGCCATGGCGCAAGCCGTGCACGGTGCCGCCCCCACCCTGGCCGGACGCAATCGCGCGAACCCGGCCGCGCTGCAGCTGTCGTCGGCGATGCTGTTGCGGTGGTTGGCGGCCAGGGACGCGGAAGCGGCATTCGCCCAGGCGGGCGAGCGGATCGAGCGG
This sequence comes from Nocardia amamiensis, assembly GCF_015477605.1. Taxonomy (GTDB): domain Bacteria; phylum Actinomycetota; class Actinomycetes; order Mycobacteriales; family Mycobacteriaceae; genus Nocardia; species Nocardia amamiensis_A. Next base: position 94,414 of record NZ_JADLQX010000015.1, read on the forward strand.
GCCGTCGCCGCGACGTTCGAGGTCGGCGTCGCGACCGCCGACCTGGGTGGGCTGGCTTCGACGAGTGAATTCACCGAGCAGGTGTGCGCCAGGGTGCACCGCAGGTAGCTGTGCGGGTGCCCGCATCCCAAAGCCGCTGGTCACCGAGCGAGCGGGTAGGGTGTCGCGGCGATGTACCGGCACGTGGGCGCCAGGGCACTTCACAACGACTTCGTGTCGCTGTTCCGGCACTGCCCAGCGCGAACCGTCCCGGTCGCTTAGATTGCCAAACGGGTGGTGACACCCGGGTTGCGTATAACCGAAATGTGGAGGGCTGCTGTGTCTGATCGATCGTTTCTCGGCAGGCGCGCCCTGCGAGGCGCACTGGGTGTGCTCGCCGCGGGCGCACTGGTGCTGACGGGCTGTACCACGAACACCGAGGAGTCCGGACCCTCGGTGCCCAAGGTGCAAGTGGACAAGGTCGACGAGATCGCCGCGCAACTCCCCGACAAGATCAAGCAGTCCGGCAAGCTCGTCATCGGCGTGAACATCCCCTACCAGCCCAACGAGTACAAGGACGCCAGCGGCCGGATCGTCGGCTTCGACGTGGACCTGATGGACGCGGTCGCGAGCGTGCTCGGCGTCAAGGCGGAATACGTCGAGTCGGCCTTCGAGAAGATCATCCCCGCGATCCAGGCGGGCACCTACGACGTGGGCATGTCCTCGATCACCGACTCCAAGGAACGCGAGCAGCAGGTCGACTTCACCACTTACTTCAACGCGGGCATCCAGTGGGCCCAGCAGAAGGGCAAGCCGGTCGACCCGGAGAACGCGTGCGGCAAGAAGGTCGCGGTGCAGGCCACCACCGTGGAGCACACCGACGAGGTGCCCGCCAAGAGCGCCAAGTGCGTCGCCGAGGGCAAGCCCGCCATCGATATCAAGCCGTTCGACGAGCAGAGCGCCGCGACCAACGCGCTGGTGCTCGGTCAGGTCGACGCCATGTCGGCCGACTCCCCGGTGACGGCGTATGCGATCAAGCAGAGCGACGGCAAGATCGAGACCGCAGGCGCGGTGTTCGATTCCGCGCCGTACGGCTGGGCGGTGCCCAAGGGCGCGCCGCTGGCCGCGGTGTTGCAGAAGGCGGTCCAGCACCTGATCGACAACGGTAAGTACCTCGAGATCACCAGGAACTGGGGTGTCCAGGACGGCGCCATCACAAAGTCCGTGATCAACGGCGCCGTGAGCTGATCGATGACCGACAACGACACCCGGCCCGCGCCCGGCGATCCCGGGCCGGGCAGGGCGGACTCGACGGGGGAGCCGGAGCCGATCAAAGCGGTTCCGCTGCGCAGGCCCGGTCGCTGGATAGCGGCGGCGGTCATCCTCGTCTTGGTGGCGCTATTCGTGTACGGCGCCGCGACCAACCCGGCGTACCGCTGGGATACCTACGGGAAGTACTTGTTCGACAGCCGGATCACCGCCGGTGCCATCGTGACGCTGGAATTGACCGTGCTGGCGATGGCCATGGCCATCCTGCTCGGCACGGTGCTGGCCGTGATGCGACTGTCGCCGAACCCGGTCCTGCGGGCCTCGGCGTGGGTGTACCTGTGGATCTTCCGCGGCACTCCGGTGTTCGTGCAGTTGGTGTTCTGGGGGCTGTTCCCCTCGCTGTACCGGCAGATCCACCTCGGCGTTCCGTTCGGGCCGCAGTTCTTCGAGCTCGACGTGCAGGGGCTGCAAGCGGCGTTCACCTTCGCCGTGATCGGTCTCGGCCTGAACGAAGCCGCCTATATGGCCGAGATCGTCCGGGCCGGCATCAATTCGGTCGGTGAAGGGCAGCGCGAAGCGTCCATCGCACTCGGCATGTCCTGGAGTCAGACCATGCGAAGGACGGTGCTGCCGCAGGCCATGCGGGTGATCATTCCGCCCACCGGCAACGAGCTCATCGGCATGCTGAAGACCACCGCGCTGGTCACCGCCATCCCGTTGAGCACCGACCTCTACGGCCGGGCACGCGATATCTACGGCGTGAATTTCCAGCCGATTCCGCTGCTGCTGGTCACCGCCACCTGGTATCTGGCGATCACCAGCGTGCTGATGGTCGGGCAGTACTATCTGGAGCGCTACTACTCGCGCGGCGTCTCCCGGCAGCTGACGGCCAAGCAGCTGCAGGAACTCGCCGACGCCCAAGCGGTGGTGAAGGCGAAATGAGCACCGATATCGGAAAGACCACACCGCCGCCGATGATCGTCGCGGATCAGGTGTGCAAGAACTTCGGTGCGCTGCGGGTGCTCAACGGCGTCTCGCTCGAAGTGGGCCGCGGCGAAGTGCTGTGCGTGATCGGGCCGTCCGGCTCGGGCAAGTCCACTTTCCTGCGCTGCATCAACCACCTCGAGCAGGTGAACGCGGGCAGGCTGTACGTCGACGGCGAGCTGGTCGGCTACCGGGAGAAGAACGGCAAGCTCTATGAGCTGCATCCGCGCGACGCGGCCAAGCAGCGCCGCGAGATCGGCATGGTGTTCCAGCACTTCAACCTGTTCCCGCACCGGACCGCGCTGGAGAACGTCATCGAGGCGCCCACGCAGGTCAAGAAGGTCCGCATGGCGGAGGCGGTGACCAGGGCGCGGGACCTGCTGGACCGGGTCGGCTTGGCCGAGAAGGCGAACGCCTACCCGGCGCAGCTGTCCGGCGGCCAGCAGCAGCGCGTGGCCATCGCCCGCGCGCTGGCCATGGACCCGAAGCTCATGCTGTTCGACGAGCCCACCTCCGCGCTGGACCCGGAGCTGGTCGGCGAGGTGCTCACCGTGATGCGGGAACTCGCGGAGTCGGGCATGACGATGGTCGTGGTCACCCACGAGATGGGTTTCGCGCGGGAGGTCGCCGACCAGCTGGTCTTCATGGACGGCGGCGTGGTCGTGGAAGCGGGGCCGCCCCGCGAACTGCTGGCGAACCCGCGGCATGAGCGCACCAAGGCGTTCCTCTCCCGGCTGCTCTGAGCGGGCCGGTCGCTCGTCCCGTTACGCCTCTGCCCGCAAAGCGATTCGCAGCTGACCGAGCAGCACCTTGGCCGCCGGGCTGCCCGGATGATCGGTGCGCCAGGCCAGCGCGAGCTGTCCGCGGAGTTCCGGCTCGACGATGCGCACGGTCCGCACGCCGAAGGCCGTGGCCTCCGGTGTGGTGAGCGCGGGCACCACGGCGACGCCGAGGCCGCGCGCGGCCAGTCGCAGCAGCAGCGGAGGTGCGGCCGCCTCGTAGGCGATGCTGGGCTCGAAGCCCGCCGCGGTGCACGCACGCTGGAACACCCCGCGAATGCCGGTGCCAGGGGGCAGGCAGATCAGCGGACGGTCGCGCAGCGCGTCGAGCGGAATCTCGGCGTCGTAGTCGCGGTCCGCCGCCGGGACAGCGGCCACCACCGCCGTGTCCAGCACCACGTCGATGCCGATGCCGGGATCCGGTTCCGCGCCGCTCAGCCCGACCAACGCGATATCCAGCTCGCCTCGGCCCAGGGCGGCGAGCATCCGCTCGGAGGTGTCCTCGCTGAGGCTGATGCCGACCTGCGGATGGTCGTCGTGGAAATCGGCGAGCACGGCGGCGACATCGAATTCCTCGACCGCCGCGCCCGAGATGAGGCCGACCCGGACCTGTCCACGCAGCAAGCCGGTGAACTCGTCCACGGTCTGGGTGATCCGCTCGGCAGCGGCAAGCGCCGCTTCCGCGTGCCGCAGCACGGCGGCGCCGACCTCGGTGAGCGTCACCGTGCGCCCGCCGCGGTCGAGCAGCGGCTGGCCGAGTTCGCGTTCCAGTTGCCGGATCTGCGCGCTGAGCCCGGGCTGGGCCAGATGCAGCCGGGCCGCGGCGCGGGTGAAGCTCGCCTCCCGCGCGACCGTGACGAAGTAGCGAAGCTGGCGCAGTTCCATAACTGTTGATTCTAGATTCTAGAAGAACTATCTGTTTTACTTCTTCTCGGCGGGAGAGCATCGTCGGAGTCATGGGAAACAACGCCACACAGACCATCGACCTCGAGGCCTTCACCGGCCCGGTCTTCCGTCCGGGCGCGCCGGACTATGACGCGGAGGTCGCCGGTTTCCAGACCGCCTACACCCACCGGCCCGCACTGATCGTCGGCGCGGTACACGCCGAGGACGTGCGCGCCGCGGTGGAATACGCCGCCCGCCACGACCTTCCGATCGCCGTGCAAGCCACCGGGCACGGGCTGTCGGTCGCCGCCGACGGGGGAGTGCTCATCAGCACGCGCCGGATGACCCGCATCCGGATCGACCCGGCGAGCCGGATCGCGCGCATCGGCGCGGGGGTGCGCGCGGGCGCGCTGGTCGAGGCGGCGGCCCAGCACGGGCTTGCGCCGCTGAACGGTTCGTCGCCCTCGGTCGGCGTGGTGGGTTACCTGCTCGGCGGCGGGCTCGGGCTGCTCGCCCGGCAATTCGGGTATGCCGCCGAGCACGTGCGGGCGATCGAGCTGGTCACCGCCGACGGCAGAATGCGGACGCTGACGCCGGGGGACGCGCTGTTCGGCGCCGTGCTCGGCAGCGGAGGCAACTTCGGCATCGTCACGGCGCTGGACGTCGAGCTGGTTCCGCTCACCGAGGTGTACGGCGGGCAATTGGTGTTCGGTACACCGCTGGTCGAACCAGCGCTGGACGCGTGGCGGCGCTGGACCGCGACCGTGCCGGACGAGCTGACTTCGACGGTCACCATGCTCGCCTTCCCGGACATCCCGCAGGTGCCCGAGCCGCTGCGCGGGCGGTACGTCGCTTCCATCCGGATCGCCTTCACCGGCTCGGCCGAGGAAGGCGAGCGCTTGGTCGCGCCGCTGCGCGCGGTCGGCGACCGGCTCGAAGACAACCTGCGCGCGATGCCCTACACCGAGTCGCACACCATCCATAGCGATCCCGACCATCCGCACGCCTACGCGGCGACCAACGCGCTGCTCGGCACATTCACCGCGGACGCGGCCGCCGCGCTGCTGGCCGCCGCCGGTCCGGACTCCGGCGCGGGGGCGGTCATCGACGTCCGTCATCTCGGCGGGGCGTTGGCTCGTCCGGACGACGCCGGAATCGCGGTGGACCACCGTGCGGCCGATTACCTCGTGCGGATCATCACCGGGCCCGAAGACGCCGCGACCCAGGCCGGGATCCGTGCCGCGCTGGAGCCGTGGGCGCTGGGGCACAGCCTGAATTTCCTCTACGGCGCCGGCAACGAAGCCGACGAGGCGCAGACCCGCGCGGGCTATCGGCCCGAGACCTACGCACGGCTGGCCGCGCTCAAAGCCGAGCACGACCCGCGCAACCTGTTCCGCTTCAACCGCAATATCCGGCCCGCCCGCTGACGCCCGTCTCGCCGTCGCGCTCTGGTCGGCGCGGCGGCGAGATGCTATCTTCGTGATATCACTCTGATATTGGGAGGATGTCATGCAGTTTCGCTCCGCGTTCCGCGCCAACGGCTTTCTGGTGCTGTTGGCCTGGTTCGTGCTCACGGGGGTGTTCGGTGGCGCCGCGGCGCTCGGTTTCGTCACGGGAGCCAAGGACGGCAACGCGCTCGCTATCGGCGGCGCGGTGGCCGCGACGGTCGTCGTGGTTGTCCTGCTGTTGCTCGCGACCGGGCTGACCGTGGTGAACCCGAACGAGGCCAAGGTGGTCCAGTTCTTCGGCCGCTACGTCGGTTCGGTGAGCGAGCCGGGGTTCTTCTCGGTGCTCCCGTTGACCGACCGCAAGAGCATCTCGCTGCGCGTGCGCAACTTCGAGACCCAGAAGCTCAAGGTCAACGACGCCGACGGCAACCCGGTGGAGATCGCCGCCGTGGTGGTCTACCGAGTGGTGGACAGCTTCAAGGCCGCCTTCGCCGTCGACGACTACGAGGAGTACGTCGAGACCCAGTCCGAGGCGGCGGTCCGCCATCTGGCCACCACGCACCCCTACGACGCGCACGACGACGACCGCACCAGCCTGCGCGACGGCGCCGAGGTCGCCGAGGAACTCACCGTCGAACTGCGGGAGCGCACCGAGATGGCGGGCATCGAGGTGCTGGAGGCCAGGATCACCCATCTCGCCTACGCGCCCGAGATCGCCCAGGCCATGCTGGTTCGCCAGCAGGCCGCCCAGGTGGTCGCCGCGCGCACCCGGATCGTCGAGGGCGCGGTCGGCATGGTCGGCCTCGCGCTGGAGCGGCTCGCCCAGGAGGGCATGGTGGAACTGGACGAGGAGCGCAAGGCGGCGATGGTGTCGAACCTGCTCGTCGTGCTCTGCGGTGATCGTCCGACCCAGCCCGTCGTCAACGCCGGTTCGCTCTACTCCTGAGGCGGGCTGCCCATGGCTGAGCGCAAGAAGCTGCTGCTACGCCTGGACCCGGCCGTCCACGACGCCATCGCGAAGTGGGCGGCCGACGACCTGCGCAGTATCAACGCCCAGATCGAGTACGCGCTGCGCCTGGCGCTGGAACAGGCCGGGCGCAAACCGAAAAGCGGTGACGGAACCGCGTCGGCCGGGGCGAGCGAGTGACGCAGCGGCATCGGCGCTCGACCTGTCCCGTTCTGATGCGCACATTCCCGGTCCGGACCGAAAATACCCGCGATGGCGGCTGGTGCCCGACCTCCACGGCGCGAAGACTGGTTATCAGCAACCTTCCAGCGGCCCGCATCGAAAGGGGAGTCCGATGACCACGACAGTGCACGTCGACAACACCGTGCGCGACTACGACGCGTGGAAGACCATGTTCGATGGTCTGGAACAGTTCCGCGCCGACGCCGGAGCCCGTACCTGCCGGGTGGAGCGGTTCACGCACAACCCGAACCGGGTGCTCATCGACCTGGATTTCGACACCGCGGCGGCGGCCGAAGCCTTCCGGGACGAACTGCACAAGATCACCCACAGTGCGCAGGCGCAGGCGATGCTGGTCTCTCACGAGGTCTCCATCCTCGAGCTGGTCGACGAGCACCACCCCTCCTCGCTTACGGCTTCCTAGTCACGAAGATGGCGGTGCCGGGGAACAGCTCGCCGCGCAGCGGGCTCCACTGACCCCACTCGCGTTCGAGCCATTCCGGCCACTCCGGCTCGACGATGTCCTCCACGACCAGTCCCGCCGCGACGATCTCCCGCACCCGGTCCCCGATGGTCCGGTGGTGCTCGACGTAGGTGGGCACGCCGTCGGCGTCCACCTCGACATACGGGGTGCGGTCGAAGTACGGGATGGTGGCGGTAAGGCCGGCCGGGCCGGGATCGTCCGGGAAGATCCAGCGCATCGGGTGATTCACCGAGAACACCCACCGTCCGCCCGCGCGCAACACCCGGGCCACCTCCCGCATGACCAGCGCCGAGTCGGCGACGAACGGCACCGCGCCGAACGCCGAGCAAGCCAGATCGAACGACGCGTCGGCGAACGGAAGGGCCTCCGCGTCCGCCTGCACCAGCGGCACCCGCGGGCCGCCGCGGGCCATGACCGCCTGCCCGCGCTCCAGCATCCCGCGCGACAAATCCAGTCCCACCGGCCGTGCGCCCTGCCCGGCCAGCCACCGTGAGCACGGCGCCGAGCCGCAGCCGATCTCCAGGACCACCTTGCCCGCCACGTCGCCGAGGAAACGCATATCGCCCTCGTGCAGACCCTCCGGGCACCACACGAACTCGCCGCCGGGGGAGTCCACACCGAGGAACTCCGCGTGCGTCTCGTGGTACTGGGCGGCGTCGGCATCCCACCAGCGCCGGCTGGCCAGCCGGCTGGCCGGCGATCCGATCCGGGTCCGAGTCGTGCTTGCCGTTCCGAGCAGTGCGTTTGCTTGCGCATGGCGATCTTCCGACACGCCGATCAGACTATCGGCGTGCCGACCCGACCGGTTTGCCCGGCCGGACCAAGGTCGCGTACGCTGAACGCGCGAGTGTCTTCCGTACAACCGTACCGAAGTTCAACCCGTGCTGAGTTTCACGCGCGCTGCGTGCGGTACGTTCCTAAGTGTCCGTCTTCACACCTCGCGGTGAGATCGCAGCGTACCGAAAGTTCCAATGTCCGCAACCGACCACAATCCGTCCGGAGCAAACCGACACATGCCCACCACCGTCACCTCGCCGCAGGTAGCCGTCAACGACATCGGCTCCGCCGAGGATTTCCTCGCCGCCATCGACGCCACGATCAAGTACTTCAACGACGGCGACATCGTCGAAGGAACCATCGTCAAGGTCGATCGTGACGAGGTCCTGCTCGACATCGGTTACAAGACCGAAGGCGTCATCCCCTCTCGCGAGCTCTCCATCAAGCACGATGTCGACCCCAACGAGGTCGTTTCCGTGGGTGATGAGGTCGAGGCGCTTGTTCTCACCAAGGAGGACAAGGAAGGCCGCCTGATCCTGTCGAAGAAGCGGGCGCAGTACGAGCGTGCGTGGGGCACCATCGAGGAGCTCAAGGAGAAGGACGAGGCCGTCAAGGGCACCGTCATCGAGGTCGTCAAGGGCGGCCTGATCCTCGACATCGGCCTGCGCGGCTTCCTGCCCGCCTCCCTGGTCGAGATGCGCCGGGTGCGCGATCTGCAGCCGTACGTCGGCAAGGAGATCGAAGCCAAGATCATCGAGCTGGACAAGAACCGCAACAACGTCGTGCTGTCGCGGCGCGCCTGGCTGGAGCAGACCCAGTCCGAGGTCCGCAGCGAGTTCCTGCACCAGCTGCAGAAGGGCCAGGTCCGCAAGGGTGTGGTCTCCTCGATCGTCAACTTCGGCGCGTTCGTCGACCTGGGCGGCGTGGACGGTCTGGTGCACGTCTCCGAGCTGTCCTGGAAGCACATCGACCACCCGTCCGAGGTCGTCGAGGTCGGCAACGAGGTCACCGTCGAGGTGCTCGACGTCGATCTGGACCGCGAGCGCGTCTCGCTGTCGCTCAAGGCGACCCAGGAAGACCCGTGGCGGCAGTTCGCCCGCACTCACGCGATCGGCCAGATCGTGCCGGGCAAGGTCACCAAGCTCGTTCCGTTCGGCGCGTTCGTTCGCGTCGAGGAGGGCATCGAGGGCCTGGTGCACATCTCCGAGCTGGCCGAGCGCCACGTCGAGGTGCCGGACCAGGTCGTCGCGGTCGGCGACGACGCGATGGTCAAGGTCATCGACATCGACCTGGAGCGTCGCCGGATCTCGCTGAGCCTCAAGCAGGCCAACGAGGACTACCACGCCGAGTTCGACCCGTCGAAGTACGGCATGGCCGACAGCTACGACGAGCAGGGCAACTACATCTTCCCCGAGGGCTTCGACCCGGAGACCAACGAGTGGCTCGAAGGCTTCGAGAAGCAGCGCGAGGAGTGGGAAGGCCGCTACGCCGAGGCGGAGCGCCGCCACAAGATGCACACCGCGCAGATGGAGAAGATGGCGGCCGACGCCGCGGCCGAGGCCGCGAACGGCGGCGGCGCGTCGAACTACTCCTCCGAGAGCGGTGCGCAGTCCTCCGCCAACCAGGCCGAGCCCGCCGGCGGTTCGCTGGCCAGCGACGCCCAGCTGGCGGCCCTGCGGGAGAAGCTCTCCGGCAACGCCTGATCGGCAACGACTGAACGACTGCGCCCCAGCCGGAATCCCGGGTGGGGCGCAGTCGTCTTTCGATCAGCGCTCGCAGCGCTCGGCGGCGTGCTCATGCCGCGAGGTTCTCCTGCTACCGCGACGGACTTGCGGTCCTCCGGCGGGCGGTTGTGCCGCTTCGTGTGGCGCCACCAGCTGAGCCGTCGTGAGCGCGACGACCTGGATTTGCTCGAGCCGCAGTCCGAGCGTGGCCAGCCGGGCGATGACGCCCAGCCGATGTTCCGGTAATCCGGGCCGGATCACCAGCGGATCCCGCTGCGGACCGCACAGGACGTACGTCCGGCGCTCAGCGTCGAATCGCACGGGCACGCCGTCCCGGATGGCCCGGTAAGCGTCCAGGTCCAGCGTGCTGTGCCGGACCGGGTCGATCATCAGCGACTCGATGGACCGCTCCGCCTGCCGCAGAAACGGCTCCTGCTCGGATGGGTCCAAGTGCTCGACCCGCTGGGCGACGCGCCACCGGTAGTCCTCCGCCGCGGGGCGCAACAGAGACCGGTGTCGCTCGATCTCCACCGCGAAGGCCACGAATTCTTCGTGGTCCGCGGCGAATCGGTCGGGCGTCGAAGCATGGACCTCGGGCATAGTGCCCCCTATCTATCAGGTTGCGGATTACTTTGCGTGGCAACCAGATCGACGTCCGACGCGTTTTATTGTGCCGGAGGGGTCCGACAGAAATCATTGCCGCGAGCGCGACAGGGCTCGGCGGCCGGAGTGATCCCCGCTCAGTAGCCGACGGTGAAGCGGCGCTGGATGAATCGGGGTTGCTCGGCTTCGTCGAGGAGGGCGACAGCAACGTCCTCCGCGGAGATGTCCGCACCGCCCACGAGCAGTTGGTCGCCTCCGATGCGGAAGCGACCCGTGCGCGCGCCGGGATTGATCCGGCCCGACGATGGGCTGAGGTACGTCCAGTTGCGATTGGACAGGCGGTAGACGTTCAAGGCATCGCGCAATGCGCGCACCACTTCGGCGTATTCCGCCGGTACGTCCAGCACCTCGGTGAGGGTGCGGATGAAATCGTCTCCGGTATCGAGCAGCTGGACCGCTGGTGCGACCTCCAAGCTGCCCGCGCCGCCCACCGCGATCAGGCGTACCCGCGGTTGCCGGTGGAGCGCGGCGACCATCGCCTGCGCGCCGACGACGAAATCGCCTGCGTTGGCGATGGTGTCCGGGATCCCGTGTCCCGCGTTCACCGCGCTCACGACGACGTCGAGACCCGCGATGGCCTCGGCGATGCTGTCGGCATTCAGCCAGTCGGCCACCGCCCATGTCTCCGGTCCCCGTCCTGCGGGGATCCGCGCGGCGTCGCGCGTGAAGGCGGTGACCCGATGCCCCCGTTGCAATGCTTCGGTGACGACGCGCGAACCGATGACGCCCGTCGCCCCGAATACCCCGATCTCCACACTTACTCCCTACGCATAGTTCATTTACTACACGCCGTTCAGTAACGACACGGCTGATAGTAGTCAAACGCTGTAGAGTGTCAACCGTGGCCGAGATCGTGAGGAGTCGCCGGGAACGTCTGCGCGCGCAGACCTTGGTGGACATCAAGACGATCGCGATGAACCTGCTGGCCGAGGGCGGGCCGGACGCGATCTCGTTGCGCGCCATCGCGCGTGAGATGGGGATGACGGCGGGCGCCGTCTACGGCTACTACGCCACCCGCGACGACCTGATCTCCACGCTCATCTCCGACGTCTACACCGCATTGGTCGACCGCCTCGAAGCGGCGCGCGACGCCGTGCCCGCCGAAGACCCGGCCGGACGCATCGTGGCCTGGGGAGAAGCGGTGCGCGACTGGGCGATCGAGCGACCGGCCGAATTCCGGCTCATCTATGGCGACCCGGTGCCGGGCTATCAGCCGCCACCCGGCGGCCCCGCCGCTGCGGCCGAAATGCGCGCCTGCACCGGCTTGGTGGGTCTCGCGGCGGCTGCCTGGCCGCATGCCGCGCAGCGGCAGACCATGAGTGAGTGTGCGTGGTCGGACTTCGACGCGAACCTGACCGAGCACGTTCGGTCCGAATTTCCGGCGCTGCCCCCGGACGCGCTGGCTCTCGCGTTGCGCATGTGGGGCCGGATGCACGGCCTGATCGCTCTCGAAGTGTACGGTCATCTGCGGCCCCAATCACAAGCTCCCGCAAAGCTTTTCCGCGCCGAGATGCTGGACCTGGTCGGCTCGCTCGGGCTGTAGGCCCGAGCCGCCTGATTGGTGGCAGATCGCATTCGTGATCAGGCGAGGGCCCCGACAGGCCTTTGGCTGGGCCTGTCGAATGCTTGTCGGCGTCCTTCCGCGGGGCGATGCTCTTGATTCTGTATGTAACGATCCCTACAGTGCGAGTATGGCGAAGAAGCCCAGGGCCGAGGCGGAGAACAAGAGCGCACCGTCGAGGGAGCAATTTCTCGACGTGGCGGAACGGCTGATGAGCGAACGCGGATATGCGGGCACGTCGGTGTCGGCTATCTGCAAGGAAGTCGGTGTCGCGGCCACCTCGCTGTACTGGCATTTCGGCAGCAAGGAGGGGTTGCTTGCCGCGGTGATGGAACGCGGGGCAGCCCGCTGGTTCGCGTCGCTGCCGCGCTGGGACGACCTTCCTGGCGATGCCGGCGAGCGTGCGGCGCAGGTGCGGCGTCGCGGCGCGACCGCCGTCACCGGCCATCCCCTCTTTCTGCGCCTGTTCTACCTGCTGGCGCTGGAGGGTGCTGCGGACGAAGTGGCCGCCGAACTGGTCCAGCGGGTGCGCGAGCGCGCGCGGAGCTACTTCGCCGAGGCGATCAACGGGATGCTGGCGGACGCGGCCGAACCCGAGATCGCGCGGCGCGCCTCCGAGGAACTGGCGCGGTTCGCCGTCGCGTTCTCCGACGGCTGCTTCTTCGCGACGCAGCTCGAACCCGGCGACGCCGATTTGCAGATCATGTACGGCGATCTGCTCACCGCGCTGTGGGCGCTCGCGCCCGCCGCGCTCGCGCGCGCCCACCGCACGAAAGACATGACAGCCCAGGAGCGTAGCGAGCGAACGATGGACACAGCCGAGCCGTCGCTCGTGCCGGAGCCGAGCGCCGGCGAGGTGCGGTCATGAGCGACCAGCGCACAGTGTTGATCACCGGTGGCACGGGCAGCCTCGGTTTCCGGACCGCCGAAGCGATTCTCCGGGACCCGGATCGGGTCGTCGTGATCACCGGCCGGGGCGCCGACGCGGTGAACGCGGCCGCGGCTCGGCTCGGCGACCGGGCCGTGGGAATGTCCCTCGATCTGGCTTCGCTGCCCGCTGTTAGGCGTTTCGCCCGCGGGTTCGGCGAGTTGGGGTTGCCACCGCTGCACGCGATCGTCTGCAATGCGGGTACCCAGATCGTGTCGGGCGCCGTGCGCACCGTCGATGGCATCGAGCAGACCTTCGCGGTCAACCACCTCGCACACTTCCTGCTGGTGCGCGAACTGCTGCCGACCATGGCCACGCCGGGACGAATCGTGTTCGTCGCCAGCGACACTCACGACCCGGCGAAGCCCACCGGTATGCCGCGGCCGGTCTACACGACGGCATGGGATCTCGCTCATCCGGACGACTCCGATACGGTAGGCCCCGGCCTTGCCGGTCGCCGCCGGTACACCACGTCCAAGCTCTGCAACGTTCTGGCGACCTATGAATTCGCCCGGTATCTCGACACCGGGACGGTTCCGCCGGCCGTCACGGTGAACGCTTTCGATCCGGGTCTCATGCCGGGTACCGGGCTCGGCCGGGATTATCGCGGAATCCAAGGATGGGCATGGCGCTATCTACTTCCCGCCCTGACGATCATCCCGGGAATCAATGTTCATACCCCCCGCCGTTCGGCTGCCGCACTGGCTCGACTCGTGCTCGCACCTGAATTGGCCGGGACGACCGGGCGATATTTCTCCGGTCGACGGGAGATCGAGTCCTCAGCCGAGTCCTATGACATCGCCAAAGGCGAGGATTTGTGGAAAACCAGCGTGGAAATCATCGAAAAGTTGTAATACGCGCGACGCAGGCCGCCGCGCACAGCAGAGTGGCCCAGCCTTGGCGAGAGGCTGGGCCACTTCGAACATCGGGGGTTCAGCTGGCTGTGGCAGGTACCCAGCGGACCGCGGGTGCGGTCGCGCGCTTCCGCGTGGCGGCGAAACTGTGCCGTGCGGGACTGATGAACGCGGTGAACCAAGAGCGACGGTGCTCGGCGAGCGCCGCCGCCACAGCAGGGATACGAATGCAGTGCACTCGCCCCGCCTTACCCAGGCGGTGGCGACCCGTCTGGTTGATTCTGGTGCCCAATGTTGTTCCTTTGCTTTGCTGGTGTCGGCCTGGTTCGCCACGGCGAAGATTAGCCGAACGAAAGTGGCCGCCAAAGTATTTTGCGCGAGTAATTGCCTCGGCGTGTCGGAAACTCGGCCCGCCGAACCGGAAACCTCCGGAATTGTTGCGAATCGGTCTCGGCGTAGTCACGGATCGGGCAAATGGCGGCAGAAGTGGTGGAATGCGCGGCGGCATTGGGTAACCGGGCTGATTGCCGTCCATCGGGCCCGTTGGCACGCTCGGGGCGCCGGGCGGTACGCCTTCGGCGGCCGGATCGGGGCGGCGCAGGCACCAGTGGCTGCCGGGTGCAAGACTGGTCGAATGTTACGAATCGGCCTCACCGGAGGCATGGGAGCGGGCAAGTCGACGGTGGCCCAGGTCCTCGCGGACCTCGGCGCGGTGATCATCGACTCCGATCTGATCGCCAGGGAGGTGGTCGCGCCGGATACCGAGGGCCTCGCGGCGCTGGTCGAGGCGTTCGGCGCCGATATTCTCACCGCGGACGGAGGTCTCGACCGTCCCGCATTGGCCGCCAAGGCTTTCGGTGACGACGCCGCACGCGCGAAACTGAATTCGATTACCCACCCGCTGGTCGGAAAGCGCACCGCGGAATTGATCGCCGCGGCGCCGCCGGACGCTATTGTCGTGCAAGATATTCCGCTTTTGGTGGAAAACGGTCTCGCGCCGCTGATGAATCTCGTTCTCGTCGTGGATGTCGACGCCGAAACGCGCGTCCGCCGCTTGGTCGAATTTCGGGGTGTCGCCGAAGCCGATGCCCGAGCGCGTATTTCGGCGCAGGCCACCGACGAGCAACGCCGAGCCGTTGCCGATGTGTTGCTGGACAACAGTGGCGCGCCCGGCGAGGTCGAGGCCGAGGTGCGCGGGTTGTGGGCGCAGCGGTTGGTGCCGTTCGAGCGCAACCTGCGGACCGGGACCACGGCGCGACGCACCGAGTTGCGGATCGTGCCCGCGAACCCGGACTGGCCGGCGCAGGCGCAGCGGCTGATCGCCCGGCTGTGGGTGGCCTGCGGCGCCGCCGCGTCCCGGATCGACCACATCGGCTCGACTTCGGTGCCGGGGCTGCCCGCCAAGGACGTGATCGATCTGCAGATCACGGTCCGCGATATGGCGGCTGCCGACGGCCTGCGTGATGCGCTCGGCGCCGCGGGATTCCCGGTTCGGCCGGAGACCACCCAGGACAATCCGAAACCGACGCCGCAGGACCCGGCGGGTGTCGACACCGCGCTGTGGACCAAGCGATTCCATCAGAACGCCGACCCGGGCCGGTTGGCCAACGTGCATATACGGGCCGAGGGCTCGCCCGGTCAGCAGTACGCCCTGCTGCTGCGCGACTGGCTGCGCGACGACGCCGCCGCCCGCGCTGAGTATCTCGCGGTGAAACGGGAAGGCGAGGCCAAGGCCGCGGGGCTGGCCGGTGCGGAGGCGACCTCGGCCTACCTCGCGGTCAAGGAGCCGTGGTTCGACGCCGCCTATCCGCGAGCCGTGGCCTGGCGGGACCGCTAGAGCCGAAGCAGCGCGGCGAGTCGGTCCAGGCTCTGTGCCCAGCCGTCCTCGGCGCCGTCCTCCGCGCTGAGCGGGCCAGGTGCGAGCAGGTGCAAGGACACGCTGGTCTTGCCATCGTGGGTCTCGGCGAAGGTCACGGTGACGACGGATTCGGGCGTCACGCTTTCCTTGCCCGTCGGATCGCTCCACGTGAACACCAGGCGCTCAGGTGCGACGATCTCGCGGAACACGCCCGCGGTCGGATAGCTGCTGCCGTCGGCGTCGGACACCAGCACAGCGTCGTATCTGCCGCCGACCCGCGGCTCGACGACGATCCGGTCGCGCGGCGCGGAAAAGCCTTGCGGCCCGGCCCATTCGGTGAGCTGGTCCGGGTCCACCCAGGCTTGGAAGACCAGCTCGCGTGGTGCGTCGAAGACGCGGACGATGGTGAATTCGCGGTCGCTCATGGTCGGGTCGTCTCCTCGTGGGCGGGGTGCGGCGCGGGGGCCGGCGGTTCCTTCATCCATTCGGGCGCTCGTTCGGGGTAGCGGGTCCGGAAGTCCATCAGGCCGACCCAGGTCGGGCGCACCGCGATGCGCTCCATCCGGGGTGCCAGATCGGACAGGAAGTCCAGGTACTCGGCGACCTGCTCGGATCCCCCTTTCCGCATCGCCGCGGCGTACTCGGGCAGCAGCCCGTCCGCTTCGCCGACTTCGGCGCGCCCGCGGATCAGGAGGACCTCCGGTGGGACGCCGTCGGTGTCGATGGTGATCGCGACATCGGGGCGGGTGCGCAGCAGCCGCGAGCGCTTCGAGGGCGCGAAGCCGGCCATCACGAGTTCGGTTCCGTTCCACCAGAAGTTGACCGGAATTACGCGGGGTGTGCCGTCGGCGGCGGTGAAGGCGAGGCGCGCGGGGAGATCCGCGGCGAGCAAGCGCTGGGCGAGTTCGGTACCGAGCAGGCGCAAGTCGCCTTGCGGCAGGTCGAGGAGGTCGGTCATATCGAGCGGTCCTTCTTCTGTATCCGGTGCAGGTGTTCGTCGAGGCGGTCGAAGCGGGCATCCCAGAACTTCCGGTAGCGGTCCAGCCAGTCGGTCGCCGCTCCGAGCGGCGCGGCGTCCAGGCGGCACGGGCGCCACTGGGCGTTGCGGCCGCGGGTGACGAGCCCGGCGCGTTCGAGCACCTTCAGATGCTTGGAAATCGCGGGCAGGCTCATCGCGAACGGCTCCGCTAGTTCGCCGACGGTGGCTTCGCCCTCGGCCAGCCGGGCGAGGATCGCCCGGCGGGTCGGGTCGGCCAAGGCGGCGAAGGTTCGACTGAGGGCATCGTCCGTCATGACTTCATTTAACCAGCTAGCTAATTAACTTGCTGGTTAAATACTGGGCCCGATGTAGAGCCGTGTCAAGCGGTTCGTGACATTCCTGGGCGGACGGCGTTACAGCCAGGTCAGGTTGATGTCCATGGACTCCATCCAGCCCTCGAAGGTGTGGCCGTTGGCGGCGATGCCATCGATGGCCGCCGTCGCGTGCTGCACGGCGGCCTCGGCCTCGGCGAGGGTGACCAGTCCGGCGGCGTGCGCGGCGAACAGTTCGTCGACGTCCAGCAGCTGGGTTTCGCGCGACGAGCGCACCACGATGTCGAGATAGTGGTCGACGGACTTCCACTTCTTCGGCGCGACCACGGTGAATTCCCCGACGTCGAGGTAGTAGTCCTGGTCGCGCCGATGTGCGGGGAGGTAGTGGAAGACGGTCGCGCGGAGGAACAGCTTCGGCAGCAGCCAGGACTCGATGTAGTGGAACTGCGGATGATCCGAGGTGCGCGCCATGTACAGGCCCCACGGCTCGACGTGGTATCGCTCGACCGGGCGTACGAAGCCTTTCGGGTCCGTGTTGGTCAGGTCCGCGATATTGAAGTACTCGACTTTGGGCCGGTGCACGTCGACGGAAGGTGCCTGCGTCATGCATCAAGAATCTACCGCCGCCCCGACCACGTCGAGCCGGACGCGGTAATCGGCCGGCTACATCCAGCTGAGCGTGATGCCGCGGGTGGCGAGCCAGTCCTCCACGCTGTGATCGTGCGCCGCCAGTGCGTCCAGTACCGCCGTGGCGCGGTCGAAGGCGCCATGCGCCTGCGCCGTGTCGACCAGCCCGGCGGCGTGCGCGGCCAGCAGCTCGTCGACGCCGAGCAGTTCGGCGGGGCGGCCGCGGCGCACGACGATGTCCAGGTAGTGGTCCACCGACTTCCAGCGCTTGGGGCCGATGCGGCTGAACTCGCCGACGTCCAGGCGATAACCGGGGTCCCGATGGTGTGCCGGGTTCGGCCGGGCGACCGAGACGCGCAGCGAGAGTCCCGGCAGCAACCAGGATTCGAGATAGTGCGAATCGGGGCCGCCGACCATGCGCCCCATGTACAGGCCCCACGGTTCGACGTGGAAGCGTTCGACCGGCCGGACGAATCCCTTGGCGTCGGTATTGGTGAGCTCGGCGAGATTGAAGTACTCGACCCTGGGCCGGTGCGGCGCCGGAGTGGCCGGCTCGGCAGGCCCCGGTGGTGCGGTCGTGGTGGCACTGGACATGGCGGGCACCATCGTGCGGAGATCTCTGGCGACGTATCCGGCAAGACCGGTGACGGCGGGTGCGGCGACGAGTAAGGGAAGCAAACCGCTCATGACTGCGCCTCGCTCCGCTCGGCTCCGTCATGCGCGGTGCGCGCCGTGTTGATGATTCGCTCGCTTCGCTCGCTCATGGTTCATCCTTCAACATCCGAACAACCCCGTCAGGCTACACCCGGGGCGAGGCGTTCGCGGGGTTCCCGATAAAGTGTTCTCGAACACGAAACATGTTGCGGTAACGGACATTTCGGACACGTAACCGATTGCGCCCAGAGTGCTGGCGACAGCTGTGAGAACACCTCGCGACGGTGGGATCGCGGCGCATCTCGTCCACACCGAGGGTTGCGAAATGCGGCCGATGCCGGGCTGCCCGTAATGCCGCCCCGGGCGCTATGGCCGCGCGACAGCGGGCCGCCCGCGTCATCGGATCGGGCGGATTCGCCGCCGGAGGAATCTGTCGGTGGCTGGGCCTAGGCTGGTGAACATGGCATTCGCAACCGAGATTCCGGCGGAGGGCTACGAGGACCGGGCCGCGGAGCACCCGCTCGCGCGCTCGGAGTTCCGCCCGGTCGGCGAGATCGAGCGCGTCGGCGGCCGGTTCGAGGTGGTCAGCGAGCATCAGCCGGCCGGTGACCAGCCTGCCGCGATCGCTGAGCTGGAGCGCAGGATCACGGCGGGGGAACGCGACGTGGTGCTGCTCGGGGCCACCGGCACCGGCAAATCGGCCACCACGGCCTGGCTGATCGAGCGGCTGCAGCGGCCGACCCTGGTGATGGCGCCGAACAAGACGCTGGCCGCCCAGCTGGCCAACGAACTGCGCGAGATGCTGCCGAACAACGCCGTCGAGTACTTCGTCTCCTACTACGACTACTACCAACCCGAGGCGTATATCGCCCAGACCGACACCTACATCGAGAAGGACAGCTCGATCAACGACGACGTCGAGCGGCTGCGCCATTCGGCGACCTCCAGCCTGCTGTCCCGGCGCGACGTGGTGGTGGTCGCGTCGGTGTCGTGCATCTACGGCCTCGGCACGCCGCAGTCGTATCTGGATCGGTCGGTGCAGTTGGAGGTGGGCACCGAGATCGACCGGGACGCGCTGCTGCGGCTGCTGGTCGACGTGCAGTACACCCGCAACGACATGGCGTTCACCCGCGGCTCGTTCCGGGTGCGCGGCGACACCGTGGAGATCATTCCGTCCTACGAGGAACTCGCGGTCCGCATCGAGTTCTTCGGTGACGAGATCGAGGCGCTGTACTACCTGCACCCGCTCACCGGCGACGTGGTCCGCCAGGTCCACACGCTGCGGATCTTCCCGGCTACCCACTACGTGGCCGGGCCGGAGCGGATGGAGCGCGCGGTGCGCGATATCGAGGCCGAACTCGAGGAGCGGCTCGCCGAACTGGAGCGCCAGGGCAAATTGCTCGAGGCGCAGCGGCTGCGCATGCGCACCCAATACGACCTGGAGATGATCCGGCAGGTCGGGTTCTGCTCCGGCATCGAGAACTATTCGCGCCACATCGACGGACGCGCGGCCGGTTCGGCTCCCGCCACGCTGCTGGACTACTTCCCGGAGGATTTCCTGCTCGTCATCGACGAGTCACACAACACCGTCCCGCAGATCGGCGGCATGTACGAGGGCGACATGTCCCGCAAGCGCAACCTGGTGGAGTACGGGTTCCGCCTGCCGTCCGCGGTGGACAACCGGCCGCTCACCTGGGAGGAGTTCGCCGACCGCATCGGTCAGACGGTCTATCTGTCGGCCACGCCCGGCCCGTACGAGCTGGGGCAGACCGGCGGCGAGGTGGTCGAGCAGGTCATCCGGCCGACCGGCTTGGTCGATCCCAAGGTGGTGGTCAAACCGACCAAGGGCCAGATCGACGACCTGATCCACGAGATCCGGGAACGCACCGAGCGCGACGAGCGGGTTCTGGTCACCACGCTCACCAAGAAGATGGCCGAGGATCTCACCGACTATCTGCTCGGGCTCGGCATCCGGGTGCGCTATCTGCACTCGGAGATCGACACCCTGCGCCGCGTCGAATTGCTGCGGCAGTTGCGGCTCGGCGAATACGACGTGCTGGTGGGCATCAACCTGCTGCGCGAGGGTCTCGATCTGCCCGAGGTGTCGCTGGTGGCGATCCTCGACGCGGACAAGGAGGGGTTCCTGCGCAGCACCACGGCGCTGATCCAGACGATCGGACGTGCCGCGCGCAACGTCTCCGGCGAAGTGCACATGTACGCGGACAAGGTCACCGACTCCATGCGGTACGCCATCGATGAGACCGAACGCCGCCGGGCGAAGCAGGTCGCCTACAACGAGGAGATGGGCATCGATCCGAAGCCGTTGCGCAAGAAGATCGCCGACATCCTCGACCAGGTGTACCGGGAGGCCGACGAGACCGAGGTGGAGGTCGGCGGCTCGGGCCGCAATGTCAGCCGCGGCAGGCGTGCCCAAGGCGAGCCCGGC
Source organism: Nocardia amamiensis (assembly GCF_015477605.1). Lineage (GTDB taxonomy): Bacteria > Actinomycetota > Actinomycetes > Mycobacteriales > Mycobacteriaceae > Nocardia > Nocardia amamiensis_A. The sequence goes on from NZ_JADLQX010000015.1 coordinate 114,831, forward strand.
CGGGCGGTCAGCGCGGGAGTGTACGAAGGCCGCGACGTCAAGTCGATGCCGCGTGCCGAACTCGCCGATCTCGTCAAAGAGCTCACCGATCAGATGATGAACGCGGCCAGGGAGTTGCAGTTCGAACTCGCCGGCCGGTTGCGCGACGAGATCGCGGACCTCAAGAAGGAATTGCGCGGCATGGACGCCGCCGGATTGAGTTGAGTTGCGTCGCACCGGCGGCGGCGGGGCCATCAGGCCTGGCTGGCCATCCATTCGTTGACCCGGCGCTCGGCTTCCTCGCGCGAGACGTCCTCGACTTTGGTGAGCACCGCCCAGCGGTGGCCGAAGGGATCGATGATCACGCCGTAACGATCGCCGGTCACGAAGGTCTGCGGTTCCTCGGCACTGCGGGCGCCGTGCTCGACGGCGCGCCGCACGACCGCGTCGACGTCGGGGCAGTAGTGCACGATCGAGGTGTGCACCCACTCACCGTTCGGGGCGAGCACGCCGTTGTCCGGGATCGGCATCCCCAGTTGCAGCGTCGAGTCGCCGATCTTCAGCTCCGCGTGCGCGGGCTGGCCGTCGGGCAGGTCGTTGCGGCCGATCACCTCGGCCCCGAAGACGGCGGTGTAGAAATCAATGGCTTTGTTGCCGTCACCGACAGCGAGAAAGCAGGTGATCGAGTGGTAGCCGTCGGCGATGGGATTCACTGTGTTCGTCATGATCACAACTTTTGTCGATCGTGGTCGGCGGGTCTTGTAAGAAAGCGACACCGTGCCGAGTGACGCCGAATCCGGAGAACCGCGCCCGTCGCGCAATCCTTTGGTGCCCACCGATACCAAAGGCATTCTGCATCCGGCCGAGCAAGCCAAACATCGCTCGCTGCATCGTTTGCCGCCCGGCAACGGGGTGGACCGCTACGTCGAGTGGTACTGGGCGGTGCGCTGGGATCTGCGCGGCAGGCCGCCGTATCGCGCCGAGGTGCTGTCCTATCCGAGCGTGAACGTCACCTTCGAGCGATCCGCCATGCGTACCGGTGGATTCGTCAACGGTGTGCGCACCACCAAATTCATTCGCGAACTCAGCGGGGTAGGGGAGACATTCGGTATCCGCTTCCGGGCGGGCGGTTTCGGTGCGTTCACCGGGCTCGATGTCGGCTCGTTCCGGGACCGCGTCGTGGCCGTCACCGACGTCATGCCCGACGCGGCTGGTCTGACCGAACGGGTGCTCGACTCGCCGACCGACGAGCGGCGCCGCGCTGTCGTCGAGGAGTACCTCGCAGGCAAGCCCGCGGTCGACGACCCGACCTACCGGCTGGTGCTGCGCATCGTCGACGCCATGGCCACCGACCAGGAGCTGACCAGGGTCGACCAGATCGCCGACCGCTTCGGCGTGCCCGCTCGCACGCTGCAGCGCATGTTCCGCCGATACGTCGGGGCGGGTCCGAAATGGGTGCTGCGGCGATATCGATTGCAGGACGGCGCCGATCTGCTGGCCAAGGGCCGGACCGAAGATCTCGCCGCGCTGGCCGCGGAGCTGGGCTATTTCGACCAGGCACACTTCTCGCGTGAGTTCACCGCCGAAGTGGGTATGGCTCCGCTGGAATATGCCAAGTATTCGCTTCGATCCCGCGACGAGGTCACCGCAAAGGTCATGCCGACCAGGACGTAGTCGCTGGACAGCCGACGAGGAGCCGGACATGGATGTCGTGGTGTTGATCGGCCGGGTGCTGTTCGTGGTGCTGTTCCTCAGCTCCGCATTCGGGCACTTCGCCCAGACCGGGGCGATGGCGGGATACACGCAGAGCCGGGGCGTGCCAATGCCGACGTACGCCGTGCTCGCCTCGGGTGCGCTGCTGGCGCTCGGCGGCCTGAGTGTGCTGCTCGGCGTGTGGGCCGATCTCGGGTCGCTACTGCTGGTGGTCATGTTGCTGCCGACCGCCTTCCTGATGCACGGGTTCTGGAAGGAGACCGATCCGCAAGCCAGGCAGCAAGAGATGATCCAGTTCAACAAGGATCTCGCCCTGGCGGGCGCCGCTCTGATGCTGTTCGCGTTCTTCGCGCATGTGGACGAACTCGGATTGACCATCACCGGGCCGCTTTTCGACCTATAGTCCGGTCGGCGCGCTAATATTGCCTGTCCTTTTTATCGCGGGAAGAGGAAGACATGGACATCATCGGTGCGATTCTCGGCATATTCTGGGCCAACTATCGGCAGTGGCCGTAGCGGCACGGTAGCCCAGGGTCGATCGGCCCGTCCCGGAGCGTGTTTCGCGCGGCCGGGGCGGGCCGATCCGCATGTGACGTACCTGGTCCTGTGACGAATATCCCAGGGACGCAATACCGTTCGATTCCGTTGTGGCACGTCACAGGTTTACTTCACCGAAATTGGGTTGGTCCTGGTTGGTCGGGCCTTTCCGGCATTCCGCGGCGAATCCGTGGCGGGAATCGTCGAACACCGCGAGTGTGATGTCTTGCGATTTCGGAAATTTCCGCTCCGTTTGCCGCTATGGTCGACCCCAGTCGCCGCGCCGACGCCCCGACCTGGCCGGGAGATCCCGCGCGCGGCACCCGACCCACCGCATAGTTGGAGGAGAGAATGACCGCCTACCGGACCATTGTCGTCGGTACCGATGGCTCGGACTCGTCGTATGTCGCCGTCGAGAAGGCCGGCGCTCTGGCCGGCGTCTCCGGCGCGACGCTGGTCGTGGCCTGCGCGTACTACCCGACCGACGATCGCGACATCGCCGCCGCCGCCGATGTCCTCAAGGACGATGCCTACCAGGTTCGCGGTTCCGCGCCGACCAGCGAGATCCTGCGCATCGCGCGCGACAAGGCCATCGCGGCGGGTGCGGCCGACATCATCGAGCGCGCCGTGGTCGGTGAGCCGGTGGAGTCGCTGCTGTCGCTGGTCAAGGAGGTCGACGCTGACCTGTTGGTGGTCGGCAATCGTGGTCTGAACACGCTGACCGGCAGGCTGCTCGGTTCGGTGCCCTCCGACGTGGCGCGCAAGTCCCGCTCGGATGTGCTGATCGTGCACACCGTGCGCTGAGCTGGTTGTTTCTACCCGACCCCGCTCAGGGCCGTGCCGCCTGCGACGGCACCCCCTGAGCGGAAGTGAGACTGTACGACCGGCTGGACGCGACGTGCGCCTGCGCGTGAACCGGTATTCGTACGAGGCTCGGTATCCACGCGAGTCGGCCTGCGGCACAGGGCCTTTCGCCGGCCAGCAGCTGCACTGTCAGCGCAGCCGGTCGAGTACCTCCGGCAACTCGGCGCTGTGCACCACACCCAGCCGCTGGGTCGCTCGGGTGAGCGCGACGTAGAGATCGTTGAGCCCACGCGGCGACTCGTCCAGAATGCTCTGCGGCTCGACCAGGTAGACCGCGTCGAACTCCAAGCCCTTCACCTCGTGCACGGTCAGCACCCGCACCGACTCGTCCGCGAGATCGCTCAGCTCCGCCACCAGCGTGTGCGGCGCGATCACCGCCGTGGTTCCCGGGCCGGTCTCGGCGGCGACGAGCCGAGCGACCTGCGCGGGCACGTCGCCGGGAGCGACCCGGTACGCGCGGGGGGCGACCCCGGTCTCGCGCACCGACCGCGGCGCGGACGCGGTGGGATCGATCGCGGCGAGAACGTCGGCCGCGACGTCCATGACCTCGGCGGGCGTGCGGTAGTTGACGGTCAGCTCGGTCAGCTTCCACCGGGCCGCGACGTAGGGTTCCAGCATTCGCCGCCAAGAGGACGTGCCCGCGGGGTCGCCGGTCTGCGCGACGTCGCCGACCACGGTGACCCACCGATTCGGGATGCGCCGCATCACCATGCGCCAGGCCATCTCCGATAATTCCTGCGCCTCGTCCACGATGACGTGCCCGTAGGTCCAGGTGCGGTCGCCCGCGGCGCGTTCCGCGGTGGTCTGCCGAGTACGCACGTCCTGGCGTTCGGCCAGCTGGCCGGCGTCGATCAGGTCGTAGGCCATGAGGATCTCGGGGTCGAGCTCGTCTTCGAGATCCTGCGGTGCGGAGCCGGTCAGGATGTCCAGCGCGTCCTGCGCCTCGGCGAGCTGGGCGCGCCAGCGGCGACGGGCGCGCTCGCGCTCCTCGGTGTCGTCCACGCCGAGCAATTCGGCGAGCTCGTCCAGCAGCGGCGCGTCGGCGGCGCTGAACTCGCCGTTGTCGGGACGCAGCAATTCGGCGCGGTCGGCCGGGTCCAGCGAGCTCGCGGCCCGGTCCAGTCGCTTCGGGTCGGCGAGCAGGTCGGCGAGGACGTCCTGCGGCGACAGAATCGGCCACAGGTCGCTGATGGCGGCCTGGATCTGCGGGTCGGCGCGCATCTCGTCCCGGATCTCGGTGAGATCGGCCGAACTGAGCAGGCTGGGACCACCGGAGAGATCGGCGCCCATGGTGTGCGCGAGCTGGTCGGTCAGCGCGTCGATCACCGAGGCGGCGAAGATCGGCCGGGCCAGATTGTGCGGGCGTCGCGAGGACCGGGCGCGGCCGCGTGCCTTGCTGACGATCTTGCGGTCCAGCACGACCGGATACCCGTCGAAGCTCAGCCGGATCGGTTCGGCCGGCAGTTCCTGACGGTCGCGCACCGCCTGCTTGAGCACGTCGAGTATCGCCAGCGAACCCTTGATCTCGCCCGCGCGCAGCGAGTCCTCGCGGGTTGCCCGCACGCCCGGGTAGAGGTCGCCGATGGTGGACAGCAGGACTCCCGTCTCGCCGAGCGACGGGAGCACTTGACCGATGTAGTCCAGGAAGGTGGCGTTCGGACCGATGATCAGCACGCCGCTCTTGGCCAGCTGCTGGCGGTAGGTGTAGAGCAGGTATGCGGCGCGGTGCAGCGCGACGGCGGTCTTGCCGGTGCCCGGCCCGCCCTGCACGACGAGCACGCTCTTGTGCTCGGAGCGGATGATCGCGTCCTGCTCGTGCTGGATCGTCTCGACGATGTCGTTCATGTGGCCGGTGCGTGCGGCGTTGAGCGCGGCCAGCAAAGCGCTCTCGCTGCCGACACCGCCGTCGGCCGCGGTGACGCCGGCCCGGCGAGCGGCCTCCAGATCGAGGTATTCGTCGTTGATCGCGGTCACCATGCGGTTGCGCGAGCGGATGTGCCTGCGGCGGGTCACGCCGTCGGGCGCCGCGGTGGTGGCCAGGTAGAACGGCCGGGCCAGCGGGGCGCGCCAGTCCAGCAGCAGGCTCTCGTAGTCGTCCTTCTCGTCCAGGATGCCGAGCCTGCCGATGTAGCGGTACTCCTCCTGGTCACCGTCGAGGTCGATGCGGCCGAAGCACAGCCCGTGTTCGGCGGCGTCGTATTTCGCCAGGTCCTCGCTGTAGAGCTGGGTGAAGGACTCCCGCTCGCTGCGGGCTTGCGGCGTGCCGCCGGTCTCCAGCAACACGGTGCGCAGCCGGTTGCGCGCGTAGGCGCGCATCTCGTCCAGCCGGTCGTACAGCACCGACAGGTAGGTCTGTTCCTGTTCGGTCTCGCGGGTCCGCTCGGGGGTGCCGGCATCGGTGGCACGGTCCTGAGTGAGGTCGGGCAAAACGGAACTCCTTGTCACCGCGAAGAGCCACGAGCACGCTACCCGGCCGGGCAGGTGACCGCTCGGAAAGCAGGGTTGTCGAGTCTACTGGGGTTGCGGAGGGCTCGCCGTAATCGCAGGTGACGCCCATGACGGCGACCCGGCGCCGTGATCGTCGGCCGCGGCGGGCACCACCGGCGCGAAGTGCTCGACCACCGGGAACGGGTCGTAGAAGTGATGCAAGAGATCCTTCCAGCGCTGGTATTCCGGGGAGCCGCGGAATCCGACGACGTGATCGTCGAGGTGGTCCCACTCCACCCGCAACAGGTAGCTGCCCGGCGACTCGATGCCGCGTGACAGCGACAGCGATCGGAATCCGGGCATGCTCGCGATGATCGGCCGCGCCGCCGCGAAGGCGGCCTCGAAGTCGGCGGCCGACTCCGGGCGAACGGGCAGCAGGGCGTGTTCGATGATCATGGACAACCCGTCAGGAGGCGTGGGTGCTGTTCGGTCTGCGGCCGAGGGCGGCGGCGCCGTCCCGGTGTCCCGGCGGCTTCGCGCGGTACATCGCCAGGTCCGCGTCGTGCAGCACGGCCTCCGGGGTGCGGCGGTCGCCCGCGCTGAGCTCGGTGACCCCGATCGAGGCGTTCACCTGGATGCGGTGCCCGCGGGCGATGATCGGCTCGGCCATGGTGGAACGGAGCCGGGCCACCAGCGCGTCGATGTCGACCCGCCGGGTGACCCCGGACAGCAGCACGAGGAACTCGTCTCCGCCGAGCCTGCCGACGATGTCGTCACCGCGCAGCGCGCGTTGCAGCCGCTGCGCGACGATCTGCAGCACGGTGTCGCCGATGGCGTGCCCGAGCGTGTCGTTGATCGCCTTGAACCCGTCCAGGTCGATGAACAGCACGGTGGACACCGGCAGTAGTTCCTCGGTGCTGGCCAGCGCGCCGGCCAGCTGGGACAGGATCAACGAGCGGTTCGCCAGGCCGGTCAGCGAATCGTGCGTGGCCTGGTACTCCAGTTGCCGCCTGCTGGCGCGGAATTCGGTGATGTCGGCGAAGGACGAGACCGCCGACGAACGCGCGTCGCCGGGATTGAGCAGGCGGCTGCTGCCCGACAGCCAGCGGCGCTGGCCGTCCACGCGGTCGACCCCGAAGATGTAGCCGGTGATGGTCTCGCCCGTGGCGAGGGTGCGTGCGACGGGATGGCGGCTCGGCGGCAGCGGCTGGGCGTTGGCGTCCAGCAGCACCAGCGGCAGCGACTGGATGGTGCGGCCGATCACCTGCCGGTCGGGTCCCTCGGTGCCGAAGATGCGTTTGGCCGCGGGATTCATCGATTCGATCCGCCCCTCCGGATCGATCACCACGACACCCTCCTCCAGCTGGGAGACCACGGTGGTGAAGTAGTGCTCGGCCTTGCGCTGCGCGGCCTCGGCGTGACGCTGGGCGGTCAGGTCGTGGATGACCACCTGATAGGCGAGGCGGTCGTGCCACGCGGTCAGCACCGACACCGTCTCGGCGGGGACGGTCCCGCCGTCCAGTCGCATCAGCGTGATCTCGGTGGGAGCGGAGGCAGCGCCCGCGACGGTGAGTGCGCCGATGCGGTCGAGCAGCGCGGGGACCGAGGCCGGATGGACGAAGTCGGTCAGCGGCCTGCCGACCACCTGCTCGGCGCTCTCGGCGGCGAGCAGACGGATGGTAGCGGGATTGACGTAGACGACCATCCCGCCCTCGTGCACACAGATCCCGTCGGGGGTGTGCTCGACCAGGGAGCGGTAGCGCGCGGCCAGCTGTTCGGCGGCGTCGACCGCGGCGGCTAGCTTGTCATCACCCACTCGAACCCCCGATCATCGACCCCATTATGGCCATTGGAACACGGGATTATTGTGGTATCGACGTGGACAAGATCACACCGACCACGCTATCGCTCTGAATCACAGTACCGGCACTATTTCGGGTTCGATCCGGCGTTCATCACAGAACCGTCCGCGTCCCGGTGCGGACGACCGCGTGCTCGGCCGGGGTAGCCGATGCGGCAGCGATGCTGCCGGGCGTCGACCCGGACAACGCTGCGCGGTTCCGGGCTCGAACAACCCCGGCATCAAGATCTTATGAGACAGCCGGGATCGGCGCGATCACCTGATCCGACTGAGCCGGCAGCGTCGGTGGGGGTGCTCAGCGGCAAGCGCGGCATCGCTCCGGACCGGATACCCGGCGGGACCACGGTCCAGGACGCACCTGTTCGCCGACGTCCACACAGCTACGCGCCGCGGCCGCTGGTCGTTCCGGCGGGCGTGAGCATGGCGTCGCGGGGGTGGATTGCGCTGATCATGGTCCGTACCATGGTGCATGGTGTTGAGTGTCCAATCGGGAACGGAACCGTCACTGCGCCAGTCGTATTCACCAATGGTGACTTTCGGCCCTGTTCGCGGCACTTCTGCAGTGGTGGCATGGGTGCACTGGATCGATCTGGAAAGTGGGGCGTGACAGATGGTTTCCTCGGGGCGGCGATTCACGTCGGAACAGTGGGCGACGGCGGCGGAACCGGAAGTGGCGGTGACCGCTCGCGGACCCGTACCGGACCTGGACGTGACCAGGACGGTGCGGGGGATCGGCCGCGTCCTGCGCAGACATCACCTCGACGCCGCCGCCCGGGCACGCCTCACCGCGCCATCCGACCCGGAAGAGCCGACGGTGGTGCAGGCCACTGTCCGCGGCCAGAACTTCACCACGCGGGTCCAGGTCACCGGTCCACGCGGCTTCGCGGTGACGTTCGCCGTCGAACGCCTCGACCGTCACCTGGCCAGGCTGGCCGCGCGCGAGTCGCGGACCTGGCCGGACCCGGCTCGCCCCGCGCTGGCCCTGGTCGGCGAACCGCGGGAGATCGTCCGCAGGAAACACTGCACCTTGCTGACCTGCACGCCCGCCGAGGCGGTCGCCGTGCTGGACGCGATGGACTACGACGCCCACCTGTTCACCGACGTCGAGACCGGCGAGGACGCGGTGGTGCACTGGGCCGCGGAGGGTGTGCGCCTCATCCGGCAGCGCGCGACGTGCCCGCCGGACTGGTCGCCGGAAGTGATCGCGGGCTCCGTCCCGGTCGTCGTCGACGCGGAACCGGCGCCGCGCCTCAATCCGGCCGATGCGGCGAACGTGCTCTGCCGCAAAGGATTGCCGTTCCTGTTCTACACCGACCCGGACCGCGGCCGCGGTGGGCTGCTGTACCGGCGCTACGACGACGACCTCGCGCTCGTCCTGCCCGCTTGATGCGCTAGGCGAGCGGCGCGGACCAGTGGACCCTGGTGCCGCCGTCCGCGGTGCGTTCCACGGTGCAGTGGCCGTCCGAGAGATGCGCGCGGTGCGCGAGATTGGCCAGTCCGCTGCGCGTCACGTTCGCGGGCATGCCCGCGCCGTTGTCCTCGACTAGGACGGTCAGTTCGTCACCGACGGCGATCTCGACCGACAGCCGGTTCCCGCCGGAGTGACGCACCGCGTTGCTGACCGATTCGCGCACCACGGCTTCCGCGTGATCGGCGAGTGCGTCGCCCACCACCGACAACGGTCCGGAGAACCGCACGCTGGTCCGGAAGGCGGCGTCCGCGGTCTGCTGCCGGATCGCGTCCTCCAGCCGTCGCCGCAGCGGGTCGCCGCCGTGCAGGTCGAAGATCGACGTGCGGATCTCCTGCACCACCTCCTGCAAGCCGTCCATCTCGGCCGAAAGCCGTTGCCGCACTTCCGGGTCGTCGGTGCGGGCGGCAGTGGCCCGCAGCCCGAGGCCGACCGCGAACAGCCGCTGGATGACGTGGTCGTGCAGATCGCGCGCGATGCGGTCGCGGTCGGCCAGCACGTCGAGCTCTCGCATCCTGCGCTGGGTGTCGGCCAGCTGCATGGCCAGCGCCGCCTGGTCGGTGAAGGCCGCGGTCAGCTCGACCAAGTCGTCGGTGTAGGAACCGCGGGCGGGCGGGCGCGCGAGGATCAGCACGCCGAGCACGAGGTCGGCCGTCCGCAGCGGCAGGATCAGCGCGGGCCCCGCCGGCCCGATCGGTGCGCCCAGATCGACGGCCCCGGCGTCGGTCACCTGCACCACCGCGCGTTCGGTGAGCGCCTTGCCGGTGGCGGTGTCGGCGCTGCGCACCCGCCGCGGGCCGGGGCCGGGGCCGAACCATTGCGCCACGAGGAGCTCGGTGGCCTCTTGGGGTGGCGTCCCCGGCGGCACCACGGCGAGCAGCGCCTGCTGCGAGCCGGTCAGCGCGCGAGCGCGGGCGACCACTTGGGCGAGGACCAGGTCCGGCGTGGTGCCCGCGAGGAACTCGGTCGCGATGTCGCGGGTCGCCGTGATCCATGCCTGCCTGGTCCGCGCGGACTCGTACAGCCTGGCGTTCTCGATCGCGATGCCCGCCGCGGCGGCCAGCGCCAGCACGATCGACTCGTCGTCATCGGTGAACAGTTGCCCGCCTGCCTTTTCCGTGAGGTACAGGTTGCCGAAGATCTCCTCGCCGATGCGCACCGGGACACCGAGGAAGCTGCCCATCGGCGGATGCCGCGGCGGAAATCCCACGGCCGCGGGATGTTTCGACAGATCCGCCAGCCGGATCGGTTCCGGCTGCAGGAACAGCAGTCCCAGCATGCCGTGCCCCTCGGGCAGTCGGCCGATCTCCGCGCGGGTCGCGTCGTCGATGCCCTCGTGGATGAATTCGACCAGCTGCCGGTCGTGCCCGCGCACGCCGAGCGCGCCGTAGCGTGCGTCGACGAGGCGTGCGGCGGTCCGCACGATGGCGCGCAAGGTGTCGAGCACCGTAGCCGGGAGGCTGGGAGTGACGTCCGTCATAGATGTTTCCGGAGTCCGGTGGGGTGCGCAGAGCCCGCTCAGTCTAGTCGGCTATCCGCGCGCTCGGCGCGGAGTCGGGGAGCTGTATCACCATGGGCATGCCGGGGTCGACTTGCTCGGAAGTCCGCACGGCCCGCCCTGTGGCACCGCAAAGCCACCCAGGGGAATGACCGCCCGCGCCCTGCTGTTGACCAGTGGTGCCGAGAGGGCGATGCTACGGAGGCGTCCTGGCCCGTTTCCCGGCTCCATCCGTGATCTCCGGCCGCAGCGTCCCCGCCATTCATCGAGGTGACGGGCGGTCGGCGAAACTTGTCGGTGCCGATGCCTAGCATGGCGGCCGGGGGTATGTCTGGACGCCGAACACGAAGGAGAAGGGACGGCCTGTGGCGGAACGCCTCACTGTGCGCGGAGCTCGGGAGCACAACCTGAAGGGGGTCGATCTCGACCTGCCCCGCGACAGTCTCATCGTGTTCACCGGTCTGTCCGGCTCGGGCAAGTCGAGTTTGGCCTTCGACACGATCTTCGCGGAAGGGCAGCGGCGCTACGTCGAGTCGCTGTCGGCCTACGCGCGCCAGTTCCTCGGCCAGATGGACAAGCCCGACGTCGACTTCATCGAGGGTCTCTCGCCCGCGGTCTCGATCGACCAGAAGTCGACCAACCGCAATCCCCGTTCGACCGTGGGGACCATCACCGAGGTGTACGACTACCTGCGTCTGCTCTACGCACGCGCGGGCACCCCGCACTGCCCGGTCTGCGGTGAGCTGATCGCCAAGCAGACGCCACAGCAGATCGTCGACCAGGTGCTCGCCATGGAGGAGGGCATCCGCTTCCAAGTGCTCGCGCCGGTGGTGCGCACCCGCAAGGGCGAGTTCGTCGACCTCTTCGACCAGCTCAACACCCAGGGTTACTCCCGGGTGCGGGTCGACGGCGTGGTGTATCCGCTCACCGATCCGCCGAAGCTGAAGAAGCAGGAGAAGCACGACGTCGAGGTCGTCGTCGATCGCCTCGCGGTCAAACCGAGCTCCAAGCAGCGCCTGACCGACTCCATCGAGACCGCGCTGCGGCTGGCCGACGGCATCGTCGTGCTCGATTTCGTCGACCGCGACGAGCACGCGCACGACCGGGAGCGCCGCTTCTCCGAGCGCCTGGCCTGCCCGAACGGTCACCCGCTCGACATCGAGGACCTGGAGCCGCGCTCGTTCTCGTTCAACTCGCCCTACGGCGCCTGCCCGGACTGCACCGGCCTCGGCATCCGCAAGGAGGTCGACCCGGAGCTGGTGGTGCCCGACCCGGCGCTGAGCCTGAACGACGGCGCGATCGCCCCGTGGTCGCGCGGGCAGACCGCCGAGTACTTCACCCGGCTGCTGTCCGGCCTCGCCGATTCCATCGGTTTCTCGATGGACACCCCGTGGCAGGACCTCCCGCCCAAGGCGCGCAAAGCCGTGCTCGAGGGCAGCGCCGACCAGGTGCACGTGTCCTACACCAACCGCTACGGCCGCAAACGCTCGTACTACGCGGATTTCGAGGGCGTGATGCCGTTCTTGCAGCGGCGCATGGAGAACACCGAGTCCGAGCAGATGAAAGAGCACTACGACGGGTACATGCGCGACATCCCGTGCCCGGTGTGCAACGGCGCTCGGCTGCGCCCGGAGATCCTCGCGGTCACCATCGCGGCGAACGGCCACAAGAAATCCATCGCCGACGTCAGTGATCTGTCCATCGGCGAATGCTCCCGGTTCTTGAACTCGCTCACCCTGGGGGAGCGCGAGACCGCCATCGCCGGGCAGGTGCTCAAGGAGGTGCAGGCGCGACTGGGCTTCCTGCTCGATGTCGGCTTGGAGTACCTGACGCTCTCCCGCGCGGCCGCCACCCTCTCCGGTGGCGAGGCACAGCGCATCCGGCTCGCCACCCAGATCGGCTCCGGCCTGGTCGGCGTACTCTACGTGCTCGACGAGCCGTCCATCGGCCTGCATCAGCGGGACAACCGCAGGCTCATCGAAACACTCACGCGCCTGCGGAATCTGGGCAACACGCTGATCGTCGTCGAGCACGACGAGGACACCATCCGCGCCTCCGACTGGGTGGTCGACATCGGCCCGTACGCCGGCGAGCACGGCGGCACGGTGGTGCACAGCGGGCCGTACGAGGAACTGCTCACCGACCCGAATTCGCTCACCGGCGCCTACCTCTCCGGCCGGGAGCGCATCGAGGTACCGCTGGTACGCCGGCCGGTCAGCAAGAAGCGGCAGCTCACCGTGGTCGGGGCCAGCGAGCACAATCTCACCGGCATCGACGTCAGCTTCCCGCTGGGCGTGCTCACCGCGGTGACCGGCGTATCCGGATCGGGCAAGTCCACGCTGGTGAACGACATCCTGGCCACGGTGCTGGCGAACCGGCTCAACGGCGCGCGGCAGGTGCCGGGCCGGCACACCCGGGTCAACGGGCTCGACCACCTGGACAAACTCGTGCAGGTGGACCAGTCGCCGATCGGCCGGACGCCGCGGTCCAACCCGGCCACCTACACGGGCGTCTTCGACAAGATCCGCACGCTGTTCGCGGCCACCACCGAGGCGAAGGTCCGCGGTTACCAGCCGGGCCGATTCTCGTTCAACGTCAAGGGCGGCCGCTGCGAGGCCTGCTCCGGCGACGGCACGCTGAAGATCGAGATGAACTTCCTGCCGGACGTGTACGTCCCGTGTGAGGTCTGCCACGGCGCCCGCTACAACCGGGAAACCCTCGAGGTGCACTACAAAGGCAAGACCATCGCCGAGGTGCTGGACATGTCCATCGAGGAGGCCGCGGCGTTCTTCGAACCGGTCACCTCGATCTACCGCTATCTGAAGACCCTGGTGGACGTCGGGCTCGGCTACGTGCGTCTCGGCCAGAGCGCGCCGACCCTGTCCGGCGGCGAGGCGCAGCGCGTGAAACTGGCCGCCGAACTGCAGAAGCGGTCCACCGGACGCACGGTGTACATCCTCGACGAGCCGACCACCGGCCTGCACTTCGAGGACATCCGCAAGCTGCTCGCCGTGATCAACGGGCTGGTGGACAAGGGCAACACGGTGATCGTGATCGAACACAACCTGGACGTCATCAAGACCTCCGACTGGGTGATCGATATGGGTCCGGAGGGCGGATCCGGCGGCGGCACCGTGGTGGCCCAGGGCACGCCGGAAGATGTCGCGGCGGTCGCGGGCAGCTACACCGGGCAGTTCCTCCGGGAGGCGCTGAACCAGCCGCCCGCGCCGAAAGCCGCGAAGAAGGCTCCGGCGAAGAAGTCGGCGCGGGGAGCCGAATCCACCGCTGTCAAGGCGACCAAGCGGGTGACGAAGAAGGCGGCGGCGGTCGGCTGACCCGTCGTGGGCGCGGTGGGGTCCGGGTTCGATCGGGTCGCGCCGTTTTCGTCGTCGGTGCGTTGGCCGGTCGGCGGTTGAAGGTGTCGCCTGGCGATGCTGTCAGCGGTTTGCGATCGCGTCGATGAGCTCCGCGAGTTCTTTCGGCTTGGACCACATCGGCCAGTGACCGGTCGGCAGGTCGACATATTCGGCGTCGATGCGGCCCAGCTCGGCGAAGATCGACGTTTCGCCGTTGTCCCGCAGCTTCTTGACCAGTTCGGCGGTCATGGTGCTGCAGACAACGGTGGTGGGGACGGCGAGCCGTTCGGGGGAATCACTCAGGCGCAGCGGCGCCGCGGCGATGGACACCGGCTCGGACACGGCGCGCTCGCGGAAGCGTGCCAAGGCCAGCTCGTCCAGTCCGGCCAGGCTGCTGCCCTCGGCTTCCAGGTCGGACCATTCCGGCAGCGTCCATTCGCGTGCCGCGATGTCGAGCGCGGAGTTGATGACGAAGCCGTTCGGCAGCGGCGCGCTGTCGACGTAGATCGCGCGGCGGAACAGTTCGGGCGAGCGGTCGATGGCCAGATAGGCGGGCGCCGCGCCGCCGGAATGCGCGACCAGCACGACGGTTTCACCCGTGGGCACCGCGTCGAGGATGGCCTGCGCCTGGGTTTCCAGGGTCGCCGACAACCGGTCGGGGTCCGCGGCGTCCAAGCCGGGCAGCGTGAGCGCGGTTACCTCGTTGCCGCGCCGGCGCAAATCGGGGGCGACCTCGTCCCACGCCCATGCACCGAGCCAGAATCCGGGAGCGAGAAGAATCCGAGTAGCCATGGCCTCACTGTGCCCTACCCGCTGGGAATTTTCCTAAACTTTGGTGTGGGAGAGTGTGTTTCGTCCAGAATTTCCGCCTCGCGCGCCTGGGGTGGCGCATGGCAGCGGCTGGATGGCTTTCCAGCCGATGCCTCGGCGGGAGTGAGTTCAGCTTCGAGTCAGTAGACCGGGCCGGTGTATTTCTCGCCCGGACCTTTGCCCGGCTCGTCGGGATGGGCGGAGGATTCGCGGAAGGCGCGCTGCAGCGATTGCAGACCCTCGCGGATCGGCCCGGCATGCGGGCCCAGGTACTCCACCGACGCCGTCACCAGCCCGGCCAGCGCGGTGATCACCCGCCGCGCCTCGTCCAGGTCGCGGCGCGGACTGGCGTCCGGATCGGCGTCGGCCAGCCCGAGCTTCTCCGCCGCCGAGCTCATCAGCATCACGGCGGCACGGCTGATCACCTCGACCGCGGGGATGTCGGCCAGTTCGCGTACGGAGGAGTCGAGCTCGTCAGTCATGCCCATCAGGCTAGCGACGCCGCCCGCAGCATCCGGAGGTGGCCGATCTCCGCGACGTTCTTCATCAGCTCCGCGTTCACCCAGCCGGCCAGATGCGCGAGGGTCAGCCCGGCGTCGGCGGGCCAGGGATAGGCGGAGGGGCGATCCAGGTCCGATTCGGTCAGTCCGTCGAGCACGCGCTCCCACTCGGTGCCGAGATCGCGCAGACAGGTGATGGCCGCCGGGCCGTCGCCGGGCCAGTGCACGTCCTCGCGTGCGGGTGGGGTCTTCCCCTCGGCGTGATCGATCGCAGCGCCCCACCACCAGGGCGCCGCACACGCCCGGGCAAACGAATTTCGTCCCGATTCGTGCCGATTCGGCGATAGCCGAACGGAATGTTAGACTGTCCGCTGACGACCGCCCCGGGGCTTGCCCGGGGCTGATAAGTGGAGCCCGACTCCCACCGTTGCCGACGAGTGATCGTACGGCCAACGGTCCGGTCACCCGCCCCGCGAGGGCGGGTTTCTCGTGCCGCGGTTCTCGCAGGAGAGCCGCCACACGAGGGTCGATCCGAGTTCGCTCGCGATCGGCGATCGGTCGACATCGGGCCCCGTGTCGCGGAATACCGCACCGGGGCCTTCGTGTTGAACAGGGGTTGCAGTTATTGCGTGCGGTCGTCTGACGACACCGCTTGACCTAGGAGGCCCCATCAGCACTGAGACCCGCATCAACGATCGCATCCGTGTTCCCGAG
This sequence comes from Nocardia amamiensis, assembly GCF_015477605.1. GTDB lineage: Bacteria > Actinomycetota > Actinomycetes > Mycobacteriales > Mycobacteriaceae > Nocardia > Nocardia amamiensis_A. Next base: position 130,558 of record NZ_JADLQX010000015.1, read on the forward strand.
GTCCGGCTCATCGGACCTGGCGGCGAGCAGGTTGGGATCGTGCGTGTTGAGGATGCATTACGCGTCGCCCTCGAAGCCGACCTCGATCTCGTCGAGGTGGCACCCGATGCCCGTCCACCGGTCTGCAAGATCATGGACTACGGCAAGTTCAAGTACGAGACGGCGCAGAAGGCGCGCGAGTCTCGGAAGAACCAGCAGCAGACGGTGATCAAGGAGCAGAAGCTCCGTCCGAAGATCGATGATCACGACTACGAGACCAAGAAGCGCAACGTCGTGCGCTTCCTCGAGGCCGGGTCCAAGGTCAAGGTGACGATCATGTTCCGCGGCCGTGAGCAGTCCCGGCCGGAACTCGGCTTCCGGCTGCTGCAGCGGCTGGCGTCCGACGTCGCCGACCTCGGTTTCGTGGAAACCTCGGCCAAGCAGGACGGTCGCAACATGACCATGGTCCTCGCCCCCCACAAGGGTGCGAAGACGCGGGTGAAGGCGCAGCAGGAGTCCGCCCAGCGCCCGGCGCCCAGCGCCGCACCGGCCGGCCAGCCCGCCGCGGAGCAGGCCGAGACGGCCGGCCCGCAGTAACACCGATCAGAACACCGGCGGTCCCACGGGGCCGCCGGACGACAGATAGAGGAATCCATGCCGAAGATGAAGAGCCACAGCGGCGCCTCGAAGCGATTCAAGGTGTCCGGTAAAGGCAAGCTGCTCCGCCAGCAGGCGAACCGTCGCCACCTGTTCGAGCACAAGCCCACCCGCCGGACTCGTCGTCTGGACGGCGTGGAGGTCGTCGCCGCCGCCGACGTCCGTCGCGTGAAGAAGCTGCTCGGTATCTGATTGCGCCGCCGCGCAGACCAGCCGGCGCATCGCGACCGGACCATGTCCGGCGCCATTCCCGACCCATTTCCGGGCGCCGCTCCGCGCCCCCACATCGAACAGGACTGACCAGTGGCACGCGTCAAAAGGGCCGTCAACGCGCAGAAGAAGCGCCGTTCCATTCTCGAGGCCTCCAAGGGCTACCGCGGCCAGCGCTCGCGGCTGTACCGCAAGGCCAAGGAGCAGCAGCTGCACTCGCTCACCTACGCGTACCGGGACCGCCGGGCGCGCAAGGGTGACTTCCGCAAGCTGTGGATCGCCCGGATCAACGCCGCGGCGCGGATCAACGACATCACCTACAACCGCTTCATCCAGGGCCTGAAGGCCGCGGGTGTCGAGGTGGACCGCAAGATTCTCGCCGAGCTCGCGGTGTCGGACGCCGAGGCGTTCGCCGGTCTCGTCGCGGTCGCCAAGGCCGCCCTGCCGCAGGATGTCAACGCCCCGGCCGCCTGAGCCAGGCTTCGTTGACACAAGAACATCTGTCGGAACGACCCGTGGAAGCGCTCAGCGAGCGCAATCCACGGGTCGTTCTGTCGAGTAGACCTCCGGCCGATCCGCTGAGCCATCTCTCGATGAGCTCGCGCAATCCGCGAGTCGCTCCCGTGCCGGGGTCGACATCGGCAGGTCGCTGTGGAAGCTGAAGCTATCGACTGGCGCAATCCTCGGGTCGTTTCCGCTGTCAAGCTCCAGCGCAGCGCGCAGCGTCGCAAGGCGGGCCGATTCCTCGCCGAGGGCGCCAACGCCGTCGCCGCCGCACTGGAGACGGCGCGGGTGCACGAACTGTTCTACTCGCGAGCGGCCGCCGAACGCGACCACGCGCTGATCGCCGCCGCGGCCGCCACGGGGGTTCGCACCACGCTGGTGAGCGACCGCGCGGCACAGCATCTCGGCGAGACCGTCACGGCTCCGGGGCTGGTGGCGGTCTGCGATCTGCTCGACGTGCCTTTGGCGCGAATCCTCGACGCGAGCCCGCGGATACTTGCCGTTCCGGTCGAGATGGCTGAGCCCGGGAACGCGGGGACGCTGGTCCGGGTCGCCGATTCCGTCGGCGCCGACGGCGTCGTGCTGGCGGGCGACACCGTCGACCCGCACAACGGCAAGTGCGTGCGGGCCAGCGCGGGCAGCATCTTCCACGTGCCGATCGCACGGCACCGGGACGTCGCCGAAACGCTGGAGGCGATCGCGGCGGCGGGCATCACGATCCTGGCGACCGCGGCGAACGGCGAAGTCGATCTCGACGACGCCGATGAGCTGTTCACCCGACCGGTCGCGTGGCTGTTCGGGAACGAGGCGCACGGCTTGGACCCCGCCGTCGCGCGCCGCGCCGACCACCGCATCCGCATCCCCATTCGCGGCCGCGCCGAGAGCCTGAATCTGGCCACCGCCGCCGCGATCTGCCTCTACGCGAACTCTCGCGTCCGCTACGGCGGTTAATATGCGGCGCCTGCGGCGTCGCGAACGGGCAATGGTCGGTGTTGCTTCGGTGGAAACGCATTGCGTGCGGCGGTGGCGATCGCGTCATCACGGTGTGCCCTCCGGGTCGGCTGTGGCTGCCGCGAACGGTGACGCCCCGGTCCGGCACCGGATGTCCGGTCCGGCGGGACGTAGCCCCGCCTGGTCAATCGCCGTATTTGCCCAGGTCTTCCATGATCTCCGTCGCCCAGTCCGCGGGTACCGCGTCGGGCCCGGCAACCCGCATCGCGCTCATCACCGTGAGCAACATGCCGGTGGAGAGGAACCGCCGTACCTCGGTTTCGGGTGCTCCGGTCAGTTCCCGGATCAGTCGGTAGATCCCGCCGAACCGCGCCCTTACCTCGTCGCCGATCTCGGGGTCGGCACTGGCGGCGAAGCCGTGCAGTAGCACCTGGAGCAGTTCGCGTTCGGCTAGGAACATCGAAAAGCCGTTGGCGAGGGCGGTCAGCGCCTCGTCGGGGCTCGCATCGCGGGGCGCCGCGTTGCGTGACGCTCGGAAGATTTCTTCGATCCGGTCGCATACGCGGTGCATCGCGGCGCGGAACAGGTGCTGTTTGGTGCCGAAGAGCCGGATCACGTACGGCTGAGAAACGCCTGCGCGCCTGGCGATCTCGTCGGTGCGGGTGGCGGCGTAACCGGATTCGGCGAAGGCCGAGACGGCCGCGCGCAATACCTGCTCGCCCCGTTCGGTCGCGGTCATTCTGATCCTGGTCGTTCCCGCCATCGTGCTCCATTTCTGTCGTTTTCGCGGCAGGGCGTCCGCCGCTCCGGGTGAGAACGCCTCGCCATATCGGGCGAGAACTCGCCTTCGGGGCCTGCCCTTGACATGTTATCAGTCAATGCATACTGTTCGAATCAGTTGTTATCAGTCAATTACAACAAGGACGGACATGACCGAAACTCTCCCATCCGCCGCCGCGGCGCCGGTCGCGGCGCCCGCGCGGACGATCGGCGGGCGCAGGCTCGCCGCCGTCCTGGCCGCCGTCGGCATCCCGATGTTCATGGTCACGCTGGACAACCTGGTCGTGACGAACGCGCTGCCGGTGATCCGCACCGAACTGGGTGCCTCGCTGGCCGACCTGCAGTGGTTCGTCAACGCGTACACGCTGTCGTTCGCCTCGCTGCTGCTCACCGCCTCCGCCATCGGCGACCGGCTGGGCAGGCGCCGGATCTTCCTGTTCGGCATCGGCCTGTTCACGCTGGCGTCCGCCGCCTGCGCGCTGGCGACCGAGCCGGGCATACTGATCGCCGCACGCGCGGTGCAGGGCTTCGGTGCGGCGGGCGTGATGCCGCTGTCGCTGACGTTGCTGTCGGCGGCGGTGCCGGAACGGTTGCGCAACGCGGCCATCGGCATCTGGGGTGGGATCGCCGGTCTCGGCGTCGCGCTCGGGCCGCTCGTCGGCGGTGCGGTGGTGGACGGGCTCAGCTGGCAGTGGATCTTCTGGCTGAACGTGCCGATCGGCCTGCTGGTGCTGCCGTTCGCGGCGCGAGTGCTCGCGGAATCGCACGGCGGCAGCCGCCGCCTCGATCCGGTCGGCCTGCTGCTGTCGGCGGGCGGCGTTCTCGCGGTGGTGTGGGGCATCATCCACGGGGCCGATGACGGCTGGACCTCCGCGGGCGTGCTGTCCGCGCTGATCGGCGGCGCCGCGCTGCTGGTCGGCCTGATCGGCTGGGAACTGCGCACGCCGGAGCCGATGCTGCCGCTGCGGCTGTTCCGTTCCCGGGCCTTCAGTGTGAGCAACGTGGTCGGCTTCGCGTTCTCGGTCGGCGTGTTCGGGTCGATCTTCCTGCTCGCACAGTATTTCCAGGTGGTGCAGGGCTACAGCCCGCTGGAATCGGGTGTGCGCACCATGCCGTGGACCATGGCGCCGATGGTGGTGGCGCCGATCGCGGGCCTGCTGGTGGACCGGATCGGCGCACGCACCTTGATCACCACGGGGCAGGTGCTGCTGGCCGTCGCGCTGGGTTGGATGGCCGCGATCACCACCGTCGACATCGGCTACGGCTCCTACGTCGCGCCGTTCCTGCTCGCGGGCGTCGGCATGGGGCTGACCTTCGCGCCCGCGTCGACCATCGTGATGGCCAGCGCGGCTCCGGAGGACCAGGCCATGGCCTCGGGGACCAACAATACGGTCCGGGAGGTCGGCGTGGCGGTGGGTGTCGCGGTGCTGGCGTCGGTGTTCGCCTCGTCCGGTTCCTACCTGGCGCCGCAAAGCTTCGTGGACGGGCTGGTACCCGCGGTCTGGGTCGGCGCGGGGATCGTCGCGGCGGGCGCGCTGATCTCCCTGCTGTTGCCGCGGCGGGTGGTGGCGAGCTGATCGCATGCGGTGCGCCCCTCCCAGCGCTGCGGCTGGAAGGGGCGCATTTCGAGCGCGATAACAGACTCTCCGGTCTGCGCTAGCGGGTAATCCGCGTGAATCGCCCCCGAGCCATCGAATACGATGCGACCAGCAGCAATGCGGGTCGGCAATGAGCTGTGCCCGCGAACCGATCCCCAGGGGAGAGACGGAGCATCGTGGCCGACGACATCGACGCAGGCGAGCAGAACGCGGCGCTGACCGAGGAGGCACTGGCCGCGGCCGCGGCGGCCGCCGAGAAGGCGTTCGCCGCTGCCGCCGACCTGGATGCGCTCGCAGTCGCGAAAACCGAACACCTCGGCGCCAAGGCGCCGCTGGCGCTGGCGCAGCGCGCTCTGGGCGCACTACCGAAAGCGGAGAAGGCCGACGCGGGCAAGCGGGTCAACCTGGCCAGAGGCCGAGTGTCCGAGGCGTTCGAGGTCCGCCGCGCCACGCTGCTGGCCGAGCGCGACGCCGCCGTGCTGGTCGCCGAGGCCATCGACGTGACGCTGCCTGCGCGCCGCACGGCGGTGGGCGCCCGGCATCCGATCACGGTCATCTCCGAGCAGATCGCCGACGTGTTCGTCGCTATGGGCTGGGAGGTCGCCGAGGGCCCCGAGGTGGAGACCGAGCACTTCAACTTCGACGCGCTGAACTTCCTGCCCGACCACCCGGCGCGCACCATGCAGGACACCTTCCACATCGCGCCGGAGGGCTCCCGGCAGGTCCTGCGCACGCACACCTCTCCGGTGCAGGTGCGCTCGATGCTGGAACGAGACCTGCCGATCTACGTGGTCTGCCCCGGCCGCACATTCCGCACCGACGAACTGGACGCCACGCACACCCCGGTGTTCTCGCAAATCGAGGGTTTGGCGGTGGACAAGGGCCTGACCATGGCGCACCTGCGCGGCACCCTGGACGCGTTCGCGAGGGCGCTGTTCGGTCCGGAGACCCGGACGCGCATGCGCCCCAACTACTTTCCGTTCACCGAGCCCTCCGCGGAGGTCGACGTGTGGTTCCCGGACAAGAAGGGCGGTCCCGGCTGGGTCGAATGGGGCGGCTGCGGCATGGTGAATCCGAAGGTGCTGATCGCCAGCGGGATCGATCCCGAGGTGTACAGCGGATTCGCGTTCGGCATGGGCCTGGAGCGCACGCTGCAGTTCCGCAACGGCATCCCGGACATGCGGGACATCGTGGAAGGCGACGTGCGTTTCACACTGCCCTTCGGTATCCGGTCCTGACCCCACCCTTCGATCGAGAGAGCGAAACGTCAAGTGCGAGTAGCGCAGTCCTGGCTGACCGACATCATCCAGCGCACCAACCCCGAGTGGTCGGTGACGCCGGAGGAGCTCGACGCGGGATTCGTCCGGGTCGGGTTGGAAGTCGAAGAGGTCGACAAGCTCCAGCGCGTCAACGGCGGGGAGGGGCGGCCGCCGCTGGTGGTCGGCCGGGTCGCCGAGATCACCGAGCTGACCGAGTTCAAGAAGCCGATCCGCTTCTGCAAGGTGGACGTCGGTAATCCCGAGTTGCAGGAGATCGTCTGCGGCGCGCGGAATTTCGCGGTCGGCGACCTGGTGGTCGTGGTGCTGCCCGGCGGTGTGCTGCCGGGTGGATTCCAGATCAGCTCGCGCAAGACCTATGGCCATGTCTCCAACGGCATGATCTGCTCGGTCGCCGAACTCGGCATCGGCAAGGACCACTCCGGCATCCTGGTGCTGGAGCCGGGCACCGCCGAGCCCGGTACCGACGCCAACGAACTGCTCGGGCTGGACGACACGGTCATCGAGCTGAACATCACCCCCGACCGCGGTTACTGCTTCTCGGTACGCGGCCTGGCCCGCGAACTGGCCTGCGGGTTCGATCTCGACTACGCCGACCCGGCGGTGCGGACGCTGCCCGACCACCAGCAGGAAGCCTGGTCGATCCAGGTGGAGCCGAGTTCGCAGTGCACCCGCTTCGCGGCGCGCCGGGTCACCGGCATCGACCCGACGGCGGTCAGCCCCTGGTGGCTGCAGCGCAGGCTGTTGCTGTCGGGTGTGCGCCCGATCTCGCCCGCGGTGGACGTCACCAACTACGTGATGCTCGAGCTGGGGCAGCCGCTGCACGCGTTCGACGCGACGAAGGTGTCGGGCGGGCTGGTGGTCCGCGGCGCGAGCAGCGGCGAGAAGCTGCGCACGCTGGACGACGTGGAGCGCGTGCTCGACCCAGAGGACGTGGTGATCGCCGACGATTCCGGCGTCGTCTCGCTGGCCGGCGTGATGGGTGGCGCGAGCACCGAGGTGGGTGCGGAGAGCACCGACATCCTGCTGGAGGCGGCCACCTGGAACCCGCTGCGGATCTACCGGACCGCGCGCAGGCACAAGCTGGTGTCCGAGGCGGGCAAGCGGTACGAACGCGTCGTCGATCCCGAGATCAACGTCGCCGCGCTCGACCGGGCCGCGAGCCTGCTCGCGGAAATCGCGGGCGGCACCGTCGAACCGGTGCTCACCGACGTCCGGATCCCCGTTCCCGCCGCCGAGCCGATCCGCATCGACATCGATCTGGCCGATCGCGTCGCCGGCGTCGTCTACCCGACCGGGACCTCGGCGCGCCGCCTGGCCCAGATCGGCTGCACCGTCGAGGTCGGCGTCAGCGAGACCGGACACGGTCAGCTGGTGGTGACCCCGCCGAGCTGGCGTCCCGACCTGGCGCAACCCGCCGACCTGGTGGAGGAGGTGCTGCGGCTGGAGGGGCTCGAGCAGATCCCGTCCGTGCTGCCCGCCGCCCCGGCCGGGCGCGGGCTCACCCAGGCCCAGCGCCGCCGTCGCGCGGTGAGCCGAGCGCTCGCGTTCGCCGGTGCCGTGGAGGTCCCGCCGCCGATGTTCCTGCCCGCGGGTGTGTTCGACACCTGGGGCCTGGACGCCGACGATCCGCGCCGGGTCACCACCCGGGTGCTCAACCCGCTCGACGTGGAACGCGCCGAACTGGCCACCACCTTGCTGCCCGGCCTGCTCGAGGTGGCCGCCCGCAATATCTCGCGGGGCGCGCGCGATCTCGCGATCTACGGCATCGCGCAGGTGGTGCTGCCCGGCCCGAACACCCGGGCGATCGAGCCGCTTCCGGTGGACCGGCGTCCCACCGAAGAAGAGGTGGCCGAACTGCTCGACTCGCTGCCCCACCAGCCGGTGCACGTGGCCGCCGTCCTGACCGGTCGCCGCGAGCCGCGCGGGCCGTGGGGGCCGGGTCGGCCGGTCGAGGCCGCGGACGCGTTCGCGCTGGCGGACGCGGTCGCCGACGCGGCGGGCGTCACCATCGAGCGCCGTCCCGCCGCGCACCTGCCGTGGCACCCCGGTCGCTGCGCGAAGCTGGTGGTCGAGGGCGCCGTCGTCGGCTACGCGGGCGAACTCCACCCCGCCGTGCTGGAGCGTTCGGGTCTGCCGCCGCGCACCTGCGCCGTCGAACTCGACCTGGACGCGCTGCCGCTGCGGGAAGCGAGGCCGGTGCCGACGGTGTCGCCGTTCCCCGCGGTGCTCCAGGACGTTTCGGTGAGTGTCGAGAAGACGATTCCGGCGGCCTCGGTCGAGTCCGCGCTGCGCGCAGGCGGCGGCCAGCTGCTGGAGGACATCGCCTTGTTCGACGTCTACGAGGGCGCGCAGGCGGGCGAGGGACGCAAGTCGCTCACCTACGCGCTGCGTTTCCGCGCTGCCGATCGGACGCTCACCGAAGACGAGGCGAGCGCCGCGCGGGACGCGGCCGTCGCGGCGGCCGCCGACGCCGTGGGTGCGGTCCTGCGCGGCTGAGCCGAGGCTTCTGCGACCGTGCCGATGCTGCGGCGGCATGGTCGCGTCTCGGGGTGCCGCCCGGCAGCTCGATCCAGGCGCTGCGGCGTCCGGAGGGCGGCGTCCGCAGACGCGTTCGGCCAGCGTCGGTGACAGGCCATGGCCGGTGCCGCCCCTCTGGCGCCACCCGCCTATCGCCCCGCCACGCTCCAGGGGTAAGAACAGGGGCATGCGACATCCGGCCAGTCCGATCCTCAACGCGCTGACCTACCTGCCGGAACGGACGATCGCGCAGACCCCGGCGTTGCTGGGCATGGACTACACCGACCTGTCCGTGACCACCTTGGACGGCGAGGTCTTGCACGCCTGGTGGATTCCGGCGCGGGAATCGGCTGGGCACATCCTGTTCGCGCACGGCAACGCGGGCAATATCGGTGACCGCGTGCCGATCTTCGCGCTGCTGACCGAGGCGGGGTTCGACGTGCTGGCCTTCGACTACCGCGGGTACGGGCGCAGCACCGGAAGGCCCACCGAGCACGGCACCTACCTCGACGCCCGCGCGGCGCGTGAGGCGCTGCTGGCGCAACCCGATGTCGATCCAGATCATGTGCTCTACCTGGGCAAATCGCTCGGTGGCGGCGTCATGCTGGAGCTGGCGCAGTATCACCCACCGGCCGGGTTGATGCTGATGTCCACGTTCACCGGGCTGCGCGACGCGGCTCGCTCGGTGTATCCCTTCCTGCCCGCGCCGCTGGTCCCGAACGCGTATCCGAACGAACGCCGCATCCGCGAGCTGCGCGCCCCGGTGCTGATCATGCACGGCGACCAGGACGAGCTGCTGCCGCCGCGGCACGCGGAACGGCTCTACGCCGCGGCCAGGGAGCCGAAACGGCTGGTCGTCTTTCCCGGCGCGGGGCACAACGACCTGATCACGGTCGGCGGCTCAGCCTGGTACGACTTGGTCCGGCACTGGGCGGGCAGCGTGGTCCGGCGGTGAGCCGGACACTCCGGTCGCCGCTGCGTAGCCTGGCGTCATGAGTGACAACAGCGATATAGCGGGCCGGTTGGCCGGGTTGTCCGACGCGGAGCTGGCGGGTGTGCTGCTGGTCGCGACAGCGGGGCGGCCGGGGTTCGCGGCGGTCCACGCGGCGCTGGTGGGACTGCTCGAGTCGGGTGCCGAAGGCCGCGCGGTGGATGTGAATCCCGCCACGCCATCTGGGACGGTTCCGGTCCCTGGCCAGGCGCCGGAGGTATTCGGCCAGGTCGGAGGCGTTTCCGCGGTACCGGCGGTACCGGTACCGCCGTCGGGTATCGTCACACCCGCCGAGAGTGGCGGATATTCGGCCTCGGGTGTTCCTACTTTCGAGTCAGTTCGCGATAAGGTCGAGCAGCGCTTCGGCACCGCGCAGGGGATGAGCGAACTCGACCGGCAAACTCCCGCGGGCCGCGGCGTGGACGAACAATGGGAGGCGCGCGAGAAGGCCGCGCGGGAGCGCCTGGATCGGATTCGGAAATCGTTGCATGGCAACGACACCGACGCAGACCAGCCGTGATCCGGGCCGGCCGCGCCGGACGACGACTGTGATGGATGGATTTCGATGAGCGAGCCGCGTGAGATCGCCGAACGGCTGCTGGACGCCCAAGTGGAATTCCTGCTCGCCGAGGTGACCGGCGACCGCTTCGCCGAGGTGATCGCGCGCGACACCGAAGCGGTGCTCGCGGTCGCCGACACGCTGGTCTTCCGGGACATCGTCGAGATCGAGCAGGCCAAGGAAACCGTCCGCACCGTCATCGAGCTGATCGGCGGCAGCCCGGTGCTGGCCGACATGGTCGGGGTGTTCGCCGATTCCATCTACGACCACATCGCCGCCAATCACGACTACACGCTCGGCGAGGTGGTCGACCGCGAGCCGGTCGAGGCGCTGCTGGAGAAGATCTTCGGCATGCATCAAGCGCAGGAGCGCATCCTGGACCGGCTCACCGAGAGCCCGCTGGTGGCCACCGTCGCCTCGAAGTTCGTGGACAAGCTGATCAACGACTTCATGCAGGCCAACCGGGAACGCGCCGAGAAGATTCCGGGCGTCTCCTCGCTCATGTCGCTGGGCCAGTCCGCCGCCAATCGGGCGAAGAAGGTCGCCGACAGCACCTTCGTCGGCGACCTCGCCGGCAAGGGCGCGCTGTTCGCGCTCAAGCGCACCAACAACGCGATCCGCGAGATGCTGCGCGACGCCCCGGTGCACGACGCCGCGATGGAGTTCTGGGACCTGCATGCCGACGAACCGGTCAGCGGGCTGCGTGAATACCTGACCCAGAAGGATCTCAACGAGCTGGTGCTGCTGTGCTACGAAATCGCCGTCACCACGCGCGAGAAGGAGTACTTCGGCCTGCTCGTGGAGGAGTGCGTCGAAGTGTTCTTCATCAAGTACGGCGATTACACGCTGGCGGCCATGCTGCCCGAACTCGGCCTCTCCGGCGACGACATCGCCAAGGAGATCCTGCGCTACGGCCCCGCGGTCATCGAAGGCGCGAAGCGGGAAGGTCTGCTGGCCAAGCTTATTCGCGAGCGCCTCGAACCGTTCTACACCTCCGACGCGGTGCGCGGTATTCTCGCCGGAGAATAGTGCTCGGCAACGCCGTTCTCGAGGCGGACCGCCACGGGAACCGACTGGAGGACAACGGGCATAACGTCTGCAGCGCTCGGAATTCGGGCGCCGTGTGCGCACCGCTGGCGAGAGGGTAGCTCCGCTGCATCGGTAGTACCGGGACGATCGTCAGGCCCGCCTGTGCCAGCCGAGCGCTGCCTTGTTGGCAGCGCGTGATCGGAAAGCCTGTTCCGTTACCGCGGCAGTGCGGGAACGATTGCCTCGCCGACCTCTGCCAGCCGGTCGCAGGGACTCTGCCCGGCGGTCTTGTTGACCAGCGTCAGCTGCAGCAACCCTTGCTCGGCGGAGAACAGCACGTCGCACATCTGATCCTTGGCCGCCCCGTCGACGCGGAACTCGCGGCCCGCGCGTCCGGCGATGGTGACGTCCTGGAATTCGACATTGCCCGGCTTGCGCTCGAACTCGGCCACGGTCCCGCTGGTGGAGAACACGCCGAGGGTGTAGTCGGCGCCCTTCCACCCGCAGATCTCCCAACCGGGTTGTTTGACGCCGCCGACGCCGACCTGTTCGGTGGCCGGGTCGAGTCCGGCTGCGGTCAGCGCGGTCTCGGGGATGCCGGTGCACGGGTCGAACAGCTGGGCTTGCGCACCACTGGCGCTCGTGGCTTTCGTGCTGGTCGCGGCCGGTGTCCCGCCGGATTCGCCGCCGCCGCAGGCGGACAGTCCCAGCACAAGTGCTACCGCCAAGGGAACCAACGTGATTCGGTGCGCCATCCGCTCTCTTACCCTCCGGAGTGTCGGGCCGGACTGTATCAGAGCCGCGCTAGTGGGTTTGACGCCGGGCGAAGACGGGTATCACGCAGTGTGATTCGGCATCCGGCCCGGTGGGGATGGATGTCGCTTTTGTCGCGCCCGGTAACCCTTCGTTGCCAGTGTGTTTAGAAGTCCGCACAGTGTCCGATTTGTCCGCTTTTCGCATTGACAGTGGATAGGCGCTGTGAAAGTTTGCCCTTGTTTTCGTGCGCTCACCGCGGAGCGATCACGGCGGGGCAATCGGAGGAGCCAGGGTGGTGCGGTTACGTCGACGGCCGGAGAATTCCGGCGGCACACGGGTCGCCGCGCCCGTCGCCCTCGTCGGTGAACGGCAGGCGTCCAGCAGCGGAATTGTGCGCCCGCGGACCATTCGGGGACAGCTGGCCCGAATCCTCGTCGTGTCACTGGTTCTGGTGCTCGCGTTGCTGGGCGCTCTGGTCGTGCGGGAGATCGACGCGTATCGCAAGAGCCGGGATACGGTTGCCGCGGTGTCGCTGGCCCTCGCGGTCCAGGACCTGGTGCACGAGACGCAGCGGGAGCGCGGTCTGACCAACGGCCTGCTCGGCGGCGACGGACGATTGCGGCAGCCGGTGGCCGACCAGCGCGGCGCCGTCGACCGCGCGCTGCGCGACTTACAGCAGGCGATGGCGAGCAACCCGCCAGGCGCGGATCGGGTGCGCTCGGCCGCCCGGCCGCTGACCGACCTGGACGCGACCCGGTCCCGAATCGATGAGCTGCGTACGTCACGGCAGGCCGCCTTCCAGTACTACACCGACGCCATCGACACGCTGAACCACCTGTCCCTCGGTCTCGACCAGGCGAGCGACCCCACGGTCCGGCACGGCCTGCAAGCGCTGTACGCGCTGGGCGAGGCCAAGGAGCAGACCGCGCGGGAACGCGGCTTCCTCAACGGGGTCTTCGCCGCCGACGAGTTCGGGCCAGGAGAGTACGTGCAGTTCCTCGACATCCGCGCGGCCAAGCTGGCCGGTCTGGCCGCGTTCGCCCGCGACGCCACCCCGGCCCAGCGGTCGGGTCTGGACGCCGCGCTGGACGGCGCCGACGCGCTCGCGGCGGCGGAGGCGGAGAACATCGCGATCGCCTCCAGCGCGGGAGCGCTGGTGCGGCCGGTCGACCCGATCAGCTGGTGGACCCGGATGACCGCGGTGATCGACGAGCAGCGCACCGTGCAGCAGGCGGTCGGCGCCGACGTGCGGCAGCGCGCGGATGTGTTGCGCCGCAAGGCCGCCGCCGTTCTCGGCGCGTTCGTGCTCGCGGCGTTGGCCGCGATCGCGGTGGAGGTGGCGCTGGTCGTCGCCGCCGTGCGGGCGATCGTGCGGCCGCTGGCGACGCTGGCCGCCGACGCCGACGACGTCTCGGGCCGACGACTGCCCGACGTGATCGCCGCTTGGCGCACCGGCGCCGACACCCGGCCGGACCCGCCCGCGCCGGTGCGCACACCGCCGGGAGCGAGCGCCGAGATCGCCGCGGTGGCCGGAGCGCTGGACCGGGTGCAGTCCACCGCGTTCGAACTCGCGTCGGAGCAGGCGCTGGTGCGCCGCAACACCACCGAGTCGATGGTGAGCCTGGCCCGCCGCAGCCAGAACCTGGTCCGCCGCCAGCTCAATCTGATCAGCGAATTCGAACGCGAGGAACTCGATCCCAAGGCGCTGTCGAACTTGTTCCAGCTCGATCACCTCGCCACCCGCATGCGCCGCAACGCCGAAAGCCTGCTCGTGCTGGTCGGCGAGGCGAGCCCGCGCCGCTGGGCGGAACCGATCCCGTTGAGCGACGTGATCCGGGCCGGTCTGTCCGAAGTCGACGACTACCGCAGGGTGGTGCTGCGGCGCATGGACGACGTGCTGATCAGCGGGACGGCGGCCAGCGAGCTGGCGCACATGCTCGCCGAGCTGATCGAGAACGGGCTCGCCTTCTCCCCGCCGGATCTGGAAGTGGAGATCTACGGTCGCGCCGTGCCGGGCGGGTACCTGCTCGCCGTGGTCGATCACGGTGTCGGCATGCCCGCGGAGCAACTGGACCAGGCCAACGCACGGCTGCGCGGCGAACAGGACTTCGTCGTCGCGCCCACCCGCAATCTCGGCCACTACGTGGTCGGCAGGCTGGCCCGGCGGCTGGGCATCGGCGTCGAGCTGAGCGTCTCGCCGGTGAGCGGCATCGTGGCGCGCCTGATGCTGCCGCCGGGAATGCTGGAGGCTGAGTTGAATCAGCCAGGCGACGCCGTGCGTGAGGGCTCTGCTGCGGCCCGAGCCGAAAGCGGGACCGACTCCGGACAGGCGGCCGGAGTGACATACTCAGCGCCAGGTGGCCCAACGCGAGGTGCTACCGCTCCGCTCCCGGTCGTTTCGGGTGCGGGGGTGCAGCGCCCTTCCGCGACTGCGGCCGATCAGATCGGTGCGCCACCCATGTCGGTGATCTCGGCCCCGGCGCACTCCGTGGGCGGCACATCGGCTTATGTCCAATTCGTCTCGCCGCGAACCGGATCGGCGGCCGCGCCAACCCCTCCCGCGGTCGAATCCACCCGTCCGACAGCGCAATCGAACTCAGAAGAGCCGACGATTCAGCACACCAAGAACGGCTTGGTGAAGCGAAACAAGAAAGCCCGCGCGGCTGCCGCGCGTCCCGGTCCTGCCGCCGTTCCCCGGCCGCAGCTCGCACCGGCGGTCGACCGCTCTCCTGCGGAGACCCGCAGCATGCTGTCCGCCTTCCGGACCGGACACCAGCGTGGCACACCGGCCGCCGCCCCGCGCCCCACTGACATCCGCGCCGTCGATTCGGCGCACGAATTACAGCCTGCCGTGCCCATCGCAGAGGAGGCTCGATGAGACATGATCGCGCAGCGCTCATCGAGCCGCCGGGGTGCGGGAACCCCCGCAAGATACAGGAGATCCGGTGACCACCCACCTATCGAGCGCCGACCCGCACACGTTCAACTGGATGCTGGCGAACTTCGTCCGCGAGACCGACGGAGTCCGGGAAGCGGTCGCGGTCTCGTCGGACGGACTGCTCATCGCGATGTCCGAAGGCCTGGACCGCACCTCCGCCGACCGGCTCGCCGCCATGGTGTCCGGTCTGGTGGGCCTCGCCAAGAGCGCGTCGCGCAGCTACTCGTTCGACGGTCTGAAACTGATCATGATCGAGATGAAGCGCGGATTCCTGCTCGTCTCGGCGATGGGCGACGGCAGCTGCCTCGGCGTGATCGCCGACAGCGGGTGCGACGTCGGCCTGGTCGGCTACGAGATGGCGGTACTCGCCGACCGCGCGGGCGCGCTGCTGGACCCGGCGCTCATCGCCGAACTACGTGAGACGCTGCGGCGATGAGACCGCCGGACATCCCTCGGCTGCCGGACCCGCGCATGATCTCGGTCCAGGGGACCTACGGCGGCTTCGGCACGCCGCCGAGCCGCCCGGCCGACGAATCAGCCGGTGGCGACGAGCGATTCGTGCGCCCCTTCGTCGTCACCGCCGGCCGCACCACACCGTTGCTGGACGGACTGCGGATCGAGACACTCGTGCGGGCGGAGCCCGGGGCGCTGACCGCGCCGCTGCGCTTCGAACAGCACACCCTCGTGCGGCTGTGCCAGCAGCCGCACTCCATCGCCGAGATCGGGACCGCGCTGCGCGTTCCGATCGGGGTCGCGAAGGTCGTCGTCAGCGACCTGGCCGCCACCGGACACGTGACCGTGCGCGCCGCCGACCAGCTCACCGCCGCTGCCATCGAGAGGATCAGGGACCTTGTCCGGGCACTCTGACATACGAACGCCTGCCATGCCGTCGTCGGTGAAAATCGTGGTCAGCGGCGGATTCGGCGTCGGGAAGACGACATTCATCGCGGCCATCTCCGAAATCGAGCCGCTGGTGACGGAGGCGGCGATGACCGAGATGGCCGTCGGCGTGGACGATCCGGGACACCGCGCGGACAAGACGCAGACCACGGTCGCCCTGGACTTCGGCCGCATCACCCTCGACGGTTCGCTGATTCTGTACCTGTTCGGCACACCGGGACAGGACCGATTCGTCTTCCTCTGGGACGACCTGGTCGACGGCGCGCTCGGCGCGGTGATCGTGGTGGACACCACCCGCGTCGACGACTGCTATCCGGTACTGGACTACTTCGAGGAACGCGGCACGCCGTTCGTCGTCGCGGTCAACCGCTTCGAGGGCAGCACCCACTTCGACCTCGACGAGGTCCGTGAGGCGCTCGAACTGGAGCATTGGGTTCCGGTGCTGGAGTGCGATGCGAGGCAACGCGATTCGGTCAAGGACGTGCTGGTGTCGTTGCTCGAGCAGGTGCTCCTGCACCGCACGGTCGACCTCCCCGCCTGAGCGGCAGGAGGAGCGCTGCCGCGCGCTCGGTCGCTGGTCTGTGGCCTCAGCCACCACCTCGGCCGGGGTTCACCGGTCGCTACGGACGGCTGGGATGTCGACCACGAGTCCGGCATCCTGGGGTCGGCCGAATTGCGGCAGACTGGCCGACGCAACGCACCGCGGTCACCGGACGAACGAAGCATCCGCCGATGAATTCGCCGCGCGCCCGTCGTCTGTAGTGGTGCAAGCCCAACGAGCAGAAAGCACAGAGTCATGAGCAACGGCAAAGACCTCGCCCTGTCCCACATCGGCGTGCTGGTCGCAGACCAGGAGAAGGCCCTGGAGTTCTACCGCGACGTGATCGGCCTCGAGGTGCGCGCGGATCTGCCGTTCGCCGGCGGGCGCTGGGTGACCGTCGGTCCGGCGAAGCAGCCGGGGATCGAGTTCATCCTGGAGACCCCCGAGATGGTGCCGGACGACGCGGCGCGCGCGGCGGCGCGGGAGCGTCTGGCCAGTGGCGCGCAGGGCACCCTGATCTTCGTCACCGACGACGTGGACGCGACCTTCGCCCGGCTGCGCGATGCCGGGGTCGAGGTGACGCAGGAGCCCATCTCGCAGCCGTACGGGGTTCGTGACTGCGGATTCCGCGACCCGTGGGGCAACCACCTGCGCTTTTCCGAACTGCAGGGCTGAGCCGGGCGGGCCCGGTGTGGCCCGCGTCGCACACATTCGCAGACCGGACAATACTGTCTGATCATGGGCGAACCTACGATCGACACCCCACAGGACGCCATCCGGCCGCTGCGTGACGACATCCGGTTCCTCGGTGGCGTGCTCGGCGACACCATCCGCGGCCACGAGGGACCGGAGGTCTTCGACCTCATCGAACGGGTGCGCATCGAGGCGTTCCGGGTGCGCCGTGAGGAGGTCGGTCGCAGCGCCGTCGCGGAGATGCTGCACGGTGTCGACATCGCGGTGGCTCTCCCGCTCATCCGCGCGTTCAGCTATTTCGTGCTGCTGGCCAACTTGGCCGAGGACATCCAGCGCGACCGTCGCCGCGCCGCGCACGAGGCGGCCGGGGAGCCGCCGCAGGATTCCTCGCTGGCGGCGACCTACCGCAAGCTGGACGCGGCGGCGCTGGACGGACGGCGGGTCGCCGATCTGCTGGCCGACGCGCTGGTCTCGCCGGTGATCACCGCGCACCCGACGGAGACCCGCCGCCGCACCGTCTTCGACGCGCAGGCCCGGATCACCGAGTTGATGCGGCGGCGCCAGCGCTATGCCGAGAACGAACGCGAGCGCGCCGATCTCGAGTCGCAGATTCGCCGCCAGGTGCTCAGCCTGTGGCGCACCGCGCTGATCCGGTTGGCCCGTTTGCGCATCCAGGACGAGATCTCGGTGGGATTGCGCTATTACGACCTCACCCTGTTCGACGTGATCCCGGCGATCAACGCCGAGGTGCGCGCCGCGCTGCGTTCACGCTGGCCCGGTGTTGAGCTGCTGCCGCGCCCGATGCTGCGGCCCGGCTCGTGGATCGGCGGCGACCGGGACGGAAATCCCTACGTCACCGCCGATGTCGTGCGTCAGGCCGCCTACCGCGCCGCGGGGGTCGCCTTCGAGCGCTATCTGCACGAGCTGGTCGAGTTGGAGAAGACGCTGTCGCTGTCGGCCCGGCTCGTAGCGGTGACGCCCGAGGTGGCCGCGCTCGCCGAGACCGGATATCCCGATCCCGCCACGCACGCCGACGAGCCGTATCGCCGTGCGCTGCATCATATTCGCGCTCGCCTGACCGCCACGGCGCAGGCGGCGCTCGGGGAGGTTCCCCCGAACGGCCTGGATGCCGGGGCGCGCCCCTACTCGACACCCCAGGCGGTGCTGGACGACCTCGACGCCGTGGACGCCTCGCTGCGTGGCAGCGGTGACGACCTGCTCGCCGACGACCGACTCGCCGCGCTGCGCTACGCCCTGGAGACGTTCGGCTTCCACCTGCAAGGCCTGGACATGCGGCAGAACTCCGAAGTGCATGAGCAGGTGGTCGCGGAACTGCTGGCCTGGGCGGGGGTGCACCCCGACTACGCGAGCCTGCCGGAGGCGCGGCGGGTGGAGCTGCTCACGGCCGAGCTGAGCACCCGCCGTCCGCTGCTCGGCCCGCACGCGCGGCTGAGCGAGTTGGCCGCGAAGGAACTCGGCATCGTCCGCGCCGCACGGGAAGTGGTGGAAACCCTCGGCGCCGAGGCGGTGCCGAACTACATCATCAGCATGTGCACGTCGGTCAGCGACCTGCTGGAAGCCGCTCTGCTGCTCAAGGAGGGCGGACTGCTCGATCCGGGGGAGCCCGGCGTGCCGCCGAGCTGCCCGGTGGGCATCGTGCCGCTGTTCGAGACCATCGAGGACCTCGGAGCCGGGGCGGCCACCCTGTCCGCGGCGCTGGAGGTTCCGGTGTATCGCGAGCTGGTGGCGGCACAGGGGATGCGCCAGGAAGTGATGCTCGGCTACTCCGACTCCAACAAGGACGGCGGATACCTCGCCGCCAACTGGGCGTTGTACCGGGCCGAACTGGACCTGGTGGAGGTGGCCCGCAAGACCGGAATCAGGTTGCGGCTGTTCCACGGGCGCGGCGGCACGGTGGGCCGCGGCGGCGGACGCAGTTACGACGCGATCCTCGCCCAGCCCGCGGGTGCGGTGCGCGGCTCGCTGCGGCTCACCGAGCAGGGTGAGGTGATCGCCGCGAAGTACGCCGAACCCGGTGCGGCGCATCGCAATCTGGAGTCGCTGATCGCGGGCACGCTGGAGTCGACCCTGCTGGACGTGGAAGGCCTCGGGCCCGACGCGGAGCCGTCCTACGGGATCATGGACGACCTGGCGGCGCGCGCCCGTGCGGCGTATGCGCGTCTGGTGCACGAAACCCCTGGCTTCGTAGAGTATTTCCGCCAGTCCACGCCCGTCGCGGAGGTCGGCGACCTGAACATCGGCAGCAGGCCCGCATCGCGCAAGCCGACCAGCTCGGTCGCCGACCTGCGTGCCATCCCGTGGGTGATGTCATGGAGCCAGGCGCGGGTGATGCTGCCCGGCTGGTACGGCACCGGCACCGCGTTGGAGGAGTGGATCGGCGGCGACCCGGAGCGTCTTGCGACGCTGGCGGATCTGTACCGCCGCTGGCCGTTCTTCCGGACGGTGCTGTCCAATCTGGCCCAGGTGATGGCCAAGACCGATCTGGACATCGCCGCCCGCTACGCCGAACTCGTCGACGACGTGGCGCTGCGGGAGCAGATCTTCGGCATGATCCGCGACGAGCACGCCAGGACCATCCGCATGCACGCGGCGATCACCGGCAACGACCACCTGCTGGCCGACAATCCCTCGCTGGCCGAGTCCATCCACAACCGCTTCCCCTACCTGGAACCGCTGAACCAGATGCAGGTGGAGCTGCTGCGCCGCCTGCGCGCGGGGGATGACTCGGAATTGGTCAAGCGCGGCATCCTGCTGACCATGAACGGCCTGGCCACTGCCCTGCGTAACTCGGGCTGACCGGCTGGTGCCGATTCGCTGGGGCAGACATGCGCTGAGAAGCAGTGGAGTTCGGACGGCTCGGGACGAGCTGTCGATCGATGAAGCGGCTGTCGCGGCCCGCGGGGATCACACGAGGGTCTCGCGCGCGAGGGCATACCGGCGACTTCCTGGGTGCGCCGCGCGGGAACTCTGTGGGCACCGCCTCGACGCTCTCGAGCTGTTGAAGAGGAACGCTGCCGGACGTGGGCCGAGAAGATCCGTGCCTATCGACCGAACAGCCCTTGCGCCATCCGGGGATTACGCGGTCGGTCCGGATAGCCGATGCGTTGGTGACACAGTCCCTCATAAGAGGCCCGGCACCTGGCGACGATCTCCGTCAGTGCCGTGTTCGCCTCGCCGGCGTCACTCCACGAGGGCGCGGCATGCCGTACTGCCGGGTAGTTGAAGAAGAGATGCCGGTCGGACCAGGCCGGGAAGGAGAGCGCCGTGCCGATCGATCAAACAGCCGTCGCGGCACTCGAGGACCGGGTCATAGGTCCTGAGCACAAGGGCATGCCGCCGACTTCTTGGGGCCGCACCGTGCGGGAGTTCCTCGCCACGGCACCGACTCTCGATCAGCTGGAGACGCCGGTGCTCACCGTCGACCGCGCGGCGGTCGCGACGAACATCGCGGTGATGGCCGACTGGGTGCGCGCGGCGGGCGTGCGGCTCGCGCCGCACGGTAAGACCACCATGGCCCCGCAGCTGTGGGCCGATCAGCTGGCCGCCGGCTCATGGGGAATAACCTTGGCCACCATCTGGCAGACGCAGGTGGCGCGATCCTTCGGCGTCGCCCGCATCCTGCTGGCCAACGCGCTGGTCGATCCGGTCGGATTGCACTGGCTGGCCACGGAATTGGCGAACGACCCCGGTTTCGAGTTCGCCTGCTGGGCCGACAGTGTCGAGACGGTCGCGCTGATGGACGAGCACCTGCGCACCGCGCCGGGATCGGAGCGCGTCCGGGTCCTCGTCGAGCTCGGCGGGCCACGCGGCCGGACCGGAGCACGGACAGTCGAGCAAGCGCATGCCGTCGCGCGCGCGATCGACCGGGCGTCCCGGCTGACGCTGGCCGGGGTCGGCGGTTACGAGGGCGCGCTCGCACACTACCGCACCCCGAATGGCATTCGCGCGCGACTATCTCGCGGAACTCGCCCGCCTGCATCACGAACTCGCCGCTGGCGGGCGGTATCCGGGGTCGGCGATCATCACCGCGGGCGGCAGTGCCTATCCGGAGCTGGCGGTCGAATACCTCGCCCCGCTCGCCGACGAGCAGGGCACACGTGGCGTCGCGACCACGGTAGTCCTGCGCTCCGGGGCGTACGTCATCCATGACGACGGCTTCTACGCGGCCATGTCGCCCTTGGCGGCACCCCGCAGCGAGCGGTCGTTGCGCTCCGCGATGCATGGCTGGGCGCGCACGCTCTCCCGCCCGGAGCCCGGGCTCGCCCTGCTGGATGCGGGAAAGCGCGATCTGCCATTCGATGAGGGGTTCCCGATTCCGCAGCGCATCGCCGGACCGAAAAGCATTCCACTGGACCCCGACGCCATGGTGTCGGCACTGAACGACCAGCACACCTTCTTGCGCCTACCAGGATCCGCCGCAACGGAATTGCCGATCGGCGCGGTCGTGCGACTCGGCCTCTCTCATCCGTGCACTGCCTTCGACAAGTGGCGGCTCATCCCGGTGATCGATGACGCCGACGCCCCGACGCCGCGTGTAGTCGACCTACTGCACACATTCTTCTGACGGTGCGGCCGAGGAGTGCACGTGATCGAGCGAGCACATCAGTTGCTAGCCAGTCGATCTCGCGACCGTGTTGGTATACCCACGTGTACGTGGCTACGAAACGGCTCGTTCTCGAGCGACCGTGAGCACGATCTTGCCTTGGATGTGGCCGCGTTCGGCGCGTTGATGTGCCGCTCGGGCCTCCGCGAGTGGAAATGTGGCTGTCTATCGCGACGCGGACGGTGCCCGCGTCGAGCAGGCGTCCCAGTTCGGCGAGCTGCGCGCCGTTCGAGCGGACCTGGGTGCCCGAGACGGTGACGCCCAGCCTCGCGGTCTCTTCGTCGTCGTAATCGCCGGAGAACACCGGGTACAGGGCGCCGCCACGCTGGATCGTGCGCAGGAAGCGATTGCTGTCGCGACCACCGACGGTGTCGAGAACGAGGTCGACGTCGTGCGCGAGTTCCTCCCCGCTCGGCGAGATCCATCGCCGCGCCATGAAACGCTATGTTCGGCAAGGTGCTTTCGACGCCGCCCTGCTCGACCGCTACGTCGGATGGCTGGATACCCGTTCCGGCCGCGAACGGTACGCGGACTATTTCGCCGGTTACAGCGTGCGGCTGCGACCGCAGCTCGCCGACCTGTCCGGGGTCTGCTGCCCGACCGCGATCGTCTGGGGGGTGATCGAGACACCGCCTGCACCTTCACCATTGCCGAGGATCTGGCGCGGCGACTACCTAGTGCCTGCGCGGGATCCTGTGACGACTCGGCGCCTCGCAACACCTTCGTCGCGGCTTCCCCTCGGCGGATAGCTGGTCCGTCTGGGGCGCAGGTGCGTGTCCTATGCCAGCGGCTTACTCCGCTACCTCCCATCAGGCGGCAGTGTTGCCGGGTTGCGGGGGTTGCCGCAGTTGTCGGCGGTGTTGTTCGTGTTGTTCGTGGATGCGGGTGATGGTTTCGGCGAGTAGTTCGCCGCTGTGGTGGCGGTGGTTCACGCGTGGGATCTGGTCGGGGTCGATGTGGGGTGGCGCGATCCATCCTGATCGCCCCGGGAACCGTGAATCGTTGCCGAGGGTGACGGTTTTCCAGCCGCCGGGTCCGTCGTGGACCAGCGAGTGGCAGTGATCGCAAGCCAAGGTTTCGTTGCCGATGTCGGTAGCGCCGCCCTTGGCGTAGTCGGTGATGTGGTGTACGGCGGACAGAGTGGCGGGCGCATCGCAGCCAGGGCGGGAGCAGCCGCGTAGGGCGGCGATCAACGCCAGCCGTTGCGCCGGGGTGGCCAGCCGCTTGGCGCGGCCCAAATGCAAAGGTAGCCCGCGGTGGTCGAACACGGCCAAGAACAGGTGCGCTTGTTCGGCTAGTTTCAATGCCTCGCCGATGGGGATGCTGCCGCCGGAGGCAGTGGTCGCCACCCCCGACCTCTTTTCGACATCGTCAATGCTCATGGTCAGAATCGCCGACACCGGCAACCCGCGGTGATTGCCCAATCGATCCAAGGCCAGCTCAGGTTCCAGCACCGCCACCAGGGCGTCGTGGTTGCGTTGGGCGGTCGAGCGGTGATCACGCTGCGCGGCGTCGGCCAGGGCGTGGGGGTCGATCGGCCCGTCCAGGCCGGTGGGGCTGTCAGGGTCTTCGGGGTTGTTGATGCCGGGACGGGCGAACTTGGCCAGGATCGGATCCAGCAGTGCCCGCAGCAGCGGGGTGATCTCCCCGTGGATCGGGGTCATGCCGTCCGCGCGTTGACGCCCGAGGGTTATGCCGCGCATCCTTTTGCGATCCCCGTCGTCGGTTAGCCGCCCGTCGGGGTCGAGATGGGCGAGGATGCGGTCGCCGACCTTGCTGAGGTCGTCCGGGGATCCGGAGCGGGCGAATTCGGCCAGGATCTGTTCGGCCGCTTCGCGATCGGCGTCGTCGATGCCGCGAGGTACCCGTTTCATCACCGCCGCGATCCCGCGTGCATGATCGGCCGAGATTTCGCCCGCAGCCTGCGCCGCGGCGGTATGCGGCAGGAGCGGTGCGGTGTCGGCGCCGTCCATGGTGTGCCAGACGCCGAGGTCCCGCACCGCCGCGACCCGGCTGCCCGCGTCGGCGGCCGACAACCGCAGGGTTTCCATCAGAAACCGTTTGCTGGTGCGTGCCCCGGCACGAGCCGGGATCGACCGCTCTTCCACCTCTACCAGCAACCGATGCGACACTGCCGCCAACCTGCGGGCGCAGGCCTCGATACCGCGCAGCAGATCGACAACCTCGTCATCGGACAATCTGGTCAGCGGCAGCTCGAGCAGACCCGCGACCGCGTCCGCCAGCGGCACCACCGCTGGCGACAACGATTTCTCCTCACCCGAACTCATGTTCGAATCCTAGGCGAAACGGCTCAGCTCAGGCAATAGAAAGCCTTGTCTGATCTGCACTTTTCCTTCTGTCTCGCACGGGGATTCGACTCATCGGCGCGTCTGTCCGAGATGCGATTGAGGGGTGATCGTCCGCAACTGACGGACCATGTGACCGATGTCCGGTGCGGATAGTCGGCGCATGGATCAGCAGGCAGATTTCTGCGACGCGCGATTCCTCAATCGTCAGGCAGTCAACGACTGGATACCGAAGGCTCGGGTTTCGAGACCGGAATCTGGACAACGCAGGCCGCTGGTGTCGGATGTGGTCGCTGGTCCGTCAGTCGGTCCGGTGGCGGAGAAATGAAGAAGGCTCTGCACTGGGCGCGACGCCAGTGCAGAGCCGTCCGAGAAATCGGGAGTGGTCAGGTAGTGGGGCGATCGAACTCCCCATTCATCACGCCTGCGGTGAAGGCATTCCAGTCGCTCGGGGTGAACACCAGTACGGGGCCGGTGGAATTCTTACTGTCACGGATGCCGACCGCACCGCCTGCGAGGAAAGCGACTTCTACGCAGTCGGCTCCCCCTCCGCTGTGGCTCGACTTGAACCACCGCGCCCCGGTTAGATCAACGATCACGGCCGAACTCCCTTGCTATCTCACGTAAAAGATCCCGGCTGGGCCGGGTGTCCAGGCTTGCTTGCTGAAGCGTTGCGAAGGCCTGGCGACATCTCATTACATCCGTTCGTCCTTCAAGGTAGGCGCTTCCGGTGAAGCTCTCGCAGTAGACCAGGGGCGGCTCTCCCGGTTTGCCCCGCCCGCCGGGGGCGAAGTCCAGGATGGTGAACGGCGGCAGGGCTATGCCCAGCGGAAGCCCGACATGGAAGGGCAGTATTCGGACCTCCACATTGGCGAGAGTGCCAGCGTCCGCTACATGCCGCAACTGCGTGGCCATCACGCCCGGGTTGCCGACAACGGTTCGTAGCACGGACTCGTGAAGTACGAATGACGCCGTCGTCGGCTGGCGCGACCGAGTCAGGATGTGTCGTCGCTGATGCCGAAGTCGCACACGGCGCTCCAGTTCTTCCTCGGTGTCTTCCGGGAAGTAGCGTCGGTCAATTGCCCGTGCGTAGTCGGCGGATTGCAGTAGTCCAGGTATCAGCAACGGCTGGAATACCGCCAACTCCTTTGCAGCGGTTTCCAATCCGACATACAGGTTGAACCATGCCGGGATCAGATCGCCATAGGCGTGCCACCACGACTTCGCTGGCGTCTGCTCGGCGAGGCCTCTGGCGACGTCCGTTTGGTCTTCATCGAGCCCGTATATCTCACACAGCGCCACAACGTCACGGACTCTGACTTTTTCGGTCAGCCCACGTTCCAGGCGGTTGAGGGTGGACTTGTGCCACTCCATGATCGCGGCGGCCCGCTCCGTGGTCAGCCCCGCTCCCTCGCGCGCTTCTCTCAAGAACCGGCCGAGCTGCCTGCGCAGCAGGGTGCTGCCCGAGTCCTCCGGTTCGCCTTCGTCGGTCATCCGATGCTCCCCCAATCGTTGCGTTCCGCGGTTACCGCTTGATTCAGAATGCGCCGATCGTAGGCGCCATCGCACAACTCCATCAGGCGATTCCGGCGGGTTTGCCGAGGTCGTCGTATTCCCGCGCCCCGGCTGGGTAGTTGACGCATCTTCTCCGCATGGCTAAGACCATTCGACTCAGCAGGGCGCAGGCCGCGGTGCTGTCGGCGCTGAAGCCCGGCGGAATCCTTTCTGTCGCTTCGCTCATGAAGACGGCCGGGCTTACCGGTTGGCAGGTTCGCCACGCGGTGATGCGTCTTCGGTTGCGAGGTCTGATCGTCGCGGGCGGCTGGATCGGTCCCAGCGGCTACCAGATCACCAGGCGAGGCCGGGACACGCTCACGGCCCATGGCCGGTACTCCTAGGGAGCCGGCGAACATGTTGCACATCACTTCGACCGGGCACGGCGAGGCCAGGTGGCGGATGACCGGCCGACGCATCGAGATGGAGTCGTTCACCGATTACCGCAGTCGGACCCTTGCCTACCGGATGCGTCTGGACGGAACGACGGTGGATATCCCCAACGGCGCGGCCGGAGTCGTGTACTTCGGCGAAGACGGCGCACGCCCTGACCTCGCCCTTGTGCGTGAGTGGTTCCCCAAGCATTGGCAGCTGTGGGACGCGGTGAAATCCGCGTATTGGGATGTTGTTCTGCCTCTTGCCTACCCGCGCCGCGAAACCCAGACCCGGAACGCCGACGATTACGTGCCGGGCAACCGCACTTCCGCGATGCCCCCCGACGTATGAGGCCTCTCGCCAGCCCCTCCCAGCAGTCCGGTCGTCACAGCCTTTCTGCTCGGATTCTCCAGGTGCTCAAGGCAATTGTCGGCTAGGTTAGGTGGGTGACCAAGGTCGTCTGGGAGGCATATCCGCAACGCGCTGGACTCGCTGAGCACACACCCGGTTACCTACTATCCGACGATCCGTTCCAGATTGCCGAGCGGCTCTCCGATGTAGGTTTCGAGACGGTCCATCTCACCGGCGCACGCTGGACTCGGTCCGACGAGAACTACACCTACACGGCAACCGTCACCGAATCGGAGGGGTCCCACGCCGACGCCGCCGCCGAAATCAATCGGTACCTGAAGGCGACCGAACTGCAGCAAGACGTCCGGCGCATCCTGTACGCCTTCGTGATCCGCCAGGACTGCGGCGACGGGCCGGTCAGCCGTGACGAGGCATTACGTGTCGCCGGTAGTCAAGCGGCCCTCGACGCGTTGATCTACCTGCGTCCGCGAGCCGAGGACGTCGGCGTGGACGAGATCCTGCACCGCGGGATCGATGCGCTGGCCCTACTGCACGCCGAACGCGAGCTGGGTCTGCTGAACGACGACGACTAGCTGTACCGACCTGAGAGGTTCCGTCAGCTTGCCGCGCCGCCGATCAGCGCACGCACCAACCGGTCCAGCGCGGGGCGTGGATCGAAGTCGGGCGCCGGATTCGCCAACTGGTGCAGGATGATTCCGTCGAACTGGGCGACGAGAATCCGCGTCGCCGCCTCGTCGCCGCCGACTCCGGCCAGCAGGGTGGCGGCCCAGCCGGTCAGTCGGCGGTGTCCGCGCCGCACGCTCTCGCGCAGCGCGGGCATGGTCTGCGCTTCCAGGAACAGGGCATAGCGGGCCAGCGTTCGTATCCGGTCGGTGCGCGCCGCGTGGACCACGAAGGCGGCCATGCCGTCGACGAGTTCATCGATCGTGCTCGGTACGGGCCTGCGGCTGAGCGCTTCCCAGTCCGCGTAGTCGCGTGCTTCGAGCCGCTCGGCGATGCCGGTCAGCAGCGCCTCGCGGGTGCGGAAGTAGTTGGATGCCGACCCGGCGGGCATGCCGGCGACCTCGTCGACCGCCCGATGGGTGAGCGCACGGGTGCCGCGGGACCCGAGCAGCTCGATCGCCGCGTCCAGAACGAGTTCGCGCTTGGTGGACACACCGTAATACTACATCGGTAGTGATGCTGGTTACAGCCGCCGCGCCTCGCACTACATTAGTAGTACCGTCGAGGTGAGCGGCCCGCGGCGCGGGCAGGAGAAAGGGGAAGCCATGTCGGAGGCGGTCGTCGTGGGCGGTGGCATCGGCGGTCTGGCGGCCGCTGTGGCCTTCCTCCGGCAGGGGTGGGATGTCGAAGTGCTCGAACGGGCCACCGAGATCACCGCCGTCGGCGCTGGACTGTCCCTGTGGCCCAACGCGCTTCGCGCCCTCGACGCGCTCGGTCTCGGCGATCGGGTCCGCGAACGTGCCGTCGAGGGAGGGACGGCGGGCATCCGGGATCCAGCGGGCCGCTGGCTGACGCGGATGGACGCCGAGGCGATCCGGGCGCGCTACGGCAGCCCGATCATGATGCACCGCGCCGACCTGGTGCACATCCTGCGCTCGGCGATCCCCGCGGACGCGGTGCGCACCGGCGTCACGGTGACCGAAGCCGCAGTCGATGGCACGGTGCGGCACTCGGCCGGAACGTCCAGCGGCGACATCGTCGTCGGCGCCGACGGCATCCGCAGCGTTGTGCGCCGCGCGGTCTGCGGGGAGGTGCGGCCGCGCTATGGCGGCTATACCGCGTGGCGGGTCGTCGTCACGCCGCATGAGCCGATCGTCGGCATGGGCGAAACCTTGGGCCGCGGCGAGCGTTTCGGCTACGGCGCGATCGCTGACGGCCGGGTCTACTGCTTCGCGACGGCGAATATGCCCGAGGGCGCCCCGGGCGGCGGGCTGGCCGAGCTGCATGACCGATTCGGTGGGTGGCATGAGCCGATCCCCGGCCTGCTCGCGGCGGCGAACGAGTCCGACCTGCTGCAGCACGACCTCTACGATCTGCCCGCACTGAAAACCTATGTGGCAGGGCGCGTCGCGCTGGTCGGCGACGCGGCGCACGCGATGATGCCCACCCTCGGACAGGGTGCCTGCCAGGCGCTGGAGGACGCGGTGGTGCTGGCCAGGGCGGCCGCCGACGAAGATCTCACCCGCTACGACCGGGCGCGCAGGCCGCGCACACGGATGATCGCCGACCGCTCCCGTCGCTTCGGCGCGGCGGCACAACTCTCGTTCGCGCCTGTGGTCGCTATCCGCGACACCCTGGTACGCGCGATCCCCTCGTCGGTACAGCTCAGATCGCTGGGATCAGTGCTGGATTGGACCTGCTAGCTGCCAGAACCGCACAAGCGTTTGCAACTCTGGCACGTGATAGTGGCTCAGTGGCGGATCCCCGGCCCGGTGTGCTCCTCCTTTCGCGACCAGCCGCGACGAGGCAGCGGCAAGCTCCCGCACACTGCAACGCCGCCCGATCGTATTCGGGCACGTCGCTGTCCTCGACCAGCTGATCGAGGTGTTCTGGCAGTGGCGCCGCCCATCGGCCGACGATGGTCGCCGCCGCGTCCAGAATCTCCACCCGGCGGCGGTGAAGGCGTTCGGCAGTCGAAGATCGCGACGGTCGCCGGGGCGCAAGGTCAAAACGACCCCAGGCGTTGCCGCGGTCAGGTCCCGCCACACCGGGTACAGACGGCGCAGCGCACGCGAGTCCCGATCCAGGCGAAGCAGAAGTCTCGCGAGGCAGTACACCTAGGGCGCAACGAAGTCGCGGAGGGCATGGCCGCAGCGGGCGGCTTGGGCGCGGAGGGCATCGACGAGTTCCTGCGGACCGGCGAGCAAGGTGAAGTCGAGGTCCACCGAGGTGATCATCCACACCAGTTGCTCCGGTGACTCGGCGCCGACATACAGGCGGCAGTTGTGGTCGTCGACGGCCTCCACGGCGCCCATCCCCGGCCACAAGCGGTCGGCGGCGTCCTCGGCGGAGCGGTGCAGGAGCACGGTCGCTTGATGCGGCCACGAATGGAGCGACAGCCGCATGGAAAGGTACGACGCGACATCGCCTTCCGGCGGCTCCCGCGGTGTGAAGCGGGGGCCGGTGGGAATCCGCGGGGTGATCCGGTCCACCCGGAAGGTGCGCCAGTCGGCGCGGTCGACGTCCCAGGCGACCAGGTACCAGTGCCTACTGAAGTGCACGAGCGTGTGCGGCTCGGCGGTGCGCAGGCTGGGCGTCCCGGTGTGCGAGCGGTAGTCGAATCGCAAGCGTTCGTGTCGCTGACAGGACTCGGCGATGGCCATGAGGGTATCGGGGTGGACCTGTACAGCGGGCGCGGCAACGCGCAGCGTGGCGCCGCGCAGCGTGCGGACGCGGTGCCGCAACCGGGGTGGCAGCACCTGCTCCAGCTTGGTCAAGGCGCGCAGCGACGCTTCCTCGAGGCCGGTCACGGTGCCGGAGGCGCTGCGCAGGCCGACCGCCACCGCCACTGCTTCGTCGTCGTCGAGCAGCAGGGGCGGTAGCGCGGCGCCCGCGCCGAGCCGGTAACCGGCCGTGCCTTGGGTCGCGTGGACCGGGTAGCCGAGTTCGCGCAACCGGTCGATGTCGCGGCGGACGGTTCGTCCGGTGACGCCGAGCCGTTCGGCCAGTTCGGCGCCGGTCCAGTCGCGGTGCGTCTGCAGCAGGGCCAGCAGTTTGAGCAGGCGGGCCGACGTTTCCAACATGTCGTCCAGAATGCCGGAAGCAACACCGTCCGGCTCAGCCGCCGACCGGTCTCTCGGACGGGCGCCGGGGTGGCCTACGCGCCGGAGTAGCGCGCGTGCATCGCGGCGGCTGTCGCCGCGAGCCGCGCGCGCAGCTGCGGCGGTTCCAGCACTTCGACGAACTCACCGAGCGGAAGAATGCCCGTCGCGAGCACCTCGTAGGACTCAGAGGGCACCACCACCTCCACCCATCCTTCGGCATCGGGTGGTCCCGCGGAGGCCAGCGCCTCCGCGACCGCCGCCGGATCGTTCATCAGCCGCAGCAGCCGTAGGTGGCTTGCCGCGATCCGGCACCGCGCCCGCACGCGCAGCATCGAGCGCGCGAAATCGTCGGCGGCGTCGGCCCAGTGTGCCCGCAAGTCGAATTCCGCCGGGCGGACGAAGGTTTCGCCGGTCGGTTCGGCGGCGAGGATGCGGCTCACGCGATAGGAACGCAGCGCCGACCCGTCGCGGGCCACCAGGTACCAGGTGCCCGCTTTGAGTACCAGGCCCAGCGGGTCGAGCTCGCGTTCGACCACCTTGTCCTTGCGTCCGTACCGCACGCGCAGCCTCCGGTCGTGCCAGAGCGCGTCGGCGACAGTCGCGAGCGTCGGCGTCTCGTCCGGCCGGTGGAACCAGCCCGGCGCGTCCACGTGCACCCGCTCGGCGATGCGCGTCGCGCGCCCGCGCAGTTCGGGCGGCAGTGCGGCGAGCACCTTCAGCTGCGCGGTGGCCAGCACCGTGCCGAGCCCCAGATCGGCGGCGGCTCCGGGCAACCCGGTCAGCAGTACCGCGTCGGCCTCCTCGGTGGTGAGTCCGGTCAGCCGGGTTCGGTAGCCGTCGACCAGCCGCACGCCGCCTGCCCGGCCCGGCTCGCTGTACACCGGGACACCCGCCGCCGAAAGCGCATCGATATCGCGATACACGGTGCGTACCGAAACCTCCAGCTCCCTGGCCAGCTCAGGCGCCGTCAACCGGCCGCGTGTCTGCAGCAGTAACAACAGCTGCACCAGTCGACTCGCCCGCATGCCTGCGAGACTAGCCGGAAAACCTGACAGAAGATGACAAGTATTCGCCGTACCGTCGTGCCCATGACCACTTGGAGCCGATTCACCGAAGAAGCGCCGCATGTCGCCGAGATCTTCCTGCGCAGGCACCGTGCCGCGGGCAACCTCTGCATGCTCGGCACGCTCCGTTCCGACGGATCCCCGCGGATCAGCCCGGTCGAGCCGCGCATCTTCGAGGATTTCCTCGTCATCGCGGGCATGCCGGGGACGGCCAAGTTCCGTGACCTGGCCCGTGACCCGCGCTTCTGCCTGCACACCGCCACCGTCGACACGAACGTCTCCGACGGCGACGCCAAACTCTTCGGCGCCGTCGTCGACCTGCCCGACCGGGCCGTGCACGCCCGCTTCGCCCAGCAGTTGTTCGACGAAAGCGGTTTCGACATCCGCGGCCAGGAATTCGACCATTTCTACGTCGCCGACCTCACCGGCGCCTCGACCGTAGAGGTCGCCGACGACCATCTCGACATCACCATCTGGAAGCCCGGCGAGGGCGAGCGCGTGGTCCAGAAGCGCTGAGTCGCGGCTACCGCGACTCCCTGCCGCCCAACTCTGCTTTGCGGCGGAGGAGGAATTCTCGTTCGGCGGTGTTCTCGGTGCGGGTGATCGCGGCGTCATAGGCAGCGGCGGCGTCGGTGGTGCGTCCCAGCCGGGCCAGCAGGTCGGCGCGAATGGCGTGAAAGAGGTGGTAACCGGCCAGGTCGAGGGTGTCGAGCAGTTCCAATGCCGTTGCGGGACCGTCTACTTCGGCGACCGCAACCGCACGATTGAGGGCGACGATCGGGGTCGGCGTGAGCGCGGCGAGCTGGTCGTAGAGGCGCAGTATCTGGGTCCAATCGGTGGCCGCGGCGACGGGTGCGTCGGTGTGCACGGCGTTGATCGCCGCCTGCAATTGATACGGTCCCGGCTGATTGCGGCGCAGGCACTGCCGGACCAGGGCGTGCCCTTCGGCGATCAGATCGCGGTCCCACAGGCTGCGGTCCTGCTCCCGCAGCGGCATCAGCGACCCGTCGGCGCCGGTGCGGGCGGCGCGACGGGACTCACTCAGCAGCATCAGTGCCAGCAAACCGGCGACCTCCGGTTCGTCCGGCATGAGCTCGTTCAGCAGGCGCCCGAGGCGGATCGCCTCGGCGCACAAGCCGGCGCGGACCAGGTGCACACCGGAAGTTGCGGTGTGTCCTTCGGTGAAGATCAAGTAGACGACGGCGAGCACAGCGCGCAGCCGAGCGGGCAGATCCGCGTCCGCGGGCACCCGGTAGGGAATGCGGGCGTCGCGGATCTTGCCCTTCGCACGGACCAGCCGCTGCGCCATGGTGGGTTCCGAGGTCAAGAAGGCGCGGGCGATCTCCGCGGTGCTCAGGCCGCCGAGCAGCCGCAGCGTCAGCACCACCTGAGCGGGCACCGCCAGCGCGGGATGGCAGCAGGTGAAGATCAACCGGAGGCGGTCGTCGCGCAGCGTTCCCGCCACCTCGTCGGGCTCGTTCTCGGCGTGCAGCAGTGCGGCCTGCGCGTGCCGGTCGGCGCGGGACGCTTCCCGGCGCAGGCGGTCGATGGCGCGGTTGCGCGCGGTGGTGAGGATCCAGCCCGGCGGGCTCGGCGGGAGGCCGTCGGCGGGCCAGCGCTGGACCGCCGCGGTGAACGCGTCCTGCACCGCGTCCTCGGCGACGCCGATGTCACCGAAGACGCGGATCAGGCTCGCCACCGCGCGACCGTAGTGCTCGGTGAACACCGCCTCGATCACCGAGCCGGTCACAGGTTCGCCCATCTACTCGTCCTGGATCGGCCGGACCTCGACGGGCAAGGTGAGGACGGTGGTCAGCTTGCGCGCCCACTCCATCGCATCATCGAGATCGGCGGCACGGATGACGGTGAATCCGCCGATGTGCTCCTTGCCCTCGACAT
Source organism: Nocardia amamiensis (assembly GCF_015477605.1). Classification (GTDB taxonomy): domain Bacteria; phylum Actinomycetota; class Actinomycetes; order Mycobacteriales; family Mycobacteriaceae; genus Nocardia; species Nocardia amamiensis_A. The sequence continues at coordinate 163,402 of NZ_JADLQX010000015.1, forward strand.
AGGGGCCGTCGGTGACGAGCATGTCACCGTCCTTGGCGTGCAGCACGGTGGCGGTCCCGGGTGCGTGCAGACCGGCGGCGAACACCCACGCGCCCGCTGCCCGCATTTCGTCGTTCAGCTTTCCGAGTTCGCGCATGATCTCATCGAGATCGTCCGGGACGCTCTCCCCATCGGGCTGGTAGATGCTGAGCAGATACTGCTTCATCGGGTCGTCCTCCTCATCTGCGCCCGTAGCTGGCGATGATGACGCCGGTGCTGGTCGGTACGGCATCGGCGAACTGCAGATCGCCCAGGTCCACGCCGTCGAACAGACGGCGTCCGGAACCGATCACCAATGGATGGATCAGCAAAAGGTACTCGTCGACCAGATCGTGCCGCATCAGCGAGTGCAGCAGATCGCCGCTGCCGAGCACCACCAGGTTCCGGTCCGGCCGCCGTCGCAGCAGTTCGGGGACCGCGGTCACCGCATCGCCGGTGAGCCATGTCGAGTTCTGCCAGGCCAGCGGCCCCTGCGCGGTGCGGGACGCGACGAATTTCTCGGTCTTGTCCAGCACCTCGGTGATCGGATTCCCGACCTGACGCGGCCAGTATCCGGCGAAATCTTCGTAGGTGCGTCTGCCGAACAGCAGCGCGCCGCGATGGGCGGACATATGTCTGCCCATAACCTCGGCCTGTACCGGATCGTCGTATCGGTGCGCCCAGCCGCCATATGCGAATCCGTCCCTGGTGTCCTCGTCGGCACGACCCGGGGCCTGCATGACGCCGTCCAGGGTCAGGTGCTCAACCGCGATGATCTTGCCCATGTCCGCTCCTTACGTGTGGCCGGTCGGCACCGGCCTCGTCATCTACACGAACGGACTCGGGGCAGATCGACAGCGGCCGCGCATTTTCTTCGCCTGACGATCGTTCCGGAGCGGGAGAAAACGGGCCCTTTTCACTGAGCGGGCAGGAGGCGCTGGATGTCGGGATAGGTCACGATGCCGGAGGGCACGGGTATGTCGTGCAGCACAGCTCGTGCGACGTCCACGGCGGCTGACAGTGCCGCGCGGTAGAGCAGGGAGCCGGTGCTGACCCGGCGTACGCCGAGTTGGGCCAGCGTCGCGATGGTGGGGCCGGTGGCCGCGTACAGGATGTTCACCGGGAGCTCGGTCGTCGTGACGATCCCCTCGATGCCTGCTCGGTCGGTCAGGCCGGGAACGAAGATGCCGTCGGCTCCCGCCGCGGTGTAGCGGCGCACGCGGTCGTGTGTGGAGTCATGATCGAGGCTCAGCCAGTGGGTGTCGACGCGGGCGTTGACGAACACCTCCGGCGTGCGGTCCTTGATCGCGGAAATCAGCTCGGCTTGGTGGTCGGGCGCGGCCAGTGCGGATCCCGCGCGCCCGTCTTCGAGGTTCACGCCCGCGATCCCGCACGCCGCGAGTTGCTCGACGAAATCGGCCACTGCGCTGGGGCTTTCGTCGAATCCGCCCTCGATGTCGACGGTCACCGGCACCGCCAGCCGCGCCAGCCGCTGGGCGATGGCGAGCGTTTCCGTCTTGGTGACGCCCACCCCGTCGGCGAGCCCGGCAGCTGCGGCCACCCCGAGACTGGTGGTGCCGATGGCCGGGAATCCCTCGGTGGCCAGCAGCGCGGCCGAAGCGAAATCCCAGGCGTTCGGCAGCACCAGTGGCTGGTCCCGGTAGTGCAGACCGCGAAAGATCTGGAACTTGGTCATCGGGGTCGGGGCGGGCGCGGAAGGCGAAGTCATGCAGTGACGGTAGCCATGGGACGTTTCGGTACCGCCGCGGTTTGCGTAATTGCAGGCCGGGTATCACCCTGCCCGTGACCGAGCCGGGCAACCCAGGCTGTGAATGAGCTTGCACAATCATGCATAATCATCACATGGTTGATTCCTCGGGCGGACCCGTCATCCGGGTCGCGGTAGCCGGTGCCAGCGGGTACGCGGGCGGTGAAGTGTTGCGTCTGCTGCTGGGTCATCCGGCCTACCGAACCGGGCGCCTCGTCATCGGGGCGCTGACCGCGGGCTCGAACGCCGGAACCGCGCTGGGGGAGTTGCAGCCGCATCTGCTTCCGCTGGCCGATCGGGTGCTGGCGCCGACCACGGCCGCCGAACTGGCCGGACACGATGTGGTCTTCCTCGGGCTGCCCCATGGGCAGTCGGCCGCCATCGCGGCCGAGCTGCCCGAATCCACGGTGATCATCGACTGCGGCGCCGACTTCCGGCTCACCGACCCGGGGGCATGGGAGAAATACTACGGCAGCCCGCACGCGGGCAGCTGGCCCTACGGTCTGCCCGAACTGCCCGGCGGCCGGGAGAAGCTGCGCGGCGCGACGCGCATCGCGGTCCCTGGCTGCTACCCGACCGTCGCCAGCCTCGCGCTGGCCCCCGCGGTGGCCGCGGGCATCGTGGAGCCCGCAGTGCACGTGGTCGCGGTGAGCGGCACGTCGGGGGCGGGCCGCAAGCTGGACGTGGCGCTGCTGGGCTCCGAAGTGATGGGCTCGGCGCGGGCCTACGGCATCGCGGGCGCGCACCGGCACACACCGGAGATCGCGCAGAACCTGGCGGCGGCGGGCGGTACGGATGTCGCGGTGTCGTTCACTCCGGTGCTCGCGCCGATGCCACGCGGCATCCTCGCCACCTGCACCGCGCCGACCCGCGTCGACGTCGCACAGGCGCGCGCCGTCTACGAAAAAGCTTACGCCGACGAGCCTTTCGTGCACCTCTTGCCGGAAGGCGTGCTCCCGCAGACCGGTTCGGTGCTGGGCTCCAACGCCGTCACCCTGCAGGTGGCGGTGGACGCCGACGCCGGTCTGCTCGTGGTGATCGGAGCGATCGACAACTTGACCAAGGGCACCGCGGGCGCGGCGGTGCAATCGATGAACCTCGCACTCGGATTCGACGAGACCGAAGGACTTTCCACCGTAGGAGTGGCACCGTGACGACAACCGACACCGCTAGCGGCAAGCTGGTCCGGACCCAGGGCGTGACCGCCCCGCTCGGCTTCCGCGCGGCGGGTATCGCCGCGGGGATCAAGGCCAGCGGCAAGCCGGATCTGGCGCTGGTGTTCAACGAAGGCCCGGAATACCCGGCAGCGGGCGTATTCACCCGCAACAAGGTGAAGGCTGCGCCGGTGCTGTGGTCACAGCAGGTGCTGACCGGCAAGCGGCTGCGCGCGGTGATCCTGAACTCCGGCGGCGCCAACGCTTGTACCGGCCCCGGCGGATTCCAGGACACGCACAAGACCGCCGAGGAGCTCGCGGCAGCGCTGAGCAACTGGGGCACCGAGACCGGCGCGGGGGAGATCGCGGTCTGCTCGACCGGGCTGATCGGCGACCGGCTCCCGATGGACAAGCTGATCCCCGCCGTTACGGAGATCGTGCACGAGATGGGTGGCGGCCTGTCCGGCGGCTCGGACGCCGCCTGGGCCATCATGACCACCGACACGGTGCCCAAGGAGGCGGCGTTCCATCACCGCGACAAGTGGAACGTCGGCGGCATGGCCAAGGGCGCGGGCATGCTGGCCCCGTCGCTGGCGACCATGCTGGTGGTGCTCACCACCGACGCCGCGGTCACCGCCGACCAGCTCGACCAGGCCCTGCGCAACGCCACCGCGCGCACCTTCGACCGGCTCGACGTCGACGGCTCCTGCTCCACCAACGACACCGTGCTGCTGCTCGCCAACGGCGCCAGCGAGGTGACCCCCAGCCAGGAGGAACTCGACGCCGCCGTGCTCGCGGTCTGCGACGACCTGGCCGCCCAGCTGATGGCCGACGCCGAGGGCGTCACCAAGCGGGTGCTGGTCACCGTCGCCGGAGCGGCGACCGAGGACGAAGCGCTGGCCGCGGCCCGCACCGTGGCCCGCGACAGCCTGGTCAAGACGGCGCTGTTCGGCTCCGACCCGAACTGGGGCCGGGTGCTGGCCGCGGTCGGCATGGCGCCGGTGACGCTCGATCCGAACCGCATCTCCGTGTCGTTCAACGGAAATCCGGTGTGCGTGGACGGCGCCGGCGCGCCGGGCGCTCGCGAGGTGGACCTGTCCGGCGCCGACATCGAGGTGCTGATCGACCTGAACGCCGGCTCCGCGACGGCGACCATCCGCACCACCGACCTTTCGCACGGTTACGTCGAAGAGAATTCGGCCTACAGCTCATGAGTGAGGTGTTGCACACGCTTTCCGCGCTGGACAAAGCGCACGTTCTGGCCGACGCCCTGCCGTGGTTGCAGAAGTTCCGGGACAAGATCGTCGTCGTCAAATACGGCGGCAACGCCATGATCGACGAGAACCTCAAGCGGGCCTTCGCCGCCGACATGGCGTTCCTGCGCACGGTCGGTGTGCACCCGGTGGTGGTGCACGGCGGCGGCCCGCAGATCAGCGCGATGCTGAAGAAGCTGGGGCTGAACGGCGAATTCCGCGGCGGTTTCCGGGTGACCACACCCGAGGTGATGGACGTGGTGCGGATGGTGCTGTTCGGTCAGGTGGGCCGCGAGCTGGTCGGCTTGATCAACGCGCACGGCCCGTACGCGGTGGGCACCTCCGGCGAGGACGCCGGGCTGTTCACCGCCACCCGCCGCACCGTCGAGGTGGACGGCGAACCGACCGACATCGGCCTGGTCGGCGACGTCACCGAAGTCAATCCGGACGCCGTGCTCGACCTCATCGGCGCCGGTCGCATCCCGGTGGTGTCGACCATCGCTCCGGACGCCGACGGCGTGGTGCACAACATCAACGCCGACACCGCCGCGGCGGCACTCGCCGAAGGCATCGGCGCCGAGAAACTGGTGGTGCTCACCGACGTCGAGGGTCTGTACACGAACTGGCCGGACCGGTCGTCGCTCACCACGCGCATCGACACGGCCGCGCTGGCCGAGTTGCTCCCGCGGCTCGATGCGGGCATGGTGCCCAAGATGGAAGCCTGCCTGCGCGCCGTGCGAGCGGGGGTGCCGTCCGCGCATGTGATCGACGGACGGGTCCCGCACGCGGTGTTGCTGGAACTGTTCACCGGAGAAGGAATCGGAACGATGGTGACGCCTGCCCTCGACGGGCCGGGCTCGCCGGACGGAACGAAACAATGAGCACAGCTGAACTGCAGAAGCGGTGGTCTGCCGCGCTGATGAACAACTACGGCACGCCCCAGGTCGCGCTGGTGCGCGGGGCGGGTGCCGTGGTGTACGACGCGGACGGCAACCGCTACGTCGACTTCCTCGGCGGCATCGCGGTCAACAGCCTCGGCCACGCGCACCCGGCGATCCTGGCAGCGGTCACCCAGCAGCTCGGCACGCTGGGGCACGTCTCGAATCTGTACGCCAGCGAGCCGGTCGTCGAGCTGGCTGAGCGGTTGCTCGCGCACTTCGGCGACGGCGAGGGCCGGGCGTTCTTCTGCAACTCCGGCACCGAGGCGGTCGAGGCGGCGTTCAAGATCGCGCGATTGACCGGGCGGCACAAGATCGTCGCGTGCGAGGAGGCCTTCCACGGCCGCACCATGGGCGCGCTCGCGCTCACCGGCCAGCCGTCCAAGCGGACGCCGTTCGAGCCGATGCCGCCCGGCGTCGTGCACGTGCCCTACGGCGACGCGGCGGCGCTGGACGCCGCGGTCGACGAGGACACCGCCGCGGTGTTCCTGGAGCCGATCATGGGGGAGAGCGGCGTGGTGGTGCCGCCGTTCGACTACTTGGCCAAGGCGCGCGAGATCACCGCGCGCAACGGGGCGCTGCTCGTGCTCGACGAGGTGCAGACCGGCATCGGCCGTACCGGAAAGTTCTACGCGCACCAGGCCGTCGGCATCGTGCCGGATGTGATCACCCTGGCCAAGGGGCTCGGTGGCGGATTGCCCATCGGGGCGGTGCTGGCCAACGGACGCGCGGCCGAATTGCTGACGCCGGGCCTGCACGGCACCACTTTCGGCGGCAACCCGGTGTGCGCCGCGGCCGCGCTCGCGGTGCTGCGCACGATCGATGAAACCGACTTGCTCTCGCACGTGGAGTCGGTCGGCAAACGGCTCAGCGACGGCATCGAGCTGCTGGAGCATCCGCTGGTCGACCACGTGCGCGGCGCGGGCCTGCTGCTGGGCATCGTGCTCACCGACACGGTGTCGGCGCTGGTCGAGGCGCGGGCGCGGGCGGCGGGGTATCTCGTCAACCCGGCCAAGCCCGACGTGATCCGCCTCGCGCCGCCGCTGGTGCTCACCGAGACGCAGGCGGACAATTTCGTCGCCGATCTGCCGGATATCCTCGACGGCGCCATCGCCGACGCGAAAGGAGCTGCGGCGCGATGACCTCCGTGCGGCACTTCCTGCGTGACGACGACGTCAGCCCGGCCGAGCAAGCCGAAATCCTCGCGCTCGCGGCGGAACTCAAGAGGGAGCCGTTCGCGCGGCAACCACTGGCAGGCCCGCGTGGCGTCGGCGTGATCTTCGAGAAGAACTCCACCCGGACCAGGTTCTCCTTCGAGATGGGCATCGCCCAGCTCGGGGGGCACGCGGTGGTCGTCGACGGCCGCGACACCCAGCTGGGCCGGGAGGAGACGCTCGGCGACACCGGCCGGGTCCTCTCGCGCTATGTGGACGCGATCGTATGGCGCACCTTCGAGCAGTCCCGGCTCGACGAGATGGCCGCCACCGCGACGGTTCCGGTGGTCAACGCGCTGTCCGACGAGTTCCATCCGTGCCAGGTGCTCGCGGATCTGCAGACGCTGGCCGAGCACAAGGGCGACCTGACCGGGCGCGAACTCGCCTACTTCGGCGACGGCGCCAACAACATGGCGCACTCGCTGCTGCTCGGCGGCGTCACGGCGGGCCTGAACGTGACCATTGCCGCGCCGGCCGGATTCGAGCCGCTGCCCTGGATCGTGGAGGCCGCGCGCAAGCGGGCCGCCGAGACCGGAGCCACCGTCACGCTGACCGGCGATCCGATCGCCGCCGCATGGGGCGCCGACGCGCTGGTCACCGACACCTGGACCTCCATGGGACAGGAAAACGACGGCAAGGACCGGGTCGGACCGTTCCGGCCGTTCCAGCTCAACGCCGACCTGCTGGCCCACGCCAAGCCGGATGCCGTCGTGCTGCACTGCCTTCCCGCGCATCGTGGGGAAGAGGTCACCGACGAGGTGCTGGACGGGCCGCACAGCGTCGTCTGGGACGAGGCGGAGAACCGGCTGCACGCACAGAAGGCGCTGCTGGTCTGGTTGCTGGAACGACGATACGGGGGCAGGGCGTGAACGCAGGCGGCCGAAGCATCGACATCGGCCGTGCACGTCGCGTCGAGCGGGGCGGAGTCATGAGTGAGCGTCAGCGAGTGAACCGAGGACACAGTGCTCCCTCGCGCACTACGGAGCCGAGCGTCAGCGAGGAGCGGTCGTGAGCGTCTCGCAGTCGGAGTCCGGAAAGAGCAGCCCGGCGATCGCGCGCACCCGCGCCGGGCGGCAGTCGCGCATCGTCGAGCTGCTGTCCGCGCACGCGGTGCGCAGCCAGACCGAACTGGCGGCGCTGCTCGCGGCCGAAGGCATCGAGACCACCCAGGCGACGTTGTCCCGGGACCTGGACGAACTGGGCGCGGTGAAGTTGCGCGCTGCCGATGGCGGGGCGGGTGTGTACGTGGTGCCGGAGGACGGCAGCCCCGTCCGCGGCGTCACCGGCGGCACCGACCGGCTGTCCAAGTTGCTCGGCGACCTGCTGGTCTCCACCGATGCCAGTGGCAACATCGCGGTGCTGCGAACTCCGCCCGGCGCGGCGCACTTCCTGGCCAGCGCTCTGGACCGCGCCGCCCTGCCCTACATCGTCGGCACCATCGCGGGCGACGACACTATTGCCGTCATCGCGCGCGAGCCGCTGACCGGCGCGGAAGTGGCCGCCAAAATCGAACAACTAGCCTGAGCGCGCGCTTCGCCGGGGCTGTGACTCCTCCACCTGTTTCGGCATAGGCGCGGTCAGCCTGCTGCGAGCGCGGATGGCCGGAGCTGTGCGAGGGTGTAGGCGTAGCCGTTGCCGCAGCGTAGAGATAACACACCCCGGTTATGAATGAGCTTGCATCCTCATGCATAATCATTTGCAGGACGTGCGGGCCGCTGTGGCGGGAAGCCGGTCCGTACACCCAAACCAGCACCGAACATCGAGGAGCACACAGACATGTCCGAGCGCGTCGTACTCGCCTACTCCGGTGGGCTGGATACCTCCGTCGCGATCAGCTGGATCGGCAAGGAGACCGGCGCCGAAGTGGTGGCCGTGGCCATCGACCTCGGCCAAGGTGGCGAGGACATGAACGTGGTGCGCCAGCGCGCGCTGGACTGCGGCGCTGTGGAGGCGATCGTGGTCGACGCCCGCGACGAGTTCGCCGACGAATACTGCCTGCCAACCATCCAGGCCAACGCGCTGTACATGGGCCAGTACCCGCTGGTGTCCGCGATCAGCCGCCCGCTCATCGTCAAGCACTTGGTCGAGGCCGCCAAGTTCCACGGAGCCAGCACCGTGGCGCACGGCTGCACCGGCAAGGGCAACGACCAGGTCCGTTTCGAGGTCGGCATCGGCGCGCTCGCGCCCGACCTGAACGTGATCGCACCGGTCCGCGACTACGCGTGGACCAGGGAGAAGGCCATCGCGTTCGCCGAGGAGAACGCGCTGCCGATCAACGTCACCAAGAAGTCGCCGTTCTCCATCGACCAGAACGTCTGGGGCCGGGCCGTGGAGACCGGCTTCCTCGAGGACCTGTGGAACGCCCCGACCAAGGACGTCTACGACTACACCTCCGACCCGACCGTCAACTTCGAGGCGCCGGACGAGCTGATCATCCGATTCGAGCGCGGCGTGCCGGTGGCCATCGACGGCCGCCAGGTCAGCGTGCTGGAGGCGATCGTCGAGCTGAACCACCGCGCGGGCCGCCAGGGCGTCGGCCGGCTGGACATGGTCGAGGACCGCCTGGTCGGCATCAAGAGCCGCGAGATCTACGAGGCGCCCGGCGCCATCGCGCTGATCACCGCGCACCAGGCTCTGGAGAACGTCACCATCGAACGCGAGCTGGGCCGCTACAAGCGCCAGGTCGAGCAGCGCTGGGGCGAGCTGGCCTACGACGGCCTGTGGTTCTCCCCGCTCAAGCGGGCGCTGGACGCCTTCATCGGCGACACCCAGCAGCACGTCTCCGGCGAGATCCGGATGGTTCTGCACGGCGGCTCCGCAGTGGTCAACGGCCGCCGCTCGGAGCAGTCGCTCTACGACTTCAACCTGGCCACCTACGACGAGGGCGACACCTTCGACCAATCGCTGGCCAAGGGCTTCGTGCAGATCCACGGCCTGTCCTCCAAGGTCGCCGCCCGCCGCGACCTGAACCAGAAGTAATCCCCCGTGAGCACGAATCAAGGTGCGCTCTGGGGCGGGCGTTTCGCCTCCGGGCCGGCCGAGGCGATGGCCGCGCTCAGCAAGTCGACGCACTTCGACTGGGCGCTGGCCCCCTACGACATCCGCGCGTCGAAGGCGCACGCGCGGGTGCTGCACAAGGCGGGCCTGCTGTCCGACACCGATCTGTCGGGCATGCTGGCCGGGCTGGATCGCCTTGCGGCGGAGGTGGATTCGGGCGCGTTCGGCCCCGCCGAGTCGGACGAGGACGTGCACGGCGCGCTGGAACGCGGCCTGATCGAGCGGGTCGGCGCCGAACTCGGCGGCAGGCTGCGCGCCGGACGATCGCGCAACGACCAGGTGGCCACCCTGTTCCGGATGTGGTTGCGCGACGCCGTGCGCCGGGTGGCCGCCGGCGTGCTCGCGGTGGTGGACGCGCTGGTGGAGCAGGCCGCCGCGCACCCGGACGCGGTGATGCCGGGTAAGACCCACCTGCAGGCTGCGCAGCCGGTGCTGCTGGCCCACCATCTGCTCGCGCACGCTCATCCGCTGCTGCGCGATCTCGATCGGCTGCGCGACTTCGACAAGCGTGCGGCCGTGTCGCCGTACGGTTCCGGCGCGCTGGCCGGTTCCTCACTTGGACTCGACCCGGAGGCGATCGCCGCGGATCTGCACTTCGACGCGGCCGCCGCCAATTCGATCGACGCCACCTCGGCGCGGGATTTCGCCGCCGAGGCCGCGTTCGTGCTGGCCATGATCGGCGTCGACCTGAGTCGGATGGCCGAAGAGGTGATCATCTGGAGCACACCGGAATTCGGCTATGTCACGCTCGCCGACGCGTGGTCGACCGGGTCCTCGATCATGCCGCAGAAGAAGAATCCGGACGTTTCCGAGCTCACCCGCGGCAAGGCAGGCAGGCTGATCGGCAACCTCACCGGTCTGCTGGCCACTCTCAAAGCGCAACCGCTCGCCTACAACCGCGACCTCCAAGAGGACAAGGAACCGCTGTTCGACTCGGTCGCGCAACTCGAGCTGTTGCTCCCGGCCATTGCGGGCCTGGTATCGACGCTGACCTTCCACACCGACCGCATGGCCGAACTCGCGCCCGCGGGTTTCACGCTGGCCACCGACATCGCCGAATGGCTGGTCCGCCAAGGCGTTCCGTTCCGCGTCGCGCACGAGGCGGCGGGCGCATGCGTGCGCGCCGCCGAGTCTCGCGGCGTCGGTCTCGACGACCTCACCGACGAGGAGTTCGCCGCCATCGACCCTGCACTGACCGGGAAGGTGCGCGAGGTCCTCACCGTGCAGGGTTCCATCGCGTCCCGCAACGCGCGCGGCGGAACGGCGGGCGTCCAGGTCGCCGCACAGCTCGACGAGGTGCGCCAGGCGGCATCCGGTGCCCGCGCCTGGCTCGGCTGATCCCGCGTTCCGGCTCGGCTCGGCGAGTGGGCTCGGTCCATCGCGTCCCGCAACGCCCGCGGCGGAACGGCGGGCATCCAGGTCGCCGCACAGCTCGACGAGGTGCGCCAGGCGGCATCCGCTGCCCGCGCCTGGCTCGACCAATTTCTCGTTCCGGCTCGGCTCCGCGGGTGGGCTCGGTCCATCCCGTCCCGTCCCGTGTGGTGTGGAGGCCATGTGCGCAGGTCGCGGTGCAGCTGCGAGGTGCGTCAGGCGGTGTCCGTTGCCCGCGCCTGGGCTGGGCTGATCTCGCGTTTCTGCTTGGCTTGCCGAGTGGGCTCGGTTCACCGCGTCCCATCCCGAGTGGTGTGGACGCCGTGCGTGCGGTCGCGGTGCAGCGCGAGGAGGTGCGCCGGGCGGCGTCCGTGGCTCGCGCCTGGCCGGGCTGATCCCGCGGCTCCGCGCGGCACGCTGAGTGGGTTGGCCGCGAACGGCTTCGCGCACGGCGCGCGGGCTACGCGACGATCGTGATGTCGGCTCCGCTGAACAGCAGGTCGCTGGGACGAGGGACGCCGCGCCCGGCATCCGGCACGAGTTCGGCCTCCGGCGCCAGCTCGTGTAGCTGCCGGAGGAACACTTCGACGGCCAGCGTCGCCATGTTCTTGCCCGGACAGACATGCCTGCCGAACCCGAAGGTCAACGGCAGCTTGCCGGTTCCGTGCAGGTCCAGGCAGTCCGGGAAGGCCTCCGGATCGCGGTTGGCGGCGGCGAACAGCACCAGCACCTCTCCGGCGGGCAACCGGGTGCCGCTGCCCAGCACGACCGGCGTCCTGGCGCGGCGCTTCCAGGCGACCAGGCCGGGGTCGAGCTGCAGGATCTTCGCGGCGACCCGTCCGCAGCCGCCGGGGTCGGCGAGCAGATCCCACCACGTCCGCGCCGGGTCGTCGAGCAACCGCTGCAGGCCTTGCTGGATGCTGCCGCTCACCGTGTGCACCCCGGCGGCGAGCGAATTCGCCATGGCCGACACCGCGATCCGATGGGAGAGCCCGGCGTCGCGGAGCCTGCGCGCGAAACCGATTGCCGCACTGCCGCGACCCGACCGCACGGCCTTGCCGCTCACCGTGAACAACCAGCCGAGCGCGCCCACCGCCTCGGCCAGTTCGCGTCCGCGCAGCACGCGTCCCAGCAGCCCCGATTGCGCTCCGCTCCACGCGGCTACGTGCGGCCAGTCCGACGCGGGCAGACCCACGGCCGCGCCGACCGTCCGCGCGGCGTACGCGATCGACAACGCCGTGATGTCGAGCGGCGATCCGGATCGATGGCGCGCGTCGCGCAGCGCGTCGTGAAAATGCTCAGCCATGGCCGCCGCCCGGCGCGGCCGGTCTGCCGCGGAAATCGTGAAGTGTCCGGACGGACCGGCCATGGTGTTCCACACGCGCTTGTGCAGCCGGTCGTCGGTCAGGTTGGCCGTAGCCTTGGCGGGCGGCGGAACCAGGTGCCGCACGAAATGCGGGATCGCGCGCGGCGTCGTCGCGATGCGCGGGTAACCCACCAGGGGGTCCAGCGAATTCGCATTGGAGATACCGGGTGTCGTCGCGTCCAGCACCTCGCGCACGTCGGCGTACTTCCAGATCATGTGGAGTCCGGACGGGTGCCGATAGGTCGGCTCCGGCCATTCGTGCAATCGGCGATAGCGTTCGTCGCGTTCGGCGTACGACATCTCATTGCAGGTCAGCTTGTCGAACGGAAATTCCGTCGCCGTGATGATCGGCTCGAGCACGACGTGATCGTATGGATGCGCGACAAAGAATGCCGACCGGTCTTTCTCGAGCATGGGAAGCGTCGCTCACGGTGACCTCCCGATCGAAGAGGCGCCTGCCGCTCGTCCCTGGCTACGCTGCGGCAATGACCTTGCTGCTGCTCGCCCTTGCCATCACCTCCGAAGTGACCGCGACCGTCTCGCTGAAGCTTTCCGACGGATTCAGCAAGCTCGTTCCATCGATCGTTGTCGTCATCGGCTACTGCGGAGCGTTCTACTTCCTGGCCCAGGCATTGAAGCGCGGCATGCCGATCGGAGTGGCCTACGGCATCTGGTCGGCGGTCGGCGTCGCCGCGATCGCGGTGATCGGCGTGTTGTTCCTGGACGAACGGCTCAGCGTGGTGCAGGTCGGCGGCATCGCGCTGGTGATACTCGGCGTACTGGCGCTGGAACTCGGTGGCGCGCACTGATACGGCTGTGTCAATCCTCCACGCGGACAACGTATCCCGTGTTGGACAGGGCCGTGAGCACATCGTCGCGATGGGTGGGGCCCCGCGTCTCCAGGGTCAGCGACACCTCGACCTCGTCCACCGCCAGCCAGGCGCCGGTCCGTGAGTGCGCGACATCGACGACACTCGCGCCCGTCTTCCCGATGACGGCCAACAGTGCGCCGAGCGCACCGGGACGGTCGGAGATCGTCACGCGCACAGCCAGATAGCGACCCGCCGCGCTCAGGCCGTGGCCGATCACCCGGGTCAGCAGGAGCGGGTCGATATTGCCTCCGGACAAGATCGCGCAGACCGGACCGCGCAGGTCCAGCTCCTCCGGCGCGCGACTCATCAGCGCCGCGACCGCCGCCGCCCCGGCGGGTTCCACGACCAGCTTCGCGCGTTCCAAGCACAGCAGCAGCGCCTGCGACAGCGATTCTTCGTCGACCGTCACGATCGCCGGAACATGCTCGGCCACATGGGCGAACGGCACCGCGCCCGGCTGTCCGACCGCGATGCCGTCGGCCATGGTCGACATGCGATCGACCCGGACCGGACGGCCCGCCGCCAGCGAATCCGGCCAAGCGGCGGCCTCCGCGGCCTGGACGCCGATCACACGCACCCGCGGCGCCAAGTGCTGCAAGGCGACCGCGACACCCGCCAAGAGCCCGCCACCGCCGGTCGGCACCAGCACCGTCCCGACCTCGGGCAGCTGCTCCAGGATCTCCACGCCGACGGTCGCCTGTCCGGCCACGATATCGGGATGGTCGAACGGGTGAATGAGCGTCGCCCCGGTGCGGTCGGCGAAATCCAGCGCGGCGTCGAGTGACTCATCGATGGTCTCGCCCACCTGGCGCACCTGCGCGCCGTACGCCTTGGTCGCCATGAGTTTCGGCAGCGAAGCGCCGATCGGCATGAAGACCGTCGACTCGATGCCGAGCGACGCCGCCGACCACGCGACCCCTTGCGCGTGATTACCCGCACTCGCGGCGACCACGCCGTGCGTCCGCGCCTCCTCCGGCAGGCTCGCGATCCGGTGGTAGGCGCCGCGCGGCTTGAACGACCCGGTCCGCTGCAAATTCTCGCACTTCAGCCACACCTCGGCGCCCGCACGCTCGGACAACACCCGCGACGCCACCAGCGGTGTCCGGCGGATCACCGGAGCGAGCAACCGCACGGCCGCCTCGATCCGCGTCATGTCGACCAATTCCATGCCGCCATGCTGCCACTGTGCCTATACGGCGGGCGACGATCAGATGGCCTCGACGAGGTTGTGGGGCGAGCGCGCACAGCCCGGGCCAAGCGGCCGTCGCTTCGCCGCCATCAATGCGACCGGTCGGTACTGTGAGATTTTCCTGACCGTCACACGAGTGACGTGGAATGCAACACGATTCCCCTAGCGTGTTGCCATGCCCCCGAGACGACGTTCGGCGCTGCTCGCGAGGTTGGTCGTCGACGAGCCAGGTCGCCCGCAGATCATCCTCGGCGAACTGCGCCGGGTAATTCTCGACGGAGCGGTGCCGCCCCGTACGCTCATCCCGCTACGCGAGGTGGCGGAGTTGTTCGGGGTGAGCCACATTCCGGTGCGTGAGGCGCTCGCGACGCTGCTGGGGGAGGGGCTGGTCACGCACGAGCCGCACGCCGGGTACGCGGTGGCACAGCTGACCGCCGCGGAACTGCGCGAGATGTACATCGTGCGGGAGACATTGGAGACCGCTTCGCTGGCCGCCGCAGCCCGGAATCACTCCGCCGCCGATCGCGCCGAGCTACTCGAGGTGAATGCTGGCCTGGAACAGGCCATCCGCGACGACGATCCGGTCGCCTACCATCGCAGGTCGCGCATGTTCCATGTGGCGTTGACCCGGCCGTCGCGTATGTTCCGGCTGCTGCACATGCTCGAGTCCGCGTGGAACGTCACTGAGCCGGTGCAGTCGATGGTGCACATCGGGCGGGCCGATCGGGTGCGTCTGCACACCGACCACGCCCTGATGCTCGACGCGTTTCTCGCCAGGGATGTCGATCGCCTGCTACTCGTCGCCGAACAGCACCATCGCCGGCTGGAGGCCGTGATCGCGACGTTGCCCACCGACACCGGTTTGCTCGCTCCGGAGAATATATCTGCCGCGCAATAGCTGGGCAATCCAAGCGCAACGGCCGGGCAATAGCCGATTCCTACCGTCGTTTCGATCATAGTTTCACCCTTCCGATGGGAACGCCATGACCGAAACCGTCGCTCCGGTAGCGCCGAATACCACGCCCACGCCTACCGACTACGATCCGCGGCTCACCAATGAGGACCTGGCCCCGTTGCGCGAACAGCGCTGGGGCTCTTACAACATCTTCGCGTTCTGGATGTCGGACGTGCACAGCGTCGGCGGTTACGTCACCGCGGGCAGCCTGTTCGCGCTCGGGCTCGCCAGCTGGCAGGTGCTCGCGGCCCTGCTGATCGGGATCACCCTGGTGTACTTCTTCTGCAACCTGGTCGCCAAGCCGAGCCAGGTCACCGGCGTGCCGTACCCGGTCGTGTGCCGCAGCGCGTTCGGTGTGCTCGGCGCCAATATCCCGGCCGTCATCCGCGGTTTGATCGCGGTGGCCTGGTACGGCATTCAGACTTTCTTGGCCTCGGCGGCGCTGGACGTGGTTCTGGTGAAGCTCTTCCCGTCGCTTGCGCCGTACGCGGTGGCCGCCGACTACGGGTTTCTCGGCCTCTCGCTGCTCGGCTGGGGCAGCTACCTGACGCTGTGGATAGTGCAGGCCTGCGTGTTCTGGCGTGGCATGGAGTCCATCCGGCGATTCATCGACTTCTGCGGGCCAGCGGTGTACGTGGTGATGTTCCTGCTGTGCGGCTACCTGATCGCGCAGGCAGGCTGGGGTGCTATAGACCTGAGCCTCGGCGCGGTGCGGTACACCGGATGGGATTCGGTGCCGGTGATGCTCGGTGCCATCGCGCTCGTGGTGTCCTACTTCTCGGGTCCGATGCTGAACTTCGGCGACTTTTCTCGGTATGGGAAGTCGTTCGCGGCGGTGCGGCGGGGCAACCTGCTCGGCCTCCCGTTGAACTTCCTGGTGTTCTCGCTGCTGGTGGTGATAACCGCTTCGCTGACGGTACCGGTCTATGGCGAGCTGATCACCGACCCGGTCGCCACGGTTGCGCGGATCGACAGCACCTTCGCGATCGTGCTCGGCGCGCTGACCTTCACCGTCGCCACTATCGGCATCAACATCGTCGCGAACTTCATCTCGCCCGCATTCGACTTCTCGCACGTGAGCCCGCAGCGGATCAGCTGGCGTGCGGGCGGCATGATCGCTGCGGTCGGCTCGGTACTGATCACGCCGTGGAACCTGTACAACAACCCGAACGTCATCCACTACACCCTCGAGGTACTGGGCGCCTTCATCGGCCCGCTGTTCGGTGTGCTCATCGCCGACTACTACTTGGTGCGTAAACAGCAGGTAGTGGTGGACGACCTGTTCACCATGTCCAGCAGTGGAACCTATTGGTACCGCGGGGGATACAACCCCGCCGCGGTGATCGCGACCGCGATCGGCGCCCTGGTCGCCATGATCCCGGTGCTGGCCAAGGATGTCACCGGGATGTACACCGCGGCGCAGTACAGCTGGTTCATCGGTTGTGGCCTCGGTTTCCTGGTCTACTACCCGTTGGCCACCCGTGCCCGGCTGGCGGTGCGGGGAAGCGCGGACTGATGCGCATCCGCGTGGTCAATCCGAACACCACCGAGGCGATGACCGACACGATCAGCAGTGCGCCAGGGCCGTCGCGGGCCACGGCGTCCTGCTCGACGCGGTGACCTCGGAGATGGGACCGGCGTCCATCGAGAGTCACTACGACGAAGCGCTGAGTGTCCCGGGGCTGCTCGCCGCGATCCGGCGCGGGGAAGCCGACGGCGTCGACGGCTATGTGCTGGCCTGCTTCGGCGATCCTGGTCTCGACGCCGCCCGGGAGCTGGCCAGGGGACCGGTGGTCGGTATCGCTGAGGCCGCCATGCGCACGGCAAGCTACCTCGGCCGGGGATTCAGCGTGGTTACCACGCTGCAGCGGACTGTCGGCCGGGCCACCGACCTCGTGGAACGCTACGGGATGCGGCGGTTCTGTCGCGGCATTCACGCCTGCGAGATCCCGGTCCTGGCGCTCGACACCGATCCGGACGCGCGCAAGATCGTCACCGAGGCGTGCCGGCACGCGATCGAGGTGGACGGGTCCGACGCGGTCGTGCTCGGATGCGCCGGCATGGCCGATCTGTGTGCGCATGTGCGCGCCGAAGTGGGCGTGCCGGTGGTGGACGGCGTGGCGGCGGCGACGCTGACCGTGCAATCGCTGCTCACGCTCAGGCTGCGGAAATCGGGCCGGGGGGAGTTCGCCGCGCCGCCGCCCAAGCCGTACGCCGGCCCGCTGCGGTTCTTCGGCGTCTGAACCTGGTCAGGCAGCCGCTGCGGTGGCGAGCTTGCGCAACTCGGCGTCCGGGTCGGCGACGTCGACGATGAGGCGGGTAACCTCGGCGCCCGCCAGGTCGATACGGATGGCGTGGCCGTCGAACCGGGTGTCCCAGAATTCCTTGCGCCCCTTGCCGCGGAACGTGCCCGCCGCGATCACACCGGGGAAGAACGTGCCGGGCGCGCGCACCCACGGTGGGCGGCGGTCGACACCGGCCAGGCCGAGCGCGGTGATATCGGACGCATCGAAAGTCACTCGATCGCGCAGCGCGAGCAGTTGATGCGCACCGAGCACGTGAACCGTGACCGTCGTTCCCGTGACCTCGAACTCGACCATCGCGCACCTCACTCCACCGGAACTCGTACAACGTCAGGATGAAGAACGGTCCTGGCCAAAGCCTGTGCCGTTCCTATGATTTCTCTCAGTTTCGAGCCATGGTGTTACAAGGATATGCGCATCTATCTATGGGTCTCGGCGTGAGGTCCCATCAGGGGCATGCCCTGGGCGTACGGCTGAATTCACCGCTGATGGGGATCGAGGCGGCCAGGTCGGGTTCCGTCGCCGCGTGCGCGGTCGATGGTGCTCGGTGGCCGCCTCGAACCGATCAGCGCACTGGTATGCCCGTGACGTGCGCGTGGTGGGCGATATCGAGGACCCCGGCCAGCCACGGCGCGTAGGCGGCCGGATTGTCGGTCAGAGCGTCGCGCAATGCTTCCGGTCGGATCCACACGTAGTCGGCGACCTCGGCCGGGTCCGGCCGGGGCGTGCCGTCCAGTTCGCCGATCAGCACGTGGTCCCACTCGGACTCGACACGCCCGGTGCGCCGGTCCGCGGCGTGATAGCGGTAGATCCCCGCCTCGCTCAGCGTCGCCGTCAACCCCATTTCCTGGGACAGCCGCACCGCCGCCGCGGTGGCGACCGAGTCGCCGGGGGCGGGGTGGCCGCAGCAGGTGTTGGCCCAGAGCAAAGGGAATCTGGTCTTCACCGCCGCGCGCTGCTGCAACAGCACCCGACCCTCCGAGTCGAAGAGCAGCACGGAGAACGCGCGGTGCAGCAGTCCCGGAGCCATGTGGGCTTCGGCGACCGAACACGCGCCGACCGCGCGCCCCGCGTCGTCGACCAGTTCGACGGGCAGGGCCTCGCGGTCGCTGATCGGCTGGACGAGGGTGTCGGTCACCTGCTCACCTTATCGGCGGCAATCAGCAGGTAGTGGAAGCTGCCCTCCCGGTAGGCGGTCAGGAACGGCTGCTCGACACCCGTCGCGAGCTCGGATTTCGTGCGCAGCTCCCAGTACGGGATGGTCGCCGCCGTGAGGTCGGTCACGGCGATGGGCACCAAGTGATTCTCGGCCATGGCGCGGAAGTACTCGCCGCGCGGATGGATCATGCAGCCGTAGTGCGCATCGATCCAGCTGACCGAGGAGGAGCGTCCTCCGGTCACGTCATTGGAGCAGCCGGTGATGCACACGTAGCGGCCACCCGGCTCCAGCAACCGGGAGAGCTCGCGGAAGAGGTCGAACAGGTCCACGTACATCGTGGTCTCGTTGGTCCAGATGCCGCGCATGGAGCCGGCCTCGAATCCGGTGTCCAGCATGTTGCGGAAGTGGAACCGCACCTTGTCCGCGACGCCGCGATGGGCAGCCTGATCATTGGCGAACCCGACCTGGTATTCGGAGATGGTCACCCCGTCGACCTGGCAGCCGAAGCGCTGATTTGCCATGAAGCTGGTGCCGCCGCGGCCGGAACCGCCGTCCAGCAGCCGGTCACCGGGGCGGACGTCACCGAGGTGGTCGAGCAGGAAGTCCGCCTGCGCGGTCTCCAGCCGGTGCAGCTCGGTGACGATGCGCTCCTCGCGGGTGTCCTCCGGTCCGGTCAGCACGGACAGGTCTGGCTCGCCGATGCCGTAGTGATGGTGATAGAGACCGTCGACCTCGCCGAGTTTCGTGTTGACCCGGTCGCCGTTCGGGTTGTTGTTCCAGTACGCGGCGACGGACTTCTGGTAACTCGTACGCAGAACGGTCCCGGTCTCCGGGTTGAGCATGGTCATGCGCGATCATCCTCTCTCGGTGCTGGTACTGCCTCAGTGCGGGTCGCGATAGCGCTTGCTGTCGGCGTGCCAGGCGCGGTTGCCGCCCATCCAGGCCCACAGACCTGCGAGGAAGCGGCCCAGCTCCGGCGATCCCGCCGTGGCCAACGGCGCCGCTTCGCGTTCGAATCGGTGCACCAGTTCGTCGTGCACCTCGGCGGTGCGCAGCACGGCCTCCCGGCGCGAGCAGCACTCCTCGGCGGCCAGGACGGTCGGCAGGTTGAACTCCCTGCCACCCGAAAGGTCCTCGCGCGCCATCGAATACAGGTCGTTCACCATCTGGCTGGCGAGCGCGGCCGTGGTGACCACCCGGCGCACCGCGGGATCGGTGTATTCCGCAGCCCCCAGCTCGTAGCCCCCGACCACGTCGGTCGGCGCCATGCACGGCAGGAAGCTGTGCGGCTGCCGGTTGGTGAGGTACTCCCATACGGGCGGCATTCGTCCCGCCGCCCGCCATCCCGCCTCCGCGCCGAGTGCGATGAACCAGCCCGCGATCTCGGTGCGCAGCCGGGCCAGTTGCGCCGGGCCGGCGTAGCGGGCCAGATGGGCGAAGGAGGTGCGGAACGCGCGCAGGATCGGGTCGGCGTCGAGGGCCGCCTCGAGCTGGGCTTGGTAGCGCGCCGGCAGATGGACCGGATCCATCGCGGCGGCGGCCAATTCCAGGCGCGGTCCCAATTCCGCCTCGGCGCTGGACGGGGTGCCGTCCGGTGCGTGGTCGTCGGCGTCCTCCTCGCAGTAGTAATCGTCCACCGACCATTCCGAGACCGCGCATTTCGCCACCGCCAGCAGCCGGTCTGGGTCGTCGCAGTCGGGATGCGCGAGCATGATCAGCCGCCCGAAGTCGGCGTCGCGCAGCGTGTCCAGGCGGCCTTCGTACAGCCCGATGCCCGCGGCCCAGTCCACGATCCCCTCGTTGACCGCCGCGGCGAGCGCGGGATCGTCGCGCACTGGCGGTGGGCAGTACAGCGGGGGAATCGAATCCTGGCGATCGCCGTTCGCCGTGGCGGTATGCGGCCAGGTCGGCCTCCGTGGAACCCGCGCGGAATTGCTCGCGGGCTCCGGTTCGGCCCGTTCGCCCGGCGCGACGAACACCGACGGCACGGCTGCGCGCGCCGGGGACGAGACGCCGCGCATGCCGAGCAGCGCCGAGGCCGTGCGCAGCCCGGTCGGTCCCGAGGGTATGCGTGGCGCCGGAGGTAATGGCATCCCGCCCGCGGTACCGGTCGCGAGCGCAGCTCCCGGTGCGTCGCCGTCGGGTACTGCCGCATCAGTGTGGGCATCGTCCGGAAGATTCGCCGCGTCGCCAGGGAGGCGGCCACCGCCTGGAGGCGTCGTTCGTCCCTCTGGGTGCTCGTGCGCGCGCGTAGACGGATGCGTCGTATCCCACACCGCGCCGACAGGCTCCGTGGCGCGGCTGATTCCGCGGGGCGGCAGCAACAGCGCGGCGGCGCCGAGTCCGGAGGGACCGAGCAGGGCAGGCGGCGCCGCCCCCGCCCGTTGGTGGGACGGCGAATTAGCCAGCGAGACAACCGGTTCCGCTGGAAGCAACGCGCGCGGTGCGGTCGTGCTGGTGTTGGTGAGCAGCGCGGCGACGGTGGTGGCCACCTCATCGGTGGTCTTGGCCGCCGCGGTGCGGGAGAGCACTGACATGCTCGTCCCCCGGTCAGTCGGCTTGCCGGGCGACCAGGACGTTGTCCAGCACGCCCAGCGCGTCGGGCACCAGAACGGCCGCCGAGTAGTAGCAGCTGACCAGGTAGGAGATGATCGACTGGTCATCGATGCCTTTGAAGCGGACGTTCAGGCTCGGCTCGTACTCGTCCGGGATGCCGGTCTGGTGCAGGCCGATCACTCCCTGATCCTTCTCGCCGGTGCGCATGGCCAGGATCGATGTGGTCTGGGTGTCGCTCACGGGAATCTTGCCGCAGGGGAAGATCGGCACGCCGCGCCATGCGGGCACCCGGTGCCCGTCGACCTCGACCGGATCGGGGTAGAGCCCGCGCTTACTGCATTCGCGCCCGAACGCGGCGATCGCCTTCGGATGGGCGAGAAAGAGTTTCGTGCTGCGGCGCATGCTCAGCAGCTCGTCCATGTCGTCCGGGGTCGGCGGGCCGGACTCGGTGTAGATACGCTGCTTGAGATCGCAGTTGTGCAGCAGGCCGAAATCGGGGTTGTTCACCAGGTCGTGCTCGCGCCGTTCGTAGAGTGCCTCGATGGTCAGCCGCAGCTGCTGCTCCACCTGGTTCATCGGGTCGTTGAACAGATCGGCGACCCTGGTGTGCACCCGCAGCACGCTCTGCGCCAGGCTGAGCTCGTACTCTCGCGGGGCGCCGTCGTAGTCGACGAAGGTGCCCGCCAGCAGCGGCTCGCCGGAGTGGCCGGAGGCGACCTCGATGTCCGCCTCACCTTTGGTGTTCTGCGGGCGGCTTGGCGCCGCGGCGACGCTGTCGAGTTGCTCACGCAGCGCTGGAGCGCTGTCGAGCAGGTCGGCGAGTGATTGCCGGGGGAGAACCAGCAGGGTAGTCCTGGTGAGGGTCTTGACCGTGACCGGCCAGATCGCCGACGGGTCGGTGAGCATGGCGTCGCCGAAGAAATCACCGCCGGCCAGCATGCCCAGCTTGGTCTGTTCGCCGTATTCGCCCGAGCCGATCTTGCTCAGTTTGCCGTGCACGACCAGCAGGACCTGATCCATTGGATTTCCGAATTCCGCTATCACAGTGCCGGGTTCGAGGTCGCGCTGTTCGAAATGCCGTGCGAGGGAACCCAGCACCGCTTCGTCATCGAAGTCCCGCAGCGGCGGGAGCTCGCGCAACTCCTGGGGTATCACCCGTGCGGTCGAGCCGTCGATGACGAATTCCACCTCGCCGTTGCCGACGGTGTGGGTCAGGCGGCGGTTCACGCGGTACACACCGCCGCTGACCTGCGTCCATGGCAGCACGCGGGTGAGCCAGCGTGAGCTGATGCCCTGCATCTGCGGTTCGGATTTGGTGGTGTGCGCGAGCAGCCCAGCCGTGCTGGTACTGAGGCTCTTGCGCGCGTGGTTTTCCGTTTGGACCGGCATTTCTATGGTCATGCGTGAGTCCTCACCTCGAGACGGCCACCGAGACAATCGATGGTGACGAGTTTGGGGTCGATAGTTCAGAGTCGCTGGGTGTTCACAACAAATCAGCAGACGCGGAGGTCTGCGAAGCTCATCGAACGAAATCACCTACGCACCAGGGCGTTCCAGACGTGATCGATGGTAGACCGCGAAACAGCCTGCGCGCAGAGAAATTTCGAAGATCGCTCCGGCGCCGGTCGGATGGTCACGACATGCGGTCGATTCCGGTAACGGTAAATGATTTTCGAGGATAATTCTCCGAATTACCTTCTGATCGCTGTGGATTAGCTGTCTTCGGCGACTGTTGTTCACTCGGATCCACCGGGTGCCCAGCTGGCCAGGCTTCGGGGGTTCGTCACCGTTCGGCGGTCGCGCTAACGCTGATACTTCCCGGCCGACTGTCCGCGTCGCGGACGTTCGGGTCCGGGCATTGCCGCGACGACAGGGGTCGCCACGATGCCCACCATCGGCGGCGTATGCCGCGGCTTGCTCGCCGCGGGCCGCACCCGCCTGCTCGGAGCACTGCCGTGTTCTTCTGGCTCGATGATCGTTCTGATCGCCGCGCTGGACCATCGCGTTCCGCGATGATCCCGGCATGGGGCTCGGACGCGTTCGCGAGCAGGTGGGCGAATGTCATGGCAGGCTGACCGTGGCGCCGGTCATGTGACGTGTCACAGCGGACACATAATGGACATGAGGTGTGGGAAGCTCGTCTGAACACCTCGGGGTGTGTGATGCGGGTCACGTTCTAGCGTAGGGCCAGGAGCGATGGTGAAGTTGAGTGCGAAGGATGTGGTGGGTTCGGTGCAGCGGTTGATGGCGACCGCGCAGAACGGCCTCGAGGTCATCCGCTTCGGCGGGTTGACCCATGACGTCGACGCGTCCCCGTTCGAGGTCGTCGAGCGCAGACGCATGTACCGGTTGCGCCACTACTTCCCCGACGACACCACCCCCGGTCGTCCTGTGGCGCTGCTGGTTCCCCCGCTGATGGTGAACGCCGACATCTGGGACGTGAACGCCGAAGGCGGCGCGGTCGGCATCCTGCATCAGGGCGGAGTCGATTGCTGGGTGGTCGATTTCGGCTCACCCGCGAGCGAGGAGGGCGGCTGGCAGCGGGATCTCGCCGACCACGTGCTCGCGGTCAGTAGCGCGATCGATACCGTCACCGAGGCCACCGGCAGCGGGGTGCATCTGATGGGTTACTCCCAAGGCGGCATGTTCGCCTACCAGACCGCCGCCTACCGATACGGCAAAGGCGTGGACAGCATCGTCACCTTCGGCGCCCCGGTCGACATCGTCGCGGGCATTCCGTTCGGCCTGCCCTACGGCATGGTCTCCGACCTCGCCGATTTCCTGGCCGACCACGTGGTCACCCGGCTGCCGATCACCGACTCCATGGTGCGGATCGGCTTCCAGCTGCTCGATCCGGTGAAGACCGCCAAGTCGAGGATCGATTTCCTGCGTCAGCTGCACGACCGCGAGGCCCTGCTGCCGAAGGAGCGCCAGCGCCGCTTCCTCAACAGCGAAGGCTGGGTCGGGTACGCGGGCCCGGCCGCGGCGGATCTGCTCAAGCAGTTCGTCGCGCACAACCGGCTGATGCTCGGCGGTTTCGTGATCCGCGATCAGCCGGTCTCCCTGGCCGAGCTGAAATGCCCGATCCTGGCGTTCGTCGGCGAGGTCGACGACATCGGCCAACCGGCCGCGGTGCGCGGTATCGTCCGTGCCGCGCCGAACGCGGAGGTCTACGAGGCGACGCTGGTCGCCGGGCATTTCGGCTTGGTGGCGGGCAGTATGGCGACCAACCACACCTGGCCGCTGGTGCGGGAGTGGGTCCAGTGGATGAACGGCGACAAGCCGCTGCCTCCGGAGATCGTGCCGATGGCCGAGCACGTGCCGAACAATCGTCCTCGGTCGGCGGCCACCCGCGTGATCCACACCGCCGCGACGCTGGCGGAGGCGGGCACGGGGGTGGGGAAGGCGCTGGAGGGCATCGCGAACAACACCGTGCGCGGCTCGTTCGAGCTGGCCGGCGAGGCGGCGCGGGCGCTGCCCAGGCTGACCCGCCTCGGCATGATCCAGCCGCACACCAGGATCTCGCTCGGCCGCCTGGTCGCCGAACAGGCGCGGCGGGCTCCGCAGCGGGACCTGTTCCTGTTCGACGACCGGGTGCACACCAACGCCGCGGTCAACACACGCATCGACAATGTCGTGCGCGGCCTCGTCGAGGTCGGCGTGCGTCCCGCGATGCGCGTCGGCGTGGTGATGGAGACCCGGCCCAGCGCACTGGCCGCCGTCGCGGCGCTGTCCCGGCTCGGCGCTGTGGCGGTGCTGCTGGCTCCGAGCAGCGAACTGAGTCACGCGATCGAGCTGACCGGCGTGGAAACGCTGATCTCCGATCCGGAGAACCTGCGGCAAGCCGCCGCGACCGGCGCCAGGGTGCTGGTGCTCGGCGGCGGCGCTGCGCGCGAGCTGGCGATCCCCGCCAGTGACCAGATGATCGACCTCGAGCAGATCGATCCCGCCGAGGTGCGGCTGCCCGCGTGGTACCGGCCGGATCCCGGCCTGGCCCGGGAGCTGGCGTTCGTGCTCGTCACCGGCACCGGCAACCGTCTGGAGACGAAGTACATCACCAATCATCGCTGGGCGCTGTCGGCATTCGGCACCGCGACAACGGCTGACCTGAACCGCAGGGATACGGTGTATTGCCTTGCGCCGCTGCATCATTCGTCCGGCCTGTTGGTCAGCCTGGGTGGTGCGGTCGCGGGCGGCAGCCGGATCGCGCTGGCGCGTTCGCTCGATCCGCAGCGCTTCGCGGAGGAGGTACACCGCTACGGCGTCACCGTGGTCACCTACACCTGGACCATGCTGCGCGACATCCTCGACGCCGACGTCTTCCCGAGCGGTCACCGCCACCCGATCCGGCTGTTCATCGGCTCGGGGATGCCCGCGGGGCTGTGGCGGCGCACCGTCGAGCAGTTCGAGCCCGCCCGGGTGCTGGAGTTCTACGCCTCCATCGAGGGCGACGTGGTGCTGGCCAATGTGACCGGCGCGAAGCGCGGCTGCAAGGGCAGGCCGGTGCCGGGCACCGCCAAGGTGGAACTGGTGGCCTACGACCCGATCACCGAAAGAATCCTGCTCGACGGGTCCGGTTTCGCCCGGCGCTGCGCGGACAACGAGGTCGGGCTGCTGATCGGCAAGGCGTCCGAAGGCGTGGACATCTCCGCGGGCGGCCTGCGCGGTGTATTCACCGCCGGTGACTCGTGGATGCCGACGGAGAACCTGTTCCGCCGCGACAGCGACGGCGACCACTGGCTGATGGACCGCGCGGACACGGTGATCCGCACCCGCCGCGGCCCGGTCTTCGGCCAGCCCATCGTCGACGCGCTCAACGACATCACCGCCGTCGACATGGAGGTCGCCTACGGCCTCGACGTCGGCGACCACTGCGTCGCGGTCGCGGCGGTGAGCGTGCGCGAGGGCTTTCGCCTGGAACCCAAGGACGTCACCGAGGCGGTGCGCGCTCTGGAACCGGACCAGCGTCCCGACCTGGTGTATCTGGTGGACGACATCCCGCGCAGCCCGTCCTACCGCCCGTCGACTCGCGCGGTGCAGGACGCCGGGCGACCGCAGCCCGGACCGGACACCTGGTGGTACAACCGCGCGTCGGACGCCTACGAGGTCCTCACCGAGAGCAGGGCACGAACGCTGTTCGGCGATTGACGACCCGGTCGGCCGAGTATTGCCAGTCACGTTGCCGAAGCACGGGATTCACCGGCCAATGGCATAGTGAGTCCTTGTGAGAACGAGCCTTATCTACCGCAACGGGACCGTCTACGAGGCACTGATGCGCGGACTGTACGGCAGGCACTACGCGGCTCGGTATCGCGCCATCGCGGAACTCGTCCCGTCGGGGGCGAGCGTGGTCGACCTGTGCTGCGGACCCGCGACGCTCTACACCCGCTACCTGCGCCACAAGTCGGTGGACTACACGGGCCTGGACCTGAACGAGCGCTTCGTCGCGCGGGTGACCGAGGCGGGCGGGCAGGGAAAAGTGTGGAACCTGCGTTCCGACCAGCCACTTCCCACCGCCGACTACGTGATCATGCAGGCCAGCCTCTATCACTTCCTCCCCGAACCTGGGCCGGTGATCGATCGGATGCTCGCGGCGGCCACCGAGCAGGTGATCGTCGCCGAACCGGTCCGCAACCTCGCGACCAGCGACAATCCGGTCCTCGCCACCATCGGCAAGCGTTTCACCGACGCGGGCGACGGCGAACAGGCCCACCGCTTCACCGAGCCGACGCTCGACGAGTTCTTCGCGGGGTACGGCGCTCAGGTGGTGCGGCAATCGCTGATCGCGGGCGGCAGGGAGAAGCTCTACGTGCTCAGCGCGTAGGGGAACCGGTTCGCCGCCGACCGAACCACTGTGTCGACAACTGGCGAACCTCGCCGTTTGTCGCTTCCGAGCACTCTGTACCGGGAGGCGTGGTCCGCAGGCGGTCGCGGCTCCGTCATCGCCGATGGCTGGGCGAAGCTCTACGTGCTCAGCGCGTGCGGCGGAACCCGGTTTCGTGGAGCCCGGAATCCAGGTTCGCCGCAAACCGCCCCGGGCTCACACGGTGAATGCGGTGACGGCGTCCACGACGCGGGCAACCTGCGCATCCGTCAAGCCCGGCCACAGCGGCAGGCGTACGACGGTCGCGGAGAATTCCGCGCTGTGCAGGCACTGCCGCGGTGTGCGGCCGAGTTTGAAGCCCGCCGGGCTCGAATCCAGCGGTATGTAGTGGAACGGCGCCGAGATGCCCTGCGCCGCGAGGTGGGCGATGAGGTCGTCGCGGCGGCGTTCGGTCGGGGTGCGCAAGTAATAGAGGTGCGCGGTGTGCTCGCGGTCGGCGGGCACGGACATGAGGCGCACGTCGTTGCGCCCGGCCCAGTCCGGGAGGGCGGCGGCGTAGGTGTCCCATACGCGGTGGCGTCCGGCCTGGATGGTGTCGAACTCGTCCAGCTGCGCGTCCAGCACCGCCGCGTTCAGCTCGCTGGGCAGGTAGCTGGAGCCGATGTCCTGCCAGGAGTACTTGTCCACCGCGCCGCGCAGGAACCGCGCCCGGTCGGTGCCCTTCTCCCGGATGATCTCGGCCCTGGCCATCAGGATCTCGTCGGTGAGCAGCAGTGCGCCGCCCTCGCCGCAGTGCACGTTCTTGGTGTCGTGGAAGCTGAGCGTGCCCATCGAGCCGATGGTGCCCAGCTGCCTGCCGCGCCAGGTGCCGCCGAGCCCGTGCGCGTTGTCCTCAACGACCGCGAAGCCGTGCGCGTTCGCCAGCTCCAGCAGCCCGGCCATGTCGGCGGCGACGCCGCCGTAGTGGATGACCACCACGGCCTTGGTCCGCTCGCTGATCACGGCGGCGACCGAAGCGGGGTCCAGGTTGCCGGTGGCCGGGTCGATATCAGCGAAGACGCAGGTGGCGCCGCGCAACGCCATGGCGGTGGCGGTGGAGGTGAACGCGAAGCTGGGCACGATCACTTCGTCGTCGGGGCCCAGTTCCAGCAGCAGGCCCGACATCTCCAGCGCGGAGGTGCAGGAGGTGGTCAGCAGGGCGTGCGGCGCGCCGGTGATGGTCTTCAGCTTCGCGGTGGCCGAAGCAGTGAACTGCCCGTCGCCGTGGCTGTGGTCGGAGGCCAGCACTGCCTCGAGATTGGCGAGTTCCCTGCGGGCCCGGAACGGGCGGCTGAAGATGACGCGGTCAGTGTTCAACCCGGTCGGTCCCCCTGCTGGCGGTGGTCGCGGTCAGTTCCGAAGCATCGGCCGGACGCGGTGTCGGCGTCTGGACGGTGAGATAGAGCGGTTTGCCCACCAGGATGTGCAGGGCGACGCCGAGATACTCGGCGATGAGGCCGAGCGAGAAGAGCACGGCGCCGGAACACAGCAGCAGCACGACGATGGTCGAGGCCCAGCCCTCCGGCGCCCAGCCATCGGTGGTCAGCGCCTCGAACACGACGACGGCGGCCATCACGGCGCCGGCCAGTGCCAGCGTGACGCCGAGCAGGCTGACCAGCCGCAGGCCGCGCGTGCCACTGCACAGCACCATCTTCCAGAACAGGGAGAACAGGCGGCGGTAGTTGTAGCCGGACTCCTCGCGCCCCTCGGCGCGCAGCACCACCGGCGCCTGCGCGACGGCGCCGACCACCCAGGTCAGCGCGACGTCGAGGTAGACGCCGTTGGAGGCGACCTCGGCGAGCTGCCTGCCGATGTCACCGCGGATCAGCCGGTAGCTTTCGAACCGGGTGGAATCCGGGAACGCGAACAGCGTCGCGAGCACCAGCTTGGCCCCGCGCGAGGTCAGATTCCGCAGGAAGCCGTGCGGCCGGGTGTTGCTCGGTTTGGAGTACACCAGGTCGGCCCGCTCGGCCAGCGCCGTATCCAGGAACGAGCTGATGAAGCGAGGGTCGTGCTGACCGTCCTCGTCCATGGTGACGATCCAGTCGCCTGCCGCGGCCGACATCCCGGCGATCGTGGCCGCGTCCTGCCCGAAGTTGCGGCTGAGCCAGACCACGCGCACCTCGGCGTAGGTCTGCTCCAGCTCTTGCAACACCACGTCGGAACGGTCGGGACCGTGGTCGTGCACGAGGATGATCTCGCTGACGGTGAAGGTGATGCCACCGGGAGTCTCGACGGTGCGGGTCAAACCGTGCAATTCGGCGACCAGTCCGGCGATGGTGTCTTCGCCCCGGTACACCGGCACGACCACCGATACCGTGTGCGGCCGGTCCACACCGGGCCGAGCCGGATCACCGTTCGTCGCGGGGGCGCCGGAACGGAGTGCACGGGCTGGGGGAATCGGCATCAGCTGGATCGACTTTCGATGACGGTGCGTGCCGGTACTCGTTGCAGGACTGCAGAGCCCGAACCGGTGTGGACTCTAGCACGGTGCGGTTTCCGGCTACCGGAGCAGCTGATCATGCCCTCATCATGGTGTGGTCGCTCGACCGATGCCAAGCGGGGACCGGCACTGTAGGGTTTGGAACTCGTGACGGACAGTGCAGTGCTCGGCTCGCCGCAGGATGTCTATTCGCGGCGAGATGTCTACCGGTGGGGGGTCATCACCGCGCTCGGAGTGGTCGCGGGTTATGCCGCCGTCCTGCTCGCCAACGTCCGGCATTTCTTCACCGACGACACCGAGTCCCAGTACACCTCGCTGTGGGTCGGCCTCGGCCGCGCGCTGCGCGAGGGCACTTTTCCGGTGATGGTGCCCGAGCAGTGGATGTCGGGCAACAACACGATGGACGACGCGGGCCTGTTCAATCCGCCGCAGCTGCTGATCGATCTGATCGCGCCGTCGGTGGACAACGTCGCCCTGTACGCCACCGTCGTGAAGCTGATCTTCTCGATCATCGCCGCACTCGGCGTCTACCGGGTGTGCCTGGTCTACGGCGGGCGTCCGTCCTGGTCGGCGGCGGCGGGCATCGCGCTGCCGCTGTCGGGCTTCTTCCTGTTCTTCGACGAAGCCAGCTGGATGACCGCGCTCACCGGCACCGCGTGGCTGGTGCACGCGTGGGCGGCGTCGGTGCGTTACACACGCGGCCTCGGCGGGCCGATCCCGGTTTTCGTCTATCTGTATCTGACCATCTCGACGCAGTACATCTTCCCGGCGGTCGAGGCGGTGCTGATGCTGCTGGCGGTGGCCGTCGGCGAGCTGGTGTACAAGCGCAAGTGGCAGCCAGTGCTGCGGCTGACCGTCGCGGCGGGCTGCGCCGGGCTCGCCGGCCTGCTCACCTTCCTGCCCTCGATGCTCTCGGCGAAGGTGACCTGGCGCGGCACCGCGCAGATCAACAACGACCAGTTCCTCACGGTGCCGTGGTCGGAGTCGCTGAACGCGAGCCTGCCCAGCTCGCTGCCCGCATTCAGCTCGTGGTGGGGCTACGTGCAGCCGCTTCCGGTCACCTATATCGCCTGGTTCCTGATTCCGGCGCTGGCGTTCGTCGACTGGCGTCGCGCCCGGGAGGCGTGGCGGGAACTCAGCGCGGTCGCGATCTTCGCGATCATGATGCTGATGTGGACCGCGGGCCCGGGTTCGGTCGGGCCGCTGCGCTGGCCCGCTCGCGTGCTGCCGATGCTGGCCATCGGTCTGCTCGTGCTGGTGTGCGTGCTGCTCGGTCGCTACGGCACGGTGCGGGACGCGAAGAACCGGGGGATCGCGGCGGGCGTGCTGATCCTGGCGCTGTGGGTGCGGTCCTTCTCCGCCGACCCACACGATTGGGTCTGGCACGTGGTCGCGGCGGTCGCGCTCGCCGCACTGGTGGCCGCGGCGGTGTGGTTGGGCCGCACCAAGGGCACCGCCGCGGCGTGCGCACTGACCATCGTCGCGATGTTCCCGATCGCCTACTTCCAGGTCAGCGCCGCGCAACCCACACCGATGTCGTGGAACCTGCCGGCCGAGCGTTCGGCGGCGAAGGCGGCATTCCCGGATTTCGCGGGCACCACCATCCAGCTGGGCGATCGTGGTCTGCTGCAGCCGCAGGACAAGAGCGTCGACGGCGCGTACGGGTCGCTGGTCTTCGGCAACTACGCCCGGGGACTGGAACTCACCTACGTCAACGGCTACACGCCGAGCGGGCACTTCTATTTCGGCGAGCTGCTGTGCATGCGCTGGGACGGCAGCGTCTGCCCGGACGCCTACCGGCGGATGTTCGCGCCGGAACCGGCCACTGGACGGCCGCTCGTCGACTTGATGAAGCTGGACCGGGTCGTGCTGCAACGCGCGCTGTTCCCGGACGCGCCGAGCCAACCGGCGCCGGAGCGCTGGAAGTGGGTCGACTATCCCGGTCATGAGCGCTACATCGCGGTGCTGGAACGAGTGGGTGGTCCGATCTCGACGACCAACGGCCGCGTCGCCGACGCCGAGGGCGTGACCGCGACCTCGATCTCGGAAACCGACACCACCAGCCGGGTGCGGGTGTCCTCGGCCGACGGCGGCCGGATCGTGTTCTCGCGCCTCGGCTGGCCGGGCTACCGAGTCACCCTGAACGGTCAGTCGATTCCCATGACGACGGTCGCCAAATCGTTTGTCGCCGTCGACGTTCCGGCGGGCACCCAGAACGCCGAGCTGGTGCTGACCTGGCGTCCGCCGGGCTGGAAGATCGGCATCGCCGCCATGGGTGCGGGAGTGATCGGAATCGGCCTCCTGCAATGGCTGCACGTGCGCACACGGCGACGCGAAGAGCCGGCGTCGGCCGAGGGCTCGACGCCCGCCGAGCCGGACCGCGAGCTGGCGGACGTCGTTTCGTGACAGCGAACGCACGCCCCGTCGCCACGACCGCGGCGGCGGCCGATGAGCCCGCGGCGGGACTGCTGGTTCGTGTCGTGCGCAGGCAGGAGGTCG
This sequence comes from Nocardia amamiensis, assembly GCF_015477605.1. GTDB lineage: Bacteria > Actinomycetota > Actinomycetes > Mycobacteriales > Mycobacteriaceae > Nocardia > Nocardia amamiensis_A. The sequence goes on from NZ_JADLQX010000015.1 coordinate 195,380, forward strand.
CCTTCGCCCTGGTGGGCGTGTTCAACACCCTGCTGGGCATCGGCCTGACCGTGGTGTGGCTGGCGGTACTGGGTGATGCGTGGCCTCCCGCCGTCTCGGTCGTGCTGGCCTATGGCATGGGCATCGTCATCGCTTTCATCCTGCACCGGACCCTGGTGTTCCGCGTGCGTGGCCGCGTGCTGCGCGACTTCGCCGGGTTCGTCGTGGTGAATTCCGGGGGACTGCTGATGAATACGGTGCTGCTCTCGCTGGCGGTCGAGGTACTGCACTTGCCGCGGATTCCCTCCGCGGTGGTGGTGATGGGTCTGGTCGCGGTCGCCAGTTTCTTCGGCCACCGCTATATCTCGTTCCGCCGTCGCCCGCAGGTTCGGTCTTCCGGCGAGGCAGGCTAGCTCACCGGCCGGGCGCCGCCGGTGGCGCGGAGCTTGCAGAGGCAACGTCATTGCGCCGTAGGACGCGTTCCCGGCAGCGGCTCGGCGGGGTAGCGGGGCGTTGCCTGTAGGGTCTGTGACTCGTGGCCGAACGTAGATCCTTCGCTTCGCGAGAAGTCCTGATCTGGGGCATCGTCACCGCGCTCGGTGTGATCGCGGGATACGGCGCGGTTCTATTCGCCAACGCCCGGCATTTCTATACCGACGACACCGAGTCGCAGTACGCGCCGCTATGGGTGATGCTGGGTCGATACTTGCGCGAGGGACGGTTTCCCGCGCTCGTGCCCGAGCACTGGATGGCGGGCAACTACACGATCGAAGAGGCGGGCCTGCTCAATCCGCCGCAGCTACTGATCGATCTGATCGCGCCGTCGGTCGGCAATCTCGCGCTGTACGCCACCGTGGTGAAGCTGATCTTCGCGATCATCCTCGGGCTCGGCGTTTATCGGATCTGCCTTGGCTACGCGGCGAAGGCGCCGTGGGCAGCCGTCGCGGGCGTCGCCATTCCTTTCACCGGATGGCTGCTGTTCTTCGACGAATCCAGCTGGATGACCGCGTTCACCGGCACGGCCTGGCTGGCCCATGCATGGGCGTCCGGGGTGCGTTACGCCCGTGGGAACAGCGGGCCGATCCCGACGTTCGTCTTTTTGTACCTGGCCATCTCGGTGCAGTACATCTTCCCCGCGGTCGAGGCCGGTCTGATGGTCGGCGCCGTCGCGATCGGTGAATTCGTCCACCAGAAGGCGTGGCGGCCGTCGCTGCGCTTGCTCACGGTGGCCGCCTGCGCCGCGCTGGCCGGTTCGGCGACCTACCTGCCGAGCATGCTGTCGGCAAAGGTGACCTGGCGCGGCACCGCGCAGATCAACAACGAGCAGTTGCTGACCGTGCCGTGGTCGGAGTCGCTCAACGCGAGCCTGCCCAGCACGTTGCCCGCGTTCAACTCGTGGTGGGGTTACGTGCAGCCGATGCCCGTGGTCTACATCGCCTGGTTCCTGATTCCGGCGCTGGCCTTCGTGGACTGGCGCAAGGCGCTCGACTCGGCGCGCGAGCTGGTCGCGCCCGCTCTGTTCGCGGCGATGGCGCTGATGTGGACGGCTGGTCCCGGCGCGATCGGTCCCCTGCGCTGGCCCGCTCGCGTGCTGCCGATGGTCGCGTTGGGACTGCTGGTTCTGGTATGCGTGCTGCTCGGTCGTTTCGCCACGTTCGACGACTGGCGGCGGCGTGGTGTCGCGGCGGCGGTGCTCATCGGTCTGTTGTGGGCTCGATCGGTCTCCGCGGCTCCGCACGAGGTGATCGGCCACGTTGTCGCGGCGCTCGGCGTCGCCGCGCTCGGAGCGGTCGTGGTCTGGCTGGCCCGTAGCCGCGGCGTCGTCGCGGCGTGCGCGCTGGTGATCGCGTCGGTGTCCGCGATCGCCTATGCGCAGGTGTGGGCGGCTCAGCCGACGCCGATGGGCTGGAATCTGCCGGAGAACCGGTCGGAGATGAAGGCAGGGTTCCCCGATTTCCCCGGGACCACGCTGCAGCTCGGCGACCGCATGCTCATCCCGCGGGACGAGCGGAGCCTGAGCGGCGCGTACGGGTCGCTGGTGTTCGGCAACTATGCCAAGGATCTCGAGCTGACGTATGTCAGCGGATACACCCCGAACGGGCATTACTGGTTCGGCGAGACGCTGTGCATGCGCTGGGACACCAGCGTCTGCCCCGACGCCTACCGGCGCGCCTTCGCGACCGAACCGACCACCGGCAAAACCATCGTCGACCTGATGAAGATCGACCGCGTGGTGCTGCATCGCGCCCTGTACCCGGACGCACGTGAGCAGCCCGCGCCATCGGGCTGGACCTGGGTCGACTACCCGGGACACGAAAAGTACATCTCGGTGCTGGAACGCAGCGACGGTCTGATCTCCACTCGGAACGGCCGGATCGCGGCCGTCCAGGGCGGGACCGCGACTTCGCTCGCCGAATCGGATTCGACCAGCCGGGTGCGCGTGAGTTCTGCCGATGGCGGACGGGTCGTATTCGCCCGGCTCGGGTGGCCTGGCTACCGCGTGACGCTCGACGGTCGCGAAATCCCCTCCACGCTCGTAGCGAAAACATTTGTGGCGGTGGATATTCCGGCTGGCACGACGGGCGGCGAGCTGGCGCTGACCTGGCTGCCGCCCGGCTGGCAGTTAGGCGTGGCCGCGGTACTGCTCGGCTTGGTCGGCGTAGGTGTCCTGGAATGGGCGTACCGGCGCGGCAGGCGCCGGACGGACCGTCCGGTCGACGGGACCGATGAGCCCGCGCTATCCGATTCGGCTGCCACCCCGGAACCCGATCTGGCGGACGCTGCCCGATGAGTGCGGGCGCAGCGGCGCGGGCGCGGATCCTGCGGCGTCTCGACGCCACGAACGGGATGGAGCCGCTTTCCGCGTTCGCGACGAACGACATCGCTGCGGATCCGGGGCCTTTGCTGCGACTGGTGCGACGCCAAGAGATCGCGTTCGCGGTCGTGGGCATGGTGAACACCGTCCTCGGCATGGCCCTGACTGTGATGTGGCTGGTACTGCTCGGCAATCGGGTGCCCGCCGCGGTCGCGCCCGCCGCGGCCTACGGCGTCAGCGTGATCGTGGCGTTCGTTCTGCACCGGGCTTTGGTCTTCCGCGTGCGGGGCCGGCTGGTCCGCGATTTCGTCGCCTTCGTAGCGGTGAACTCCGGCGGGCTGCTGATGAACATGGCGCTGCTCCAAATGGGGGTGTCGGTCCTGCATCTGCCGAGCATCCCGTCCGCGATCGGGGTAATGGCGCTGGTGGCGGTCGCGAGTTTCTTCGGGCACCGCCACATCTCGTTTCGCCGCGCGCCGGCAGACGCCACGGACGGTTCCCGATCCGATTCGACCGGAAGGTAGGTTTCCACCTATGCCTGAGCACACCACCCTGGACGCCACACTGCTGAGCCTGCTGGCTTGCCCGCAGGACAAGGGCCCGCTGCGGCTGGTCCGTGCCGCGGACGGCAGCTCGCTGCTCTACAACCCGCGCCTGCGCCGGGCATACCCCGTCGAGAACGGCATTCCGGTGCTGCTCGTCGACGAGGCCAGGGACGTCACCGACGCCGAACACGAAGCGTTCACCGCGCCGGAGGCCGGCGTCTGACCCTGCGCGCGTTCTGCTGAACCTCTCTCTGCCCGCTCCCTGGACCGCGAGGTCGACGCTCGGCAACGGATGAGTCACGTTCTTCAGGTTCGTCGACCCTCCGAAGCCGGGTCCGCCATGATCATTTACACCTCGCGACGGTCCGCACGCTCCGGCGTCGGGCGCTCGAACCAGCCTGCTGAGCAACACAGGGGGCGTAAGGGGAGAGAGGTCGGGAACGTGATGAGCAGCTTGCGTTTACGTAACTGGACAGCTCGATGCGTGATTGCCTGCGGTGTGGTGTCGGCGGGGTTCGCCATGGCCGCGCCCGCACCGGCCGAACCGCTCTGGCCGGGCGGTCCGGACATCCCTGGTCTGCCCGCATTGATTCCGCCGCCACCGCCGCCACCGCCCGTGGCGCCCTGTTCCACCGCGGCCCGCGCGTGCATGCGGCTGTCGACCGACGAAGCCTGGCTGATGGACGGAGGCCGGGTGGTCTACGGTCCGACGCCGATTTCGCACGGGATGCCGGGATACGAGACGCCTGCGGGTGTCTTTCGCGTGTCGTTCAAGAAGGAGTTCCACTGGAGCACGATGCACAACGCTCCAATGGAGTACGCGGTCTTCTTCAACGGCGACATCGCTTTCCACGTCGGTCCGATCGAGAAGAAGTCGCACGGTTGCGTCCGGATGACACACGAAGGCGCCAAGGCGTTCTACGAGTACTTGTCGCCCGGTGACATCGTCGAAGTCGTCGAATGACCGGCCGCGGTGATCGCGAGGGTCACCCGGACGCCGGTACTCGTCCGATGTCCCCGGTCAGATAGCGCTGCAGCGTCGGACCCACGGCGGCGACCAAGTCGGGCGCCGCCATGGAGGCGAGCGGTTCGACGCCGATGATCTTGCGACCCACCAGCACCCCGATCATCTGCGACGCGACCAGCGCGACCCGGGCGCGGCCGTCGTCCTCGGCGGTCGCGATCCGGTGGCGGACGCGTTCGAGCACGATTTCCAGCACGAATGTCCTGGCCAGGACCGGGTCGTCGCTTCCGGTCAGGATGCTGCGCACCGCCGCGACGATCCCCGGTCCGGCAGGGGAGTCCCACACCGCGACGACGGCGCGAAGGATGGTCTCACCCAACTGATTCAGCGGCGCCGACTCGATGATCTTCAGTGTCGCCTCCGGATCCACCGGCAGCTCCACCACCGCGGCGAAAAGCTGTTGTTTGGTGCCGAAGTAGTGGTGCACCAAGGCCGGATCGACCCCGGCGTCGGTGGCGACCGCGCGAATCGAGGTCTTGTGGAAACCGACGTCGGCGAACCGTGCGCGGGCGGCCGCGAGGATGGCCTCGCGGGCGCCCGACTGTCCGGGTCTGCGGCCGCTGCGGGTGGGCCGCTCGGCGCCGCCGGAACCGTTGCCTGCCGTCACGCGGTCCGCCGTCGTAGCGTCGCCGCGCCCAGGATCAGGGCGACGATCGCGAATCCGGCGACGATGGCCAGGTCGCGCCACATCTGTCCGGTGACCTCCGGATGGGTCGAGACCTGTTGCAGCGCATCGACCGCGTAGCTCAGCGGCATCACGTTGCTGATCACCTCCAGCCAATCGGGCAGCTGGTCGCGGGGAACGAGCAAGCCGCACAAGAAGATCTGCGGCGCGACCACGACCGGCATGAACTGTACGGCTTGAAACTCCGTGCGCGCGAACGCGCTTGCCAGCAGCCCCAGCGCCACCCCGCAGATCGCGTCGACCACCGCGATCAGCACGATCCAGCCGGGACTGCCCGCCGCGTCGAGCCCGAGCAGACCGAAGGAGACCAGGCAGGCGACCGTGGCCTGCGCGGCCGCGGCCAGCGAGAACGCGGTGCCGTATCCGGCGAGCAGGTCGAGTTTCGACAGCGGTGTGGACAGCAAGCGCTCCAGCGTGCCCGAGGTGCGTTCGCGCTGCATGGCGATCGCGGTGATCAGGAACATCACGATGAACGGCAGGATGCCGAGCATGCTGATGCCGACTCGGTCGAACAGCGGGACCGGGTTCAGCGGGTTGGTCGGGGTGTCTTTGTAGATGAAGTACAGCAGCGCCATCAGCAGGGCCGGAACCACCAGGATCATGGCGACGGTGCGGTGGTCGTTGCGCAGCTGCCGCAGGATGCGGCCGGTGGTCGCGGCATAGGGGCGCAGCGTTGGCATCCGCCGCGGCGCGGCTTCCAGGGTGGCGGTCATGCGTTCGGTCCCATCGTGATCAGGGTGAGGAAGGCGGTCTCCAGGTTCTGTTCGCCGGTCCGCACCCGCAGTTCGTCCGGGCTGAGCTGGGCGAGCAGCCGCCCGTCGCGCATCAGCAGCAGCTGGTCGCAGTGCTCGGCCTCGTCCATGACGTGGCTGGACACCAGCAGCGTCGTCCCGTTCGCCGCCAATTCGTGGAACTGCTTCCAGAGTTCGACGCGCAGGACGGGGTCGAGCCCGACCGTCGGTTCGTCCAGCACCAGCAGATCGGGCTGGGCGACCAGCGAGCATGCCAGCGAGGCACGGGTCAGCTGGCCGCCGGACAGTTCGTCGCCGCGCTGGCGGGCGTTCTCGCTCAAGCCGACCGCCGTGATCGCGTCGTCCACGTCGGCGCGATCGCGGCCGTAGAGCGCGGCGAAGTACGCCACATTGTCGCGGACACTGATGTCGGGGTAGATGCTCGGCGCCTGGGTGACGTAGCCGATCCGGTGGCGCAACGCCGCCGAGCCCGCGGGGATACCGAGGGCGGCGACGTCTCCCGCTTCGACGATCTGGGTGCCGACGACGCAGCGCATCAGCGTGGTCTTGCCGCAACCCGACGGGCCGAGCAGTCCGGTGATCGAGCCGCGCGGGATGGTCAGCGAGACATCGTGCAGTACTTCGCGGCCGCCGCGGCGGACCCGCAGGCCGCGGACTTCGACAGCGGGAGCAGAGGTGGATTGCGACACGGTCGCCTCAATTCATCGAGTGTTGAATTCACTATGTGATGAATTTAGCGCGAACGCGCCCGACCGGCAAGAGGATCTGGCGGGGAAAGTCAGTGGCCGTGGTGTCGCGGCGGCGTCCCGGCGCTCTCGCCCGGGTTCACGACCACGAATTGGCCCATCATTCCGAGGTCCTCATGCCAGAGCAGGTGGCAGTGATACATGTAGGGCGAGTCCGGATCGGCCGGGCCGTCGAACCGCATGGCCAGCCGCACCGTGACGTTCGGCGGCAGGAAGACGGTGTCCTTGGCGCCGGTCAGTGCGGCGGGCGGTGGACCGTCGTCGACAGCGAGCACCCGGAATTGCACGTCGTGGACGTGGAAGTTGTGCGGCATGCCGTCGGTGTTGCGCACTACCCAGGTCTCGGCGGTGCCTCGGGTGACCGTGAAATCGATGCGCTCCATCGCCATCGGTGTGCCGTTGATCCCGCCGAGTTCCAGATCGAAATGCCGTTCCCGCACCGAATCGGAGCCGTCCGGCGTGCTGGGAAGCGCCAGCGTCGCAGGGAGTTCCGGTGACGGCCGCAGCGCCTCGGCGGCGCGCAGTTCCAGGATGTCGAAGGTGTCGTCGCCGCCGGCGAACCGCTGGGTCCAGAAACCCAGTCCGGCATCGAGTTTGCCGCTGCGCAGTACCGTTCGCTCGCCGGGTCGCATCCGCACGACGATTTCGCCGCGCTCGCCCGGCGACAATCGCAGCCGATCGAGGGTGATCGGCCGTTCCACGAGGCCGCCGTCGGTGGCGATGAGCGCGAACGGTCGCTGGTCGGAGAATTCGAACGTGTACGTGCGCGCGGTCGAGGCGTTGAGCAGACGCAGGCGGACGAGTTCGTCGCCGACGTTCCGGTACGGCGTCAATGTCCCGTTGACCATGGTCCGATCGCCGAGGAATCCGACATCACGGAATATCGCGTGGGCCGAATCGAACGCGGCGCCCTTGAACTTCACGTCCTGGACGATCACGGGCAGGTCGTCCACGCCGTAGGTCGCGGGCAGAGGTAGAGCAGTGGACACGTCGTCGTCGAGCAGGAACATGCCCGCGAGGCCGCGCCGGACGTGCTCTTCGGTCGCACCGTGCGGATGCGGGTGGTACCACAGTGTTGCCGCGGGCTGGTCGATGCTCCAGTTCGGCGTCCAGCCGGCGCCCGGCGCCACCATCTGGTGCGGACCTCCGTCCATCGCGGCGGGTAGATGCATCCCGTGCCAGTGCACGGTCGAGGCCTCCGTCAGGTTGTTGCGGACGGTGACCGCCACCTTCTCCCCGCGCCGTGCCCGCAGCGTGGGCCCGAGATAGTCGCCGTTGAATCCCCACGTTTCCGTGATCTGTCCGGGCAGGAACTCCCTTCGCCCCGATCGCATGTCGAGCTCGAAAGTGCGGGTTCCGTCGGCGTCGATCCGGGACGGAGCCAGCGGCGGGATGGCGAGTTCGTTGCGGAATCCGGCGCTGCCGACAGTGGATACGGTCGCCCCGACGTACACCCAGGTGACGCCGCCGGCGATCGCGAGAGCCAGCGACGTCACAACCGAAACCAGAACCAGGAGCAACCGCCGCCCTCTACGCGGCCGGGAATCCGAAGACATGGCCTGACGGTAGGAATCGGCAGTGCCGCAACACATCCGGGAGCATCCCCATTTCCTCCCCGGTCCGTCCCTGATGCCCGAGCCGGAGTGGGTCAGGGTGCGGAGCGCCCCGCCTGCGCATGATGTGACTCGGGACACAATCGTGCCTGTCACGTCCCGGGCCGGTCGTTTGTCCCATGGTCGTCACCATCCGCGAACCCTGCGGGTACCCAGGGCCGTGCGACCGGCACGAGTACCCGGTAACCGTTTCTGGTTCCCGATCGAGGAGCATCGAGCCCATGGTTGACCGGACACCCGAGCAAGACCCGTTTCTCGAGCACCGGCGGCTGCTGTTCGCCACCGCGTACCGGATGCTGGGGACCGTCACCGACGCCGAAGACATCCTCCAGGATGCCTGGCTGAAGTGGAACGACACCGACCGTTCCACCGTGCGGCACCCCAAGTCCTACCTGGTGCGCACGGTCACCAACCTGTCGCTGAACCGGCTCAGCTCGGCCACGGCCACCCGCGAGAACTACGTCGGCCCGTGGCTTCCCGAACCGCTGCTCACCTCGCCCGGCATCGCCGAGAACAGCGAAGTGGCCGACACCGTCTCCACGGCGATGCTCGTGGTCCTGGAGACGCTGAGTCCCGTCGAACGCGCGGTGTTCCTGCTGCGGGAGGTCTTCGGTTACACGCACGCCGAGATCGCCGACACCCTGGACCGGTCCGAGCCGGCCATCCGGCAGATCGCACACCGCGCCAAAGGACATGTGCAGTCCCGCCGGCCGCGTTTCGACACCGACAAGGCCGAGCGTGACCACATCACCCAGCGGTTCATGGCCGCGTGTTCGGGTGGCGACCTGAACGCCCTGATGGATCTGCTCGCCCCGGACGTCACTTCGTGGTCCGATGGCGGCGGTGTGGTCACCGCGGCGCGGCGCCCGCTGTACGGCCGCGATCACGTGGCCCGCTGGACACTCGGCGTGCTCGCCAAGCCGATCGTCGCGGGTATCGTGCTCGAATCCGCGTACATCAACGGCGAACTCGGCGCGCTGGCACGCATCGACGGCAACCCGGTGGCCGTCTTCACCTACGACATCGCCGACGGACGGATCCAGAATCTGCGGTTCCAAGTGAATCCGTACAAGTTGAGGGGTCTGTTCATGGGCACCGACACCCTTGGGTGAGGCGCACCGCAGACCGACCCGTCCGCGCGCGCCATGGCGGTCCGCGTTCTAGGCTCCTGCCGTGACAAACCAGAGCGCGGAACTGTCCGCCGAGGGCGGGCAGCTACGGGCTTCGACGCTCGAGCTGTTCTTCGATCTCGTCTTCGTCTTCACCATCACCCAGCTTTCGCACGTCTACACCCATCACCCGGGCTGGCAGGCGATCGCCCAGGTGGCGCTGCTGTTCGGGGTGATCTGGTGGATGTACTCCGGTTACGTCTGGCTCACCAACGAGGTCGCGCCGAACAGCACGGCCCGGCGGAGCTGGCTGATGATCGGCATGTTCGCGTTCTTCGTACTCGCACTGGCGATCCCGGACGCGTTCCACGGCACGGGCATCGCGTTCGGTGCGGGGTACGTCCTGGTCACCGCCGTGCATACCGCGCTGTTCGTCTCGGCGGGCGGCGCCTCGGCCACCCTCGCGATCCGGCGGATCGCCCCGCTGAACGGATTGGCCGCCGCTCTGGTGCTGGCGGGCGGGTTCGTGCACGGCTGGTTGCAGTACGCGTGCTGGACTGCGGCGTTCGTGGTTCAGGTGCTCAGTCCGTATCTCGTGGACACCCAGGATTTCGTGATCCGTGCCAGTCATTTCTGCGAGCGGCACGGGTTGGTCGTCATCGTCGCGATCGGCGAATCGATCGTCGCCATCGGTGCGGGATTGGCCGGGGAGAAGATCACCACGCAGTTGATCGCCACGGTCGCCCTCGGCCTGTGCCTGGCCTACGTACTGTGGTGGGCCTACTTCGGCGTCGACAACGAGCACGGCGAGGCCGCGCTGGCGGCGGTTCCGGACCGGGAACGGTCCCGTCCGGCTTTGCTCGCCTATGGCTATTCGCTCTATCCATTGCTCATCGGCGTCATCGTGGCGGCGGCGGGCATTCAGATGAGCATCGCCCATGGCAACGAAGCCGCTTCGGTCGCCGTGGCCGCCGCCCTCTCCGGCGGGGTAGCCCTGTACTTCCTCGGCCAGTTCTTCTTCCGGCTGACGCTGCGCCTGCCGCGCCCATGGGCCCGGCTCCTCGCGGCGGCCGCCGTCGCGGCGACCACACCGATCGGCGTCATCTGGGTGTCCTGGGCTCAGCTGGCCGCGATCGTCACGGTCGCCTACGCGGCGGTGATCGCCGACGACCTGGTCACGGCGCGCTCGGGTGAGCACGGCACGTACTACTGAGTACTACTGAGTGTGACGCAGTGCGAACTCCTCCGCTCCGTTCGGTCGCTGTGGCAACTCGGCTCGGCGCGGCGATACGGGCGCATGCTCGGTGACCGAGAACGACAACGGAGACCGATGCCAACAGCACGCGGATAACCTGGCGTGCGGCCGCCCGGTGCCAGGCGGGGTCTCGGGCAGGCCTTCAGTGGCTGCGCGCCTGTCGCGCCCATCGAGGACAATGGCGGTCGTGTCCGCTGAAGAACTCGCTGTCGAACCGCCCGCCGCCGCCCGCCGCTTGCTCGGGGCAACCCTGAGGTCGGGGCCGGTCGCGGTACGGATCGTCGAGGTCGAGGCGTACGGGGGAGACCCTGCCGGGCCGTGGCCCGACCCGGCTTCGCATTCCGGGCGCGGACGGACCAAGCGCAACGGCGTGATGTTCGGTCCTGCCGGAATGCTGTACGTCTACCTGAGCTACGGCATGCACACCTGCGTGAATGTGACGAGCGGACCGGACGGCACCGCCAGCGCCGTGCTGATCCGCTCCGGTGAGGTGATCGACGGCCTGGAGACGGTCCGGGCCCGGCGTCCGGGCGCCCGTTCCGATCTCGACTTGGCCCGTGGGCCGGGCAATTTCGGTACTGCACTGGAAATCACGTTGAGCGACTACGGAACCGCACTATTCGATCCGTCCTCCGCGATCCGGCTGGAGTTGAACGGTCCGGTGGAGACCGCCGAGATCGCCAGCGGTCCCCGAGTGGGTGTGAGCACCGCGGCGGACGTGCCGTGGCGGTTCTGGCTCGCAGGTTCCCGCGCGGTGTCGGTCTACCGGCGCAGTCCGCGTGCGCCACTGTCGACCGCGAAGGCTCTGTAGACCACCGGGCGAAGGATGTCGCCGCGGTGCGATCCATTTCCCATCAGGCGCACCGTCCTAACAGGTGAACGCGCTACCAACCGGCGCGACCGACCTGAAGAACCATGACCGCCGCCGCCCGCCCCGGCAAGGTCATCGCGGGAAACGTTCACCCGCTGAATGCGGCGTCAGCGACGCAAACCACCGATGTCACCGAGCGAGCCGACAGCGTGAGCGGCGGCGGTCACTCGCTCGAGCTATCCGGTGGGCCAGACGGCAGTGGGTCCTGGATCGCAACCTGCCGTCATCACCGACGACCCGATCGGCGCGCTCCGGCGCTCGCGGTCCGTCGAGCTCGATCGCTCCCTGCGCACGCGAAAAATCGTTCGACCTGCGTCGCGTCGCGTGACGACACTGAGGCGCACACAGCACCCGAGACCTCATGCGGAAAGATAGGACGGCGTGAGCGGCGACATCATCGACGAACTGACCTGGCGCGGATTGATCGCGCAGTCCACCGACCTGGATGCCTTGCGCGCGGCGGCGGCCGCCGGGCCGCTGACCCTGTATGCCGGCTTCGATCCCACCGCCGCCAGTCTGCACGCGGGCCATCTGGTGCCGTTGCTCGCGCTGAAGCGTTTCCAGCGTGCGGGCCACCGCCCCATCGTGCTGGCCGGCGGCGCCACCGGTCTGATCGGCGACCCTCGCGACGTCGGGGAGCGGACCATGAACTCGACCGACACGGTGGCGGAGTGGGCCGGGCGGATCCGCTCCCAACTGGAACGCTTCGTGGACCTGGACGATTCGCCGACCGGCGCGGTGATCGTCGACAACATGGACTGGACCGGCCCGTTGACCGCCGTCGACTTCCTGCGCGACATCGGCAAGCACTTCTCGGTGAACGTCATGCTGGCTCGCGACACCATCAAGCGGCGCCTGGACGGTGAGGGTATTTCCTACACCGAGTTCAGCTACATGCTCCTGCAGGCCAACGACTACCTCCAGCTGCGCCGCAACTACGGCTGCACGCTGCAGGTGGGCGGCTCCGACCAGTGGGGCAACATCATCGCCGGCGTCGAACTCAACCGCCGCGTCGACGGCGCGTCCGTGCACGCGCTGACCGTCCCGCTGGTGACCTCCGCCGACGGCAAGAAGTTCGGCAAGTCCACCGGTGGCGGCAGTCTGTGGCTCGACCCGGAGATGACCAGCCCGTACGCCTGGTACCAGTACTTCGTGAACACCGCCGACGCCGACGTGGTGCGCTACCTGCGCTGGTTCACCTTCCTGTCCCGGGAAGAACTCGACGAGCTGGAGCAGGCGACCGCCGAGCGCCCGCACGCCAGGGAGGCGCAGCGCAGGCTGGCCGCGGAGATGACGACCCTGGTGCACGGCGAGGCCGACACCCGTGCGGTGCAGTTGGCCAGCCAGGCGCTGTTCGGTCGCGGCGAACTGCGCGACCTCGATGGCGCCACCCTCGGGGCCGCGCTGCGCGAGGCCGCGATCGACGGCGAGGTCGCGCGGCTCGCGCCCGGCGAGCCGGCCACCATCGTGGATCTGCTCGTCGCGACCGGTCTGTGCGAGAGCCGCGGCGCCGCCCGGCGCGCGGTGAACGAAGGCGGGGCTTCGGTGAACAACACGAAAATCTCCGACGTCGAGTGGACTCCCGCCGACACCGACTACCTGCACGGGCAGTGGCTCGTGCTGCGGCGCGGGAAGAAGAACCTCGCCGGGGTCTTGCGGGCAGGTGCATGAAGATCGCGGTGGCTTGAATCACATCGGTGTGATTCAAGCCAGCGCTTACGTCAGCGCTGTGCCTCTGACCTGCGCAAACACCTCCGTGTTCAGGCGATTTGACGTAGCGTTATCCGGCGCGTAACTTATTCCAGGTCAGAGCGACACGGACACCGACCCGGAGCCGAGAAGCGAGGCGCGAGCCGAGCGGAGGGACCGGGAAACGAGGTAGGACGAGGAGCGCCTGACAGGCCAGCACAATCGGATAGACCGATCGGACTTGACTTCGCTCGGTTGCTTGGTTAGGCTGGGAAAGTTGCCCCAGAGAAGATCCGGTCACTCCGGATCGGACCTGTGTGCGTGTGTTCTTTGAGAACTCAATAGTGTGTCGATGAATGTCAGTGCCAAATATTTTTTGGTTCCGGCCTTCCGCTCCCCGTGTGGAGGGTCGGGCATTTTTTGTCAGCTAATTTTCCGGCTGGCGATTGTTTTGCTGGGTTTTCGGACTCTAGTTATTACTTTGATTGCGCCCTGTGGGGTGTGATTGTGAGTCTTCAACGGAGAGTTTGATCCTGGCTCAGGACGAACGCTGGCGGCGTGCTTAACACATGCAAGTCGAGCGGTAAGGCCCTTCGGGGTACACGAGCGGCGAACGGGTGAGTAACACGTGGGTGA
>NZ_JADLQX010000160.1 GCF_015477605.1 Nocardia amamiensis
ACCCCAGCCGAGAAACACGATCCACCGGGTTGAGCACGAACCCAAGGATCGACCCGCCCCAAATCCCGTAAGCATCCTTGGGTTCCTGCCAAGAAACCTTCAGTTCGCGTGAACTCCGGGCAAAGCCCAGGGCTCCCACAGAACCGTGCTTAACGGTCGCCCGTTACACGGCTCTTCTCATCTGATCCCTCAGAACGCGGTCATCCAGGCCCAGTGGGCGAAGAGGCGGGGCTGGCGTTGCAGCAGCCCGTTCCACCACTGTCTCGCCTTCTTGGACGACCGCAACCGTTTGAACTTCCGCCGCGCCCACCGCACCAGGTAGGTGTTGATGCGTCGCAGCAGAACATAGAGTCCGCTCCGATAGAACTTGCCGTAATAGGTCATCCAGCCGCGCACGATCGGATTGATCCACGCAGCCAGCTCCGCCAGATCTTTGGTGGTTCGCCGATGCAGACGCCAACCCCGGATTTCCGCGCCCTTGGCTTTGAGCGCCTCCGTGCCCACCGCGGGCAGGAACGCACTGAACACGCGCAGCCCGTCCCTGGTCGGCGCTTTCCTGGCCCGAAATGTGTATCCCAGGAACGTGAACGACGTGTTCTCGCAATCGAGCCGACGTTTCCGGTCCTTGCAGTACACGATCTTGGTTTTGGTCGGATGCAGCTGCAACCCGACCTCCTCCATCCGAGTCTCCAACGCGGCCAGCACTTCCCTGGCCCGACGCTCGGTCGCGCAATGCACGACGGCGTCATCGGCGTAGCGCTCGAAATCCACGGTCGGGAACTCGTGCTCCAACCATGTATCGAACACATAGTGCATGAACAGGTTCGCCAAACCGGTGAAACCGCGGACCCCTGCGGTGTTCCGCGATCCCGCTCGATCAGCCTGCCATCGGGCATGAGGATCGGGGCCACCAACCACCGTCTCACATACAGCACAATCCACCGCTGCTCATGAGTCGTGTTGGCCACCACGGCCTTGACCAACAGTTCGTGGTCAACAGAATCGAAGAATTTGCTGACGTCCAAATCGATGATCCGGTCCTTCTGCCAGCACCTTTCACGGCATTTCGCAACCGCGTCCAACGCGCCCCGCTTCGGCCGTGTCAATCCCCTCGAAGTGTGGAGGCTCCCTTATGCGGCCTCGTCTCGTGACAGGGCTGCAGTTGAGGCCGCACGGACGGCGGCCATATGGGTCTCGTAGTTGATCGGCGACATTGCGCCGCACAGG
>NZ_JADLQX010000161.1 GCF_015477605.1 Nocardia amamiensis
GTTCGCGGTCTGTCCGATGATGCTGCGGCGCACGTGCTTGAGCACCTTCAGGAACGAGATGCGGTCGGGATCGATTTCCTCTGCGTCGGCCAGCTCCATGATGATCCGGGTCAGGCAGTGATGGACGATCAGGTGTGCCCACACCTCTTGGTGGACCAGGTTCGGATCGGCCGACCGCAGGACTTGCTGCGGGCCGCGTTGGAACGTCTTGATCTGACGATACGACGACTCCGCCTCCCATCTCTCGTGGTAGAGAGCGGCAAGTTCGGCCGCGGGATAGTCGTCGGGGTCCAGGAGGTCGGTCAGCAGCCGAATCACCTCACCTGCGTCGACTCGGTACTCGACCACCCGCAGCACGACGTGTCCCGGTGCCGCCCGCTTCTGCCCGGCCAGGTTCATCCGGGCCAGATAGGTCCCATCCGGCAGGTATTCGATGGGCCGGGCGGCCACGCACGAGCGCGCCCGGATCAGCAGGTGTGCCCCAGCCTCGGTATAGGCACGCCACAACGCAACCCCGGGGAATCCCCGATCCATGATCACGAGCATCCCGGCAGCCGAGGCAGCGAGCCTGATCGCCAGCTCGGGCTCTCCGGTGTTGAAGCCGCCCACCGCCGCATCGATCTGCGCATGCGTCCCGGTCTCTGTCAGCGTCACCACCCTCGCCTGGGGGAACCCCGCCGGCTGCCCCTTGGCGTCCTTCGGCCCACCGAGCTGGCGTCGGTTCGCTTCGGTTTCCGGTGCGTCCAGCAAGAACCCGTCCACGGCGGCGATACGCATCCCGCGGTAGAAGGAACCCTCCAACCCTGTCGGGGCCAGCGGTTCGGCCAGCGCGCGGAAAACCGTCTCCAGGACCTGCGGCCCCAGACGCTGACGGGCCCGGGCGAAGGAGGACTTGTTCGGAATGTCGTTTCTCAACTGCGGAATACCGCCCACCATGTGCTCGGCCACGTCGTCGTATGAGTCCTGCTGGAATAACGCCAACGCAAGCACGAAGTAGACCATGAACCCGGCAGGAAGTGCGCCGGGCCGGGTGTCCCCAACGCCGCACCTGTCCAGCGCCTCAGCGATCAACTCGGGAGTCACCCACCGGGTCACCGCCCCCAACTCCACGCGATCCGACAACCCGGTCCAAGGATGCATGCCCGATACAAGATCACATCACCAACATGTGTCACCACGACCGCGACGAACCACTTGCCTTGTCAAGCAACGGCATTG
>NZ_JADLQX010000162.1 GCF_015477605.1 Nocardia amamiensis
GGTAGGAGCAGGATGGCGGCGGGTATCGACCAGACCGATTGGGCTGGATTGTTGAAGAGTGCCCAGAACGGTCAGCTCCAACTCCTCAATGTCGACAGCGCCGCGCTGGGTAAACTGACCGGATATTGTGAGGACCTGGTCGCCGACATCCTCGGGTTGATCAATTTCGTGACCGGGAAGAACATGCCACCGAAGTTCGACTGGTATTACAACAATCAATCCAGTACCGATCCGAAACGGCCTGCCCAGCCGAAACCGTTCCCGGCCAGTTCCTATCAGTTCCTGAGCATGAAACATCTGTCGGACGCGTTCTTCGACAAAGCGAACCCCGAACTGGTCGACATCCTGGGTAACCATCAAGCGATCGTCACCGATATCGCGAACACCTTCACCGCGGCGAACAAGAAGTAC
Source organism: Nocardia amamiensis (assembly GCF_015477605.1). Lineage (GTDB taxonomy): Bacteria > Actinomycetota > Actinomycetes > Mycobacteriales > Mycobacteriaceae > Nocardia > Nocardia amamiensis_A. Next base: position 412 of record NZ_JADLQX010000162.1, read on the forward strand.
TCGATCACCGAGGGACAGAACGCGAACACCTTCGTCGCACCGAACGCGCGTGATCATTGGCCCGAGATCTCGAAATATCATGCGGCGTCCTCGGTGTCGTGGGCGAACGGGCCGGGTTTGTCGACCACCGCCAGTTCCGGGGTGAGTTTCGACAAGTCCCTCAAGGGCAGAATCGATCCGCTGATCGAACTCGGTGGCGCACTGCACCTCTACGATTTCGCCAACATCGCCATGCTCGTGGGCTCGGTCGGTGGTGACATGCTGTGGTTGTCGGGTGAGTGGCTGGCCCTGTCCCAGATCTGGGGCAACTCGATCGATACCTTCACCAAGAACATCAAACCCGTGTTCACCCGGGGGCACTGGCAGGGCGCGGGCGCCGACCGGGCGATCGCCTCGCTCGACAAATACCTCGGTACCGCCGAAACGTTGCGGGCGGGCATGGTCGACATGTCTCATGTCGTGGGGAACACCGCCAACTTCCTGGCGTTCATCTACGGTCACGTTCCCCGTTACGACCAGATCAAGTTGAACACCAACGGCACGGTCAACTATGTCGCCAAGCGCGGCCGGTCCGGTGATCAGGCCCAAACCTATGCTCAGCAGTGGTGGGACAAGGGCGATGACACCAGTAACAACAAAGGTTTCGTCGCCGAGATGCGTCAACTCATCGGCCAGGTCCCCGAATTCGTCGACCCGAATACCGCGGCACCCGCCAACAATGGTGGGACAGGCGGTGGTGGGGGAACCGGAGGCAACAACGGCGGCAATGGCGGCGGGAGCGGCAACGGCGGCGG
>NZ_JADLQX010000163.1 GCF_015477605.1 Nocardia amamiensis
GAACACGGCGTATGTGATCTTTACGTCGGGTTCGACCGGGGTGCCGAAGGGGGTGGCGTTGACCCACCGGGCGACGGTGCACCAGCTGGCCTGGGCACAGGGGCGGTATCGGCTCGACGGCAGTGATGTGGTGTTGCACAAGACGCCGATCACGTTCGACATTTCGGTGTGGGAGTTGTTCTGGCCTTTGCAGGTCGGGGCGCGGGTGGTGATCGCTGCTGCGGACGGGCATCGGGATCCGCGTTATCTGGCGGCGCTGATGGAGGCCGAGGCGGTGACGACGGTGCATTTCGTGCCGTCGATGCTGGCGGCGTACCTGGCGGCGGTGCCGGCACCGTTGGCGGTGAGTGTGCGGCGGGTGTTCGCCGCCGGGGAGGCCTTGCCGGCGGATCTGGTCGACCGGTTCGCGCGGTACGGCGAGGCGGAGTTGCACAACTGGTACGGCCCGGCCGAGGCCGAGGTGGTCACCGCGTGGCAGTGCGATGCCTGCGACGGTCCGGCCCGGGGCGCCGGTGTGCCGATCGGGTCACCGGTATGGAACACGCAGACCCTCGTGCTGGATTCCCGGTTGCATCCGGTGCCGGTGGGGGTGGTGGGTGAGTTGTATTTGGCGGGTGTGCAGTTGGCGCGGGGCTATCACGGTCGGCCGGGCCTGACGGCGGGTGGGTTCGTGGCGTGTCCGTTCGGCGGGTCGGGGGAGCGGATGTATCGGACGGGGGATGTGGTGCGGTGGCGTGGGGATGGGCAGTTGGAGTATGTGGGGCGCACCGATTTCCAGGTCAAGTTGCGCGGTCAGCGGATCGAGTTGGGGGAGATCGAGGCGGCACTGCGCGGGCACGAGCGGGTCGAGCAGGCGGTGGTGGTGTTCCACCACGATCCCCACGTCGGGGACCGGTTGGTCGGTTATGTCACCGGCCGGGACGTCGACCCGGCCGGTGTCAGCGACCACCTCCGTTCCCGGTTGCCGTCGTATATGGTTCCGGCCGCGGTGGTGGTGCTCGAGGGGTTGCCGGTGACTGCGTCGGGGAAGGTGGATCGGCGGGCGTTGCCGGTGCCGGTGTTCGCCCCGGTGGTGTTCCGGGCGCCGGTGACTGCGGTGGAGCAGGTGGTGGCGGGGGTGTTCGCGGAGGTGTTGGGGGTGGAGCGGGTGGGGCTCGACGACGATTTCTTCGCATTGGG
>NZ_JADLQX010000164.1 GCF_015477605.1 Nocardia amamiensis
TCGGTCATACTTATCACCGCAGCTCTTGTGTGAAATTGTCTGTGTCGCAACAGCAATCATCAGACAAGGGCTGCTTGCATGATCAACCGGGGTCTGTCCACCGGCCGCGGAGGTTAAATTTCAAGCTTAGAGCACCTATCAGGTTCGGTTGCGGAGTCTTCGCCAGCAGATGAGGGCGGCGGCGAGGTCGAGGAGTCCTTGGTGGATGTCGGTGCGTCGTTCCCAGCGGGTGGCGAGGCGGCGGTACTGGTGCAGCAGGGCCAGGGATTGTTCGACGATCCATCGCCCTGTCACCTTGTCGTGGGTGCCGCGGCGGGGGATGTAGCCGGTGATACGTCGTTGCTGCAGTTCGTCATACACGCGCGGATAGTCGTAGCCCTTGTCCGCGATCAGTGTCTTGATCCGGTGGCGAGGCCGACCCGTTCTGCCGCGCAGCGGCCGGACCCGGTCGAGCAACTCTGGCAGCATCAGGTGGTCGTTGACGTTGGCGCCCGACAGCGCGACCGCGAGAGGTAGCCCGTTTCCGCAGGTCAGGATGTGGTGTTTCGATCCCGTCTTACGGCGGTCGACCGGGCTCGGACCGGTCGCGGCGCCCCTTTTTTCGCCCGCACGTGCGAGGCGTCGGCGATGACCCGGTCGAAATCGATCAACCCGGCGCTGCTGGCGTGGGCGAGCATCGCCTGGTGCATCGCCTCGAACACCCCGACCGCTTGCCAGTCCCGCACCCGCCGCCAGCAGGTCATGCCGGACCCGAAGCCCAGCTCCTGGGGCAGGTCTTCCCACCCGATCCCGGTGAACAGCACGAACAAGATCCCCTGGAACACCAGCCGGTCGTCCATCCGCGCCGGCCCCGGCGTACCCGGCGCCCGGACCGGCAGTAGCGGTTCGATCACTGCCCATAACTCGTCATCCACGACCCACGGCGCCGCCACGACGAAACATACTGCACTGCAACAGGAATCAACGCCACCCAGACGAACCTGTTAGGAGCTCTTAGACCATGTCTCACATGGATGTAATTCGTTCTTGGCGCATTGAGATCGGTTGTGTTGCATGATGTTCGGTCGTGGTGGATGCGTTGTCGCGGCGGCTTGTGCCGGACGAGTTGTGGGATCTGG
>NZ_JADLQX010000165.1 GCF_015477605.1 Nocardia amamiensis
ATCACTGCCGTCGAGCCGATACCGCCCCTGTGCCCAGGCCAGCTGGTGCACCGTCGCCCGGTGGGTCAACGCCACCCCCTTCGGCACCCCGGTCGAACCCGACGTAAAGATCACATACGCCGTGTTCCGCGGCCGCAACGGCACGATCCGCTCCGCATCGGCGACCGGGAGGGCACTCGTTTCCGTGAGATCGAGCGCGTCGATGCGCAGCACCGGCACGGTAGATGTCTCCGGAAGAGCTGTCCCTTCGCCGGTGGTCAGCACACACACAGGCTCGGCCACGCTGAAGATTCGCCCGATGCGTTCAGCAGGCAGATCGGGATCGACCGGCACGTACCCCCCGCCGGCCTCGACGATCGCGTAGATGCCCACCAACAACTCGATCGACCGCGGCATGGCCACCGCCACCAGCGTTTCCGGACCCACCCCGAGCGAGATCAGATGCCGGGCCAGCCGGTGGACGCGGGCACCGAGTTCGGCATAGGTCAACCGAACGTCCTCAAACACCACCGCGACCGCGTCGGGGGTCGCCGCCACCTGCGCCGCGAATCCGTCGAGCAACTGCCGTTCGGGTACCGGATGCGCGGTCTCGTTCCACACCGTCATCCGCTGCAACTCGTGTGCCTCGAGCAGAGGCAGATCTCCGATCGGCGCCGCGGGGTCTGCGGTTACCGTCTCGAGGATCCGCAGGAATCGGTCGGCGAATCCGTGGATCGTTGCTTCGTCGAACAGGTCGGTCGCGTAGGTGAATTCGACATCCATTCCGGCTGGAGCGTTGTCGGGTCCGGATCGTTCTGCGAAGGTCGTCTGCAGGTCGAACTTCGCTACCGGCAGATCCGCCTGTATGGCCTCGACGGTCAATCCCGGTAGCTCGAATCCGGCCGGCGTGAAGTTCTGGAATACCAGCAGCACCTGGAACAACGGTGCGTGCGCGGTCGACCGTGCCGGCGCCAGCTCCTCGACCAGCCACTCGAACGGTGCTTCGGCGTGTGCGTATGCCGTCAGATCGGCTTCCCGGGTGTGTTCGAGCAGGTCGAGGAATGACCATCCCGGCTCCACCCGGGTGCGTAACACCA
>NZ_JADLQX010000166.1 GCF_015477605.1 Nocardia amamiensis
CCGGCGGGTAGTGCGACACGTCGGATTGCTTGCCGAATGGCTTGCGCACATGGGTGGCGATCAACTCACCTCGGTCGAAGATCTGCACCATCGAATACGTCGAGCGCACATCCACTTTCCGGCCGATATACCGCCACGGCACCGAATACAGGCACCGTCCGGCCTTGACATGGATGTCCGGGCCGACAGTGCCGGTCGACCAGTCCGCGACCACGAAGTCCTTGTCCGGCAGGGGCATCAGCGTTTCGCGTTCGACCGCGTCGAACACCGCCATCGGCGCCGCGCCCTCCAGCGGCCGGCACCGACGCTGCCCGGCCACGTCCCGGCACCACACGAGGGCGGCTTGCTGCATCTGCTGCACCGATGTCCACTCTCGACCGCGCCAGAACGAATCCCGCACATACGGCATCGGCCGCTCCACCCGCGGTTTGTCCTTCGGCTTCCCGCGACGCGCGGGATCGACGAGGGCGCCGTAATGGTGGGCCAACTCGGCATAGGACCGGTTGATCTTCGGGTCATACAGATCCGGCCGCGCCACTCCGGTCCGCAGATTGTCAGGCACCAGGCGTTTGGGCACGCCGCCGAAGAACGCGAACGCCTCCACATGCGCCTCGGTCCACGCCCGCTGATCCATCGTCAGCACCGGCCGCACGAACATCAACCGCGACAACGCCAGCACCATCACGAACGCCCAGATCCGGCGGCGTCGGCCACCGACCGGATCCACCCACGAACCCAGATACCCGTAATCGATCTGCGCTTCCTCACCCGCCGGAGGATCCTCCCGCAACACCGTCACCCGCGACCGGAGGTTCTCCTCAGGCAGGTTGGCGTCCATATACCGTTTCAGCGACGACACCGACGCCGTCAGGCCGTGCTCGTCGCGCAACCGCTGCCAGATCGTCTGCCGGGTCACACCTGCCTTGGTCATCGCCACGATGAACTCGCGATGCTGCTCGATCTCCGGCCACGTTGTCTGCCGCACCCTCGTATCGGCGATCTGCGGAAACCACTGCCGCACCAGCTCGCTCCACTCCGCGGGCGAGCGCTGCGGCCCGCCCGG
>NZ_JADLQX010000167.1 GCF_015477605.1 Nocardia amamiensis
GGTCAAGTCCAAACGCGTGGTGTATTGAGGTGATTGCCGCGTGATCCTTTCGGTCAGGCGGTCAGTGCTGGGGTGGTGTCCTCTTGTTCGTTGGGGTCGGTGGTACCGCGTGAGCGGGCGAGGACGTCGAGGCCGAGGTAGCGGCGGCCTTCGATCCATTCGTCGTGCTGCTCGGCCAGGACCGCGCCGACGAGGCGGATGATGGCTTGGCGGTCGGGGAAGATACCGACGACATCTGTGCGGCGGCGGATTTCTTTGTTCAACCGCTCCTGCGGATTGTTCGACCAGATCTGACGCCAGATCTGCTTGGGAAACGCGGTGAACGAGAGTAAGTCGGCACGGGCGGCGTCCAGGTGCCCAGCCACTTTCGGTAGCTTCTCGGTCAAAGCATCGAGCATCCGATCATATTGGGCAGCAACCGATTCGGCGTCGGCTTGATCGAACACCGAATGCAACAGGGTCCGTACCCACGGCCACGACGATTTCGGGGTGATCGACATCAGATTCACCGTGTAGTGGGTTCTGCACCGCTGCCACGAAGCGCCGGGCAGGGTGGCTCCGATTGCGGCCACCAGCCCAGCGTGCGCGTCGGAGGTGACCAGGCTGACCCCGGATAGCCCGCGGGCGACCAGGTCGCGGAAGAAGGCCAGCCAGCCCGCGCCGTCCTCGCCGCTGGTGACCTGGACACCGAGGATCTCCCGGTAGCCGTCGGCGTTGACGCCGGTCGCGACGAGGGTGTGCACGTTGACCACGCGCCGGTTTTCCCGGACCTTCAACACCAGGGCGTCGGCGGCGACGAACGTGTACGGGCCCTGGTCGAGTGGGCGGGTGCGGAACGCTTCGACCTGGGCGTCGAGGTCGGCGGCCATGATCGACACCTGCGACTTGGAAAGCTTTGTCACACCGAGTGATTCGACAAGCTTCTCCATGCGGCGGGTGGAGACCCCGAGCAGGTAGCAGGTCGCCACCACACTGGTGAGTGCGCGTTCGGCGCGTTTGCGGCGCTCGAGCAGCCAATCCGGGAAGTAACTGCCCGAGCGCAGTTTAG
>NZ_JADLQX010000168.1 GCF_015477605.1 Nocardia amamiensis
ACCGGTGTCCGGGCGAGGCGTCGTGGTCGTCGGCGAGGGTGATCCATGCCCAGTCGTAGAGGCGTGGGCCTTTCGCGCCGTCTCCTGCCGCCATCGCGTGCCACCGGCCCTTGGACAGCGCTGCGACGAGTTCGTCGGCGCGGGCCGTGCGGCCGGTCGCGGTGGTGAGGTGGCGGTTGCAGCCGATGGCCACGACGTAGGCCAGTTCCCGTTCCTCGGCGTATTCACGCAGGTGGGGGCAGTCGCCGTAGACCTCGTCGCCGGTCAACCACGCGGCCGCGCCGCCGGCGGCGAAGAACCGCTCGAGCATCGCCACCGCGAGCCGGCCCTTGGTGGCGAACTCGACGTCGGCGGGCACGCCCGCCTCGGCGCGCCGTTCGGGGTTCTGCGACCAGCTCTCGGGTAGGTACAACTCGCGGTCGATCAGGGTGTAGCCCAGCTCTGTCCGGTACCCGAGATAGACCGCGACCTGCGAATTCTCTGTGCGGCCGGCCGTACCGGTGTATTGGCGCTGCACCCCGACGGTCTTGACGCCCTTCTTCAGGTCCCCTGTTTCGTCCAGAACCACAGTCACCGCGTCATGACCGAGGCGATCACGCACGTACCCGGCCAGATCGGTAACCGCACCCGCATCGTCCCAGCTGGACCGGCTCAAGAAGTGTTGCAGCACGTGCGGATCCCGATACCCGAGATACTCACCGATGGTCCAGCAGTTCTTCGTCGGTAACGTCGCCGTCATACCGATCACGAACTGCCGCATCGTGGCGCGGGTCTCCACCCGCGGAAACCGGCCCGCCACCCGCCCGACCACCTCATCGAGTTCCGCTGCGAACGCCTCCGGGTCTATGCTCGCAGCAGCGGCCACCGTGAATTCAGTTGTACTACACACAAGATCAACCGAACCACACGGTGGCTGCACCCATTTCAGTCAGCGACGCGCTGCACCACAGCCGCGGCGATCAAACCAACCCGACGGCACGTCACGATCTACCGCTGGAGTATTAA
>NZ_JADLQX010000016.1 GCF_015477605.1 Nocardia amamiensis
TCGGCGGTGGCTGCGGCACAGTCGGCGGTGGCTGCGGCACAGTCGGCGGTGGCTGCGGCACAGTCGGCGGTGGCTGCGGCACAGTCGGCGGTGGCTGCGGCACAGTCGGCGGTGGCTGCGGCACAGTCGGCGGTGGCTGCGGCACAGTTCGCGGTGGCTGCGGCACAGTTCGCGGTGGCTGCGGCGCGGTCGGTGACGGCGATACCGCGCTCACCTTCGGCGGCGGCGAACCCGGCGACCCTGGTGTAGGTGATGCCGAATTCGCGCTGATACCCGGCCCCGGTGTGTGGCCGGTGAGGACGATGGTCACCGCCCGCCCGCCGTTGTCGTCCGGAACCACCAGTGTCGCCGCGTACGAGCCGGGCGCCTGCGGTCGGAAAATCACTCGGAACACACAGGTCCCGGAACCCCCTGACGATGCGCAAGAGGCGCGCTTCGCGGTGAATGTGGAGTCTGCCTCCAGAAAAGCCGCTGACTCGTCGTCGCAGTCCAGTGCTGGGAACGAGACATCCCGTTCTGCGGCGGAGCCAGCGGCGACCGTACCGAAGTCGATGCTGTCCGCATACCGCGTACAGGATCCATCTCCGGGCGGGGGCAACGGACGCGACCCACCCGATGCGGGTACGGACGCCCCGGGCGGCTCGCCACCCGCATCCGACGGCGGCGGCGGGAGCCTGGTGATATACGCCTCCGATCCGACCTCCGCCGGTCGGCCGGTGGTGAGCATGACCGCCGTGATGGCGGCAGCCACGACCAGTGCGCCGACCCATCCGGTAGCGACCGGATGCGAAGACATCATGGAAACGGACTTACGTGCCGTATGTGTGGAAGCCATGCGGCCCCCCAGCAACTTCCCACCCGCACCGGATACCACGACCGCACCGGCCGCCGCCGCCAGCGCCTGACGGCGAACCCGGTCCTCGTGTTCGAAGTAGGCCAGGTCAGCGGCGGAACCGCTCGCGAGCGCGGCATCTCGACCGAGCTTCAGGACCGTTCCCCACGCACCCCACAGCAGCGTCAAGCCGAGCACGGGCGCGACTTTCCGCGCCAGAGTGCACGCGGACGCTTGCCTGCCATGGCCAACCGCGGCCTCCAGCACACGTTCGATAACCGGTGCGGCCTCCGCGATTTCCCTCGGCGCGGCCCGGTTCGTCCACTCGAGCACGGCGTCGAGGTAGTCGGCGGCATTCGGCGGCGGGATCCCCCATTCGCCCGCGACCGTACGGGGATCCACGGCCAGCCGGTAGCCCGCACCGGAGCTTTCGGCCAAATGCAGACCGGCCAGCTCGTCGAGCGCCGATGGACTGCCGACATCGCGAGTCATCGCCCGGCACAGAGCGGGCGACAGGTGGGCCCCCGCCACGGCACACAGCACCGTAAGAACGCGACGCGACCGCTCCCCGAGGCCGCCGACCAATGCGCGTTGCGGCACGTCGGGGGCAGCAGGCATCGCGGCCGCGCCACCGCCGCGAAGCCATGCGGCGGCCTGCAGTAAAGCGCGCGGATAACCGTTGGCCGCTCGGCACAACTGCAGCGCCGCCGCAACGTTCTCGTCCAACCCGCGGCCGAGTTCACGGGCCATCAGCCCGAGGCCCGCCTGTTCGTCCAAGCCCTGCAAGTCCAGCGAACGCCCCCGCCCCCACGCGACTCGCTGCCTGGTCGATACGACCAGGTCACTGGCGGGCAGCAAGTCGACGAGTGCAGAGAACTCCTCCACGGAACCCTCGAAATCGTCCACCACGACCAGCGCGCGGATGGAAGTCATCAGGCGGCGCAATCGGCGCAGATCGGGAATGTATCCCGGGGCGTCATAACAGGATTCGAACAGCTCCTGGATCACGTCCGGCGCCGCCACCCCGGCGGCGTGCAGGAACACCACGTCGCGGCCTTCGGCCGCACGATCGGCGGCGAACCGCCGCAGCAGTGCGGACTTGCCGACTCCGGGCCCGCCGCATACTTCGACCGGCAGTCCTTCCGCGAGCCACTGCATCAGCAGCGCCAATTCCATTCGCCTGCCGAGCAATTCGGCACCGGTCCTGGGCAGCGCCGTGCTCACCGGCCGCGTCCGCCGCGTCACGACGGGCGCTGGATCGTCGCGTACTACGACCGAGGAATTCTGTGCGTTGATGACGACGTTGCGATCCCCCACAACGACCTGACCGGCTACCGCACCACCCACGTGGACGCGGTAAACGGAATCGGACTCCCCCGTCATGTTCCTGTCGTCGCTGGCACAACACCGTTGTGGATGGCTTGCGCGACAGCGGGATGGGCCAGGTATTCGGCGATGCTGTGTGCCCGTTCCTTGGGATTGTCGACGGGGATTTCCCGGAGCTGTCCCTTCCAGATATGGCGCAGTGGGCAGCCGATGGTGATCGGATCGACCGCGGACCAGGCATTGAGCCAGTCGCCGACGCGCGCAGGCCGGTGCGGCCCTCGGACCAGGAGTTTGTCGTGGACCGAGTCCAACCCCAAGGGGCTGCCGAGAGTGACCAACACGGCGACGTCGAGCTGGGGCTGCAGCCGGGTGAGCAGATCCATCGCGACCACGGTGCCCAGACTGTGGCTGACCAGGGTGAGCTGCCCCGAAGCGGGGACGGTCTCGAGCACACAGTCGAGTACCGCCTGCCGGATCTGCTCGTCGGCGAGGTACGTGGAAACATCACGGAAGACTTGGGCGATGATGAGCTCGTCCAGGTCGCTGCGGGCAGCGAGCCAGCTGAGCTGTCGCTGCAGCTTGCTCACGATCGCACTGCCGATCGAACCCAGTCCTTCCACCTCGATGCGGTCCTCCGGTGGACCGTCCTCGGCGGGCATGCCGGCATCCGCGGCCGCGTTCTGCAGGATCTCTTCGTACAACTGGCGCGCCGGCGGTGTGGCCGGAGCCATTGCCAGGGCATGGTCGACGGCCATCGTTTCGGGCGCGAGGGTGGTCCTCTCCAGGGGCTGCAGCAGGGCGGCCAAACGGTCGCCGTAGAAGGGGAAGTACGCATCCGAGGGATCGAGCGGGCTGAGCCCGGCGAGGGTGAGACCTTTGTTGAGTCCGGCGGTCCACTCCCGGCGCAGGAGCTCGGGATCGCGACCGTGCTGACTGCGGCCGTGCAGGAACAGCAGGTGACGCGTGCCGCCGAAGGCGCCCGCTCGGGCGGTGACGCCGCCCCGGAGTCCCGTGCTCTCCCGTGGCGTGGGAGCTGGAGTCGCCGGCTCGACATGCTCCTCGACAGGTGCGAGGTGGGGAATAGCGGCCGACGGGCCGGCGGCCAGCCCACAGCCGGGACCGAGTTCGGCGAGGAGTTCTTCGTCCCGCGCCGAGCGCGGCAGGCAGGCCAGGTGCCTGAGGATCGCACTGATTCGCACACCCTCGTTGGCTGTCCAGGCGATCGCGTCGTCGCCATCGCCCTGGCGCCAGACCGTCCCGTCGCGGCGCAGAATCCGTCCCTGCTCGTCGGTGCGCGGCACACCGGAGTGGTGCAGCGCGACGACCTCCCACTGGTCATTGAAGACCGGGGAGCCGGAGTTTCCCGGTTCGGTGTCGGTCGAGTAGTGCAGGAAGTGATCGAGTTGCAGGTCGAGCTGGTTCTTGCGGATCCCGATTTCCTTCAGCCGGCCCATCGGGTGGCCGATGATGTTCATCGCCTCACCGACGACGATCTTTCCCTGGTCCATGATCAGGCGGTTCCACCAGCCGACGACGTCCCCAGGCGGTTTGCCGTCGGTCCGGGGAAGGACCGGCACGAGAGTGAAGTCCAGGTGCTCGTCGGTCACGAAGAAGTCGGGGTCGAGATGGAACCGCAGGGGAAGGCAGGGGTCGTTGTCGATCGTGGTCTCGGCGCCGAAATCGACCACGACCTGCCGGGCGGTGTCGAGGTCGGGAAGCACGTGATTGTTGGTCAGGAGCAGCCGGGGCGATACCAGGAACCCGGTGCCCAAAGGTATCTCTCGGCCATTGCGAATCATCGAGATCCGCGCGACCGTCGCGGCCGTGCGAGCGCCACGGGCCAGGAAGTTGGCCGGTTGGAGTTCGTTGCTGGCGCCGATGATCCGCTCGAGGGTGGCGATACGGTCGGCGGGCTCGGCCCTGCCGGCTTCGACTATGGCCTCGACCGGCATCTTGCCACTGGCCGCCAGCCGCTGCGCGCGAGCGCTGATTTGTTCCGGAGAGTCGACAACAGGGCTGTGCTTCATGTCGCGGATTTGCTCGATGTCCTCGCGCTTGGCCTCGGTAGCGCCGTAACGCTCTGCGGCGGCCTCGACCTGCTTCAACCACGCCGCCTGGATTTGTTCGCGAGAATTCATGGTCCATCCGCCTAGAACAGAAGTTGGTGTTGTCGGTCCGCTATCGGCGTGGAGTGTTCCTTGTGCGCGTCACACCACCGTCACCTCGCCGTCTCGCCCGGCGCGGCAGGTCCTCCCCGATGCCGTTCGGCCTCCGCCGTCACGGCGCTCGCAGTGCCTCGTGATCCGGTAGCCACTCGATCGTCGCGGCATCGCACTCCTGGACCGGAAGGAGCAGGTTGTCGATGTCCGGTGACGGCTCCTCGCCGAACTCGGCCCAGAGCAGGTCTCGGTATCGCTGATATTCGCGCAGGGCGTCGATCTTGTTGCCTTGCGCGAGATGAATCCGCATCAGAATCCGGCGGGAGCTCTCTCGCAGCGGCTCTGCCGCCGCGACCGCCGACGCGGCCATCAGGGCGGCCCCGAGCTGCCGGCGCTCCAGCAATGCTTCCGCTGCCGCTTCGAGCGCCGCGACCCAGGCCAATCGATACCGTTCCCGGTCGACGACAACCCACTCCTCGTCCCAGTCCGGCAGTAACTCCCCCCGGGTCAGCAGCAGCGGAACTCGCGAGAGATCCTCTGCGCATGGCTGGTGCACCAGTTTGTGCGCCAATTCGGTCAGGTACGGCAGATCGACGGATACGTTCGGGTGCAGCCGAAGACGATCACCGTTGATCTCGACGACTGCGTCCTGGACACGGCGCAGCCGCCACAGAGCGGTTCGCAGACGCTGTGCCGCGCAGCGATCAGCGCATTCCGGCCACAGCGCGCCGGCAAGGCGGCCACGAGCGACCGGTCGATTCAGCAGTGCCAGATAGGTCAGCACCCGTTCTGCCGCGTGTGGAACGGAAAGCCGAAGACCGCCGCTGTGCAGGGCGAATTCCTCGACCAAAGAGAGCTGGAAACACGCCGTATTCATGGCATTGTGGTCGATGAGCACCATTTCACTACTCAATCGCGAAAGTCGGTCTTCATACTGTCGGCACGAGTAGCCGACTACGTGATCACCACTGGATCTCCGAAACGGCGCGCAACGGACTGGACAATTCCTCCGGCGCCATATGGAGATCCGCGTCCCGCAGGGTTTGCGGGAAGTGGACGAGCGCCCGCTGCTCGATTTCGGTCAATGGAACCTGGAAGACGCGGAACTCGTCCAGGTCCAGCGCTTCGAGTGGCTGCAGGTTCTGGCTCAACAGAAATCCGCGGGCCTTCAGCTCGCCGTTCTCGACGAACGCGAGGATCTTCCAGAACTCGCGCGGGATCTTGACTTGCCGGAACTCCCGGTCGTCGTCGGTGAAGACCGGACCGCCGAACGCGCTCACTTTGAGGTCGTCGACATCGGCGTCGGCGAAGACCGCGTCTTCGAGCCGGCCCCAGATTCCGTTGCGCGCGCTCTGATTGAAGTCGTCCATCTGCGGGGTGATGTTGGTGTAGAAGAACGAGTCCTTGTTGGCTGTCGCCGCCTCGGTCGCACTACCCCAGATCAGATCGGCCCGTCGCGCGAGGTGGCCGCGATCGAGCCGGTTGTCGCGGTACAACTCGTTGCCGACCTGTGCATCCGCATCGAGTCTCGGGTCTTTGACGAAATCGATCTTCTTTCGCGAGAGCTTTCTGATCGAGGCGCCATCGATGTTCCACGCCACCCAGATGGCGAACCGGCGTGACCGGCGCATCGCGAGGGTGAAATGCGTGTAGTGCAGCACTTCCGACCCGTCGAGCGCCGTCGCGACGTCGGGGCGAACCCGCGCGTCGACCACAGGCAGCGGAATCGGCGCCGCGAGGAAACGCGGGTCGTATCCGGTCGCGGCCGCGGCCTCCTCGACGGCGATGCTCTCCGGAATCGTTGTTCGCAGCGCTTCGACCGCTTCCGGTTCGGAGACCTTCTCGTGCATGGTGAACCGCACCGATATCTCGGCGGCGAGTTCCCCGTCGATCTCTTTGTAGCCGAGACCGACCGAGGAAATGCCAGGATCCGTGAGCAAACCCTCACCGTTGGTCCGGATGAACTTTCGCAGGGCGATGAGCAGGCCGTCCTGCCGTTGGTCAGATGATGAATGGATTTTCGCAGGCATTGTCGACTCCATGTTCGGTGTTACGCCGGGCGCACGCCACCAGCCACCACCATCCTTGGTGCACCGGACGGCGCGCAGCACGAGTAGTGAACTACTCGAAAATGGAGTCCTTTTATGGTCGATACCATTTGTCCAATTGACAATTGAATCGGCTCCGGCGCCGAGCACGGTCACCGGAGCCGGTCGGCGACCGTGATCAGCCCAGGGTCTTCAGCAATTCGTCCGCGACACCCGCCGAGGAAGCCGGGTTCTGGCCGGTGATCAGCGTGCGGTCCAGCACCACGTTCGGCGTCCACGGGTCCGCCTCGCGGAAATCCGCACCGATCTGGACCAAGCGGTCCTGGAGCAGCCACTTGGCTTTGCCTGCGAAACCGGCCTGGGTCTCTTCGGCGTTGGTGAAGCCGGTCAGGGTGTATCCGGCGAAGCTGTTGGCGCCGTCGTCCTTGGTGGCGGCCAGCAGCGCGGCCGGTGCATGGCACACCACCGCCAAGGGCTTGCCCGATGCCAGGGCCGCGGTCAGCAGGCGGCCGGAGTCGGCGTCGACCGCGAGATCTTCCATCGGTCCGTGCCCGCCGGGGTAGAACACCGCCGCGTAGTCGTCGAGGTCGACGTCCGCCAGAACGACGGGGTTGTTCAGTTCGGCACTCGTGGCGATCACCTGCGCCCGGTGATCGGCGGTCTCCTGGCCGCCGTTGACCTCCGCGGCGAGGCTGCTCTGATCCACACTCGGTACGGCGCCGCCAGGTGTGGCGACCACGATCTCGTGGCCCGCGGACTTCAGCTTCTCGAAGGGCACCACGAACTCCTCGGCCCAGAAGCCGGTCGGATGCTTCGTCCCGTCGGCGAGCGTCCAGTAGTCGACGCCGGTCATCACGAAAAGGATCTTCGACATGTTGTCTCCGTCTTCCGGAACCCGGTAACCGGGGTTCGATCATCGAGCACGTCGCGCTGACTCGAACGCATTCCTCATGTTCCACAGGCACGCTGGGCCGTCAGCGGCGACACCGTCGAAGGTAGTCCCGCGCCTCCATGGATGACGAATAAGAGGCCCGATTTCAGACATCGGAATTTCGATGGATCGGCGAACATCGCGCGGTGGCGGAATCGGGCCGACCTTCGAATCCGCCGCAAACCCTGAGCACCGTGGCGGCAACGCAATGGTCACCGGCACCGGCCACCAGGGACCTCGGCCCGAGCCAGCCGGTAGCGGGGGCCATACTGGACAAATGACGGAGACGGGACAGTGCCGGCAGGACGCTGCACACAGGGCGCTCGGCGGCTGCCCCGACATCGGCAGTTTTCGATTCTGGTTCGCCGATCAGAGGTGGGAGTGGTCCGAGGACGTCGCCGCGATGCACGGCTACTCCCCCGATGAGACCGAGCCCTCCACCGAGCTGGTGCTGAGCCATCAGCACCCCGACGACCGCGAACGGGTCGCCAAGACGCTCAGCGAGGCCATCGAGACGGCTGCGCCGTTCTGCAGCCGCCACCGGATCATCGACACGTCGGGCGACACGCACGACGTGATCGTGATCGGCGATCGACTGCTCGACGCGCAGGGCACGATGATCGGCACCTCGGGCTACTACCTCGATGTCACCGAGACGTTGCAGGACAACCGGCAGGAAGCCGTCGACGACCTGCTGCCCGATCTCATCGACGCCCGCGCGGTGATCGAACAGGCCAAAGGCATCGTCATGTTCGTCTACGGCCTCAACGCCGATCAGGCGTTCCGGGTGCTGCGCTGGCGCTCGCAGGAAACCAACGTCAAGATCCGCACGCTGGCCGAGCAACTCGTCTTCGAGGTCATCGCGATGGGCGGCGCGCTGGTTCAGCAGCGCACCAGTTTCGACCATCTCCTGCTGACTCTGCACGACCGCGCGACATCATCCGAGCCGGTCGGCGACTGACCGGCGCGTGCCCTCAGGACCCGGCCGCCGAACGGATCATTCCCTTGGTCCGCATGAGGAACTCACCGAGATAGCTGTCGTGCGGGACACCGGGACGCAACCAGGTGGTCGGGTTGTCGCCGAGGTAGAGGTTGGTGATGGTCGGCTCGTCCAGCAGCGTGTCGATGAGATCGCGTCGCTCGGTCATCGCGGTGAGAACGAGCGAATGACGTAAGGGGCCAAGGCCATCCGACGGCGACCACGGCCCGACCCACACACAAGGGAAGGCGAGTTCCACCGCGAGCTGAGGCGCGCTGCTGCTGTCGACGAGGTGAACCGCGGGGCGTAGCACAGCGGCGCCCGGGGACACCTCGTCGACGATGGTGTCGCCGCCCAGCAGCGGACGGGCATCGCCGGCGACCTGGCGCAGGTAGCGGTCCATGGCCGCCACGGATTCGGTGGGCTGCACGGTCAGGATCGCGTCGGGGTGCTCGGCGGGCAAACTGGGAATCCCCGCCAGCTCCGCGGCGAGCGCACGCGCCAGCGGCTCCGGATCGCCCTCCACGAGCACCGCGGTGGTGCAGGTGCAGGCCGTGCCACCGAGATGGCTCACCGATTCGGCGATCAGCGCGACCTTGTCGCGCCAGTCCACGTCCGCGGTCACCAGGATCTTCGAGCGTCCCGGTCCCTGCGTGAGCACCCGCGTGCTGCCGCCGTACTTGTCGACCACGTCTTGTCCGCCGTAGACGATGGCGAAGTCCGATTCGGCGACCAAGACGTCGGCAGCCTCGTAGTCGGTCGGCAGCAAGGTGACCAGCTCCGGCGGCATGCCCGCCATGCGCAGCGCACTGACCAGACGGAACGCGGTATACGGCTCCCGGGTCGATGGCCGCACCGCCACTTTGTAGCCGAGAGCCAGCGCCTCGGGCCACAAGCCGTGCACAGCTGGCGTGTTCCCGGCCGCGTGCACGGCGAACACGTCGCCCTTCCTGGTCCAGACGGCGCAGCCGTCCAGGGTGCGCTCGTCCTGCCAGTCCGCTACCGCGCCTTTCGGCATGGCGAACTCGAGCGTGGCGCGCTGCTCGCGCAGCACGTCCGCGACCCACCGCACCGACTGCCACACCACCGCGAGCGGCACGCCCGACGCGACGCAGACCAGTCGTGCGTACTCATCCGGTCCCAGCCCGCCGATCTCGGCCTCGGTGAACAGGTCGGCCGCACGTTCCAGCACCGCGAAGCGCTCGGCGGCGGGCAGCACCGGCGCCTTGCGCATCGCCGCCAGCGCACGCCGCACATACAGCGCCGGCACCTGCGAGATCTCCCCGATCGGCGCGCCGGACAGCGTGGTCAGCGGCTTACGGTCGCGCGCGCGGAAACTGCCCTGCGGGCCGAGCGCGTCGATGTGCACGAACTCGTCCATCAGTACACCCCCTCGATCACCTCAGCGCCGGCGAACGAGGTCATCGGCGCCACGTCGGCGACGGAGCAACCGGCCGTGCCCTTCGGCGGCTCGACCTTCATGGCGAGATCGCGCTCCGGATTGTTCGGCAGCAGAGCGTATTTGGTGAGGTGATGCATCACGACCTGCCCGCGCTCTCCGTCGGCGACGTCGTCGCCGGTCTCCGGGTCGACCACCTCGAACGCGAGGTAGGGGCTCGGCGGATCGAAGACGGGCAGCCCGTCCGGGCGCTCCTCGTCGCGCTCGCGGGACATGCCCAGAATGGTGGTGCTGCCGTAGAGGCCTTTGAGCGGAATGCCGGGGAAGATCTCCTGCCGGAAGATCTCACGGGAGTCGGCGTTCATGTGCGCTCCGCTCCAGCAGATGAACTTGATCTTCCGGCGAATCTGCTCCACCAGGTCGTCGCGGCGGGCGATTCGTTCCAGCAGCGGCGGCGTGGTGATCAGGATCCCGACCGACTGGGTGGTGAGGATCTGCGCGACCTGGTCGACGACGTGCTCGGCGTAACGTTCGGTGTTCTCGGTGTCGCCGCGCGCGATCATCTGCTTGATCCAGCGCGGATCGAGATCGACGGTGAAGCGGACGCCACGATGCCTGCGCGCCCGGCGCTGCGCGAACTCACCGAACATGTGCGGGCCGCTCGGCGCCACGGCGAGGGTGTTCACCGTGCCGAGGTCGGCGTAGTGGTGCTCGTCCCAGCTCAGCGCGAACTCCATCCAGCGGTCGAACATGACGAACCGTTTCGGCGCGCCGGTGGTGCCCCCGCTCTCGTAGATACCCGCGATCTCGCGGTCGGCGCCCTGCAAACCCCGCGGAATCAGGTCCTCCACGGCGACGGTCCGGAATTCGTCGATGACATTGGGAAAGCGGCGCAGATCCGCGAAGGTGCGGATGTCGGCGATCGGGTCGAAGTCCAGCGTCCGCGCCCGGCGCAGCCAGTACGGACTGCCGGTCTCCTCGCTGAAATGCCATGCCATCACGGCGCGCAGGTATTCCTCGGCGTCGATCATCGCGTAGTCGTGCGCGGCAAGGTCCAGAATTACGGGGCGCAATAGCGGCCTCCAGTGACGTGCCCCGAATCGGGGCATTCAGCTCGAACGCGGCAATCTTCTCCTGTCCGCACCCACGAAAACCGCCGCGTCGCGCAGTTCGATCCGCCGATAGGACACTCTTATGGAGCGAATCGCCACACGCCACGAGCCGCGCCATTGTGTTCACGGCGCGACCCTGGTCGTGGGGTACTCCTGATGCAGCTTTCGTACGGGTGTCACAGAGTGAGCAGGGTTTTGACAGCGCGGCGTTCGTCCATGGCCTCGTAGCCCTCGGCGGCCTGGTCCAGGGGAAGGGTGAGGTCGAAGACCTTGCCGGGGTCGATCGTTCGATCCCAGATGAGCTGAGCGAGGTCGGGCAGGAAGCGGCGGACGGGTGCGGGGCCGCCCATGAGGTGGACTTCGGCGAAGAACAGCTGATCGGCGGGCAGGGTGACGCCGGCGAGTTCTACCCGGACTGGGACCACATGGCCGACGGCGCGGTCGACCTGCGGCGTACCGACGCCGGACGCGAACCCCTACGACCGCGGCATCTCCGACCTCGTCGGTGAACTGTCCACCCGCAGCGAGGGATTCCGTATCCGCTTGATCTCGGCTACGCCGCCGGTGAGACCTTCGGACGGCACTTTGTGGAGCCGATCACCAAGACCCGTTCCGAGTGGTAGCTCGCCGTACCCCTTGGTAGGTTTCGGCTTGTCCGCGCAGCGTCGCGCACCACCTTCAGCTTCGACCCGCGGAACTTTCCTTCGATCCACAGTTCGTGCGCCTCTTCGTCATGGAAGCAGGCGGGAATCGCCATACCCACGCAGCCGATTTCGCGGTCGCTCTCGACGGCGAAGACGGCGGCGGCACCCTGCCCGCCTGCCTGCCGCAGGCGTGACCGTCCTGTCCCATCAAGCCTTGGAGAACCGGTGGTAACCGCACTACCTCACCAGCCCGCGGAACTCGACGCGGTCATCTTCGACTACAACGGCGTCATCGGCCTGCAGCCCACGGTTCCTATGTGGAGCAGGCTCGCCGAACTCGCCGGATGGCACGCAGACCAGCTCGGACTCTTCCAGAACGCTTTCTGGAGCGCCCGCGAACCCTACGATTCCGGCGAGTTCGACCACGCTGACTTCTGGACCGCCGTGCTCGGCCATCGCCCGGAACCGGAACTGCTCACCCGGCTGCTTGCCGTCGACACCGCGCTGTGGACCCGGACCGACGACCGCGTCGTCGCACTCCTGCACCAGGCCCGGCGGGCCGATCTCCCGATGGTGCTGCTCTCCAACGCACCCCATCCGGTCAGCGATGCCCTCGACGCCTCCGACTGGCGCACTCTGATGACCGACGCCCTCTACTCGGCCCGGCTCGGCATGAACAAACCCCATCCCGAGACCTACCGAAACGCACTGGCCGCGACCGGAATCAGCGATCCCGGCCGCGTCCTGTTCGTCGACGACCGTGCCGACAACTGCCAAGCCGCCGCTCGCCTCGGCTTGCGCGCTCTTCACTACACCGGCTCACCCGCCGATATCGAGGACCACCTCCGCCTCGCCAGCGTCGCCGCGTAGATTCCCGCGCGTCGTCGGGCGCCGGAGATCCACCGGATCCTGTCAAGGCGAGCAGGCTCGGCTCGACCGAACCACAGTGGCTGGAACACCATTCCAGCTAGCCGGCTACCGACGCGGCCCGGAAGGCGGCGATAGTGGCGCGCAGCGCGTCTGCGGTGGGCGTCGGTTCGATGCCGAACCTCGCAGTGGCATCGGAGGATTCGATGACGAACGGACGATCGAACTGATAGCGCAACTCGGGTAGCTCACGCGCGTCGGGATCGAAAAGCCCGGCGGCCCACAGCAGCGCGGCGGGCATTCGTCGCACACGTGCGGGTGGTGCGCCCGCAACCGTCGCGGCTAGTTCAGCAAGCTCACGGATGGACATCGGCGGCGCTGTCGGCGTGTGCCACGCTCGACCCCAGGCGTCTGCGTCATCCGCGACCGCGACCAGGGTGCGCGCGGTATCGCCGACATCGGTCCAGCTGTGCGCTGTGTCCAGATCGGCGGGGAACAGCACCCGGCGACCGACGAGCACGGCGGGCAGCGCTACGGCGGTGAATACCGATTTCGCGCCGGCGCCGAGGTAATCCGACCCGCGCACCTCGGCGGTGCGGATCCGGCCCGCCTCGTGAGCGGCAAGCGCCTCGGCCCACAGTTTCGCCCGCACCCGCCCTTTCTCGCTGTTCGGGCGCAGCGGTTGCCGCTCGGTGATCGGTCCGTCGACTTGCCCGTAGCCGTAGAGATTTCCCACACTGAGCAATCCGGCGCCGGTCACCTCGGCCGCATGGAGCGCGGCGGCGGCCAGCGGTGGGAAATCTCTGGCCCAACGGTGGTACGGAGGCTGAGCGCACTGGTAGACGACGCCCGCGCCCGCACAGTGCCGGACCAGCACGGCGGCATCGGTCGCGTCGGCGGCGATCCGCTCGACCAGCGGGTGATCCGGGCCGCTACCGCGCCGGGTGATCAAGCGCACCCGATCGCCGCGCGTGGCGAGCAGCTGGGCGGTGGCCGATCCGACCGGGCCGGCCCCGATGACGACGTGCAGGGACATTGGTAATCCATCCTGTCAGCGTTCCGTTGCGAGAACATTGTTCTCGTTATGACCCAACTGTAGCCGTGAACGCTGATCCCAGTCAAGAACAACGTTCTCTATTCTCGCGCCCGTTCTCGGAACGGTTACTTGTTCTCTATACTTCCCGCATGTCCGCTTCGTCATTGCGCGCCCGCGTCCGCTCCGAGATGACCGACGAGATCAAGGCTGCCGCGCGCAAGCGGCTGGCGGTGGATGGCGCGAATCTGTCCCTCCGCGGTGTCGCCCGCGACCTGGGCATCGTCGCCTCCGCGCTCTACCGATACTTCCCGAGCCGCGACGACCTGCTGACGGCTTTGATCATGGAGGCGTACCGAGCGCTCGCCGCCACCGCCGAAGCCGCCGACGCGAAGCTGCCCGCCACCGACCTCCGCGGCCGGTGGCTTGCGGTGTGCTCCTCCGTGCGGGACTGGGCACTGGCCCATCCGGCCGAGTACGGCCTCCTGTACGGCAGTCCGGTACCCGGTTACGACGCACCGGAGGACACCGTGGCGCCCGCGGCCGCCGTTGTCTTCCGGCTCGTCGCCATCGCGCAGGCCGGCGCGAAAGAGCTGACGCCGCCGCCCCTTCCGACTCCGCTGCCCCCACCCGTCCGGGCCGAGCTGCGCCACCTCATCGAGCAGCAGCCCTCCGAACTGCCCGAAGAGGTGCTCGACCGGGTCTTCGTCGGCTGGACCCACTTGTTCGGCCTGCTCAACTTCGAAATCTTCGGACGTCTGGACAACACCATCGAAGCCAGGGCCGAGTACTTCGCTCACCACATGAACCTGATGGCGGACCTGGTGGGGCTGCCATAGCAGTCCGGCACGGCAACGGCGTGTCCCCGGCCAGTTGGAGCAACCGCCAACCGCTCGACGCTACGGTGACTGAACCGAGATACGCCGCGTTCCACTCGACGACCGAACATCACTCATTCGTGGAGGAACATTGCCGAGCTCGTTCACTCGAAGGGGATTTCTGACCAGCGCGGCGACCTCGGCAACGGCCGCGGCCGCCGTCTCCGCCGGGGCCGCACCGGGCAAGGCGCGAGCGGATATCGATCCGGACAAGCCGAACATCCTCGTGATCATCGTGGACGAGATGCGCACACCCATGTGGTTTCCCGATCAGGGGACTGTGGATCGCGTGCTGCCGAATATCGCCCGGATCCGCGAGGGCGGAGTGTCGTTCGAGAACCACTACACCGCGGCGAACGACTGCACACCGGCTCGCGGTTGCCTGCTCACCGGCCTCTACTCGCAGCAAACCGGCGTGATGGTGGTATCGGAGTCGACGCTGACGCCGCTGTTCCCCACGTGGGGGTCGATGCTGCGCGAGCACGGCTACGACACCACCTACTGGGGCAAGTGGCATCTCGGTAGCTACCCGGATCGCACGCCGGGCGCGCTCGAGGCGTACGGATTCCACGGTGGCACCTATCCCTCCCCCAACGGCGCGCCGGGCCAAGGGCTGCAAGCGGATCCGAAGATCGTCGACCAATTCGTCGACTGGTTCCACAACGATTCCGGCAGCGCTCCGTGGTGCACCACCGTGTCGCTGGTCAATCCGCACGACATCCAGTGGTGGCCGCGCTGGACGCGCCGCGACCAATTCAACGCCGACATCCCGCGCTGGATGAACGACCTTCCGCCCAATTTCGAATCGCTGGAACAACTGTCGAAGAAGCCGCGGCTGCAGATGGCGCTGGTCGAGGTATCCGCCGTGGCATTCGGGCCTGCGCCCTACGGAACGCCCGAAGCCATGCACGCCTGGATCGACATGCGCAACCTCTATCTCTGGGCCCAGCAGCAGGTCGACATCCAGATCGGGCGTGTGCTCGACACCCTGAACTCCCGCCCCGAGGTCGCGGCCAACACCGTCATCGTCTTCACCTCCGATCACGGTGATTACGCCGGTTCGCACGGCCTGCACGGCAAGGGCGGCGCCTCCTACGACGAGGCGATCCGGGTTCCGCTCTACGTCCACGATCCGCGCGGCTACCTCAGCCCGGTCGCGGGTACCAGCAGCAGGATCCAGCTCACCTCCAGCGTCGATTTCACGCCACTGCTGCTCACGATCGCCACCGGCGGAAACGGCTGGCGCGGCGATGGACGCTACGAACACCTCAGCGGCCGACTCGACATCGCCGCGATCTGCCGTAACCCGGGCGCCGCAGGCCGTCCCTGGGTCGCGCACACCACCGACGAGGACTCCATCGAAGAGGCCGCGATCCTGTTCAACCAGAACGCCCCTGGCCACGTGGCGATGGTGCGCACCGCCGACGCGAAATTCACCTCCTACTCCCATTGGGTGCGCGGCCAGATCCAGATCGATGCGGCGAGCGAGCAGGAATTCGAGCTCTACGACTACAGCACCGACGGCGGTCGCCTCGAGCTGGACAACCAGGCTGCCACCGGAAACCCGTTGCGCGGGGAGATGGAAGCGCTGCTCGACAACGTCATCCAGAACGAGATCCAGCAGCCGCTGCCGCCGTATCTGCGGGCCGCCCAAGAGGAAGGCATCGGCGACTACATATCGGCCCAGACCAACGTCTTGGTCCAAGCCGAGCGTATCGGTAACGCTCTGCTGGATGCCGTGCCGAAGCCCTAGCACATCGCTCAGCCTGGTGCTGCCAGTACCAGTGTTATTGGGCTCCTGTTACCGGTGCCCGGCACACCGCAAGCTCGGAGCATGACACAGACCATCCCGCCGGGTGCGGCGGCGCCCGCCGCCGTACCGGCCGCCGCGCTGGGAGCGCGGCGCCCGCTGGCCGTTCTCACGGTCATCCTCACCGGCCAGTTCATGGCCGTGCTCGACGCTTCCATCGTCAACGTGGCGATTCCCTCGATACGCGGCTCGTTGCACACCAGCGGCTCGGCTCTGCAGCTGATTGTCGCCGGTTACGTCATCGCCTACGCCGTCCTGCTGGTCACCGGCGCACGGCTCGGCGACCGGTTCACCCAGCGCCGCACGTTCATCGCGGGACTGGCGGCGTTCACGCTGGCCTCACTGGCCTGCGGGCTGGCTTGGAACGAGTCGTCGTTGATCGTCTTCCGCTTCGCGCAGGGCGTCGGCGCGGCGGCGATGGTGCCGCAGATCATGACGCTCATCCAGCGCACCTTTACCGGTGACGCCCGGGCGCGCGCACTCAGTGTGTACTCGGCGATCATCTCCGGCGGCATGGTCGCCGGACAGGTGCTCGGCGGGCTCATCGTCAACGCCGACCTGTTCGGCAGCAGTTGGCGCGGTGTGTTCCTGGTGAACGTGCCGATCGGCGTCGTGCTGCTCGTCGTGGCGCCGCGCGTCCTGCCGTCGGCGACCCAGCGAATCGAGCGCGAACTCGACCTACCCGGGTTGGCGATGCTCACCGTTTCGGTGCTGCTGCTGGTGCTTCCGCTGGTCCTGGGCCGTGAGCTGGATTGGCCGCTGTGGTCGTGGATTTCATTGGGCGCCAGCGTTGTCGGCCTCATTCTGTTCGTGACCATCGAGCGGCTGGTCGCGGCGCGCGGCGGCGAACCACTATTCGCCCGGCCGGTCCTCGCGGCTCCCGGACTGGTGCTCACGGCGGTCACGCTGTTCGTGATCATGGCGACCTTCGGCGGCTGGATGTTCGTCATGGCGATCCACCTGCAGAGCACTCTCGGCTACAGCGCGCTGCATGCGGGCCTGCTGTTCGTCCCCCTCGGGGTGACCTTCGCGGTGGCCAGCCTCAACTGGGAGCGGATCCCGAATCGGTTCCACACCAGCATGATTCCGCTCGGTCTTGTGCTCGGCGCGGCAAGCATGGTGGCACTCGGCGCGCTGCTGCGTGATGGAGCCGACGTCGGCGTGATCGCGTTGGTGCTGCTCGGCCTGTGCGGAGTCGGCAATGGTCTGGCGTTCAGCCCGCTCATGACACGCACGCTGGCCAAGGTCCCGATGACCCTGGCGGCCGATGCGAGCGGCATCCTGGTGACCACCGTGCAACTCGGCATCGTGGTCGGCATCGCCACCTTCGGGTCGCTGTTTCTCGGCCTCGCGGGCAGCGCGGTGTCGAGCGCCGCGCACGCTCTCGGCGTCACGGCCGTCGCCGAAGGCGTCACTGTATTGCTCGCCGCGGCCTTCTCGGCCCGCGCGGCGCGATAACACAGCAGCGGATCCCGGAGCCGGCACTGTCTCCGGGACCGAGCGCGGCGGCCTCGAAACCTCCGCCGCACTCGCCTTCCAGCCTCGTCAGCTCCCGCTGGTACCCGGGCGTTTGCCGGGTCGAGGATGTGGCGTAGAGATGTGCTCTCAGAGAACGGCTTCGATCGCCGCGACCAGTTCGGGCGCCTCGGGCGTCACGGTCGGGCGGAAGCGGCCCGCAACCTTCCCGTCGCGGTCGATGAGGAACTTCTCGAAGTTCCACTGGATGTCACCGGCGTTGCCGTCGGCGTCGGCGGACTCCACCAGGGTCTGGTACAACACGTGCCGGTTTTCGCCGTTGACATCGGTTTTCTCGAGCAGTGGGAAATCCACGCCGTAGGTGGTGGAACAGAACTGCTGGATCTCCTCCGCGGTGCCCGGTTCCTGGCCCATGAATTGGTTGCACGGTACGCCGACCACGCTGAATCCGCGGGGACCGAAGGACTCGTGCAGCTCGACCAGGCCGGAATACTGCGGTGTCAGGCCGCATTTCGAGGCCACGTTGACCAGCAGGACGGCGTTGTCGCCGGCCAGGTCGGCCAGGGTCGTCGGCTCGCCGGACAGCGTGCGTAGCGGAACGTCTCGAAGGCTCATTCGTGTCGGACCTGCCCATTCTTGATCGTTGATCCACCTCGACGGCCACGGTACCGGATCGTCCGGGTAGGCGGCCCGCCGCCGGTTGCGCGTTGCGAACCGCGCTCAGCGCAATCTGGTTCGGCGCATCAGCCGCAGCGACATCAGCGTCATCTTCAGCTGCTTGTCGTACGGCTGGCCCGCCCGTGCGGCGAGGACCTGTCGTTTGAGCACGCCGACGTTCACGGTGTCGGTGTATTTCAGCAGGCCGTGGTCGCCGTGGCGGGTACCGACGCCGGACTGCTTGACGCCGCCGGACGGCGTGGCCTTGGCGGCGTAGGTCGCGACGAAACCGTCGTTGATGTTGATATTGCCCGCCTGCAACTGCGCGGCGATGCGGTTGGCATGCGCGAGGTCGCGGCTCCAGACGCTGGCGTTCAAGCCGTAGTCGGTGGCGTTGGCGAGCCGGACCGCCTCCTGTTCGTCGGAGAACGGGTACACGGTGACGACCGGGCCGAAGGTCTCCAGCGTCGCGTGGGTCATCTCCGGGGTCACGCCGGTCAGCACGGTGGCCTCGTAGAAGGCGGGACCGATGTCGGGACGCGCTTTTCCGCCGACGTGCACGGTGGCGCCTTTGGCGCGCGCGTCGTCGACATGGGCGGCGACCCGTCCGAGATGTTGCGGGGAGACCAGGGAACCGAATTCCGGTGTGTAGTCATAGGCGGCGCCGATCTTGCCGTTCAATTCCGCGGCGGCCGAGACCAATCGGCGCAGGAACTCGTCGTGGATGTCGCGGTGGACGTAGATCCGTTCGATGTGCATGCACGCCTGCCCGGAGTTGGCGAACGCCGCGAAGACCGCGCCGGGGACCACCTCGTCCAGGTTCGCGTCGGCGAGCACGATCATCGGATTCTTGCCGCCGAGTTCCAGGCTGCATCCGATGAGGTTGCGTCCGGCCTGTTCGCCGACGATCCGGCCGGTGGCGGTGGAGCCGGTGAACATGACGAAATCGACGTCGCCGATCAGGGTCGGCCCGATGTCGGGTCCCTCGCCGCACACCACTTGAACGAGTCCGCGCGGCAGCCCGGCGCGGTGCAGCAGTTCGACGCCGAAGAGCACGCACAACGCGGTCTTGTTGTCCGGCTTGAGCACGACGCCGTTGCCCGCCATGAGCGCGGGCATGGCGTCGGACAGGGCGATGGCGAAGGGGAAGTTCCATGGGGCGATCACCGCGACGAGGCCCTTCGGGCGATGCTCCTCGGTCGACGTGGTCAGCAGCGGCATCGGACCGCCGCGCCGTTTCGGCCGCAGCACGCGGCGCGCGGTCTTCAGGTAGTGGCTGATCACCATCGGCACGTCGCAGGATTCCTCGACGGCCATGCGGCGGGTCTTGCCGCAGCCGATCTGGATGAGGTCGGCGATGGTCTCCACTTCGCGCAGGATCAGTTCGTGGGCCCGCTCGAAAACGCGCAACCGTTCCCGCAGCGGCAGCGCGGCCCAGCCTTGCTGCGCGGCACGGGCGTTCGCGCACGCGGCCAGCACGTCCTGCGGCGTCGACTGCGGCAGGTCGCCGACCGGCGCGCCGGTGTAGACCTCCGTCATCGGGAATGCCGCCGCGCCGCCGTCGGCGGCGACCAGTCCGGTCAGCCGCTCGATCAGCTCCCCGGTGATCCTGGCGGGCACCGTGCCCGCCGCCTTCTCGGTGTGTGCTGTGCTCATCGGGTCTTCTCCATGACGTCGGGCATCGCCGCAGGTGCCGGGCCGGATACCGGACTAAATTAGAACACGTTTCGGTTTTCGTCCATGGTATTCTCCCCGGCGGCGCGTGCCTACCCGCCGCGGCCGGAGATTTCGCTCAGTCGTCCGCGACCATCGACAAGGCCTGCGTCGGGCAGTAGCGGACCGCGCGCCGCACCTCGGCCGATGACGAACCGGCGGCGGCCTCGAGAATCTCCACCTTGCCGCGCTTGGGAACACGGAAGGCGTCCGGCGCCTCGTCTTGGCACACCGCATGCCCCTGACACAGATCCAGATCGGCCAGCACTCGCATGGTCACCTTCCGTTCTCCTCGTCGGACGGGGCGTCGAGCGGACGCACCGGCGCCTCGGGTTGCACCTCGACCAGAACCAGATGCGCGCCCCGCGGCGTCGACACCACCGCGACCACCGCGGCGGCCAGGTCGCCGGCGCGCAGCATGTACGGATGCCTGGCGAATCCCCAGGTCTTCCAGTCCTCCAGCAGTGGACCGACGACCTCCGGCGTGGAGTCCATGCCCATCCCGGTGAGGGTCGGGCCAGGCCGCACCAGCGAAGCACGGATCCCGCTGCCCTCCAGCTCCATCCGCATTTGCGCGGCCATCGCCTCCAGGCCCGCTTTGGCAGCGCTGTAGGCGCCGGTGCGCGGGCGCGGCTCCGGCGCGCAGTCCGAGCTGATCAGCACGACGTCACCGCGTTGCCTGCGCAGCATGCCGGGCAGCACCCGGTGCACCAAGCGATGCGCGCCGACCAGGTGGACCTGCACTTGACGCAGGAATCGTTCCGGATCCATCGCGTGCACCTGGCCGAACTCGATGTCGCCCGCGCTGGACACCAGGATCTCGGTGGGCCCCAACGCGTCCTCGGCAGCGCGCACGAACTCCTCGATCGAATCCGGCTCGGTGACGTCCAGCCGGTGCGCGAAGGCCTCGCCGCCGTTCGACCGGATCTTGTCCGCCAGTTCGGCGCATTGCTCGCCGCGGCGCGCGCCCAGCGCGACCGGATGGCCGAGTTCGGCCAGCGCCGTGGCGGTGGCCGCACCGATCCCGGAGGACGCTCCGGAGATGAGGGCCGGCCTGCGTTCCGGACAGGGTGCGAATCTGGGCACTATCGGTACTCCACGGCGATCGGAAGGTGGGCGAAACCGCGCACGTTCGAGGAATGCACGCGCGCGATTCCGGAGTCCAGCACGCCGTAGGCGCGCACTCGGGACGCGAACTCGCGCAAGGCGACGCTCGCCTCCAGCCGCGCCAGATGCGCGCCGAGGCAGAAGTGCACACCCGCGCCGAAACTGGCCAGTCCGGACTTGTCGGCACGATCGATGCGGAAGGTGTCGCCGTCGTCGAAAACTTCGGAATCGCGGTTGGCTGAGCCGATCAGCAACAGCACCTTGGCGCCTGCCGGAATGGAACCGCCGTGATAGGCGAGGTCCTCCGTCGCGGTCCGCGCGATTATCTGGCTGGAGGTGTCGTAGCGCAGCGTCTCTTCCACCCAGTCGGAGACCAGATCCGGATCGGCGACCACCTTCGCGTACTCCTCCGGATTACGCGCACCCCAATACAGTGCGTTACCAAGGAGCTTCGTCGTGGTCTCGTTCCCGGCCACCACCATCAAGAACAGGAACCCGATAATCTCCTGGTCGGATAACCGGTCGCCATCGATCTCGGCGTCCAGCAGCGCGGAAGTCAGATCCTCACCCGGCCTACGTCGCCGCTCGGCCACCATCTCGATGTAATAGCTCAGGAGTTTCATCGATGCTTCGGCCGCGGCCGGCGGGATATCCAGCACGCCGTCCTCACGGTGCACGACCAGATCGGCCAACCTGCGGATCTCCGTGCGGTCGGCCTCCGGCACGCCCATCAGCTCGGAGATCACGTCCATCGGCAGTTTGCCCGCGACCTGATCGATCCAATCGAATGTCTCGCCCGCCAACGCCGGTTCCAAGTACGACACCGTCAACTCACGAATGCGGTCTTCCATTTCCGCGACTCGCTTCGGCGTGAAGCCCTTGTAGACCAGCCGCCGCATCCGCATATGCCGTGGGTCGTCCATGGCCAGGAACGACATCACCCGATGTGCGTGCGGACCCCATGCCGCCGGATCCAACGACACACCATTCGCACTGGAGAGCCGCGCACTGTCGCGAAACGCCGCGGTCACGTCCGCGTGCCGGGACAACGCCCAGAAATCCAGCTCCGGGTTGCGATACAGCGGCGCTTCCTGCCGGAGCCGCCGATATGTCGGATACGGGTCCTCGTGGAACGAATAGTCGTACGGATCGAACGTCACGGGCCGCACCGCTGCCGTCATCGCCCGTCCTCCGTATTCGGTAACAGGTTCCGGGGGCCGTCGAGGCACCGCACCTGGCGTGGAGACAGATAGCTGGACATGTGTCTGGACACTACCATCGGCTTCCGCGCGCCGACAATCTTTCCGCAGCGACAGCCTCCACTGTCGAGCATCGACAGACGTGGAACCGAGGAATGGAAGCAGATTCCCATCCCCCGGCCGTAACCTCGGCGAGAATGGTCGAATTAGAACCTGTTATTGCCACCCGTCGTCGTTCGAGACTATATTCCGTACACTTGTCCAGACAGCATCGGAGCCAGTCATGAACAGCCTCCTGCCCGCCGACGGGTCGCGCCTGCTGATCGGCGGCAAGCTCGTCGAAGGCGCCGACGGGGTCTTCGCGACGGTCAACCCCGCGACCGAGGACGTCCTCGGCCACGCCGCGAACGCGAACGCGGCCGATCTCGACGCGGCGATCGACGCCGCACGCACCGCGTTCGACCACACCGACTGGTCGCGCGACCACGCTTTCCGCGCCCGCTGCCTCGAACAGTTGCGCGACGCGCTGCAATCACACATCGAGGAACTGCGCGAGCTCACCATCGCCGAGGCGGGCGCACCGGCCATGCTCACCGGCGGGCCGCAGTTGGAAGGCCCGGTCGCCGACCTGGGCTACGCGGCCGGGCTCGCCCGAACCTATGCGTGGGAAACCGATTTGGGTGTCGCCGAGCCGATGGGCATCAAGACGCACCGGGTGCTGCGCCGCGAGCCGGTCGGCGTGGTCGGGGCGATCACGCCGTGGAACTTCCCGCACCAGATCAACTTCGCCAAACTGGGTCCCGCGCTCGCGGCGGGGAACACCGTGGTGCTCAAGCCCGCCCCGGACACCCCGTGGTGCGCGGCGGCGGTCGGGGCGATCATCGCCGAGAAGACCGACATCCCACCTGGCGTGGTGAACATCGTGACCTCCGCCGACCACGCGCTCGGCGCGCGGCTCACCGAGGACCCGCGCGTCGACATGATCAGCTTCACCGGCTCGACCGCCACCGGCCGCGCCGTCATGACCGGCGCGGCGACGACCTTGAAGAAGGCGTTTCTGGAGCTGGGCGGCAAGTCGGCGTTCATCGTGCTGGACGACGCCGATATCGCGGGAGCCTGTTCGGTGGCGGCGTTCTCGGTGTGCGTGCACGCCGGGCAGGGATGTGCGCTCACCACTCGCCTGCTGGTCCCGCGCGCCGCCTACGACCGGGCCGTGCAGGCCGCCGCGGCCACCCTCGGCGCGATCACCCCGGGCGACCCTGCCGACCCGCGCACGGTCTGCGGTCCGCTCATCTCCGAACGTCAGCGCGCCAGGGTCGAACGCTACCTCGATATCGCCCGCGCCGAAGGCGGCCGGATCGTGGTCGGCGGCGGACGGCCGGCTCAGCGCGAGCGCGGATTCTTCATCGAACCCACCTTGATCGCGGACGTCCTCAACACCGCGACCGTCGCCCGCGAAGAGATCTTCGGGCCGGTGCTGGTGATCCCGCATGACGGCGACGAGGACGCCGTCCGCATCGCCAACGACTCCCCCTACGGCCTCTCCGGCTCGGTGTGGGGTACCGACGCCGACCGCATCCGGCGCGTCAGCGAAGGCGTGCGCACCGGAACCTTGAGCGTCAACGGCGGCGTCTGGTATTCCGCCGACGCCCCGTTCGGCGGCTACAAGCAATCCGGCATCGGCCGCGAAATGGGCGTCGCCGGATTCGAGGAGTACCTGGAAACCAAGCTGATCGCCACCGCCGAATGAACGACAACTGCCGGACAACACAGAGGAGCTGAACTCCATGGCCCGTTTCACGGGAAGATCCGCCATCGTCACCGGCGCCGCTCGCGGGATCGGCGCGGCCTACGCGCAGGCGCTGGCCGCCGAGGGCGCGAAGGTCGTCGTCGCGGACAAGGACGCCGACGGCGGCGCGGCGGTGGTCGAGAAGATCGTCGCCGACGGCGGCACCGCGGTGTTCGGACTCCTCGACGTGTCCGATCCCGAATCGGCCACCGCGCTGGCGGATTTCGCCGCCGCGGAGTTCGGCGGCATCGACCACTTGGTCAACAACGCGGCGATCTACGGCGAGATGAAGCTGAATCTGCTGCTCACCGTGCCGTGGGACTACTACAAGAGGTTCATGGGCGTGAACATGGACGGCGCGCTGAACATGACCCGCGCCGTCTGGCCGCACATGTCCACACGCGGCGCCGGGTCGATCGTCAACCAATCGTCCACCGCCGCATGGCTGTATTCCAGCTTCTACGGCCTGGCGAAAGTCGGCGTCAACGGATTGACCCAGCAGCTGGCGTTCGAACTCGGCGGATCCGGCATCCGGGTCAACGCCATCGCGCCGGGCCCGATCGACACCGACGCCACCAAAACGGTCACCCCTGACGTGATCGTCGACGACATCGTCGAACGCCTGCCGCTCAAGCGGATCGGAACTCCGCAGGACCTCGTCGGCGCCTGCCTGTTCCTGCTGTCGGACGAGGCGAGCTGGATCACCGGGCAGATCTTCAACGTCGACGGCGGACAGATCGTGCGGTCATGAGTGAGCGAATCGGTTTTCTCGGTCTGGGCAATATGGGTGCGCCGATGGCCGAGCGTCTTTTGGGCTGGCCGGGTGGGCTCGTGGTGTGCGATGTCCGCCGAGAGGCGGTCGTGCGGTTCACCGCGGGCGGGGCGTCCGCCGCCGCTTCGGCCGCCGAGCTGGGCGAACAGGCCACGATCATCTCGATCACCGTCGTGAACGACGACCAGGTCCTGGAGGTGGTCACCGGCCCCGCCGGGGTGCTGCGGACCGCCGCGCCCGGAACCGTGGTGGCCGTGCACTCGACGATCAGCGACAGCACCGCCGAGGACCTCGCGACGACGTGCGCCGAACACGGCGTCGAACTCGTGGACGCGCCGGTCAGCGGCGGCGCGCCCGGCGCGACCCGTGGCACCCTCGCGGTGATGGTCGGCGGCAACGCGGCGGCATTCGAGCGGGTGCGCGAGCCGTTCGGTCGCTTCGCCGATCTGATCGTGCACGCCGGGCCCATCGGTGCCGGAACACGAATGAAGTTGGCGCGCAATCTCTTGCATTTCGTCTCCTTCGCCGCCGCCACCGAGGCGCAGCGCCTTGCCGAGGCGGCGGGCCTGGACATCACCGCGCTCGGCAAGGTGGTGCGGCATTCCGACGCGGTCACCGGCGGCCCCGGCGCCATCATGCTGCGCGATTCCACCGCGCCGATCGCGGACGGCGACGCCTGGCTGGCGATCCTGCGGCACGTGCGCGATCTCGGCGAGAAGGACCTCGGCCTGGCCCTGGAACTCGGCCAACGGCTCGGCACCGCGCTGCCGCTGGCCGAACTCGCCCTCGACCGGCTCGGACCCGGACTCGGCGTCGGGACGGGCACATCATCGGAAAGGCTTTCCTCATGAGTGACAACGGTTCCGCAGAGACCGTGCGGCAGCGCGGACTGGCCAAGATGGCCGAGGTTTACGGCACCGAATTCCAGGATTACCCTGGCGCCCACTTCGCCGTCACCGCCGACCACCTCTTCGCCGACATCTGGTCGCGTCCCGGGCTCACCATTCGCGATCGCAGGTTACTGCTGCTCGGCGCGCTGACCGCGCAGGGCGCCATCGACACCGCGGGCATCCAGATCGGGGCCGCGCTGCGCAACGGCGAACTCACCGAAGAGCAGCTGCACGAGATCGCGGTGTTCCTGTGCCATTACGTCGGTTGGCCGAACGGCACCAAACTCGACCTGCTGGTTGGCACGATTGTCGCGCAGCAGAAGAAGGCCGCGCGCGAGCGGTCCGATCACGCCGAGCAGTGAAGGATCCGGATCATGTCTGATGCCACCAGCATTCGCCCGTTACGCGCCAGTCGCGTCACGACGTGGCACTACCGAGCCGATGTGGTGGTCGCGGGCTACGGCATCGCCGGGGTGTGCGCGGCGATCGAGGCGGCCCGCGCGGGCGCCGAAGTGCTGATCCTGGAGCGCACCGGCGGTTGGGGTGGCGCGGCCGCGATGGCGGGCGGGTTCATCTACCTCGGCGGCGGCACGCCGTTACAGCAAGCCCTCGGCTTCCAGGACACGCCCGAGAACATGGAGACCTTCCTGCTCGCCGCGCTCGGTCCCGGCGTGGACGAGGCGAAGATCGCCGACTATTGCCGCGGCAGCGTGGAGCACTACAACTGGCTGGTGGCATGTGGTGTGCCGTTCCGGGAAGCGTTCTGGGGCGAGCCGGGCTGGGAGCCGCCGCACGACGAGGGACTGATGTACTCCGGCGGCGAGAACGCCGCGCCTTTCAACACCATCGCGAAACCGGCTCCCCGTGGCCATGTCCCGCGCATGGCCGACAAGCGCATCGGGCAGAAGAGCGGCGGCTACATGCTGATGAAGCCGCTGGCCGAGACCGCGGAGGCGCTCGGAGTCGGCGTCGAATACGACCTGCGGATCGCGCGGCTGATCGTCGACGACGACGATCGCGTGGTCGGAGTGCTGGCCCGCCGCTACGGACAGGAGGTGGCGGTGCGCGCCGAGCGGGGCGTCGTCCTGGCCACCGGCAGCTTCGCCTATCACAAGGAGATGGTCGAGCGGTACGCGCCGCGACTGATCGGCAGGCCCGCCGCCGCGATCGAGGAACACGACGGTATCGGCATCCGGCTGGCGCAGGCACTCGGCGCGGAACTGGCCCACATGGACGCCACCGAGGTGGCGTTCTTCGGCGACCCGCAACTGCTGGCTCGCGGCATCCTGGTGAACGGACGCGGCCAGCGCTACATCCCGGAGGACACCTATCCCGGCCGGATCGGGCAGGCGACGCTGATCCAGCAAGACAACCAGGCGTATCTGGTGCTCGACGAAGCCTCCTACGAGGCCGCGCTGGCCACCGAGACCTCGACGCCGTTCTTCCGTCAGCCACCGACCTGGGTGGCGGAGACGATCGCCGAACTGGAGGCCGAAATGGGTCTGCTCGGCCGGGCTTTGCAGTCGACCGTGGAGTGCTACAACCTGCACGCCGCCGACGGAGAAGACCCACTGCTGGGCAAGAAGCCGGAATGGGTGCGCCCGTTGCGCGGCCCGCTGGCGGCCTTCGATATGCGTGGTTTCACCGCGGGTTTCACGCTCGGCGGGCTGCGCACCGACCTCGATTCCCGGGTGCTGCATGTTTCCGGCGAGCCGATCGCGGGGCTGTTCGCGGCGGGCCGATGCACGTCCGGTCTCTGCGCGGGCGGATATGTCAGTGGCGCGTCGCTGGGCGACGGCAGTTTCTACGGGCGGCGAGCGGGCATCGCCGCGGCCAAGAACTGAACCACCCGGTCCGGCCTAGTAGTATCCAGACACATGTCCGAACCCGATTCCGTCATGCTGGAGGCGACCCGCCGCAGGCTCTCCGGCAAGCAGGCCGACACCGTGGACAAGCTGACCCGCTCGGCGGTGGAAGTGCTTGCGCGCGAAGGCTTCGCCGGCATGACGATCCGGATGGTCGCCGCCGCGGCCGGCGTCGGAACGGCCACCGCGTACACCTACTTCTCCTCCAAGGAGCACTTGGTCGCGGAGATCTTCTGGCGACGGCTGGTCGCTTCCGCTTCACCGGTCAGCGACGACCCGGATCCGAGAACCCGGGTGATCGCCGAGCTGCGCACGATCGCCATGCTGGTGGCCGACGAGCAGGAGCTCTCCGGCGCGGTCACCAGCGCCCTGCTCGGCCGCGACCCGGACGTCGAGCACCTGCGCGGGCGTATCGGGGCCGAGATCCGCAAGCGCATCATCCGCGCACTCGGCCCGGATCCGGAGCCGGACGTGGTCGAATCGCTGGAGTTGCTCTACGCGGGCGCGCTGGTCCGGGCGGGCATGGGCTATGGCTCGTATTCCGAGATCGCCGACCGGATCGAGGTCTCGGCGCGGCTCATCCTGCGCTAGCGCGGGCGGTGACTTCATCCGGGTTCGCCGAAATCGAACCCTTCGCGCGCACTTGCTCGTATCTTTGCCGTAGTCGGTACAGATCGGAGAGGGAACAGTGCAACCAGGTGGGCTTTCCGCGGACTACGTCGTCGTCGGCTCGGGATCGGCCGGCGCGGTGGTGGCCAATCGGCTCAGCGCCGATCCCGGCACGTCGGTGGCGCTGCTGGAGGCCGGTCCGCCGGATAAGAACAAGTTCACGCACATCCCCGCCGGGTTCGCGAAACTCTTTCGCTCCGAGGTGGATTGGGACTATCTCACGCAGCCCCAGCCGGAGCTGAAGAACCGCGAGATCTACTGGCCGCGCGGCAAGATGTACGGCGGCTCGTCCTCGATGAACGCCATGATGTGGGTCCGCGGGTTCCGCGCGGACTACGACGAATGGGCGCTGCTGGCCGGTGACGAGTGGGGCTTCGCCGCGGCCGTCGAGCAGTTCCGCCGCATCGAACGCGTGGAGGACGCCCAATATCCCGACGAGGGCACCCAGGGTCCGCTGCACGTCTCCCGCCAGCGCAGCCCGCGCTCGCTCACCGCCGCCTATTTGGCCGCGGTCAAAGAGGCGGGCTACGACGTCGAGCCGCCGAACCGCCCGCAGCCGGACGGGTTCAGCGAGACCATGGTGACCCAGCGCGGGGGTCGCCGCTGGAGCACCGCCGACGCGTACCTGCGCCCGGCCCTGCGCCGTCCGAACCTCGCGGTGCGCAGCGAGGCGCTGGTCACCAGGGTGCTGTTCGACGGAACTCGGGCCATCGGCGTGGAGTACCGCCAAGGCGGCAGCACGCACACGGTGACCGCCCGGCGCGAGGTGGTGCTGTGCGGCGGTGCGATCAACACCCCGCAACTGCTGATGCTCTCGGGCATCGGCGACCGCGACGAGCTGAACCGCTACGGCATCGAGGTACGCCACCACGCGCCCGAGGTGGGGGCGAATCTGCAGGACCATCTGGTCGCGGCCATCGGCTACGGCGTGGCGGGCGATTCGCTGTTCGGCGCCGAGAAGCCGCGCCAATTGCTGGACTACCTGATCCGCCACCGCGGCATGCTCACCTCGAACGTCGGCGAGGCGTACGGGTTCGTCCGCAGCAGGCCGGATCTGGACCTGCCCGACCTGGAGCTGATCTTCGCGCCCGCGCCGTTCTTCTACGAGGGACTCCAGGACCCGACCGAGCACGGCGTAGTGCTGGCTTCGGTGCTGCTGCGCCCGCAGAGCCGAGGCCGGATCGCGCTGTCGGCCGCGGACCCGTCCGCCAAGCCCGTGATCGATCCGCGCTATCTGTCCGACAGCGCGGGCGCCGACCGCGCCGCCCTCATGGCCGGACTGCGGGTGTGCGCCCGCATCGCCGCCGAGCCGTCGATGAAAGCGGTGCTCGGCCCGTTGATCTACCCGCCGCAGGCGCCCGCCGAACCCGAAGCCGCCCTGGAGTTGACACTCAACTCCTATTCGCACACGCTCTACCATCCGGTCGGCACCTGCCGGATGGGCGCCGACGCCGCCAGCGTCGTCACCCCGCGGCTGGAAGTGCGTGGCGTGCAAGGGCTTCGGGTCGCCGACGCCTCGGTGATGCCGCTGATCATCCGCGGGCACACGCACGCGCCCACGGTGTTCATCGGCGAACAGGCGGCCAAGTTCATCCTCGCCGGATAGGTTCGCCGCTGTCGCGCTGCAGTTGGCAGTTCAGTGCCGGCACGACCCCGGCCGAGCGGCTCCGAACCGGTCGGTACGCCATGGAGCGGGCAAAGGCCCGGGGAGGTGCACCCCGCGGGGGACACACGGCACCGCGCCTACGACTGAATTCCGCCTGAGCCATTCGACTACGCGGCCTACGACGCTATGGACAGCGCCAGCGAGGCGGCTGCCAACGCCAGGTAGGGCAGCGGGTATCCGATATGCGAATAACAGCGCGCCCGGATCACGGTCAGCACCGCGCCGAGGAAGTAGACGACCAACCCGGCGGCCGCCGCCACACCGATCGGCGGCACCGCGAGACCGATCAGCAGGCCGGCGCCGCCGACCGCCTTGATGAGGGCCAGCGGCGACAGCCATGATTCGGGAACCCCGTACGCTCCCATGTTCGTGCGCACCCACTCGGCGCGAACGACGTCGATACCCGCGGCGAGCAACGCGGCGGCGGCCGCCAGCACCGTCGCGGCAATATAGGCGATGACCATGCGAAATACCCTTCTGTCCGGTCGCGCCCGGGCTGCGAAGGTGGAACGGCGGCAAGGTGGCGCCGCGCCACGGTCACCTGGGCGCTGTCGAATCCGTCATCCCGATGACGGGCGGCGAAGCAGAGAGGTGACAGATGCCCACCGATGACGTGCTGACGCGGGAGTTCGCGTCGCAGCGCGACCACCTGCACGCGGTCGCCTACCGGATGCTCGGCTCACCGACCGAAGCCGACGACGCGGTACAGGAGACGTGGCTGCGGCTGGCCCGCCACGACGTGGCGGACGTGCGGAATCTGCCGGGCTGGCTCACCACGGTCGTGTCCCGGATCTGCCTGGACATGTTGCGCGCCCGGGCGGCGCGGCGCGAGGAGCCGCTGGACCAGGTGGACCGGCCGGGGGATGACGACACCGAACCGGAGCGCGAAGCGGTGCTCGTCGAGTCGGTCGGCCGCGCGCTGCTGGTGGTGCTGGATCGTCTCGGCCCCGACGAGCGGGTCGCATTCGTCCTGCACGACCTGTTCGCGGTGCCGTTCGAGCAGATCGGGCCGATCGTCGGCCGCACGACGACGACCGCCAAGAAGCTCGCCAGCCGCGCCCGGCATCGCGTGCGCGGTGATGCTACGGGCTCGAGCGATTTCACCGCGCAACGGCACGTCGTCGACGCGTTTCTCGACGCGGCGCGCGGCGGCGATCTCGACGGGCTCTTGGCTGTTCTCGCACCCGGCGTGATCCGGACCGCCGACCCGGCCGCGCTGCCCGCCGGTCTGCCGACGACGGTGCGCGGCGCGTCGGCAGTCGCCAGGGAAACCGTGCTGCTGCGCCGCCGCTCGCGGCTGGCGGCGTCCGCACTGGTCGACGGTGGCGTGGGCATCCTGGTGGCGCCGCACGGCCGCCTCCTGCTGGCGCTCAGGGTCGCCGTGCGGGCCGACCGCGTCGCCGCCTACGAGGTGATCGCCGATCCCGCCCGGCTGCGGCGGCTGACGATCACCGTGCTGCCCAACTGATCCCGGCCAGCCGCGCGTCCTTGCACCGACGGCCGCTCGCCTCCGGTGCAAACTCGATCGGCCACCCAAACGAGCGCTCTGCGGAGGGGAGCCCCCTCGCGTCGGGCCTCCCGCGTTCGATCAGCGCGTCGCCGGCGGCTCCCGATCGCCGTTGGGCTCGCCCAGTTCCGCCAGCCTGCGTCGCCGGAAATCCCGTGGTGTCTCACCGAAGCGCGCCTTGAACGCCGAGGAGAACCACGCGGGGGTGAATCCGGCGCGGACGGCCAGTTCCTGGATGGGGACTTCCTCGCGGGCCGGATCCTCGAGCAGATCACGTGCGGCGCGCAGCGCTTCGTCCCGCCGCACGTCGCGGTAGGTGGTGCCCATTTGTTGCAGCACCGACCGCAGCTGCCGGGGCGACCAGCCCAGCGCGTGCGCGACGGCGGGCAGTCGCAGGTCACCTCGTCCGACGTTGGCTCGCACGTACTGCCGGACCTGCGCGGCGATCTGGGCGTGATGAGCTCGCTGCGGATCGGTGTCCCCGACCGCGATCAGGCACAGCAACTCGGCGATGCGATCGCAGACCGCATTGAACTCCCGGTCGGAGAGGTTCGCCTGTTCGGCGTGCGTGCTGCGCATCATGGCCTGCGCGACGCGGCCGAGGCCGGAGTTCAGCTCGATCGTCATCCCCCGCCCGGCCACAGGTCCCGCACGGTGATCCAGTTCCGCGCGCGGAACCTGAAACGCGTACGCGGACAACAGCGGAATGTGTTGCTGACACAGGTCGTCCAGCGCGGTCACCGCGGCCTGACCGGAATGCGCTTGCGTCTCCACATCGCGGTACCGAACCGAGTACACGCCCCGCTCGGGGACGACGACCCAGTAGAAATCGTCGCACGGCTGATGGCGGATGTTCGTCCGTGTGCGATAGGACGTACAGCTGCCGCGCTGCTCCCAGCGCAACAATCGATAGACAGCCGATTCCTGAACCGTCAGCCCCGAATACCACCGCTCGGGATCGCCGTACTCGTAGTCCATCGGAACGAAGCTGTTGGCGATTGTGGTCCACGACTTCGAATCGCTCGCGGTCACGCCATAGCACTTCATGGTGACAACCTATCGCCGTCGGTTCACCGATGTCCTATTGTCCACCAACACAACGCGATCCGCTCGGGTTCCACGCAGCGCGCCCGTCTCGCCGTGGACCAGCAGTGTGCCCACCCCCTGTGATCGTTCACAGCGACGATTCGACCGGCCTCCCGCGCTCTCACAGAAGCCGCGGATCGGGTCCGCGACGAGGATCGACCGATTAGTGTGAATGCGCTGCACACCAATCGTGGGCGGAAGGGAGTCGCCAATGTCCGTCGACAGTTCGGCCCGGCCGAGCCTCACCCTGTCGGGGAAGCCGATGTCGTCCCCGCTGAAAGACGTCCGCGGGCTATCGCGTCAGATGGTCGGCCACTTCGTCGAGAACGTCATCCCGTGCGGCACCCTGCCGGGCGACGCCATCTCCGGCGACGTCACCACCATCACCCGCGCCTGCCTGGAGCTGGCGGTGAGCATGCTGGACGGACAGGACCTGCCGGAGAAGCTCCAGCGGCTCGGCGACGCCGCGGCGGGATGGGCGCGCGAGGGCGTGCCGATCGACACCATCCACCACTCCATCCACGAGGGCTTCAAGATGGGGCTCGACCTCGTGGTTTCCAACGCGTCCATCAAGGACTACGACAACCTGGTCGACGGCGCCAAAATGGTCGTCGAGATGCTCGACATGATCAACTCGGCGGTCTCGATGGCGTACGTGCGCGAGCTGCGAGCAGTCGTCAGCGAGCACCACACGGCGGTGCACACGCTGACCTCCGCGCTGCTGGGCGGGCACAGCACCTCGACCATGGCGCGCGAATGCGGCATCGCCATCGCGTCCTCGTATGCGGTGCTGGCCGTGGCGATTCCGCCGCACCGCGAGGAACGCAACCCCATGGTGGACGGCAAGGTGGTCGCGCGCAGGAAATTGCGCCGGGTCCAGGCCGAGCTGGCCACCCGGTGCGGCGAGGCCGCGCTCTCGCTGCTGAGCGTGGACGGCGGCACCGTGCTGATCCCGACCGGCCACCTCGACAACGAGCAGATGGACGCGCTGGTCACCCAGCTTTCGCACGCCGCGCAGGTAGGTATCACCGCGACGATGGTCGAGGCCGCCTCGGCGCAGATTCCGACCGCCGCCGACCAGGCGCACGAACTGCTCGACATGGTGCAGCGGTTGCAGGCGGTGGCCGGGCTCTACCGCTTCGACGAGCTGGCACTGGAATACCAGCTGACCCGGCCGGGGCCCGGCCGGGAATACCTCGGCTCCCTGCTGGACCCGCTGGACGCGCACGCCGAGCTGCTGGAGACCCTGCAGCGGCACATCGCCAACAACCTCAACCGGCAGCGCACCGCCCGCGTGCTGCACGTGCACACCAACACCGTGGACTATCGGCTCAAGCGGATCGGGCAGCTCACCGGTTTCGATCCGACGCAGCCGTCGGGCCTGTGGTACCTGCGCTCGGCGCTGGTGGCGCGCACGTATCGCAGCACACCGACAGCAACGTCATCCGATTCCGACCGCTCGAGCTGATCCGGCGCGACTAGCTGAGCGGGACCGCCGCACTGATGCCGAAGATGCGGAACTGCATGGCGCGATAGGGCATACCGGATTCCGCCCACTCGCTGACGATCATGCCGAACGCACCGTCGAATCTGCTGTCCGGATGGGCATAACAGCCGTACAGGCGCGGCACGATATCCGGCCCGCCCGGCGCCCAGAACGAGCCCTTCACGGGCCGGTACGTTCGCGCCGTCCACCAATTGTCGGTGATCCTGCCGGCGACCTTGACGAAGGCGCCATAGGCTCCGGCGTCGAAGCCGGACATCACCCAGTTCCCCTGTATCCGGCGCAGCCCGATCTCGCCGAGCTTGGTGCCGTCGGGCAGGATGCCGAATCGCGGGTCGCTACCGGGATTTCGGCCCCATCCCCAGTCCTGGCCGTTCCAGCCCCATCCCTCCCAAGCAGCCGGATCGGTGAGCGCGGCATGATTCTCGCGCACCCGCCACAGCAGCATGTTCTTGTTGCGAGCGAGCCCTCCGGTGGAGATGACGTAGACATAGCCGTCACCACCGCGCTCCCAGGAGATCATGGTGCGTTTGCCGCCGAACGCGCTGGTCGACCAGCGAACCCCGCTGTCGGTCCAGCTCTCGCCGTTGTCGTCGGAATACCGGATCTCGCACCATCGCTCGTTACCCAGGCCCTGGGTGACCATCACCCACAGATAGATTCGGCCGCCGATGGTGATCGCGTCGCAGGGCAGGACCGTGGAGAACTCCGGATTGTCGTGGACATAATCCCACAGTTGCCTGGCCCCGCGCGCGGCCGACTGGAACTCGATCGGTCTGGACATATCATGCGTGTTGCTTCGTAGCAGCATGGGCGAACGCCAGTTCGGCCCGCCAACTCTCGGCTCGGTGCCGGAAAACGTGTCACCGGGAAGGTATCCGATGTCGCCGCTCGGCATCCGGAACGGGATGAACAGATCAGAGCCGCCGATGTCGGCCATCGGGAGTGGATTCAGATTCTTGATCTTCATAGCCGGATCCTGTCGATTATCGGTGCGTCGCTTCCCAGATCGGCTCGTAGGCTCGCCTACTCGACCAGTATCGGAGGTCGGTAACCGCAGCGTTGCCCGTTCGGGCGAATCTCCGTGCGCGACTCGCCGGAAAGATTCCGTACTCGGCCACAACGGAAGCGGTCGCGATCCGCGATGTCGGCCCAGGGTCAGCGGTGGGCGTCGCCAGCCGGGCCGCCACCACGGTGGGCCGCGAGCGTCGCGGCCAGTGCCTGCCGATCGAGCTTCCCCCGCGGCGTGCGCGGCAAGCTGTCCACGGTCAGAATCCGCACCGGCATGCTGGGACTCGGCAACGTCGCACGCAGACGCCGCCAGATCTCGTCAATGCTCGGTGCGGCGCTGTCCACGACGATTGCGGCCGCGGGCGCCTGCCCCATGCGTTCGTCCGCGATGCCGATGCAGGCGGCTTCCGCGATACCGGGTATCGCGGTGAGCGCCGCTTCAACGGCGGCGGGTTCCACATTGAGTCCGGCCCGGATCAGCATCTCGGAGTCGCGGCCGAACAGGTACAGACGATTGCCGATCACCCGGCCCCGGTCGCCCACCGTAAGCCACCCGTCCACGGGGCCGTCCACCACGCCGTCCGCGGTGAGGTAGCCGCCGAACAGCATGTCGCTGCGCACATAGACCAGGCCGTCCCGGATCCGCGCCTCGACGCCGTCGAACAGTTCTCCCACCGAGTTCTCGTCGGCGGCCCCGAGTCCTCGGTCGAAGGACACGAAACTCAGTTCGGAAGCACCGTAGAAGTGCACGAGCGAGGCGTTCGGCAAGACCTCCTGCAACGCACGACGTCCCGTGCGCGGCCAGCGGGCCGCCGAGGACAGCACCTCCCGGACGCTCTCGATCGGACCGATACCGGCCCGCACCACGTCCCACGCGATCGTCGGCACCGAATACAGATGTGTCGCGCCGTCGGTCAGCGACTGGACGACCGGCCGCAGATCGACCGTCGCGCCCCGGGTCAGAGCATGCAACGCGCCGTACAGAAAGTGCGTGTGGTCGAGGACGCCGGGCACCGACACGCGATCGTCGGCGCCGATGCCGAACATGCGGTCGGAGCGATCCAGCGTGGTGGCCCACGATCGCTGGTCGCGCACGAAGAGTTTCGGCTCACCAGTGGTGCCGGAAGTAATGCCGACCAGCAGTTCGCTATCCGGCCGCGCACCGCCGACCAGGCCGGCGGATTCCAGTGTCGCCGCGGTCCGCACGCTCCCCTCGAATCCCAGCCTGCGCAGCCGCCGATGCTGGTGCGGCGCGGCCACGACCGCTGCGGGCTCCGCCAGTTCCAGCACCCTGCTCCGCTGGGCGGGCAGTAGATGGCGGTGCAGCAGTACGACACTCACGCCTGCGTGCATCGCCGCCGTCACCACCACCAGCGATTCGATATCGGACGTGGGCAGCACGGCGATTCGGCGCATACCGTCGAGCCCCGCGGCCGTGCGGACCACCCGGGACCAGAAATCCCGGTAGTCGATGCGCTCCCGACGGTCGACCACCG
Organism: Nocardia amamiensis; assembly: GCF_015477605.1. Taxonomy (GTDB): domain Bacteria; phylum Actinomycetota; class Actinomycetes; order Mycobacteriales; family Mycobacteriaceae; genus Nocardia; species Nocardia amamiensis_A. The sequence continues at coordinate 36,426 of NZ_JADLQX010000016.1, forward strand.
CGCTCGCGCGCGGGACCTCCGCAGCCTGTCCGGCGATCCGCGCGGCAAGCAGGTCAGACATCGTCCACTCCCCTCGCCGCGAGTGCATCGCCCATCGCGTCGGCGGTCCGCAGCGCCCGCACCAGCGTCGGCGTGACCAGCGCCGTCATCGACCACTGCAGTCCGCGGGCCCGGCGCGCCTCGGAGACGTCGTGCACGATTCCGGCCAGCAGCGGGACACACCGGATGGCCAGAGCCAGCAGCAGACCGATCCGCTCGGGATCGACGCCGATCCTGCGCAGCGGCCCCAGCCCTCGGGTGACCGCGTCGAGCAGGTCCGTCACGCGAGTGGTGAGCGTGACCAGCGCGGCGAGTGCCACCGAGATCACCAGGACACCGCACACCACCGCCGCCCGCGCAGGCGAAGTGATGAGCATCTGGAACACCGCGATGAGCGCCACCATCCACACCAGCGGACGCAACTGCGCCACGACGACTCGCCACGGAATCCGGGCCACCGCGAACAGTCCCGCCACGACCACGGCGACGATCACGACCTGCACCGGGCTGCGCACGAACACCGAGGCCGCGACGATCGAAACCAGCAGCAGCACCAGTTTCGGCCCGGCGGGCATCCGGTGCAGCGGGGAATCGCCGGGGCGGTAGACGCCGATCATTCGACCGAGGCCCGGTACGCCGGGACGGCGTCGGCGGGGGCGCCGTCGAACGCCACCGCGCCGTCGTCGATGACGATGACGCGGTCGAAACCCTCCAGCAGCGACAACTGATGCGTCACTACGATCACCTGCTGATCCACGGCGTTCAGCGCCTCGGCGATCAGTCTCGCGTTGCGCAGATCCAGTAGCGTGGTCGGTTCGTCGGCCACGATCACCTCCGGCCTGCGAATGAGGACGGCTCCGATCGCGAGCAACTGCTTCTGACCACCGGACAACAGGTGCGCGGGGTGTTCGGCGTGGTCGGCGAGCCCGAACCGCTCCAGGATCTCCCGGACACGCACCGCGATCTCTTGTTTGCTCAGGCCCGTCCGCCGCAGCGAGAAAGCCAGATCCTCCGCGACTGTGGGCATCACGATCTGCGTATCCGGGTCGGTGAACACGAACCCGACCTTCCGCCGCACCTGCGCGCCTTTGCGGGCGGCGTCCACACCGTCCACCGTGACCGTGCCGGAAGTCGGCGTCAGCAAGCCGTTGATCATGCGCGCCAAAGTGGACTTGCCGGAACCGTTGGCGCCGATGATGCCGACGCGGCGCTCGCTGATCCGCAAGTCGATGTCGCGCAGCACCTTGCGGTCGCCGAAGCGGTGGTGGACCGAGTCGAAGACGATTTCACTCACGACACACGCTCCACAAGCATTGCGATGCCCTGCCCGCCCCCGATGGCGCAGGCCGCGAGACCGAGCTCCGGGCCCTCCGCGCGCAGCATCTGACTGGCCAACCGCACCAGCAAAATGGCTCCGGACGCTCCCCAAGGATGACCCATCGCGATCGCGCCGCCTTGCGGGCAGATCCTGGCTTCGTCCAAGCCCAATTCGTCCGCCACCGCCAGCACCACCGACGCGAACGCTTCGGTGATCTCGATGACGCCGAGATCCGCCACAGTGAATCCGCTGCGCCGCAGAAGTTTTCGTATCGCGGGCACGGGACCGAGCCCGGGCAGCGCCGGATCGGATCCGGCGACCGCGCAGCCGAGGATTCGCAACGCGGGCAGCCCCGCGGCCATAGCCTCGCTGGTGACCGCCATCGCCGCTGCGCCGTCGGAGATCCCGCACGAATTGCCCGCGGTGGCCGTGCCGTCTACACCGAAACCGGGGCGCAGCCGTGCGAGCCGGGTCTCGGTCATGCCCGCGCGGATGCGCTCGTCCCGGTGCACGTCACCGATCGGCACGATCTCCGCGGAGAAGTCGGCGGCCGCGGCGAGGGTGTGCGAGCGTGCCGCGTACGCGTCCTGCCGCGCACGGCTGATGCCGCGCGCTCGGGCGAGATCGTCGGCGGCCACGCCCATATCGGGATCGGGAAAACCCGGTGGTGCGAAGGGAGCACGGGTGTATCGCACAGGGTCGGCGTCCGCGACAGGGGGCCAGAAGCGCCATGGCGCTGTGCTCGCCGACTCGACGCCTCCGGCCAGGATGAGGTCGTCCGCGCCGCTGCGCACGCGCAACGCCGCCTGCATCACCGCGTCGAGACCGGACCCGCACTGCCGGTCGACGGTGACGCCGGGAACGTGCACGCCCAGTCCCGCCCGCAATGCGGCGACCCGCGCCGGATCGCCACCCGGTCCGAGACAGTTGCCGAGGACGACGTCGTCCACCTCGCCGTCGATTCCCGCGCCGCGCAACATCGCAAGCACCTCGCGCAGCACAGGGGTGGCCAGATCGGTGACGGTCAGATCGGCGAATCCGTGCCCGGCGTTGCCGATCGGTGTGCGACGTGGCGCCACGAGAACGGGGACGTGGCTCATGTCAGAAAGTCTTTCAGCTGCCCCCTGGCGACCTTTCCTGCGGCAGTCCTCGGCAGCTCGGGAAGCGGCACCCACCGACGCGGCATCGCCTCTTTCGTCAGCACCCGCCGCGCTCGCGACCGGATCTTCTCGAGGCCGACCATGCCGTCCAGTTGTACTGCGGCCGTGACGATTTCACCGAAAACGGCATGGGGCGCTCCGATCACCGCCGCGGCGGCGACTCCGTCGAGCGTCGCCAGGACGCGCTCAACATCCTCGGCCACCACCGTGGTGCCGCCCACGTTGATCGCACAGTCGCCCCTGCCCCGCACCGTCAGCGTGCGGCCCTCCCCGACCTCGGCGAGGTCACCGACCCCGAACCACTCGGGTGCGCCGAGCACGGTGTAGGGAGATCGAACGAAGAGCAGCCCGCCGCGCACGTCGGCCTCGACTCCGTCGAGCAGGCGCAGCGGCTCGGGAACACGCCGCGCCGCCACCAGGGAGACTTCCGAGGACCCGTAGTACTCGACGACATCGAGGTGGGCGGCGGCGGCCAGCGCACCGTCGTCCACCGCGATGCCCGCGACGATCGCGGTACGCAAGCGCGGGCAGGTACGCGCCGCCTCACGCAGCACGGCGGGTACCGCATGCACCACGGTGGCCCGCGACGCGTCGTCGGTGACGCAGGCGCCGCGCCACAGCGCGTGCAGCGCGCCGAACAGATGCATGGTCGCGTGCAGCGGGCCGGTGATCAGTACGCGGTCGGCCGGCGCCACGCCGGTGATCGCGGTGAACGCCGGGAAGCTGTCGTACCAGGAGGCGGCTGTCCGGGCGAGCGGTCGCGGACGCCCGGTCGACCCGGACGTCGCCACCAGCAGAAACGCCGAAGGTGGAATGCTCGTCCGGTGCGGACGGGCGTCCGGATTCTCGACCAGCACCGGGATTCCGCGCCGGACCGCGGCACAGACACAGATCAGCGCGTCCGGAACCGAGAGGGTCGAGGCGTCGTACACGGTCGCGTCACCCTGCGCAGTGATCCACTGCTCGATCGCCCGGTCGAGGTCGCGATAAGTGTGGGTGCGGCCGTCGAAGTCGAGGGCAGGCTGATCACCCGTGCCACCGAGTTCGGGACTAGGCACGGATCACACCGGGATACGCACGGTGGACCCCCTTGGCCACCACCGTCGCGACGACTACTTTTGCCAGATCGCCGGGAATGAATGCGACGTTGGTGGAGATCGCGGCCCCGATCCCCAGATCGGTGCGCACCAGCAGACCGACGATGCCGCAGAGGTAGATGACGAGCATCCCACCGGCGGCGTTGCTCAGCAGGCCCAGCACGATCGGGTACTTCGGCAGGATACGAGCGGTGAGCAGCCCGATGAGCAGTGCCGCGGGAATCCAGCCGAGCAAGTATCCGGCACTGGGCCCGGCCAGCGCGGTCAAACCGGTTCGGCCGCCGGACAGCAGCGGCAGGCCGAGCATCGTGAGCGCGAGGAAGACCAGCACCGCGGCCGTGCCCTTGCGCGCCCCCAGCACCGCCCCGGCCAGGATGACACCGAGAGTCTGCACGGTGATCGGCACGCCGCTGAATCCGACCGTGATGGCCCCGGGCAGACCGAGCGCGGCGATCAGCGCGGCGAAAACGGCGATCTGCGCCATATCGCGCGCCGGAATCCCAGCCCTCGACTCCCGAGAGTTCTCGACACCCTCCACGACAACCCTCCGCTGAAACTTGAACGACGTTCAAGATAGCAGGTCAGGCTGGTGCCAGGCGCGAGCCCCGCACGACGAGAATTCCGCGACAACGGTGACCTTGTCCTCTGTCGCCGGAAACGGCTTCGAGGGATTGTCGAGTAGCAACCGGCCCGTCGTCGTCGAGGAGGTTCAGCATGATCACCGCCGGAACTGTCATGCGCCCCGATGTCGAGTGCATCAGCGTGCGGGACACCATGGGCTTCGCCGCCCAGCGGATGCGCCAGCTCGACGTCGGCGCACTCCCCGTCTGTGATGGCGAAGGCCATCCGGTCGGGATCGTGACCGATCGCGACATCGTCGTGAAGGTTGTCGGTGTCGGGTTGAATCCCGGGACAACCACAGCGGGCGAACTCACCCAAGGCGCGGACAAAATGCACACCGTCGACGTCAGCGCGGATATCAGCGACGTTCTCGCGTGTATGACCGAGTTCCGCATCCGCCGGCTTCCGGTAACCGCTCACGGCCGCCTCGCCGGCATCATCACCGAGGCGGATCTCGCCCGGCAGCTGCCCGAGCACCAGGTCGGCGAATTCGTCGAAGCCATTTGCGCCGCGAATCTTCCGACTCCGGGCCGGACCGCGTCCTGACTCGGCTGTCCGTTCACGTCCACGACCCGGTAGCCCGGCAAACACCGCGGCACATGCGAAAACAGGAGGAATACGGGGGAATTCCCTGCTGCCGTGCAGTTCTCGAGAGATGATCAGTGGTGCAACACGCGCTGGTCACGCACGGCATCGACCGAACGCTCGTCGTGATCGTGTTCTGGAATGCGGGGAGGGGAACCATGTTCGCTCGGCGAGCGATAGTCCTGGCTACAGTGGCGGTAGCGATCTCGGCATGCGCCACGTCGATACCCGATCCAGAATCGGGCAGTGCGACGACGCAGCAGACACCTTTGCCCGATGCCTCATCAGGCTCTGAAGTGCCCAGGCTACCGACTAAAACCGATGCCGGTAAGACGGCGGGCGCGCCCTTCCGGATTCCGGCTTTCACGGAGCTCCAAGGGACCCCGATCGTGGATGTCCGGGACCTCGCGGTGACGGCGATAGCAAACGAGTGCGGAGGCTGCGTCGAGGTCCACGTCGCGCAGGACAACAGCGACACCCAGCGCAGCGTTTGCCAATACAGCGGTTTCCGTGGCGCAAAAGCGGATTCGACACCGACCGAACAGTCACCCAATGGGACGCTCATCCTGACGCCCGGCTCGACACTGACACTTCTCACCGGGACGCTGGCGCCACGGAAACTCCCCTGCGGCAAAGTCGGATGGGAACCGAAGACGACACCGGAGACCGGCTCGCCCACCACGACCGTGTCGCCCACCGAAACCGCCTCGCCCACCGCGACGGCGACGAGCAAGCCACGTGTCACAACCACCAGATGAGCAGGCGCCGACATCGGCGACGGGGTTGGCGTTCGATGGGTTCACGCACGTCGCGAGATCCCTCGGGCAACTGGTCGCGCCGACCACGCTGCTGACCGCCGTCCTGTTCTACTTCGGCTGGGCCCACGTCTACTGGTTCTTCAACTACTTCGGTGTCGATTCGACGACACTGAATCCGAGCATCCGCGAGTATCTGATGCGCACCGTCGACACGCTGTTCGTGCCGTTGACACTCGTCGGTGTCATCGGCATGGCCGTGCTGTGGGGATATCTCGCGCTTCCCGATTCGGTCCGCGCCCGTCAGCCGGGGCGGTGGGCCACCACCGTGATCGCGGTGATCGCCGCAGCAGTCCTCATCAATGGGCTATCCCGAATCTATGTAGTGACCCCGCTCAACAAAGGCTTGTGTGTGGCGCCGGTATCGATCATCGCTGCGGTGCTGGTGTTCTGGCTGCTGGTGGTGCTGCGCCGCAAGCGCCTGCGTGAACGCCTCCCCGCGACAGCGCCACCACCGTCGCAGGCGGCCGCGGTCGCGGAATGGGTGATCCTGTTCATCATGGTCGGCATCAATTTGTTCTGGATCGCCACCGACTATTCGGTCGCGGTCGGTCAGACCCGGGCGCGTGAATGGGCCGCGCAACTGCCTACCGGTTCCCAGGTCATCATCTACAGCGAAAAGGAGCTGCACCTGTCCGGATCTGATGTTCGCAGGACGTCGTGCGGCACCGATCCCGGCGCTGGATCCGCCTACCGGTTCCGCTACGACGGGCTGGTACCCCTGAGCCGCATCGGCGACCACTACGTCCTGGTCCCCCGGACCTGGCGGCCCGGGCACGGCGCGGCGATCGTCCTGCCCGCGCAGAGTCCAGGCGCGATCCGGTTCGAGTTCCGCCTGGCGGGCGACACGGTACCCGCCAGCTGCTGAGATGGCGCATCCGGCCGTGAGCGGCTTTCCCGGCACTCCGCGGTGTTGCTCCGCGAGGAAGAACAGACGATTCATTGCGGCAGACCGAGTCCTTCGGCCAGTACAGGCCACGACTTCTTCAGTGCTTCCTGCCAATAGCCCCACGAATGGGTTCCGGTGGGCTGGAAATCATAGGTCGCGGGGATTGCGAGTGCGGTCAGTCGGTCACGCATGTTGTGTGTGCACCAGTTCACCGCTGCCTCGATGACGCCGCCGAGGATCAGCTGGTTGAGATAGCCACGGGGGCCGGGCTGCATGTGTGTGCCGTTGTAGGTGTCGTACATTCCGGGCACGCCGGTGCCCGTGGACAGGAACAAGCGCACTCCGCGTAGCTGGTCGGCGTGCAGGTAAGGGTCGTTGGCCGCCCACATCGGGTCGTCGGGCGGGCCGTACATGTTGTGGGTGTCGCCGCCGCCCCAGCTTTCCACGGCCAGCTTCACGAACTCGCGTCCGAGCGGATCGCTGACCTGCGCGCAGCCGCTGTAGGCCGCGACCGCCTGGTACCGGCCGGGTTTCGCGATCGCCAGCTGGAGCACCGAAGTTCCGGATGTCGACAGTCCCGCGATGGCGTTCGCACCGGTGGTGCCGAACTCCGCGTCGATCAGGGGAGGCAATTCCTCGGTGAGGAAGGTCTTCCATTTGTACAGGCCGAGTTTCGGGTCGGGGGCGCGCCAGTCGGTGTAATAGCTCCAGCGCCCGCCGACGGGCTGGACGACGTTCACGTCTTTGTCGGCGAGGAAGCGCAGCACGTCGGTGTTCTTCTGCCACGTCGCGCTGTCCTGGCCACCACCACCACCGTTCAGCAGATACAGGGTCGGCCGGGGCGCCGAGCGGTCCGCCGGGCGCAGCACTTTCACCATGATGTCCTGTCGCATCGCCGCGGAGTACACCCGCAACTGCACCGTGCGCTCTTCCTCCGCCCAGTGGCCGGTGATCACTGACGGCGGATCCGCTTTCGCGTTCGGCGACGCGGCGACCACGCCGAACAGCGCTACGACCGCCGTGATGACGGGTATCCAAGGGCGGCAGAGTTTTTCGCTGCGAGGCATAGCCGGATGCTCCTGTTCTGGTCAGCGCACGTCGTGGTCGACACCCCCGTGCCCACCGAGCGGCGGGTGCGATGGTCCGCTCGGTGGGCTCACCGCCGCGCGCCGGAATGTGCGCGCCAGGACAGGGGCGGGTTCTGAGGGATCCTGTCCGGCGAGCAGCGAACGCGAGGCGGCTGGTGCCTCCGTCGAGCAGCGCGAAGTCGGGCACAATGCACGCCGCGCGACGAAGGCAGGTCTATCGGGTGGTCAGAGCGAGCCTCCGCCGCCGATCAGCCACGGGTTGAAGGTGCACTCCAAGTTCGGATGGCCGACGGGGTCCAACGCACGCAGCGCGATGGACAGCGCCCGTGGCGAGTACATGATGGTGAGGTGGTCGGACACGTCCTGCTCGCATCCGTCCTGCAGGGTGATATTCCGCACCGACACACCAGGCGCCGCCTTAAGGAAGGTCAAGTCGTAAGGGTTGGTGATCTCGTCGTAGCGGGTCGCGACAATGGTGTAGTCGACGCCGGGAATGGTGTCGCCGTTCTCGTTGAGCTTGTTGACGAAGTCCGAGCCGACCGTCTGCTGGATGCCAGCGTGGCCGACGAAGATCTCGATGAAGCCGAGGATGTCGATACCGAAGTTGTTGATCGCCCGGCCCAGCGCGCCGATTCCGATCAGGCTCGTGCCGTGGTGCGTGGCGCCGTAGGTGACCAGGTTCGCGACCTTGGCGGCGCCACCCTCGAACTTGGTGTACCAGTTCGACATCGAACCACCCTGGGAATGCGCGACGATGTCCACTTCGGACGCGCCGGTCGCGGCCAGCACCCGGTCGACGAACGTGGCCAGCTGCTTGGCGGAGTCCTGGATATAGCCTGTGCCCATCACGCCGGGGAGCACCGAACCGAGACCGCCTCCTTCGAGCAGGTTCGACCGGCCGTAGTTGAAAGTGAACGTGCAGAAGCCGGCGTCCTTGATCGGCCGGCCCATGTACGCGAAGCCGTTGTAGGCGTTCATCCAGGTGCCGTGCACCATGACCACCGGGCGCGGATGCTCGGTCGTCGGTTTGCAGTTCCAGTCGTTGGCGCCGGGCGGGGCGACGTCCGGATGCGTCAGCCCGTAGCCGAACGCGGCCAGCCACGACGTCATCGGGGGGCCGTAACCTACGGTGTCGCTGGCGTATCCGCCGGATGACCCCGAGCTGCTGCCGGACCCGCCGTAGCAGTCTCCGGAACCGTTGCCGGAACCGGCGCCGCTGCCCGATGTGCAGGCCGAGCCGGTGCCCGCACTTCCCGAATCGGCGATCGGCGCGGCCTTGCGACCGGCCGCGATGTAGTCCGCGAGCGTCTGCTCGGTCGGCCGCTCCTCGGGCGCCGCGTTCGCGCCGACGCCGGTCGAACCGACAGCGAGCACCGACACGCTCAGCAGCACCGCCGCGATAGACGAGCGCCCGTAGGTACTTCGTTTCATTGCCTGCCTCCTGCAGAACCACGATGTTCGAGGGCCGGTGCCGTTCCCGCGGCACCGAAACTGCGCCAACGCTAGAACCGCGCGACGCGAGCGCCCACGCCGAACGATCGGATCTGGAGACCTCACGAATGCCTTTGTCGCGGCTAGGGATACGCCACAAGGTAGCGACAATTCCCGGTATCGGGAGGCGATATGGCAAGCGGCACAAAAAGACCGCGACGAAACGGTGAATTCTCCAGATCACCGTGGGATCACAGTTCGACATCGGCGTGCACGGGCATCATGGACAAAAACCCGCACCTCGCCGTCGGTGGACATCCGATGGCTAACCGCTCGGAGACCCCGTGTCCAGCACCATGGTTCCCAGCGCAGGCGTCGGCGCTCGCGCGACGCCGTGCCGTTCGCCGCCGGCCATATCGACCGCGGGATCGCTTCTTTCACGACGCGGCGTCGGCATCGCCGCCAACCGTGACAGCCGAGCGAATGCCTTCGCCAGTCCGGCGCATCGGCCCGCTCACCAACCGGGGCCTGCCGACCAGCACCGTTTCGCAATACAGGAGCAACCATGACCCAGACCGCTGTGAATCCGGCTGATCAGGCGAGGGCGCTCGTCGACCACCGTTATCGTTCCGCCGTCCCCTACCAGGTGGAACGAGAAAAGATCCGGGAATTCGCCCGCGCCGTCCAGGATTACCATCCGGCGCATTGGAGCGAGGCCGCCGCGGCCGAACTCGGATTTTCCGGGCTCGTCGCGCCCCCGACCTTCAGCTCGATAATTCTCACCCGGATGCACCGCGAAATCATGGATTCGCTGATCACCGGATACGACCCCACCCGGATTCTGCACGCGGACCAGGTATTCGACTTCGGCAGGCCGCTGGTCGCCGGAGACCGCCTGACCTGTGACGTCTACTTCGAATCGTTCCGGCACTTCGGCGACTACGACGTTCTCGCGATCAAGAGCGTGCTCATCGACCAGGACGGCATGGTGGTGCAGACCGGCTCCAGCGCGCTGCTCGCACGCGTCGGCGGCCCCGATCCGGGGCTGGCCGAGGCGGTACGCACGGTCGCCATGTCCCCTGTCACGACGCGACAGGGCCGAACCGAAGCCGTCGTCCCCGCCGCGGCCGACTCGCTTGCGCCACCGCACGCACCCCGGATCGCGCAGCCGGAGGTCGATTTCGCCGACCTCGCGGTGGGCACGGAACTGCCGACGCGGACTGTGCGCTTGTCTCGTGGGGACCTGGTCAACTACGCCGGAGTGACCGGCGACGTCAATCCGGTGCTCTTCGACGAACGAATCGCCGTCGCCAGCGGTCTGCCGACCGTGGTCGCACCCGGCATGCTGAAACTCGGCCTGGCCGCTTCGTTCCTCAGTGCCTGGCTCGGCGACCCCACGGCGCTCACCCGATTCCGCGCACAGTTCGCGCACAACACGCACTACTTGCGCATTCCGCCCTTGGCGGCCGGGACGGTCGAGTTCCGCGGCCGGGTCACCTCGATCGATCCGCGCAGGCGGCGAGCGACCGTCGCGGTCGACGCACGGGCCGAAGGTCGCAAGCTGTTCGGCTACGCCGCCGCGGAAGTGCTCTTCCAGCAAGCTAGTTGGGCCAGCGCCTGATCACGCCGCCGCGTCGGCCCGGCCCGTATCCGGTCCATCGACCCCGGCGCGGCCACGAACCAGGCCGGTGAGCAGCGCCAGCCTACGGTGCGATGCCAAGCGGGCGGCACGGTCATAGGTACTGGTGTGCACCAAAATCTCATCGGCGCCGGTCCCGATCACCAGCCGCTCCAGCTGTTCGGCCACCTCGTCCTCGGTGCCGAACAGATGCCCGCGCAGACCCTCGTCGAAGATCTTGCGTTCCCGCTCGGTCATGGTGCGCGTCTCGATCTCCGAGGGCGGTATCAGGGGCGGGAACTCACCGCGGGTGCGGGCGTACGCGGCGGACCATGCCTCCGGTAGCAGCAGCCGATGCGCCTGTGCGGCGGTGTCGGCGATGACGATCGAGCCCGATACCACCACGTAGGGTTCCGCGCCCGCCACCCCGGGACGAAAGTCCGCGCGATAACGCTCGATGGCCTCGATCATGCGGTCCTCGCCGCCCACCGCGGCGATCACGAGCGGCAGCCCGAACCGCGCCGCACGCGCGGCGCCGGACCCGGTCGCCAGCAGGAAGGCGGGAACCCGCAGCCCCTCCGCGGGCCAGGCGTGCACGCCCCGGCTGCCGTCGGCGAAGTACGCCAGCAGCTCGGCGAGCTGAGCGTCGAAGTCCTCGGCATCGCGCTTGTCGTGCCCGAGGGCCCGCCGCACGCCGTCGGTGAAACCCACCGACCGGCCCAGGCCCATATCGATACGTCCCGGATACAGCGACTCCAGCACACCGAATTGCTCGGCCACGACCAGCGGCTGATGGTTGGGCAGCATCACGCCGCCGGTGCCGATCCGGATCCGGGAAGTCGCGGCGGCCGCGGCGGCGGCGAGCACCGTGGGCGCCGAGCCGGCCACGCCGGGCACGCTGTGGTGCTCGGACACCCAGAAGCGGTGATACCCCCATTCCTCGGCGAGCCGAGCGAACTCGACGGTCTCGCGCAGCGCGGCCGGATGGCTCTGGCCGCGCCGGACGCGCGAGCGGTCGAGCACGGAGAACCGGACGGAGGACAGAGCCGAGGTCATACCGATGTCAACGCCGCCGCGCCGGACAGATTCCGCGGCGTCGTTCAGGAGGACTCGGGTACCTCGAGTGCCGACGCGAGCACTGCCCACATCTTCGGCAGCTGGGCCTGGAAATCCGGCCAGGTGTGCATTCCCGCGGGCGAGTATTCCACGGTGGCGGGAATCTTCAGTTCCGCCAGACGCGCGGCGAACCGCTCGGTGCACGCCCGGGCGCCCGCCTCCAGCGCCGCGCCACCACCCGCGGTGCGCAGCGCCTCCGCGATCGTCGGCGAGCCGGCGACCGCGACCAAGTCGGCGCCGGTGGGCAGGCCGGTAGCCGCCGACAGGTAGATCCCCGTGCCGCGCAGGCCTTCCGCGTGCAGCAGGCTGTCGTGCGCGGACCATTCCGGTGAGGTCGGCGGGCCCCAGAGGTTGTCGACATTGCCGCCGCGTGAGGCCACGGTGATGGTGGTGACGGCGTGACCGAGCGGGTCCGAAGTCGAGTAGCAGCCGCTCATCCCGGCCACGGCGCGATACCAGCCGGGATGGCGCTGCGCCAGCATCATCGCCGCCTGCGCTCCCATCGACACCCCCGCGATCGCACGGCGGCCGTCGTTGCGCAGCAGCGATTCCACGATGGGTGGAAGCTCGGTGGTGAGGAAGGTCTCCCAGCGATTGAGGCCGAGCGCGGTGTCGTGCCGAATCCAGTCGCTGTACATGCTGCCGGTGCCGCCGCCGGTCAGCACCACGTCGACCGGCTTGTCCGCGAAGAACTCCGCGGCGTTGCCCTTGGTCAGCCACGCGGAGGTGGCGTCGCCGTCGACGCCGTCGAGCAGATACAGGACCGGCCGGGGCCCCGTGCCGGTGCCGCGCAGCACATCGACGGTGATGATCCGGCGCATGGCCGCCGATGCGATCGCCAGCCGTTCCCGGCGCGGCGAAACTTTCTCGATCGAGATCAAGCCGGTGCGGGTCATCGAGGGGTCGACGGCGGGCGGCGGTGCCGCCGGTGCCTGCGGGGCAGGCGTCACCGGATCGGCGAGCACGGGCGCGGCGGCCACCGCGGCGATGACCGCCATCGCCGCGGTGATCGGTCCACGCAGCCTCATAGCGCCGTGGCGGCCCGTTCCGCCTGCTGGACCGCTGCTTGTTCGCACTGCTGCTCGAATCGGTGCACCTGAATCCGGGGTTCGTCCTGCTCTGCGCTGGATCGGCCGCCCCGGGCAGCCCACACGCCGCCGCGGTTGTAGGCCGCCGAGATCATTCTGTGATAAGATGACAGACTGTCTACAGTACGCAGCTTCGTGATCATCGCGATCAGCGCTACAACGGAAAATTCGTATCGGTCCGGCTCCCGATCAACGCGACCCATCGCGGTGAATTCATGTCGGTCCACGCATTGCACGGAATCATGCGGATTCCAGGCCTTGGACTTGCGCAGATGGTCGCTGAGCGGGCGTTCGGCGGTGGGCTCGAGTTCGCGCGGAATATGGCGATCGGACAACGCGGTGGTCACTCGCACTCCTTAGCTCACCCTCGACAACAGGGCAACATCGACAATAGCGGACGAATAGTCATGCCGAGCGTCCAATTACGTGATCGTTGGGCGCGGTGACGATGCTCATAGGCCCCTGCTGGGCTAGCTCACAACCCGGCGCTTCGTCGCCTTCGGCAACCCGGTACAACCCCGGCGGCCCGCCCGCCGCCCGCAGCCGGTCCAGGAGATCGTGCGCACGACCGGCGAGTTCGGGGATGCGCGCGGTGCGGCCGGTCGCGACCGCGGCGGTCAACGGCACCTCGGCGGCGTCACCGACCATGGCCAGAACCTCGTCGGTCATGCTGAACGATCCGGTGCGGGCGAGCGCGTCATCCAGGGGCACCAGCACGGTGCCGCCCGCGGCGGACAGCACCGACAGCGCCCGGGAGCCGAGCGGACCGGCCAGCGCGGCCTGGACACGGCGGAGCTTGCGGCGGGCGGCGAGCACGCCCGCGCCAGGTCTTCGCTCGTCCGGATGCGCGGGAATGCTCAATGCCATCACCTGGTAGGACCGCGCGATCGCGATGCCGGTCTCCCGGGCGAGCTCGCCCACGCCCTGTCCGCCGAGCAAGGCCGAGACCAGCGTCTGAGCGGCGGTTTGATGTTCCCGAGCGACCGCGCGATGCTCGTCGACATAGGCGGTCGACGCGGCCAGGGTCACCGTTTCCAGCACCCGGACCGCCAGTCGCGCGCCGGCGAGAAAATGATCCGCCCGCTCGTCGGCGACCTGGTCGGCGAGGAATTCCAATCCGCTTCTTATTTCGTCGTGGTACGCGCCGAGCACCGTTTCCAGCGCGATTCCCTCACGTGCCCACCGTGCGGCGAATCCGGCGATCTCCTGAGGCTGCGGTTCGGCCGGTGACGTGCGTGGAGCGAGGAGTTCGACGGCCGCGGCCAAACAGTTTCGCGCGGCGGTCGCCACATCGCCGGACGCGTCGGGGCCGGAGTGCCCGGCCAGATGTGCGACGAGTTTCGATGTCAACATCTCGGTACTCGTTGTCGGCTGCCTGCCCATCATGCCTACCGAAGGTTAGCGACTGATCGTGATGAAATCGAGATATGTCCGGACGAATCGGGTAACTCATCACGGACCGCCCGGCGTGTTGGGCGGGATCACAAGCACTCGAGCCGTTCGGCGAATACCGCGACCCAGGTCGCCGGAAATGCTGCGACGCCGTAGTTTCGGATTTCCGTTGCGCGGCCCTCGGATGCGAGGTATGTGACGCAGCGCCGACCGCGCATTCCGGCGCTGCGTCGTCGTCACCCTAGAGCCGTATCGGCCGCCCTGAGAAGCCCCCGTCCGCGCGTTCGGGAGGGTTCATCGGCACCGGTCACCGCGATTGGGGCATCGCACAAGCCGCCGCGCGCCGCCTCCGTTGGCGTCGGATTATGTTGTGTCACAATGCAACCTGGCGACCATAGTGGAATCTCTGATGATCGGCGCCGAAACGGGCGAACCCACACGCCGATGCTTTACCGTCGCAGCAGTGCCGGGCCCCTCGTTCGCCGCGTTGTGGCCCGGCACGCGACGTGCCCGCTGCGCGGGTCCCTACCCTCGCCCGGCGGGCACGCCGCACTCGGGCTCAGCCGTGCCCCCAGGTGAGGTCCGCGGCAACCCATTCGGATTCCCAGCGCCGCAGGCGCCGCCGGTCCAGGCCGCGGCGGACGAGCCAGTAGCTCCCCCCGAGCACGACCGAGACGCCGAGCAGCGCGCCCGCGGTGAGCAGCACCGCTTTGCTGGCGGCCTGGGTCGAGGACGGCGGCTCCACGATTGCCCCACCCTCGTTCAACCAGATCGACACGGTGGAACCCGTTTCCACAACCGTGGTCGACTGGTAGTCGGCCGTGTGCGTCCCGCCTTCGGCGTCCTTCCAGGACACTCGCGCGGGGATGACCGGCGCGTACAGCGGCGCTTTCCCGGTCTCGATCACGGTGGCGTCGACTTGGTGCAGCCGCGCCGTTTCGGCTTGCACCGCAGCCGTTTCCACTCGATACACGGTGCCGCCGACGGTCACCGCCAGCACGGGAACGACGACCAAGAACACCAGGGCGAGCAGAGCGGCCACGCCGGTTTGCAGGCGGTCTTCCCCGCGACGCAGTGGATTTCGGTCCAGCCCGACGCGTCGGCACGTCCGGCGGTACATGCTCACCGACCCGGTAGACATGACGGTGACTCCTCGGAACGGAATTCGGCAGTGAGGGTGAGGAGGGTGTCGAAGAATTCTTCGACGAGGCCGGGCAGGCCCATTGGGTCCGGGCCCGCCGCCCAGCTCTGCAACGCCGCGAGCAGCATGCCCGCACCGGCGGCCACGGCGGTGGCCGGACGTGGATCCGTCAGCGGATCCACCCCCAGCCGCGCCGCGATGATCCGGACGGATTCGCGCTGTCCGTCGATGCGGATGCGCTGATAACCGGCGAACAGCCCGGGCTCGTCCTCGAAACGCTGGAACAGCGCCCAGCGCCGCGCCAACAGCGCGGCGCGGGCGCCACCGTACTCGGTGGCGAGCCAGTCGTGCACGGCGTTGCGATAGGCGACCAAAGGCGGCTCGGACGGCGGTCGACGGCACAGCGCCTCGTTGAACAGGTGCACGTCCTGATCGACATCGCCGAGCACGGCCTCCTCGATGGAGGCGAAGTGCCTGCTGAAAGTGCGCCGGGTGACGCCGGCACGCACCGCGATGTCCTCCACGGCGACCGCGTCGAGACCCCGCTCCGTGAGCAGGTCGAACGCCGCACGCGATAGCGCCGCACGGCTGCGGCGAGTGCGCAGCCGACGACCGTCCAGACCGACTCCGTCGTCGCCCATGGACATAGACTACGCCTTATTGTCCCATTGGGACAATACTTCACTGTGGCCGGACTCACTCCATGCGCGAACACGCACGGCCGTGTCGAGTCGTCAGGCCCCCGACTCCGTCACGTGTGCGCGGGATCCTGGTTCGTCGACCGTCGGCGGGGCGTCGTCGCGGAGCGCTTCCAGCAGCCACCGGGAATGCTCGGGCGGCGGCGCGAGTACCGAAAGCTGGTTGAGCACGGCGTAATACGCGTCCAGATCGGCGACCTTGTCCAGATAGAGCGCGCCGGTCAATTGCTGGAGGTAGACGATGTCGGGCAAGTCCGTCTCGGCGAAACGCAATACGGTGAAGGCACCGTCGGCGAGTGCGGGCCCACCAACGTGGTCGGCCAGGATCTGGATGGTGATGTGCGGCTGCTGCTCCGCCCGCAGCAGATGCTCGATCTGGGCACGCCAGACGGTGGACCCGCCGATCCTGCGCCGCAGCGCGGCTTCCTTGATGATCATCCAGAGCTGTGGGGGTTCCGGCCGGGACAGGATCTCCTGGCGGCGCATACGCAGAGCGACGCGACGCTCGATCGAGGCCGCCGATTCGCCCGCATGAGCCAAGCCGAGCACCGCGCGGGCATACGCCTGTGTCTGCAGCAATTCGGGCACCGCTCTCGGCTCATAGCTGCGAATCAGCCGCGCCGCCTGCTCCAAACCCAGGTAGGTGTCGAACCACTTCGGCAACCAGTCGTTGTCGCGGGCCCACCAGCCCGAGGCGTTGGCTTGCCTGGCCAGCTCGAGGTATCGCTCCCGCTCGCCGGGGTCGGTCACCCGATAGAGGTCGAGCAGGTCCACCAGGTCGCGTTCCCGGCAGCCGGTGCGCCCGAGTTCCAGCCTGCTGATCTTCGAATGCGACCCGCGAATGGCCTCGCCCGCGGCTTCCCGAGTGAGGCCGCGGTCCTCGCGTAGGCGGCGGAGGCGACCACCGAGCACCATCCGGAGAACCGTGGGACCGCCACCGGCCACAGGATGGTCACCGGAGCCGAAATCCGTCGCCTGTCGCACCTTCGAAGGAGGCATCTCCCGAGTGTGCCACGGGCACCCGACGTCGGCTACGCCCGAAATGCCTTGTACGCCCGGGTATTCCTGGCGGGCCGACGAATCCGGTCAGGCTGAGCCCGACGGTCGATCCATCGTCTCCGGTTGACGCTCGCGCAGCGCCGCGACGAGTTCCCTGGTGTATTCCGGTGGCGCGGCGTGCACCGAAAGCAGGTTCGCCACCGCGCGATAGGCGGCGAGATCAGCCTGCTTGTCCAGATACAGCGCACCCGTGAGCTGCTGGAGGTACACGATGTCGGGCAGGTCCGCCTCGGCGAAGCGCAGCATGGTGAAGGCCCCGTCGGCGAGCGCGGGACCGCCGACGTGATCGGCCAGCACCTGCACGGTGACGTTCGGCGCGTCCGCGGCCCGCAGCACGTGCTCGAGCTGGGCCAGCCACACCCGCGACCCGCCGATCCTGCGCCGCAGCGCCGCCTCCTCGACGATCAGCCACAGCTGCGGCGGGTTCGGTCTGGCCAGGATTTCCTGGCGGCGCATACGCAAGGCGACGCGCCGCTCGATCGACTCCTCGTCCTCATGGGGATGGGCGAGGACGAGCAGGGCGCGCGCGTAGTCGGGGGTCTGCAGCAGCTCGGGTATCACCCGCGGCTCGTAGCAGCGAATCAGCTGTGCTGCCTGTTCCAGCCCGAGATAGGTGTCGAACCACTTCGGCAGCCAATCGGAGTCGCGGTGCCACCACCCCGAGGTGTTGGCCTGTTTCGCGAGTCGCTTGAATTCGGCCAGCTCCTCCTCGTCGGTGACCCCGTACAGCTCGAGCAGGTCGACCAGATCCCGTTCCCGGAACCCGGTACGGCCCAGCTCGAGCCGGCTGATCTTGGAATGCGAACCACGAATCGCCTCGCCCGCCTCCTCGAGCGAAATGCCACAAGCCTCGCGCAGCCGTCGCATCCGCCCGCCGAGAATCATCCGCAAAACGGTCGGGCCGCCCTCGACGGCCGGAGCCGTTGTGCGAGCGACTGTTTCAGTTCGAGGCCGCACTACCGAAGCACGCATGTTTCGAGTCTCCCATGTGCGTTCGCCACACTCCAGCACCAACCCGATGGAATCGAAGCGTATGCGCAGGTGCAAGCACATCCGCAAGATCACCGGACGGTAGTACTGAGATCAGCTGGGCTGCGGTGACATCCACTCGACCACAGCGACGCCGACGGATGTCCGCTGCCTACCTGAACGGGATACCGATGCGAGGCATCAGCGCAGCAGCACTGTCGCTGTCGCGCGCCCGAACAACTTGCGCCCCTCGGAAGTGGCACTCAGCGCGATGGTGGCGGCACGATGCTCGGGATCCAATTCCTTTACCCGGCCACTAAATTCAATCGCACTCGCTTTGGCCGCCGGTACCGGTGCGAACCCGGCGAATCGGACCGCGTACTTCGCCACGGCGGCTGGATCGCCCAGCCATGACGTCAGGTACCCGGCGCCGAGCCCCATCGTGAGCAGTCCGTGCGACACCACATTCGGCAGGCCCGCGCTGCTCGCCACCAAGTCGCTGAAATGGATCGGATTCGAATCACCCGAAACGCCAGCGTAATTCACCAGATCACCACGGGTGAGCAGCGTCGTTCGGGGGGCCAGCGCCATGCCGACGGACAACTCCTCGAAAGCGGGGATCGACCGCGGCGTACGCGGCGCGTCGGACGAATCCGGTTGTGCCGGTTCGTCGAAGCACTCGACCAGACCGGCGTCTTCGTCGATCGTTCGCGTGGCCGCCGCTGCCGACCGGTCGGCAGCGGACTGCCCGGTCATGATCACGCCTTCGACCGTGGCGCGCAGGTCGGGGGCGAGATCGACCCCGGTCTGCGCCACCGCGGTGCTGTAGGCGGTCTGCAACACCTCTTTGTGCTGGTTGGTGAGCACATTCTTGGTGACCATGAAGTCCTTGTCACCGAATTGCCGGAACGACTCGATATAGGAGTCGCACCGCAGTTGGTCGCCCGCGACGATCGGGCGGTGCACCTGGATGGACTGCTCGGTCTGCAAGACCTGACCGAGATCGTAGCCGGTGAGCACGGACTCGAACATCTTGCGCTGCACCAGCAGCAGGACGATCGAGGAAAAGGTCGCCGGCGCGACCAGCCCGTCGAAGCCCAACTCCGCGGCGGCGTCCTCATACCGGTGCGCCGGATGGCCGTCCTGCAGCGCTCGCGCGAACTCGCGGATCTTCTCTCGGCCCACCTCGTAGTGGTCGGTCAAGCGGTAATGCCGTCCCACCAACGCCATTGCCTGCTCGGACGCGGTGGTCGTGCTGTCGTTCATGTGTCCTCTCGCGGATTCGAGCTTCCCCCCGCCCAGACCGGCACACCGCTGCCATACCGCGTTACCGGATGCCTCCCCCGGCGCCGTCACACGGTCAGCACTCGTCGGGAGCCTGGATCCCGCGCAGCCGATCGTCCAGCCAGATCATGGCCTCCGGATAACCGAGCGCCCCCGCAATGATGTGCTCACCGAGAACACTACGGTATATCGCGGGCACACCGAGGCGGCACTGTTCCCAGTACAGGTTGCGCGCGCCCTCGGCCGGGATCCAGAACTCCTGTTCCCCGTTGTAGATATAGAGCGGCGCCGCCGACTTCATCCCTTCCATCCTGGTCACCCGATAGACGTCCGCGGCCAGCGCCGAGTTCAGCGGATCCGGGTAGTTCGCCGCGACATCGATCGGCAGCATCAGCAGGCCGGCCAGTCCATAACTGCTGCCGCACATGTCCTTCACCGGCGAGGTCGCCACCCACTGGGCGAGATTGTTCATCCTGGCGAGGATTTCCGGCCGCTCGCGGCCGATCCCGAACACGGCGCCCATGAAAACCGCCGACGCGAGATTTCCGTTCATGCTGCGGGCCAGGATCTCGTAGTCCGCGGGCACCCCGCCCAGCGCGGCGCCCACGATCACATCCGCCAATTCCGGTGCGTAACTCGCGATCAGCTTCACCGCCCCATGGGTCGCGATGGCTCCGCCGGAATAGCCCGCCATACCGAACTTGCTGGTGCCGAACTCCTCCGGCAGCAGTTCACGAACCGCCCTGATCGAGTCGAGCACCGCGTGACCGGCCACGAACGGCTCGGCGTAGGCCATCGACGGACCCTCGTGGTCCGGGATCAGCACGGCGTATCCGCGCAGCGCCGCGATATGCGTTGTGGGCGGCACGAAGTCGGTGATGCTGGTGTCCGGGTGCAGTCCGTGGGCGAGGGTGTACCCCGGGGTGCAGACACGGCCGAGTGCGTCGATCGGCAAGTTGTTCACCACCACCGGCCGCGGGCCCGGGCCGGCCCAGGCTGCCGCGGGAACGACCAGCGTGGCCGTGGCGTACGACGGCGCGCCGTGCGCATCGGTCGTGCGGTACTTCACCAGCAGGGCGCGCTGGATCGGGAGCAGCATCAGCGGCGCGGTCGTCGCGCTGACGTCGCGGACCGCGATGACCTGACCCTCGATCAGCTCCTCGAGGTCAGCGGGACGGTGATCGAACATCGGGTCACCGACGGCCGCAGGCAGTGTGGCCAGGCGCAGCGCCGCCAGCGACGGCGATAATGTGGTGGCTTGCTGCGCCGGCGAACTCGACTCCGGCAGCGGCGCGATCGGCGGCGGTGGTATCACCCGATCGATGAGCTGTTGCAACTCGGGCAGCAGCCCACCGGGCGGCGGGAAGACGCCGGACACGTCGGGCAGCGGCGGCGCGGGCGCCGGCTCCGCGGCGGCAGGGCCGGCCAGGACCGAACCGGCGGCGAGCAATGCGACGGCAATGGCACGCAGGTATCTCATGGCACACGCCTTTGGGTGCGACGGCTATTTCTCTGGCACCCGGGCGTTGCGGCGTTCGACCCCCGAATCTCCCCCTGTCGGACCGGGAGCCAGGACGTCAGGCTACGTCAGTACCCGCAACTCGAGGCGGGAATGCGCTCGAGTTGTGTTGTCGCGTATCCATATCGCAACAACCGGGGCCGAGATCCATGCGGAGACAACGGGTCCGGCTCGGCCGTCGCGCGCTCGGTCAGCAGTTGCTCGGTGCGGGCTCCCCTCGGAACCGGGCGTCCAGCCAGCTCAGTGCCGCCGGGATGCCGAGGACCGCCGCCGTCAGGTGGTCGGGTACCGGGATCTGCTCGGATTGCACCCTGACACCGGCGGCACACCACCGCTTGTCGGTGTTGACCACCGAGTCGATCGGGATCAGACCGTCGATCGGCGAATGCCATTCGAACACCGGTGTCTTGGGCACACCGTCGTAGAGCTCGAGGCTGTTCTCCTCGACGACCGCACGCGCGGTGCTGTCGTTCATCATCGAGGTAGTCTTGGCGAAGTCCATCGCACCGCGGCCTGCGCCGGCGGCCAGGATGTCGTTGGTGCAGCTGTTGGCGATCTGCGCGCGAGCGGCCAAGCCCCGCTCGTTCAGCTGGTCGCTGAGCGGGAAGCGCTGCGGATATTCCCGTTCCAGCCCGAATCCCGCGGCGAGCGCGAGCCCGAACACCGGGTGCGGGTTCAGCCCGAGTCCCTCGAGCATCTTCACCAGATTCATCGGCACACCGCCCATGGCCGCACCGGCGATGTCCAGCTCCGGCGCGTATTTCGGCTGCAGGGCGGCCGCCCACGCGGTTGCCATACCGCCGCCCGAGTATCCGACCATGGACACCGGGCTGCGCTGCACTCCGAGTTCGGCGACCTGCTTCACGGCGCGAATGCCGTCCAGGGTGATCTGGCCGCCGAGTTTGGCCGCGCCGTAGGCGAAGTTCGGCCCGAGGTGGTCGGGCAGCGCGACGCTCCAGCCCCGCGCGAGCAGCACGTTCCAGCCCGGTGCTTCCCGCACGACCAGGTTCGGGTCACCGGTGTAGAGGACCCGCGAGACCGAGCACTCCGAGCCGAGCCCGTTGATGATGTGCTGGAACGACAGCAGCGGCCCGTCGGCACGGTGCGCCTTGGGGGTGAGCACCGTGGTGGTCGCGGCGATCGGCTTCCCCTCCGAGCTGGTCGACCGGAACCGCACCACGGTCACGGTGGTGTCCGGGAAGACCGCCAGCGGCGGCATCGCCCGGGTCGCGAGCACATCGCCCGGCTTGCGGTCGGCGATGTCCGCGGGTGTCGCGTAGAAGGGATCCGGATCCGGCTCCGGGAACAACGGCGCGCTGGTTGCCGCACCGGCCATGCTCACCACCAGCGCCAGGCCCGCGGCCATCGCGCCGATCGCACGTGCGAGACGTCGTCGCCCCACTCCCCTACCCAGCGAACGTGGGTCCTGACTCATCGAACGTGTGCCTCCTGATCGTCCAACGCTGTGACCATCCTTGGCAACATGACCCGCGTAAGGCACCCTTGCACCACGAACATGTTGACAATTCACAAGTTTGGGGTATCGAGCCGGTGGCCGCGACACTGCCCGGCTCGTGACTGTACCCCACCGCCGGGTGTCCGATCTGTGAAATTTCCAGCCGATAACCTGGAACATGTTCTCAGCATTGGCGGCGCTCTACCGTCAGTGGTACGGCGCGGTTGCCGCGCCGGCCGGAAGGAGACGGTGGCATGGACGGCACTGCGCAACGACTAGCTCACTGCGATGACACCCAGGAGACGCCGACCCGGCGGATCACTGTCTACTTCGACGGACCCACCCCTGAGGACGCGTTGATCCTCGAGTACGCGGCGACTGGGACCGAGGCGTGGGAGTTCACCTCGGCCGCCGCGCATGCCGGGCTCACCGTCACCGTTGACGGCGATGTCCGACCCGACCTGCGCAGGCTCCCCTGCCGCTCGCTCTGGCGCTGAGTACGCGAGCTCAGGGCCGATCCAGCACCGCACGCAGGAACGCGAGTGCGTCGGGAAACGCTTCGCGCGCCGCGCCCAGATGATCGCCGGGGTACCAGCCCACGCGCAGATCGGTTCCGGACGAGTGCAGCTGAGCGATCAGTTCCAGCGCCAGCGGCGCGGGAACCTCCAGGTCCGTCAGCCCCTGACCGAGAAACAGCGGCACCGAGTAACCGCTCGTCGGCACCCGCAGCATCGCCCGCAGTGCGGCGAGCAGGGCGGGATCGTCCAGCGGCCGCGACAGCATGGCGCCGATGCCGACACCGGACACCCTCGCGTCCGCCTCGACCGCGCACTCCGTTTCCACGATCCGCAGCACGTCAAGGCCCACCGGCGTCAGATACCCGTCGATATCGAGTTCCGGTGCGCTGGACCGCAGCCCCGCCAGCAGCATGCCGAAGTAGGCGGTGGTCTTCTGCAGCGGCAGCCGCGGCAGCCACGGCCCGGCGAGTCGAACCACCAGATCCAGATTCGACGGTGTCCCGGTGGCGGCCGCGCCGCGTAACTCCAGCTCTGGGGCGTCACCGGGCGCGAGCTGAGCGGTGAACATCGCCGCATGCCCGCCTTGGGACTGGCCGAACACCGCCCAGCGCGTGCCGAGGGAGGGGGCCACCGCGCGCGCGGCGCGCACGCCGTCGATAATGCTGCGCGCCTGCGCTGGACCGTCCAGATAGGGATGGATGCCGGGCGTGCCGAGCCCGACGTAGTCGGAGACCACGACCGCGTACCCGGCGCGCAGGAGATCCGGGTACACCGACGTCAGGTAATAATCCCGCGGTTGCAGCGTGAACGCGCAGTGGTCGGCGATGCCCGACGTGCCGTGCGCGTAGGCGACGATCGGCCACCCGCCGTGCGGCGACCTGCCTTCGGGCAAGTACAGCACGCCGGTGCTCTGCATCGGCCCGCGCGGGCCACGCGACCAATAGGTGAACCGCTCGGCTGTCACGGCTCCCTGCACATGTAATCGCCCAGCCAGTTCCACCAGTTCAGTCACGGTCCCCGGCGCCTCGCCCACTCGCGCCGCAGCGGGGCCGCCCAGCACGACCGTCATCGAGACCACGACCCCCGCCGCCCCCGCCATGATCCGTCCACAACGCATGACCGACTATCTCCAGCCCGAGCCGCACCGGCAAGCCACCACAATCGGTGGCCCGACCGCCTGCCTGCCCGCCGCGGCCGGCTCGCCATGCGGCGACGTCCGCCTTCGCTGCGCCGGGTGCGGGCTGGGACGGACCTCCTCCGGCCGCGCCCATTAAGCTCGAGAGAGCACGCCCGACGGTGCCGAGGAGAACACGGGAGGTTCGATCGTGGCGCAGCGGTACCCGCATCGCCTCGTCCTCTGGCGCCGGGCCGCCGCGGTGTTGTCGATCGGGCTGCTGTCATCGATGGCGTCTTGTGGTTCCGATGAGCCCACCTCCACGACGACCACCGCCACGCCCGTTCCACCGGCATACCCGTCGCCGACCCCGCTGGCCGCCGTGCCCACCGCCGACCCCTACGCGGGACAGCCGCTGGTGGACCACGTCACCTGGACCGAAACGATCGACGGCCCCCGGCTGCTCGTCGTTCCGACCCAAGCAGGGCGGCAGACCACCTTCCCCGGCTCCGACGAGCGGGCGTGGCAGGAGGTCCTGGCCCTCTCGGCGGACGCCGATGCGCCCGGTATGCGCGACCAGTTCCTCTGCCACTGGGCATGGGCGCGGCTTGTGCAACCGGACAAGCCGAGCTGGAATTTGGAACCCTGGCGTCCGGCGGTCGGTTATCCGGCCACCGTCGAAGCACGCTGCAATCCCGGCGGGCCCGAGCGCTAGCGCGGGCATCGCCCAGACGGAAAGGAGCGATTCCATGCGCGTCGTCATCGCGGGCGGACATGGGAAGATCGCGCTGCTGCTCGCCCCCTTGCTCACCGCGGACGGCCACGAGGTCGCCGCGCTGGTCCGCAATCCCGAGCACGCCCCCGAGGTGCGCGCCGCCGGCGCCGATCCGGTCGTGTGCGACTTGGAGAAGGTCGGCAGCGACGACCTGGCAGACGTCGTAAAAGGCGGCGACGCGGCGATTTTCGCCGCCGGCGCCGGTCCGGGCAGCAGCGTGGAACGCAAGTACACCGTGGATCTGGGCGGGTCGGTCCGGCTGGCCGAGACAGCCGAGCGGACCGGAGTGCGTCGATTCCTGCAGATCTCCACGATGGGCGCCGGTCGCCCGCCCGCGCCCGGCACCGACGAGGTGTGGGCCGCCTATGTCGATGCCAAGACCCAGGCCGAAGACGACGTGCGAGGACGGGACCTGGACTGGACCATCCTCCGTCCTGGCGTGCTGATCGACTCCCCTGGCGCCGGACTGGTGACTCTCGCCCCGCCGCCGGTCGGGCGCGCGAAAATCCCCCGCGCCGATGTGGCGGCCGTGCTGGCCGGGCTCCTGCCCGCCGCGCACACCTTCGGCACCACGCTCGAACTCGTTTCCGGCGACACTCCGGTTAGCCAGGCGATAGCGCAACTGGCCGACTGAGCCGGACGAACCTCGCTGCTGCCCTTGCCGATCGACCCAAACGGTCACGATGGGAGAACAACCGTGTTCAGTCGTATCGTCTCGATGAAGATCCGCCCCGGCTCCCGCGCCGAGTTCCTGGCGGCCATATCCCGCAGCGCCGACGCCTCCGTGCGGACCGAGCCAGGGTGTCTGCGTTTCGACATCTGCGCAGATCGGGTGGACCCCCACCGCTTCTTCCTGTACCAGCTCTACACCGACGACGAGGCGGCCGAGGCACACCGTTTCACGGAGCATTTCCTCGCCTGGCGGGAAGCGGCCGATCAATTCGTCGAGCCGGGTACACAGATCGATTACAGCACGGACGTCCTGTTCGGTCGCGAGTGAATTTTTCTCGCGAGCACCTTGTTCGCAAACTCACGCAGCCGAAATACCCACAGCGCACGTGCAATCGATCGTGCAGATGTGCTTGCATCTGAAAGGCGCAGCGACATAAACTCAGTGCCGCAACGCTTTACAGGGGACCACCAAGGGGAGGCGTGTTGGCGAGCCGAAGGCCGAAGTCGCCGCAGGTCCGTCGCCGCCGAACAGCAGGGGCATTCGAATGGAACAACCACTTGCCGGCGGCAGGCTCGGACCAGCCGACGCCGCACTGGCCGACCAGCCAGCGAGCGACAGAACTATGAGTACATACTCGGCCCGAAGCGGCCACACGACCACCACTTTCTCCCGGGAAACCGCCGTGGCGTATGTCATCGACGCCGTCGAATCCACCGGTGCGGCAACACGGCACGACTTCGACATAGAGCGGATCGTCACCACAGCACACGCTATGGCCGACGATTGGGATCTAGACGCATTACAGCCCGCGACGTTCTGGCGAATCGCCTCCAGCTGCATCAAGCAGTAAACCGCCGGCTCCGCTATCCGATGTCCGGCGGCCGCCGAAAAAGGTTGTGCCGTACCGAGTTCCGTCGCACACGCCCGACGCCCTGCGCAGCGTCGGCTGCGACCGGCGCCGGGCGTTCACCCATGTCCACTGTCAATGCGATCACCAGCATGTTGTAGCGAGAACATGCCGACGTCCACCGCCGATTCCGGGGTGGACGTCTCAGGTTGCCGGGCCGTTCGGCATGCCGCCGCGCGGTCTCAGCGACCGGCGGCGTACTGCGCGATGATCTCGATAGATTTGTCCGGGCGTTCGGCCTGGACGCTGAGCCGGTCCATGACCGACAGATAGAGCGCCAAGTCCTGGCGCCGTTCCAGATACAGCGCACTGGTCAGGTGTTCGAGATACACGATGTCGGGAAGTTCCGATTCCGCGAAACGCAGAATACTGAACGAGCTGCCCGCCGCGGCGTGCTCGCCCGCGGAATACGGCAACACCTGGATCGTCACGTTCGGCAAGTCGGCCAAGGTGATCAGATGCAGCATCTGCTCCCGGTGCACCTGCGCGCCGCCGACCGGCCGGTGCAACGCGGCCTCATCGATCACCGCCCAGACCACCGGCGGGTCCGGCCGGAACAGGATCTCCTGCCTGCGTTGCCGCACCGCGACCCGCCGATCCGTGTCGGCGTCGTCATACCCGAGCGCCACGACCGCCCTGGCGTATTCGGGTGTTTGCAGCAGGCCGGGCACAAGGTGCGCCTCGTAGGTGCGGATCTTGCTCGCGGCCTGCTCCAGACCGAGGTAGGTACCGAACCACTGGGGCAGCAGATCGTTGTAGCGATGCCACCACCCGGGCTCATTGGCCTGCCTGGCCAATTCGAGGAACGACTCGCGCTCCTCGGGATCGTGAACGCCGTACAGGGTCAGCAGGTCGCGGATGTCGCGTTCCTTGAAACCGGTACGGCCCAATTCGAGACGACTGATCTTGGCGTGTGAACCCCGGATCGCATCACCCGCTGCCTCGCGGGTGATGCCCTTCTTCTCCCGGAGCTTGCGCAGCTGGCCACCCAATGCGATGCGTAGCACGGTCGGACCACGTTCTGCGACAATGGATTGCACGTGGCCATCGTCATCGGGTTCAGCGATCATCGAGTTCGTCTCCGATACTCCGGGGTTGCCCACAGTGTGTCACAACCACCAGTCGCGAAGACACACCGCACCGACCGCTAATGCTACCGCTCAGCTAGTCAAATAGTCGAACTCACCGGCCTTCGCGCCGCGGACGAACGCATCGATCTCCGGCCGCGTATAGAACAGTACACCGCCTTCCGGATCCCGCGAGTTACGGACCGCGACCTGGCCATCGGACGCTTCGGCCAGCTCGACACAGTTGCCGCTCGGATTGCTGAAGGAACTCTTGCGCCAAGTTCCGATGATCTCGTTGGTGGATGTATCCGACATCTTGCCCACTCCTCGGTTCCCGCAGTTCGGCGAATCGGTTCGTGCAGATGCACGCTCAAACGTTCTTGCATTTGCACCAACACCGGACGATAGCACGAAGTTCGCCCCTTGCGCCCCTGCGCATTCGGGCCACGTGGGCGCAAATGTGAAACATGATCGCGTCGCTGCCAGAACACCGTGATCAGCCGCCGATCCCACCAGACGAGGGACCCCGAATCTTGTAGTGTCACAGTGCACATCGGATGTACCAGTCATTCGCGACACCCGCAGCGCCCACCCGCACGGCAGTGCCGCAAACACGTTTCGCGAGGAGTCCCTCATGCCCGACGACCACACCCCCCTCATCCGGACCGACATTCCGCACTCCGCGCGGATCTGGAACTACTGGATGGGCGGAAAGGACTACTACGAGATCGACCGCATCGCCGGCGACGCGGGCATCGAGGTCGACCCCGACATCACCACCATGGCGGTGCAGTCGCGCCAGTTCCTCATCCGCGCGGTGCGCTACCTCACGGGCGAGCAGGGCATCCGCCAGTTCCTCGATATCGGGACCGGCCTGCCCACCATGCAGAACACCCACGAGGTGGCCCAGAGCGTCGTGCCCGAGTCGCGGATCGTCTACGTGGACAACGACCCTCTGGTGCTCACCCACGCGCGGGCGCTGCTCACCAGCACGACGCCGGAAGGCGTGACCACCTACATCGACGCCGACTACCACGACCCCGAGCGAATCATCGCCGACGCCAAGAACGTCCTGAACTTCAACGAGCCGATCGGCGTGATGTTCATGGGCGTGCTCGGCCACGCGAAGACCTATGACGAGCTCCTGCGGATCGTCCGGACCGTGCTCGACTCGGTGCCCTCCGGCAGCTATCTGGTGATGTGGGACGGCACCGACGACAGCAAGGCGTATGTCACGCTGTGCGAGAACTACACCGGCACCGGAGGCACTCCTTATATTCCCCGCCCCCAGGCCCAGATCAAGGCCGTGTTCGACGGTTTGGAGTTGGTGGAGCCAGGTTTCGTGTCCATTACTCAGTGGCGCCCGTCCGAGACCCAGGTGGGTGAGGTCCGTCCGATCTCGGCCTATGGCGCGGTCGCCCGCAAGCCGTAAGGCCCCTGAACGCCAAACCGCAAGCGGCACAGCGGCGATCGCCGGTACGAGACCGGCGATCGCCGCCGCTTTTTTCTGCAACCGATCGTGCAGATGTACTTGCATCTGTAAGTGCCGCAGGCATAGACTCGGATATGAAATCAGGGAGGTACGCAGGGAGTTCGATCCCGCGTCGCCAGCAGGTCAGCCTCCCATCCGCACGTTGGACGCAAGGGGCAGTCGAATGATCCAGCCATTCCGAACTCCCCATCCGGTTGCCGTCATCGATGGCGCCGGCGCCGAGCCCCTGCGCCGATACCCGGCACCGGATTTCGCCATGTCCGACTGCTCCGCGGAGCCACGCGGCCTCACCTATCGGCAGGCCCGCGACATCCTCACCGCCCATGAGGTCCACGGACCACAGTGCAGGCAGTGGCTGGCTGCCGCCGCCTACCTATCCGCCGGACTGGACGACGAGTAGATCCCTAAACGCCTGGCAAGCAAGAGTTCTGGCCTGCCCTCTCCCCCTGGACCGCAGGCTACGTGGCGCACCGGCTGCGAAGGACGTCCCGAGTCGACCCAGCAGCTCATCCGGCAATGTTCTAGGTCGCCATCGATCTCAGCGATCACTCCCCGCGGACACGACCGTTTCGTATAGTGATCCGATCGACTCGGGCACCATTTATCGCACGCCTGATGTGGCATTTGGAGCGAACTCGTCATGACCTACTCCGCGTTGGACCTGTCCGCTGGCTCGTCCGACCCGGCGCTGGAGATCGGCGGACAGCCGGCTTCGGTGCCGCTCCAGAACACCGACCGCGTCGCCTCCCGCATGGTCGGATACCTAGAGAACAACATGGCCCCCTGCCGGACGCTGCCCGGCGAGCATTTACGCGGAGACGTCACCAAACTCACCCGAAGCTGTCTCAGCCTGGCCGCCGAGATGCTCGACCGGCGCGCCGTGCCGGACGACGAACAGCTCGGCGCGGTGCGCGCGGCCGCGACCCGCTGGGCCCGCGAGGGCGTGCCGCTCAGCACCATCCTGCGCGCATACCACGAGGGGCTGCGGATCGCGCTCGGCCTGGTCACCGCGCGAGCCGAGGCGGATGACGTCGGCGAGGTGCTGATTGCCACCGACCTCATCCTCGAGCTCCTGGAGGCGATCACCGCAGCGGTGTCGGACGCCTACGTCGAGGAGCAGCACTTGGTCGCCAAGGAACACCAGACCGCGGCGCAGACGCTCGCCTCGGCACTGCTCAGCGGTCGCGGCAGCTCGGCATTGGCACGACAGACCGGCATTCCGATCGCGGAGTCCTATCAGGTTGTCGCGCTGTCGATTCCGGAACACCCGGACGAGCGCGATCCACGCGTCGACGGGAACGTCGCCGCGCGCCGCAAGCTACGCAGGCTGCAGTCGGAGCTGGCCACCGTGTTCGCCTCACGCGCGCTCGCGCTGCTCAGCATCAAGGGCGGCACCCTGCTCATACCGCTCGGCGACGAGGCCGAGAGCGCCCTCACCGACGCGACGCTCGACCTGTTGGCCATCGCGGCCGAGGTCCCGCTCACCGCGACGGTGGTGGCCAGCGAGACCGACCAGATACCCGAGTCCGCCGATCAGGCCCACGAGCTGCTCAATCTGGTCCGCGTCGGCGACAGACCGCCCGGTCTCTATCAGATGTCGGATCTGGCCGTCGAATACCAGCTCACCCGTGGGGGCCCGGCGACCCGGCGGATCGCGACCATCCTCGATCCGCTCGACGCCCATCCCGAACTGTTCGACACCATGCGCGCCTACCTCGGCAACGACATGAACCGCCAGCTCACCGCACGCCAGCTCTACGTGCACCCGAACACCGTCGACTACCGGCTGCGGCGCATCGCGCAGCTGACCTCGATCGACCTGGCGACCTCGGCGGGTATCTCGCAGGCGGCGATCGCGCTGCTGGCGCGCGACCTCGACCGCAGCGTCGCCCGGCGCCTCTGAGGCCCGCGCCGTGACCGAATCGTGGCCTGTAACGGATTCGTGCTGGTCACCGGGCCGCGAACTTGCGATCCTTGAAGTGCCGCGACGTCTGGATGGTGAAATATGCGAATTTCGGAGATCCTGCGCAGGAAGGGCAGCGACGTAGCCACGGTCGCACCCGACACGACGGTGCGCACGCTGCTCGCCGCGCTGGCCGAGCGGAATATCGGCGCGGTGGTCGTCTCACCGGACGGGAATGCGATCGCGGGCATCGTCTCCGAGCGCGACGTGGTGCGCAGTCTGCACGCCCGCGGTGCGGACCTGCTGGACACGCCCGTCTCGGAGATCATGACCGCCGACGTGCGCACCTGCGCCCTCGACGACCGGGTCGACGGCCTGCGCCGGATCATGACCGAGCACCGCATCCGGCACCTGCCCGTGGTGCACGAGGGCAGGCTGGTGGGCATCGTCAGCATCGGCGATGTGGTGAAGAGCGCGATCTCCGAACTGGCGGACGAACGCGAACACCTCGTCGAGTACCTGCAGGGCCGGTACTAGTACTTGCTGAGGTCGCCCAGATCGGCCGAGAGCCAGTGCTCCGGCCGCAGATAGACCGCGACCTGCTCACCGAAGGCCTCGGCCGCCTTCAGGTAGCCGTCGACCGATTCGGCGGGCAGATACCGCGCGGCCATTTCGCGGTGCATCTCGTCGGTCATCGGAGTGATCCGGGTGACCGGCCCCTCCACACTCACATACCGGACGGTCGGCTCGAGCTGCTGCACCATCAGGGTGAAGCGACCAGCCTCGCGGAGCAGTCGCATCTTCTGCGACTCCGGGCCGGTCAGCACCCACACCTCTGCGCCGGGACGGTACTGGTACCAGATCGGGACGGTCAGCGGGCCACGACCGGCGCCCGCGGACACCGAGAACGCCGCGATGTGCGGCTGCGCGAGAAACTCTTGACGCTCTTCCAAGGTCAACGGCATGTGGGCCAGGCTAGTCGTGAAAGCCGTTGTCCACGACAAAACTTCGTAGTCCGTACCAAAAATGCGTATCGTGGGTGGCGTCCGAGCAGCCGATGAAGGGAGCGTCACGTTGCGGTCCCCTGCCTCGAGATCGCCGATCACGCGGGCGGAGGCTCTCCGGCTGTCGGCAGCATCCGCGCCGGCCCCTGCCGCGGTGCGGTCGCTGTTCCCCGCGCTCGCCGACGCCACCGAGATCTATCTCGACAGCGCCGCGACAACGCAGAAACCGCTGCCGGTCATCGAGACGATCCACCGCTATCACAGCGGCGGCACCGCCAACGTGGGACGCGGCACCTACCCGTGGGCCACCGGCCTCACCGCGCGGATCGCCCGCGTCCGGGAGCGGGCCGCCGCCTTCATCGGCGCCGAGCATCCGGACGAGGTGGTCTTCACCGGCGGAGCCACCGCGGCGCTGAACGCCGTCGCACTGTCCTGGGGCCTGGCCGCGCTCGCCGACGGCGACGAAATTCTTTACAACGCTACTGATCACGCCTCGAACGTGTATCCGTGGCTGCATCTGCAGGGGCTGCTCGCCCGATTCGGGCGCCGCATCGAGCTGATCCCCTACCGGGTGACCGGCGCCGGTGAGGCGGACACCGACGACATCCTGGCCAGGATCACGCCGCGGACCCGGCTGATCACGGCCAGCCATCTGCACCACGTTTTCGGCGGGCTGAGCACACTGGAGGAACTGCGCGGGCGCATCGACCCCGCCATCCTGCTGTGCTTCGACTGCTCGCAGAGCGGCGGGCATCTCCCGGTCGACGTGACCGCGCTCGGCGCGGATTTCGCGATCTTCGCCGCGCACAAGATGTTCGGCACGCCGGGCACCGGAATCCTGTACTGCCGCAGGCGCGTGCACGACCGCCTCGTGCCGTTCCTGCCCGGCGGCAACTCCGGCGTGCGGCCGGACGCGACCGGACTGACCGCGGGGACGATGCCCGAACTCCTGGAGGGCGGCACCCCCAACATCCCCGGCATCCTGGCGCTCGGCAGCGCGCTGGAAGTGCTGGAGTCCTTCGGCGTCGGCGCCATCGCGGTGCACAACCGCACCCTCACCCGGCGCCTGATCGACGGATTGCGACCGGTTCCCGGCGTCGAGTTCCTGCCCGGCCCCGCGCATGCGGCGTGCGCCGTCGGCTACGGCATCGTCTCGTTCACGCTGAACGGGATCTCGGCCACCGACCTGGGATTCGTGCTGAGCGAGCTGGGTTTCCTGGTGCGCACCGGCGCGCACTGCGTCCCCGCCGATGACGACGGCGCGGGCTCGGTGCGGATCAGCACGCACATCTACAACACGCCCGACGAGATCGACCGGTTCGTCGCGTGCGTGCAGTCCGTCGCCGAGGAGGTCACGTGAACACCGACACCCCGAGCTACGACCGGCGGGCCGCGTCCCGGGTGCTGGCCGAGCTGGCGCAGCCGGGGCTGTTCACCGCGGCGACGCCGCCTCCTCCGCCGCCGCGTCGCTTCGAATTCACTTGTGCTGCATTACGTCCGGAGGCAGGCAGCCGTCTCACGTATTCGCAGCGGCTGTATCTGGAGCGGTTCATGCGGCCGTGCCGCGCGGATCAGGTGACCAGCGCTACGCACCGGATCGCCTGGACCGACAGCGACGGCATCCCGAATACGGGACATTTCCGCACCGACGGCCTCGGCCCCTCGGTGCCGATCGCGATGCGCGAGACCGTTCTGGCACTGTGGCACGAGCTGGACGCGGATCCCGGTTTCGCCCAGCGTGTCTCGACGCTGGGACCGCGGGAGAACGCGGTGCTCGCGGGCACCACCACCGATCACGATCCGCGCGACATCTTCCGGGTCGGCGTCGAAGCCGCCGGGCGCGCGCTGGCCCAGCACGCGCTGGTGGCCGGGCAGACCCCTTATCGCGATCCCGCTGAATTCGCCAGAGCCATGCGCGATTCCGGTCTGTTCGCCGCGGTTGCGACCCGCTGGTACTGGGAGTTGCAGGCGTCGACCTATCGGCGCGGCATGATTCCGGTCGGCCTCGTCGCGCAGCCCGACGGCACCGTCCGCTACTCGGCGGAGACGGTGGCGACGCTGCGGGCGATGAAGGACGCCACCATCGCCGACGCGCACGCCGTCATGCACCGCGCCACCACCGCCGAGGGCCGCACGGTCGCGGAGGCGATCGCCAAGTACCACGACGATCTCGACCTGATCTCCCGGCAATACGCGCTGCTGCCCGCCGGAAACCACCCCGCCTGCCTGGCGGCCATGCCGCATCAGCTCGACAGCGGGCACTACAGCATTCTCCCCGGGCTCGTCGACCGGTTCGTCACCGTGTTCACCGAGATCGTCGATCGCTGCGAGGTCATAGAGGTGAGCGCCGAACTCGACGAGGCGACCGCCGACCGCGCCGCCACCGCCGAGGACCAGGTGTTCTACGTGCCCGACATGACCTGCAAGCATTGCGTCCGCACCATCGGCGGAGTGCTGGAAGCAATGGACGTCCGCGTGCTCCACATCGATCTGGACAGCAAGCGCGTGGTCGCGGAGTTCCGCAGCCCGCGCAACCGGGCCAGGGCATTCGAGGCGATCCGGGACGGCGGCTACAACCCGGTCGCGGAGCAGCCGGCCGTCGCCGCGCGGACAGCGGCCACCGAACCATCGGAAGCCGCGGTGTGACGGGATGGCCTCCGGCGCTACCGGCGAAGCTGCATCCGCTGGTACGCGCCTTCCTCGACGCGCCAGGCGCCGTGGCCGGAACGCTCGCGCGGTTCGGCTCTCCGGCGCACCTGGTGTTCCCTCAGGTCTACGCGGACAATCTCGCCGACTTGCGCGCCGTGCTGGAGCGCAGGCTGCCGCGACACCGAATCTGTTATGCGCACAAGGTGAATCAGTCCCGCTCGTTCGTGCGCACCGCGGAGCGCGCCGGCATCGCCATCGACGTGGCATCACCGTTCGAACTCGCCGGCGCACTCGACGCCGGGTTCGATCCGGCGCGCATCGAGGTCACCGGCCCGAAGGGCGAGTCCTTTCTGCGGGATATCGCCGGCCGCGGGGTGACCGTCAACGTGGACAACCTATGGGAACTCGGCCGGATCGCCGAGCTGGCTGCCGAAGGCACGAAAGTCCCTCTGCTGCTGCGCCTCTCCGGATTCGAAGCCGGACAGGTGAGCCGGTTCGGCGTTCCGCTCGCGCAGCTGGGGCAGGCATTCGACCTGTTGTCGGCGCATCGCGGGCGGCTGGCGTTCCTCGGCTTCGCCTTTCACCTCGACTCCGGCGATCTCGGCGAGCGGGTTCGGGCGATCGACGCCTGCCTCCGCGCGATCGAGCAAGCCTACGATCGCGGGCTTGCGCCGTCGGTGCTGGACATCGGCGGCGGATTCCGTCAAGTGTTCACCGCCGACGCCGAGCGGTTCGACGCGTACGTGCTCGCGCTGCGCGAATCGCTGCTCGGGCGCGGCGAGCCGATGAGCTGGGGCAGCAATACCTTCGGCTATCACGTCGCGGGTGGCGCCGTGCACGGGACGCCGGTGTTCCACAAGTACGCCAACACCATCCCGGCCGCACGCATGCTCGACGACCTGCTGGCCGCGCCGCTGGAGCGGCACGCAGGGCGGACGGTGGCGCAGGTGGCGGGCGACAACCTGCTGGATGTGTGGCTGGAGCCGGGCAAGGCGCTGGTCGACCACGCGGGCATCACGGTGGCCACGGTCGAGTTCGTCAAGGAGGTCGCCGACGGCAGCGTCCTGGTGCACGTCGATCTCAGTCGCGATTCGGTGACGCCCGCCGATCAAGAAGTCATGGTCGATCCGCTCCTGCTGCCCACCGATGCCGCCGAGCTCCGCCGCGGACCGGTCGGGGTGTACGTAGCCGGACGACTGTGCTTGGAACGCGACCTGATCACCAATCACAAAGTGTGGCTGCAGGCCGAGCCCAGGCCCGGTGATGCGATCGTGTTCCCGAATACGGCCGCCTACCATATGGATTTGTCCGCAGCCACGGCGTCGATGCATCCGCTGCCGGTGAAACTCGCCGTCACCCGGAACACCGACGACTTCCAGGTCGTCCCCGACGCGGACTATGAACCCGACGCACGCGTCGAACCGTCGCGGCCCCACCGTGCCGCGCCACCCGAACACCGCCCCACCAGGCCGGTCCGATCCGTCGAGGCTTCCTGATGCGCTACGACCACATCACCGAACTCATCGGCAACACCCCCCTGCTCCGGCTCGATCCCGCGGTGCACGGGCTGGCGAACGTCGAGCTCTACGCGAAGCTGGAGTCGCACAACCCGTTCGGCTCGGTCAAGGACCGGGTGGCCTGGGGGATGCTCCGCGACGACCTGGACGAGATCCGCGCGAGCGGTCAGGCGCTCATCGAGGCCTCCAGCGGCAACACGGCCAAAGCGCTGCGCGTTCTCGGTGCGGTACACGGCGTCGGCCTGCGGGCGGTGACCAATCGGATCAAGGTGGCCGAGGTCCGTGACCTGCTGGAGCTGTTCGGCACCGAGATCGTGGAACTGCCCGGACTTTCCGAATGCCCGGACCCGACCACACCGAACGACGTCTACTCGGTGATCGAGTCGACCATGGCGCAGCGGCCCGGCGCGTACCGCCATCTGTCGCAGTACACCAACGAGAAGAACGTCGAGGCGCATTATCAGGGCACCGGCCGGGAGATCCACGAGGACCTCGCCGGCGATGGCATCACCAGGATCGATTACCTGATCGGCGGGCTCGGCACCACCGGCTCGACCCGCGGCGCCGCCACCTACCTGCGCAAGCACAATCCCGAATTGCGGACCGTCGCGGTGGTCTCCGAACGGTCGGACTTCATTCCCGGGATCCGGTCCGAAAGCGAGATGTGGGACGTCGGACTGTTCCAGCCCGATTTCTACGACTCGATCGTCACCGTGGCCGCAGGCGACGCCGTGGACGCCACGCTGCGGCTGGCGACCGGATACGGTGTGCTGGCCGGGCCGACCAGCGGCGCCAGCTACGCCGCCGCGCTGGAAGCGCTCGGCGCGCTGGATCTTTCGGCAGTCGACTCGGAGGATCCGATCGTCGCGGTGTTCATCGTCTGTGACCGGCTCGAGCCGTATCTGTCGTACGTCAAGAAGCGCAGGCCGGAGCTGTTCGGCCGCGCCGAACGCGAGGCGGACCCGACCGCGCAGGAACTGGCCGCGACACCGGTCCTGACCCCAGAACAACTCGCCGAGCTGGACCGGACCGGCCGCCCGACCATCGTGGACACCCGCGGCGCGATGGCCTACCGCATCGGCCATGTCCCCGGCGCACTCAACATCCGCGACGACCAGCTCGACGACATGTTCGGTCACGGCATCCCGTTTCCACGGTCGCGTCCGGTGGTTTTCGCCTGTCCCGTCGGCGAGCTGTCGCTGCGGTTCGCCGCGCGGGCCCGGCGGGCCGGATACGACGCCGCCAGCCTGGCGGGCGGCGTCGTCGCGTGGCGCGACGCGGGACTGCCTTTGGAGCGCGGCTGACCTTCGGGAGGCCGCACTGGGCTGCTATCGCACCGCGATCGGACCAGGGGCGTGCCCCAGCAATGGAGCGACCGGACCGCAGTAGCCGGTAGCGAACAATTCGACTGTGGCCGTGAACAATTCGACGAATGCCGTCGCGGTACCGCGCTCGAAGAGCGCGGTCGGATAGATGAAAACGCCGTCGATGCCCGCGGGCGCGCCCACCCGGTCGTAGCGGTCCACCAAGCCGAACTCGAGATCGTGCTTGGCGCGGATCACGCCGGTGTCGATCTCGGTGACGGTCAGTTCGCCGCCGGTGCCGGCCGGCTGGGCGGCCGCACCGCGCTGGAGGATGAGCGTCGCCTGGAACAGCGGGCAGCTCGCGTCTTGCAGCAAACAGCGTTTCAACCGCTGATTCGGGGTGTCGGGGTGGGCGAACGCGGCCAGCGCCACCCTGCGCACCTGGTCGAGCAGCTCGTCCACGTCGCCGGCGCGGTCGAGACGCACACGCAACAGCACATCGTCGGCGAAGTTGCCGACCAGGTCGTCCAGCAGGCGATGATCGCGGCCGGCCACCGCGGTCGCCACCGTGACGTCGTCGCTGCCGGAGAACGCGCCGACCGCCACCGCGAACGCTGCTTGCAGCACCATGAACAGGCTGGCTCGCGCTTCGCGGGCTCGCTCCAGCAACGCCCGGTGCACGTCGGGGCCGAACGCCACCGGCGCGGTTGCCCCGGCGCCTGTCCTGCCCGTCCTTCGGGCCGGACGCGGGCGATCGCACGGGAATTCGAGCACCGCGGGCCGACCGGCCAGCGTGTTGGCCCAGTAGCGCAGCTGTTGGGTGGCGCGACTCCATTCGTCCGAATAGTCGCCGAGCTGGGCGTGTTTCCACAGGGTGTAGTCGACGTAGTCGATCGGGAGCGGCGTCCAAGCCGGTGCGGCGCCCGCTGCCCTGGCGAGATATGCGGTGACGAGGTCGCGCAGCAATGGGGCCACCGACCGGCCGTCGATCGAGATATGGTGCACGACCAGAACCAGCACGATGTCGTGCGGACCGAGCACGCACAACCGTGCCCGCAGGGGAAGGCCGGCCGCCAGGTCGAATTCGCGTGCGGCGAATTCCGCGATGCGGTGTGGCAGTTCGGCTTCGGTGACCGCGACGAATTCGGGCGGCACAAGGGCCTCGGCCGCCGGGACGACCACTTGGGCCGGACCGGAAGCGGTCTCCGGATAGCGGGTGCGCAGCGGTTCGTGCCGGGCGACGACGTCACCGATCGCCGCGACGAGTGCCTCCGGTCGCAGCCTTGGTCCGGACAAGCGCACCGCCCGTGCCACATTCCAGTCACTCGAGTTCCCGGCCCGCGCGGCGTGCCACATCCGTTCCTGCGCGGGCGCCAGCGGCACGTGCGCCGGACGCGGACCGCGAGCCAGCAGCACGGGAGGCCGTGGCGGCGGAACAAGCCGCACCGCTGGTCGTGCACCGCGGGCCCAGACGGGCCGCAGGCCGGCGCCGATCGGCTCGGACAAAATCTCCGCAGCGGAGTTGTTCACGCGCCGTTTCCTCCACCACAGAACCACCGATAGACCCGGGGACGGTAACCGGCTCGAGTAAACCTTCAGTTACCGCACCGTGACCGCAGGGAATCCGTTTCGGCAAGCCCGCGCTGCGCGGGCCGGTGAGCGCCGCGCCGGGCACGCCGCCGGGGCACTATCGTTGGGCCGTGCAGACAGGTCAGGAAGCAGACGGAGACGCCGGCCCACGAATCTGGGGTGGAACGACGCTCACCGAGCGCAGAGAGGCGCGCCGGGCGGCGCTGCTGGAGGCCGCGCTCGATCTGATCGGCGAGTCGGGCGCCAGCGGGGTCACCATGCGCGCGGTCTGCCGCAAGGCGGGCCTCACCGACCGCTACTTCTATGAGAGCTTCGCCAGCCGAGACGAGCTGCTCGACGTGCTCTACCGTCAGGTCGCCGATGAATTCCTGAAGCCGATGACGGCCTTCGCCGCCACCGACGACCCGTCCCGTGATCGCGCCCTGTCGGAAATCCTGGTGGACAAGGTGCTGGCCGACCCACGCAAGTCGCGGCTGTTCCTGGTCGAGCCGTACTCGAGCACCGGTCTCGGCCAGACCACCTTCGCCGTGATGCCGGTGTTCACCAGGATCATGCAGGACCATCTGTTCGCCCACATCGATGACCCGGTCCAGCGCAGGCTCGCGGCGGTGACGATGGCCAGCGGCAACGCGGGCATGTTCTCGGCGTGGCTCAATGGGTCGTTGCGCGCTTCCCGGGAGCAGATCATCGACCACTGCGTCGCGACACTCACCGCCTACCGCTCGCTGTACCGCTCCGGACGCTTCTAATCCCCGGAGCGGCCCCGCCAGTAGACCAGGGTGTTCTTGGTCCGGATGGTAGCGGTGTGATTGGGCCCGAGGGCGCGCAGCTCCGCGACGAGCAGCACCTCGAGTTCGGCGATGGCGCGCGGGAGGTCCCCGTCGCGGGCGCGGCAGGCGGCGAGATCGTTGCGGGTATCCAAGGTGTCCGGATGTTCGGGCCCGAGCACGCGCAGCCGGTCGGTGAGCAGTTTCTCCAGGTCGGCGATCGCGCCCGCGAGGTCGCCGCTGTCGGCGCGATAGGTGGCCACCCGCCCGCGGGTCAGCAGGGTGTCGGGGTGCTCCGGGCCGAGCACCCGCAGCCGGTCGGCGAGCAAGCGGGTGAATTCGGCGCCCGCCCCGGCCAGGTCACCGCTGCGGGCACGGAACGCAGCGAGGTTGTTGCGGGCGCCGAGCGTCTCGGGGTGGTCGGGACCGCGTACGCGCAGATAGTCGGCAACCAGCTGTTCGAATTCGGCGCGCGCGCCGTCGAGATCGCCGCTGTCGGCACGCCAATACGCCAGGCTGTTGCGGGTACGCAGGGTGTCCGGATGGTCCGGCCCTTGGACCCGGGCGCGGTCGGCGCGCAGCTGCTCGAAAAGTGCGATCGCACCGGCAAGGTCGCCGATGTCACCTCGATTCGATGCGAGATGGGTTCTGGTGCGCAAGGTTTCGGGATCGTCGGGCCCCAGCAGGCGGAGCTGGTCGGCGAGCAACCGCTCGAACTCCGCGCCCGCGCCGGTGTGGTCGCCGCAGTGGGCGCGGTAGCTGGCCAGTCGGTCCCGGGTGTTCAGCGTGTTCAGGTCGTCGGGGCCGAATACGCGCAGGCGGTCGGCGAGCAGCCGCTCGAAATCGGCGATGGCACCGACCAGATCGCCGCTCTCGGCGCGGTGGAAAGCGCACCGAGAGCGGGTGGTGAAGGTGTCGGGGTGGTCGGGGCCGAGTGCCGCGACGAAGTCGGGCAGCCATGCGGCCCACAGGTCGCGGTCGTCGGCCGATCTCCCGGTCTCCAGCTTCACCAGGAAGTCGATGGCCAACGCGGAATCGCCGTAGGCCAGGCAGTGGCGCACCGCGGCACCGCGCGCGTAGTCGGCGGCGCGGTCGCTGGAGGTGGACTGGATCGCCGCGACGAGGGCGCGGTGCGCGTTCATGAGAGAAACGCCCAGCCTGCGGCATTCGCGATCCAGGGCGGGCAGGAACGCGCCGTGGCTCACGCCGAGCGACTCGCGGGCGGTGCCGGGGTGACTGCGGATGACCAGTGCTCCGAGATTCACCGCGATGTCGCGGATCCGGGCGGTGCCGAGGTCGACCCCCGACGACGCCAGTGCCGCGTCCAGCAACTCCAAAGGCAACACCGGGCCCACCCCCGCCGCCACGAGCACGCCCAGCAGAGCTCCGGTCGCCTGGGCGGTTTCGGAAGCGAGCGGCCGCATCGCGGTCTCCAACCGCAGCGCGACCACGCTGTCGAGACCGATCCCCGCTGCGACGGCGCCGTCGGTCAGTCGCCCGGCCACCTCCAGCAGGAGCCGCGCCAGCAACCAACCGCCCGACACGACGCGCGAACCACTCTTGTCCGTCGGCGTCTCGGCCAGCAGCCGCTGGATCCAGCCGATCCAGTCGACCGGGCCGATCGGCGCCGTCCCGCGGGCCGTCTCCACCACCGCGGCGATGTCGTCGGCACCCGGTTCGGCGACCTCGATCCGATGCATATGCGCCAGCGCCGGATCGTCCTCGACGCCGGTACCCGGCCGGATGCCCGCGATCACGCGCACGTGCCGCAGATCCTCCCGCCGGGTCAGATCGGCGATCGCGGCGACGAGCAGCCGCCTGGTGCCCTCCTGCGGGTGGTTGAGCCCGTCGAACACCAGGGTGACGCGGCGGCCCGCGGTGGATAGTCGCGTCAGCGGATGACGGACCATGGTGTCGAAGATGTCGGACTCGTCCCTGGTCCGATGGCTGCGCGCCGCCTGGGACGCCTCGGTGAAGCCGGGCATGCGCGCACCGAGCTGCGCGGCCAGCTCCGCGGCGACCGACTCCACCGAGCTGTTCACCGTCAGGAATACCGCGGCGGTGATGTATTCGGGGGTCACGGCGAGCCCGTCGACCAGGCTGGGGCGGATCAGCAAGGCCAGCAGCGTCGATTTGCCCACCCCCGCCGGCCCCAGCACCGCCCGGAGCCGATAACTGCCCGCGTCGACGATCGCGGCGAGATTCTCGCGCACGTCGGGGGTCAGCAGCAGTCTTCTGGTCAGCTGGTCGACGAAACCCGCGGCGGAACGCCCGCTCACCGCGTCCCGGTGGCGCGCGGTGTTCGGTACCAGCCACAACCCCGGGTCGACACCCTCCTCTGTCGACACCGCCCCGGAGTTGAACGAAAGATGTTGCGGCTGTTGCTGCGTGCACTGCACCGCGACCGGGTCGACCAAGTCCGAGGCAAGCAGGTTCTCCCCGCGCAGCGGCAGCCCGGTGTCGAAGGTGGCCAGCATGGTCCTGGTGAAGCATCCGGAGAACGCGGGCCCATCGCCGGAGGCGACCAGCAGCTCCATCCGCCCGCCCGCCTGCGCCAGCAGATCGGTCCACCGGCGCGCCGCGCCCTGCACGCCCTGCCCGGCCTCGCACGCGTCGACGAGCATCACCAGCCCGTCGAGCGCCGCGCGATCGAGCCGCTCCCTGATCTCCTGGGTCAGGTGAAACGCGTTGTGCGAGTTGGGCGCCGACGGCGAATCGTGGCCGAGCAGGTAGAAGTCCTCCGCATTGGTCGACACCCCGTGTCCGATGAAACCGAGCAGCAGCGTGGCCTGGCGCTCCGACGCCGCCGCGAACGCCGCGTCCACCGCGGCGAACAATTGCGCCGCAGTGGGATTCAGGACCGGCCCGTCGAACTCGGTCGCCGACCGCCAACCGCCCACCTCGATCAGACTCGTGTACAGCCCGGTGGCGAGTTCCTCGGTGAACCCCAGTTCCCCCAGTGCCGCACATTCCGAACCCACCACCAGCGCGAGACGCCCTCCCATGCGAAAAACATACCTGCGCGGGCGAGGTTTACCCGCGCTGGCATCGAATCCGCCGGGTGACTACGCGATATCGAAAGACGCTGTGCGAGACGTAGGGTGACGGTTCGAGCGGCGGAAAAGGAGATCATGGGATGACCGACCCGGTGGTGGGTTTGACGGGTACGCTCACATCGCCGATCCGGGGCGCCGGGACGCTGGGTGAGGTCCTGGTCGCGATTCGAGGGGGAACCGAGCTGTACATCGCACAAGCCACCGAGCCGATCTCGGCCGGTTCGGCCGTGCTGGTCATCGCGGTCCATCCGGGGCGCGTCGTCGACGTCGTCCCGTGGATTCCGCTCGGCCCGGATCCGGCGGACGGAACCTGAAACAGTAAGGGAGACAGACGTGCTGGGCTACCACGTGCCGGACCCGGACGAGGCGATGCTGGTCAGCGGCGGCAAGAGCCGGGACAACACGCCGTTCAAAGTGATCATCGGACGCGGCGCCTGGGTGATTCCGCTGTTCCGCAAGGTGCGATACCTGTCGCTGGCGATGTTCGAATCCGAGATCAAGGAGCGCTGCGTCACCAAGCAGGCGATCCAGCTCGACGTCCGCGCGGTGATCGCGTTCAAGGTCGCCAACGACACCCAGTCCATCGTCAACGCGGCGCAGCGGTTCCTCTCCGAGCAGGAGCGGGAGATGTCGGTGCTGACCGGACGGATCTTCTCCGGGCACCTGCGCTCGATCGTTGGGTCGATGACGGTGGAGGAGATCATCCGGGAGCGGCAGAGGCTGGCCGACGAAGTGCTCGTCGCCTCGAAAGTGGAAATGAGCAATATCGGCCTGTGGGTCGATTCCTTCCAGATCCAGTCCATCGATGACGGCAACCTCGGCTATATCGCCGCGCTGGCCGCACCGCACAATGCCGCGGTGCAGCGGGACGCGCAGATCGCGCAGTCGCAGGCCGCGCAGGCGGCGGCGCAAGCCGAGCAGGAATCCCAGCGCAGGCAGGCGGAGTACCAGCGCGAGACGGCGATCCTGCGCGCGCAGTACCAGCGCGATATCGACAAGGCGAACGCCGAGGCCGCACAGGCCGGACCGCTCGCCGAGGCGATGGCGCTGCAAGAGGTGCTCACCGCCCAGGCCGAGCAGGCGCGGAAAGAGGCGCAGCTGCGGGAACAGCAGTTGCAGGCCGAGGTCGTGAAACCCGCTCAGGCCGAAGCGGAACGGGTGCGCATCCTGGCCGAGGCGGAGGCCGACCGCACCCGCATCCAGGCCGAGGCGGCCGCATCGAACAACCGGATCGCGCTCGACCAGTTGTTGATCGAACAACTTCCGGAAATCGTCAAGCAGGCATCCAACGGGTTGGCGAA
Source organism: Nocardia amamiensis (assembly GCF_015477605.1). GTDB lineage: Bacteria > Actinomycetota > Actinomycetes > Mycobacteriales > Mycobacteriaceae > Nocardia > Nocardia amamiensis_A. The sequence continues at coordinate 80,446 of NZ_JADLQX010000016.1, forward strand.
CGCGAATCTCACCGTGCTCAACGGTCCCGACGGCGTCGGCGAACTCGTGAACGGAATGGTCGGTCAGGGACTGACCGTTTTCAATTCGCTGCAAAAGGCGCTTTCCTCCAACGACGGCGAAAATGCGGGTTAAGGTGACCGAGTAGCGACGGCGACGAGGAGCGGGTGTTGGTGTCCATCGGGAAATTGGTGTCGTTCGACAGCTCTCGGGGGTTCGGATTCATTCGGCCGGAAGACGGCGGACCGGACGTGTTCGTCCATGTCAACGACATCGGTCTGGATGAGGACGAGTTGCGTCAGGGGCGGGTGTTCGAATTCGAGGTGACCGAAGGCGACCGCGGGCCGAAGGCGGTCAATCTCAGCGCGGTCGGCGGATCGTCCGCCCCGCCTGCCCGGCACAAAGGAAAAGACCGGACGGGTTCGGGACAGCTGACCGTCGCCGAACACAAACGTCTGATCACCGAGTTGCTCCTGGATGCCAGCCCCGCGCTCACCGCAGGCGAGATCCTCACCATCCGCGACCGGCTCACCGCGTTCGCCGACCAGCACGGGTGGCTGGAGAACTGAGCGGGGACATCCACGCCGGTGTCGGTGCGGCCACCTACGATCGAGCCGAGGCGGCCGCATACCGATGAGTTTTCTCTATGCGCGACGTCGGTATGGGTGAGGATCGAACCCGAGGAGGATCGCGTGGACCTACCGGTGATGCCACCCGTCCGGCCGATGCTGGCCAAATCCGCGTCCGCGGTGCCGCGCGAGCCGGGCCTGAGCTACGAACCCAAGTGGGACGGCTTCCGCTGCATCGTCTTCCGCGACGGCGCCGAGGTGGAACTCGGCTCCCGCAACGACCGCCCGCTGACCAGGTATTTTCCCGAAGTGGCCGAGCTGCTGCGGCAGGCGCTGCCGGATCGGTGCGTGGTGGACGGCGAGATCGTGGTGGTCACCGACCACGGCTTGGACTTCGACACTTTGCAGAACCGGCTGCACCCGGCCGCGTCCCGGGTCGCCAAGCTCGCCGCGGAGACGCCGGCCAGCTTCGTCGCGTTCGATCTGCTCGCGCTCGGCGACAAGGATCTGACCGGTCAGCCGTTCACCGAGCGCAGGCGGCTGCTGGAGACGATCCTGGACACCGCGCTCGCCCGCGTGCACCTCACCCCGATCACCCACGACCCCGATGTCGCCGAGGACTGGTTCACCCGGTTCGAGGGCGCCGGGTTCGACGGCGTCATGGTCAAGTCCGACGACCTGGCGTATCTGCAGGACAAGCGGGTGATGCTCAAGGTCAAGCACGAGCGCACCGCCGATTGTGTGGTGGCGGGCTTCCGCTGGCACAAGGACGGCGCCGGGGTCGGCTCGCTGCTGCTCGGGCTCTTCGACGACGAGGGCCGCCTGCACCACGTCGGCGTGGCAAGCAGCTTCACCGCGGCGCGGCGTAGAGAACTCGTCGAGGAGCTGGCGCCGCTGCGGGAGAACGCGCTGGCCGAGCACCCGTGGCGGGACTGGGCCGACGCCGCGGCGCAGGCCGCGGCCGAGGGCAAGATGCCCGGCGGGGTGAGTCGCTGGACCGGCGGCAAGGACCTGTCCTGGGAAGCGCTGCGACCGGAGCTGGTCGCCGAAGTCCGCTACGAACACGTCCAATCCGGTCGGCTGCGCCACGGCGGCAGGCTGGTGCGTTTCCGCACCGACCGCACCCCCGAATCCTGCACCTATGCGCAGCTGGACGAAGTCGCGCCCGCGGAATTGAGCGCCCTGTTCGGCGACGGTGCGGCGGCGCGGCACTCGCTCGTGCCGGAGGCGAGCGCCGGCGAGGTGCAGGGATGAGCGAGTCGGTCGATATCGAGGTCGACGGCAGAACCGTCGCGATCAGCAACCCGGGCAAGGTGTATTTCACCAAGCGCGGCGAAACAAAACTCGATCTGGTTCGTTACTACCAAGCGGTCGCCGAACCGTTCTTGAACGTGGTGGGCGGACGGCCATTGCTGCTGGAGCGTTATCCCGACGGCGCCTCCGGAAAATCCTGGTTCCAGAAGCGCGTGCCGAAATCCGCGCCGGAGTGGTTGCACACCGTGGAAGTCTCCACGCCCAACGGCACCACCAGCGACGCGCTCGTCGCGCACGATCTCGCCCATATTCTGTGGGCGGTGAATCAGGGCTGTCTCGGATTCCATGTCTGGCCCAACCGCGCCGACAATCTGGAGATCGCCGACGAGTTGCGCATCGACCTCGATCCCTCCCCCGGAATCGCGTTCGCCGATCTCAAACAGGCCGCGGTGCGGACAAGGGACTTGTTCGCCGAACTCGGCATCGAATCCCGGATCAAGACCTCCGGTTCCCGTGGATTACACATTTACGTCGCATTGGAACCGAAGTGGGACGGTTATCAGGTGCGTGCCGCCGCGGTCGCGCTGGCGCGCGAATTGGAGCGCAGATATCCAGCGGACATCACCGCGCAGTGGTGGAAAGAGGAGCGCGGGAACCGGGTGTTCATCGATTTCAATCAAAATGCGCCGCACAAGACGGTTTTCGGTGCCTGGTGTGTCCGGCCCAAGGTCGGTGCGCAGGTGTCGACGCCGATCAGCTGGTCGGATCTGGATTCGGTGGTCCCCGACGATCTGACGATCGCCACGGTGCCCGCCCGCTACGCCGAATTCGGCGATCCGTGGGCCGACCGGACGCCGCAGTCGATCGCCCCGTTGCTGGAGATGTCCGAGCGGGACATGGCGGCGGGGCTCATGGACGCTCCCTGGCCACCGCAGTATCCGAAGATGCCCAACGAGCCGCCTCGCGTGCAGCCGAGCCGCGCGAGGAAGGCCGAATAGCGTCGGCCGCTATTCGGTCCACAGCACCCACGTGCCGCTGCGGCCGCTGACCTCGCACACCAGGGCGCGGCCGTCGGCGGTGCGGCCGGTCTTCGCCCCCGACGCGTCGCATTTGGCGCCAGGCTGCTGCACGGCGGTCGCCACGGTGTGCGGCCCGGACCACTGATAGCCGCTCGCGGCGGTGAGGCAGATCAGCGTGCTGCCGTCGGTGCCGGTGCCGATCTGGCCGAGCTGGGCCTCGGTGCACACCGAGCCCTTCGTCACGGGTCCCTGTGCGGCCGTCGATGGTGGAGTCGTCACGGCGGGACTCGGCGCGGCGGGCGTCGTCGCCACCGGACGCTCGACAGTCGTCGGCACCGAGGCGACGGCCGTCGGCCCGGCTGCGGCCGTGCGGTTCATCACATCCGGCAGCCAGTTGCCCGACAGCAGCACGAATCCCGCCACCGCGGTGATCTCCGCGACGCCGAGCAGCAGCGCGAACATCGCCATGACGCGACCACGGGGATGGCTGAAGGCGATGAACCCGAACACGATGGCGACCGGGAACAGCCCGAGCAACGCGGCGACCAGCGCGATGATCGCGTACGGGTTGACGATCGGCGGAATCTCCACCCGGAGCCGTCCGGTCCGGCGGCGGCTCGGCGGCTGCTCCGGCCAGCGTTCGTCGTCATCCTCTTGCCAGCGGCGGTCGGACTCCTGCTCCGACCAGCGCTCCTCCGGCTGTGGCGCAGCCCAGCGATCCGTCTCACGCCGTTCCGCTCGTGTCATCCAGGTCCCTCTCCACACCAACACACCGCGCAGGAACCTCGAACCTGTCCGGACCCGCCCCGATATACCGACACAGAATAGGGTGCGCAACGCCAAAAGTTGATCCGAAGTATGCAATATCCGTGATCGAGCGGTAATAACAAACCCGCTGCAGCCCTCGCGGATCTGTTAGCCGAGGTGCATGCTGGTCGGCAAGCAGCTGGTCCGGCCACGGCGCTTCCCCAGGAGGATCCATGTCCGATAAGACGACGTCCACCGGTCAGGACAGGCCCGACTGGCATGCCAGGGCCGGGGATTTGCTCGACGACAATTTCAACCTGCCCGGCATCGTGCTGTGCGCGCTGGCGGTCGCGGCGATGGCATGCACGCTGACCGCCGCCGGGTACGGCTTCACCGGATGGACCGGGGTGGGCGCGGTGGTGACCGCGACCCTGTGGATCGCGGGCGTCGGCGCCCTGCTGCTCGAGCATCACCGGGAGCAGGTGATCGAGCGGAAGTACGGTCGTCACGGGCACGCTCCCGGAGGTCTGCGACCAGTCCACTACAGCCACGAGCCGCACCGGCGCTGACTCTCGCGGCCGCCGGCTCATCGTCTGCGGTGCACCTTCGGCAGCGACTCGGTAACCAATGTCAGCAACATGTCGCACAGCAGCTCGTGCACCTGCTCGCGGGTGAGCGTGCCCCGGGTGATCCATTCCCGGCCCGCAACCTTGACCATGCCGCCGTAAGCGCGGACCATCGCGCGCAATTCGGCGCCGTGTGCCGAGTCGGCGAGTCCCACCATCAGCAGCAGACGTTCGGCCGCCGCGTCGTCGGCGGCGTCCAGGATCTGCTGCACCTCCGGATCATCGCCGACGCCCTCGTGGCTGGTCACCTTCACCCAAGTGCTGCCGTGCTCGGCGATGGTGTCCAACAGCCAGTGCACGCTGGCGTCGACCCGTTCGCGCGCGGTGCCGGTGGGCACGACCATGTTGTCGAGCTTGGGCAGGGTGACCATCCGCCGCACCACTGCCAGATAGAGGTCGCGCTTGTTGCCGAAGTAATGGTTGATCAGGCCGCGGGCCACGCCCGCCCGCTGGGCCAGCTCGGCGGTGGACACGGCCGCATACGGCCGCTCGCCGAACATGTCGATCGCACAGGCGAGAATCTGCGCGCGCCGCTCGTCGGGTTCGAGCCTGCGGCGGCGCGGTGGCGCCGAGTCGGCGCCATCGTCCGCCGTGGCGCTGCTGGTTTCAGAGAGACCGCGCAATGAGATCCTTCATCACCTCGTTGCTGCCCGCGAGGATGCGCAGGACGCGGGCGCCGGTGTAGAGCTGCGAAATCGGATACTCCGTCATATAGCCGTAGCCGCCGAACAGTTGCAGGCAGCGGTCAACCACGATACCGAGCTGATCGGTCAACCAGTACTTCGACATGGCAGCGGTGGGAACGTCGAGATCGCCGCGCAGGTGTTTGCTGATGCAATCGTCCAGGAAGGTGCGGGAGACCCTGGCGATGGTCGCGCACTCGGCGAGTTCGAATTTGGTGTTCTGCATCGCGAACAGCGGTTTGCCGAATGCCTCGCGGCCTTTGGTGTAGTCGACGGTGAGTTGGACGGCTTTCTCCATCATGGCGACCGCGATGATCGCGGTGACGAGGCGCTCCTGCGCGAGCAGCCGCATCATTTGATAGAAGCCCTGACCCTCGGCTGCCCCGAGCAAGTTGGCCGCGGGCACCCGCAGGCCGTCGAAGAACAGCTCGGCGGTGTCCTGGGCCTTGCCGCCGATCTTGTTCAGGATGCGTCCGCGGGTGAAGCCCGGGGTGTCGTCGCCGACTTCGGCGAAGATCAGCGAGACGCCCGACGCGCCCTTGGTCGGGTCGGTCTTGGCGGCGATGATGATGCCGTCGCAGAGCCAGCCGTTGGTGATGAAGATCTTCGAACCGGTGATCACGTATTCGTCGCCGTCCCGCACCGCGCGGGTCTTGATGTTCTGCAGGTCCGATCCGGTGCTCGGCTCGGTCATCCCGATGGAAAGCACCATTTCGCCGCTGGCGGCTTTGGGCAGCACCCGCCGCTTGAGTTCTTCGGAGCCGAACTCGTTGAGGTAGGGCGCGATGATCGAGCTGTGCACGGGAACGCCCATCGAACCGTCACCGGCGCGCGCCTGCTCTTCGATGATCGCCGCCTCATGGGCGAACGTGCCGCCGCCACCGCCGTACTCGGCCGGAATCGCCGGGCACAGGAGCCCCAGTTCGCCCGCCCGGTTGTACAGCGCCCGGTCCGGGTGCCCCTGCGCGACGAATTTCTCCTCGTGCGGGACGACCTCTTTCTCGAAGAAGGTCCTCGCCAGGTCTCGTACCGCCTCGACCTCGTCGTCACTCCACGCCGCGCGCGCCATCGCCCGATCCTTCGCTCATTCCGGTCCGGCCCCGTCGCCGGTTCCGCCCTGAGATTTCCGAACTATTGGCGCGTTGTCAACAAGCGCGGATCACTCCGGTGCGATCGTCGTACCCGCCGACAGGAGTCGCTGCCCCAGCGCGCGGCAGCGGCTCCCGAGCTCTGGTGGGTCGAGTACCTCGAAGTCGTGTCCCAGCAGGAGCACGTGCATGAGCACGGTGTCGAGGCTGTGGGCGCCGCTGAGCACCTCGCAGAGCTCGCTTCCTCGCGGTCGTACGACAGCCGCCGATGCCGGGAGCTGCGCGCGCACCGTGTCGGCCGATGCGTGCACGAGGAAGCGCGCCCGGTGCGGGTAGACGCGACTCGCCACACCCTCCTGCACGTACGCCGCCGCGTCGGGCGCCGTCCGCGGGTGGAAGCGCCAGGTCCGCGCTGACACGTCGGTCATCCGGTCGACGCGGAAGCTGCGCCAGTCGTTCCGATCCAGGTCGTAGGCCATGAGGTACCACCGCCGGTCGGAGACGACCAAGCGGTAGGGCTCGACCCGCCGCCGTCGCACCTCGCTCCCGGACGGATAGTCGAAACCGGCCTCGACCTCGTCGCGGCAGGCTCTGGCCAGCGTCATGAGCACCTCGGGGTCGACCAGCATGAGGTCCACGCCGAAGGATTCCACCGATCCGGAGAGCGCGCGCATCTCGTGCCGCAACCGCGTCGGCAGCACCCGGTCGAGCTTCGTCAGCGCACGGAGGGCGGCGTCCCCGGCGCTGGAGACCGCGCAACCCGCGCCGGCCAGCAGCGAGACCGCGGTGGCAATCGCCTCCTCGTCGTCGAGCAGCATCGGCGGCAGGTCCTGCCCCGGCCCGAGCTGGTAGCCGCCGCCGACGCCTTGGCTCGCATGCACCGAATAGCCGAGCGCGCGGAGCCGCTCGACATCGCGCCGCACCGTGCGCGGCGTGACCCCGAGCCGGTCGGCGAGTTGGGGGCCGGTCCAGACCTGGCGCTGCTGCAGTAATCCGAGCAGGGTGAGCACCCGCTCCGTGGTACCCCGCTCCGCACCGCTGGCCATGTCCATGTCGTCCACCCTGGCAGAAAACAGCGGACCGATCCTGTCCGCTATCCGTGCCAGGGTCGCTGCATGGCTGGAGACCGACGCCTCTGCTGCGCGACCTCTACCTGCTCAGGAAACCCAGCAACAGGAGGCGACCGATGACCGCGAAGACCACCGCCCACCTCGACCCCGAAGAACTCCACAGCAACCCGGCCTTCACTCAGGGCGTGATCGCACCCGCTGCCCGGACGCTCTACGTCGGCGGCCAGCTCGGCACCGACAGCACCGGAAACGTGCTCGACGGCTTCGAGGCGCAAGCCGCGCAGGCAATGCGCAACGTGCTGTCCGTGCTCGCTGCCGCGGGAACCGGTCCCGAGCATGTCGTCAAACTCACCATCTATCTCGTCGATGGGGTCGACGCACAGGCGGGATACGCGGCGTCACGATCGGTGTGGGGTGACCACCGCACCGCCGTCACGGTCGTTTCCACCGCAGGACATGCTCGCCCTGGCGCGCTCGTGGAGATCGACGCAGTGGCGATCATCCCCGAATAGGAGCAGCCCACGCGCGAACATCCGTGAGCTGCGCCATATTCGGCATCGCACATCTCCCCTGCCCAGTCGATTCTTCGTACTCTCCGTATGGCATTACCGATGTGGTGCACGACGGCGACGTGCCCTCGGAACGGCACGAACGAGGCAGGACATGACCGAACCGCTGGACACCACCAAAACGCCCCGCCCCGACCGTGTCTGGACGGTCACTCGGGACGGCGCCGATCTCGCCGTCTTCGAATGGGGCGACCCCGCCGCCGAACCCCTGGTGCTGGTGCACGGCCTCACCGATACCCATCGCGTCTGGGCCACGGTGGCGGCGCTGCTGGCCGACGGTTTCCGCGTGATCGGCTATGACGTTCGCGGACACGGCCGTTCGAGCGGGCGTGGACTGCTCTCGGACTATCGCCTCGACCGGCTGGCGGAGGACTTCTTCGCGGTGATCGATGCCGCCAGCCCGCGCACGCCCGTGCACATCTGCGGCCACGGCTGGGGCGCGGTGCAGCTGTGGGAGGCGGTCTGTGACGAACGGGCCAACACTCGCGTCGCGTCGTTCACCGCGATCTCCGGCCCGAATCTCGACCACCTCGGCCTGTGGCTGCGCGCGCTGGCGCCGCGTACCCATCGACAGCTCGGCGATCTGGGCTGGTGGCTGCGTGGGGCACGGTGGGCGCTCACGCCCAGTGCGATCGCCCGCAGGCTCTACCCGCCGCGCGTCCGCGGCATGCTGGCGCGGCGGCTCGGCGGCATCTCGCCGGTGCCGGCGCGCCTGGCGCGTACCTGGCCGGCGGATCTGGTCGCCGGTGCGCGGATCGCGCAGGTCAATGTGCTGCATCACGTGAGCGAGCCCCGAGTGCGGCGCACCGCCGTTCCGGTGCAACTGCTGGTGGACACCACCGATCCGTTCGTCCCGGCCGCCGTCTACGACGCCTCCGCGCGCTGGGTCGACCAGCTGTGGCGCTGCGCCGTCCCGGCCGATCACTGGCTGCCGGTCACCGAACCCCTGCTGGTCGCCGAGGCGATCGCCAACTTCGTCGACGACTTGCGCGCCGACCGCGCGGCGATCAGCCCGCGGCGCAGCAGCTGACCGCAACCGGAGGGCTACCCCGCGGGCGGGTTTGCGACAATGGGCCGGTCGCTTGCCCAGCTCACGAAGGATGTCTCCCGCCGCGATGGCCGAAAGCATGATCGATCCCGACGACCTCGCGACCTGTCTGCGGGTCCTGGAGCAGGCCGGAACGCTGGAGAAGGATCATCCCGACTCGGTGACGGTGCAGCGCGCGGTCGGGCACATGTTCAAGAAGCTCAAGCAGCGGCGCAGGTCCGCGGCGCGCGAGGCCGTCTCGGCCGCCGACCAGGCGGTGGTCGCGGCCACCGCGACCGGCTCGCCGAACCGGATCGATGACGAGACCGCGGGCATCCCGATCAGCTCGACCGCGACCGCCGCCAGCGCGGGCACGCTGATCCGCCCGCGTCCCTGCTACATCTGCAAGCAGCGCTACACCCGGGTCGACGCGTTCTATCACCAGCTGTGCCCGGATTGCGCGGCGAGCAGCCACGCCAAGCGCGATGCCCGCACCGATCTCACCGGGCGCCGCGCACTGCTCACCGGCGGCCGCGCCAAGATCGGCATGTACATCGCGCTGCGACTGCTGCGCGACGGCGCGCACACCACCATCACCACCCGTTTCCCCAACGACGCCATCCGGCGTTTCACCGCGATGGACGACAGCGCGGACTGGCTGCATCGCCTGCGCATCGTCGGCATCGACCTGCGCGATCCGGCCCAGGTGGTCGCCCTGGCCGACGATGTCGCCGCGCAGGGGCCGTTGGACATCCTGATCAACAACGCGGCGCAGACCGTGCGCCGATCTGCCGGGGCCTACAGCGCGCTGGTCGATGCCGAGTCCGGACCGCTGCCCGCGGGCGCGCTGCCGGACGTGGTGAGTTTCGGCAAGACCATGCAGGCCCACCCCACCGCTCTGACCGCCTCGCTGACTCCGTCGTTGTCCGCCGCCGACGTCGCCGAGCTGGCACTGGTCGCCGGATCGGCAACGCCGGAACGCATTTCGCGTGGCGTGGCGATCGATGCGGGCGGCCTGGTGCCGGACCTCGCGCACACCAACAGCTGGGTGCAGACGGTCGCCGAGGTGGATCCGACCGAACTGCTCGAAGTGCAGCTGTGCAACTCGGTCGCGCCGTTCATCCTGGTCTCCCGTCTGCGCCCGGCGATGGCCGCCGCGGCGGCGCGGCGCAAGTACGTGGTGAACGTGTCGGCCATGGAGGGGCAGTTCTCCCGCGCCTACAAAGGGCCTGGGCACCCGCACACCAACATGGCCAAGGCCGCACTGAACATGCTGACCCGCACCAGCGCTCGGGAGATGTTCGAGAACGACGGCATCCTGATGACCGCCGTCGACACCGGCTGGATCACCGACGAGCGCCCGCACTACACGAAAATCCGCCTCGCCGAAGAGGGTTTCCACGCGCCACTGGACCTGGTCGACGGCGCGGCGCGCGTCTACGACCCGATCGTGCAGGGCGAGAACGGCACCGACCTGTACGGCTGCTTCCTCAAGGACTATCAGCCTTCTCCCTGGTGAAACCGGTTGCGCCAGCGGTCGTACGGGACCGTCGACAGTCAGCGAGGGATATCCTGGAGACGTGCTGTACCGGCTGCTGGCCGACGCCACGGCCGCCGCGCATTTCGCCTTCGTGGCCTACGTGGTGGTCGGCGGATTCCTCGCGTGGCGCTTCCCGCGCACGATCTGGCTGCATCTCGTCACTGCCGGGTGGGGATTCAGCACGATCGTATTCGGGCTCGAATGCCCGCTGACCCAAGTGGAGAACTGGGCGCGCGAACGCGCGGGCCGGGCGCGGCTGCCGTCGAGCGGATTCATCGACCACTACATAACGGGCGTGCTCTACCCTGAGGACGCGCTCGGGCCGGTGCGGTCGCTGGCCGCCGTGCTGGTGGTGGTCTCGTGGATCGGCTGCGTATCGATCCGGCGGCAGCGGTCGGTCGCCGTCCGCTGAACTCTCCGCAGTGCGAACGTCCGCCGCTCCTTCAGGCGTGCGCGAGACGGCGCCCGACGAAGTCGGCGACCTCCGCGGTGCGCTCGTCGAGGTAGAAATGCCCGCCGGGAAATGTCGCCCGATCGAAGCCACCGCTGGTGTGCGCCCGCCATTCGTCGGCCTGCTCGGGCCGCATGGTCGGGTCCCCGGTGCTGACCAGTGCCGCGATATCGGCGCGCAGCGGATCGCCCGGCCGATAGCGATAGGTCTCCACCGCCTGGTAATCGGCGCGTACCGCGGGCAGGACGAGTTCGGCGAGACCGGGTTCCGCGCGCAACATCTCGAGTGGCGCGGGATCGGCGGCCAACCGGATCAGGTCGCCGATGAGTTCGTCGTCGGAGGCCAGGTGCAGTCGCTTCGTCTCCTCGAACGTCGGTGCCGGACGGCCGGAGACGAACAGCGTGACGATCGGCCGCCCGCCGCGTTCGAGCCTGCGCGCGGTCTCGAACGCCACGGTCGCGCCCATGCTGTGGCCGAACAACGACAGCCGGTCGACTACTCCCTGCGCCAGAACTTCCGCGGCGATCCGGTCGGCGAGCACGCCGAGTTCGGTGATCGGCTCCTCGCCCAACCGGTCCTGCCGCCCGGGGTACTGCACGGCGTGCACCGCGACGCCCGCACCGAATCGCAGGGCCAGATTCCGATACGCCGTGGCCGGTCCGCCGCCGGGTGGGAAGCACAGCAGACGGTGACGCGCGACCGTCTCGGATCGCAAAGTCCGCAACCACTCCGAATCGGTGAAGGCTCCAGCCAACGTTCGGTCTCCTTGTCCGTCGTCCGTCCCGCGTCAACCTGGATCGGACCACGGTAGTCGTCCGGTCGTGTTCCCGGCCGGGCGGCACGGAGACCGCTGCTGGTCAGAACCGCGGGATCGCCTTCGATGGCGTCAGCTTCACATTGCCGGTCCAGTATTCCGAATTCGCCATGGTCTGCAGGAGTTCCGACGCCCGAGGAAGATCGGCGGCGTTGGCGGCGTCCAGATACTGGCTGGCGAGGTGGGGCATGATGAACCTGTTCATCAGCTGGCCCCGTTCCTGGCTCCAGCCTTCGAACTGCACGGGCAGCGGGTAGTCCGGGTTCGACTGCACGATGTTGCCCGCCGCGTCCCGGGCGATCGTGCTTCCTCCCGCGAGCGCCTCGATCCCCCTGATCTTGTCCCGGGTCGGCGCGCGGAAGTAATCCTCGAGATAGGCGCGTTCTTCGCGGGTGAGCTCGGATTCCGCGACATGGTCGATGTAGCGGCGGTTCGCGAGCCGGTGCGCCGTCTGCTGGAACAAGGCCATGTTGGCGGGTGAGCGGCCCAGCTTGAGTACCGCGAGCGACGCCGCCGCCTCGCCGATGTACTTGTCGCCGTCCCAGACGCTGGGCGCGAAGTTCTGGCGGTAGTTGTAGGCCCGGACCGCGTCGATGACCATCCCCTGATCGCGGAAGCCGGCATCGATCAGCGCGCTGCCCAGATCACTGAGCCCCCCACCGCGATTGACGACGCGGTCGATGGCCGCGGCGGCGCTGCGTGGCGTGTGCCGCCCGCCGTGCTCGCGGACGGCACTTCTGGCCCCCTCCATGAGCTGTTCTCGGGTTCGCATGTAGTTGACATTCCAGCCCCGTTCGTTGATCAACGCGTTCGATCGCCAACCCCCGAGTTCCGCGCGATTGCGCAGTCGCGCGTGCGGGTCGAGCGGATTGCGTTTGTTGCCGAGCAGCAATGCCGCGATCGGGCTGTTGTTGACGGTGTTGACGGCGGCGAGCCCGGCGATCAACCCGGCGCCGGACAGAGAATGCGACGTGCCACCTGGGCCCATCCCCAGGGCGGTGCCCGAGCCGCCACCCTTGCCGCCGCCCGCGCCTTGCACGGCGAGGGCGAACCGGTTGGCGATCCAGTCGTTGCCGCGGCTGATGCCTGCGCTGAGCCGCTTCAACTGGAGGATGGCGACCACCTCGACGATGGCGCCGAGCACGAGCACGATCATCACCTGTCCGCGCGCTTCGCGGAACAGATTGCCCAGGAACAGAACATAGACCCCCAGAAAGATGGTGTAGGCCGCCATCCGCCCGGCCGCGACGAGGCTGTCCACGATGTTGCGCACCAGGAAGGTCTGTGTGGGGCCGTACACGAATCCGCCCGCCGCGAATCCGAAGATCGACATGAAGCCGTGGTAGACCGAGTCCAGCGCGGCCCAAATGATCTTCAGCCCGAGATACACCCCGAAGCACAGCAGGACCGCGGCGCAGAACAGCAGCACCAGACCGGAACCGACCTGTCCGAAGCCCGGATTGTCGGCCTTGGCGTAGGCCGCCGCGTCGCCGCAGGCACGCAGGCCGTTCAGCACCCCGGAGTCGTCACCCGACCGCACCCCGGCCGACCAGGCGGCGGCGCAGCGCGGCGACTCGTCGACCACGTGCCCGAAGTTCCACACCTGCACCGGTTTCCGCACGAAGTTGTCCGCCAGATCGCCCTGCATCGTCGTGATCAGCTGGTCGGTGTCCGGCGCGGCGTGGCCGTTCAGCCCGGCGGCGACCGAGATCCCCAGATCGCGGCCCTGTGCCAGCAGACCGTGCGACGACAACACGTCCGCCAGCGGCTCGGCGAGGAAGATCGGACCGAGTATCGCGACCCCCACCATGGTGACCACCTGCGCGGTGGCCTTGGCGTGGTATCCGCGCACCACGAACCAGCCGACGAAGAACGCCCCGATCGCCGCCGCGACGGTCATCAGCAGCGGGGTGGCGATCTGGCCGGTGACGCTGTCCGCGACTCCGGTCAGCGCGCGCCCGAACGGATCGAGCCATTGGAAGCTGATCACAAAGCCGATCACCCACACCCCGGTGGTCGTGATCACGATGTATCCCACGAATTCCAGGCCGATCACGACCACCACGATCGTCACGATCGGACGGAGTACGCTGCCGCCGCTAGACGCGAAGAGGTAGTCGGTCACCCGGACACCGGCCGAGTCCCGGACGTTCATCCAGCCCACCGCGTCGATGCTGGAGCCGACCCCGCTCTGGCCATCCGCGAAGGCCAGCGCGGTGGCCCCGAGGAGGCCGGGAAAGATGAACAGCACGAAGACGAACGCGAGCAGGTACACGACCCGTCGGCGCGTGCGGGACGCGCCGATCCAGGCACGCCATCGGCCCAGCAGTGTGCGCAGTGGCCAGCGCGCCGGATCCCAGAACGCCATCTCCCAGGCAGTCCACGAATGCTGCGCTCCGGTGTCCCCCACCGTCGCAACGACATCCGTAGCGGTCAGGGAAGGCTTCGGCGGCACGGTAATCGGCTCTTTCCGGTCGACAATCGGTCAGCCGGGATCGATGAGTCACCGGCGCGTTCCGTCCGGCGATGCTATGTTCCGCGGAAAGGCCGCCCGAGGGATACAACCAGCGTGATCACAAATACCGGGTGAGCTCTTCGCACATGGTCGAAACCGATTGGCCGAGCCGCGAACAGGATTCGGGCCGACCAGGCCACGCCAACAGGCGCGCACCGATCAGAGTGTGAAAGTCCGCAGATGGTCGATCAGGTGCTGCGCGGGCTCGCCTCGGTTACCGCGGCACGGCCACCATCGGCATGCATCCGGCGCATCTGCCCGATCATGGGCGATCAGGTCAGCAGCCGCACCATCTCGCGTGGGGTGCTCGCGATGGTTCGCCCGGATCACGCGCACAGCAGAACGCGGTGGTCGTCGCTGAGGCTGAACGCGAAGTAGCGGCGTCGCGCAAGATCAGCCCGCCGTCGTCGGTACAGCCCGCGGGACCGGCGCCGCCGAGCCGGTCGGTACCGCGCGCCCGTACTCGACGGAGTCGAGCTGTTCCGCGGACACCGTCTCCTGCACGGATGAGGCATTCCCGGCCGGAGCGGCACGCATCCCACCGGGGTCGAGTGGGCGGACAGGATGGATCAGGCGTCGCCGAGGCGAGTCCGCGCCAGTCGTCGTTCGAGTTCGGCGACCCGCTGCCGGTAATCGTCCAATTCGCTGAGCCGCGAATCCATTTCGTGCATCAGCTGGGCGATGCGACCGAGATAGCGGTGCGCCGGGCGATCAGCCCAGTAGTCCCCGGCGCGTCCGTACTCCACCGCACGATCGACGTCGCCTGCGGGAATCCCCGCGGCGATGGCGTCCGCCGTGGCCGCCGCGAGCGCCGCCTCGAGCTGTTCCAAGCGCAGCCGCGTCGCCTGATCATGGCCTTTACGCCCGCCGAGCGCGGCGCGTTCGGCGGCGAGGTCCTGGATTTCCCGCAGGTATCCGGCGTTCTGGGCGTCCTGCACCGCCATCAGCTCGTAGTCGTGTTTGATCGGCGCGTGGCGAACCCGGTCCGGGATCAGCGCGGATCGCGGCTGTATATCGTTGCCGAAAGCCGGGGTCCTCTCCCGCCCAGGCGGGTCCCTTCTCACCCTCGTCGTCGGGACTGTGTACTCCGGACTGTCGGCATAGGCGTTCGTCATCGTCGCTCGACCTCAGGTATCGGTGCCGCGTGGTGGTGCGGTACGGCCAGTCATGCTCTATCCCTATGTCCGCACGTGACGGACAGGTCATCCGATTCACGCGTTGTTTTCCGCGCCGTGAGCTGCGGTGCAGCACTCGGACATATTCGCCGAATTCACGCCGCGCGTCGCCTGCCTATCCTCACTGGCGAGAAGACCTGCGTGACAGCTTGTTTCACGTCGTCGTCGGCGATCGTGCCGAAACATCTACGCAACTCCACTGTCCGACGTACGCCCTGATGCGCTGTCGAGCCGGTCCGACCCGCTTGTCGGCATTCCTTCCGCAATCCCACCGAAACGTATCCGCGATCGCATGATCGCCGCCCGAGTACGCCCGGCGGCACGGCGCCGATGACTACGGGATCCGAGCGGCTACGACTCCGGCGCCGAGTGACGCCGCACACCTGCGCACCGGTGAAGTTCCCATCCCGATCCGAAACACCGCAGGTGGCACCTGAGATCGGCGGCGCACCCCGGAAATCGTGGCCGCCCCGAGCCCGCGCGAAGATCAACCGCGGCCCGCGACTTCTCCGGCGCGGCAACTACGCTGAAGCGAGTGAACACGCACGCACGGCTCGTCCGCGACTACGAGGCCGGTATCGGTGTCACCGCCTCGCCCATCTCCCCCGCGCCCGACCCGGGTAGCAATCTCGCCGCGACATTGCCGGTCTGGGCGCTGGCGGCCGGTTCGGTCGCGACGCTGACGGCCGCGGCGAACCGTATGCGCGAAGCGCGTGGCCTCGATCCGGTGCCGCACCGCATCGATCCCACCCGTATCACCGCGGCCTTCTCCAGCGAGAAACTGCTCCGCGTCGGTGGCCAAGGGCCGGCGGTGTTCACCGACCTGTCCGGATTCTTTCCCACCTTCGACGGCTGGGTTCGCACGCACGCCAACTATCCGCACCACCGCGCCCGCCTGCTCGCCACCCTCGACCTGCCCGAATCCGCGCCCGCCGATCTGGCCGTCGCCCAGATGGCCATGAGCCGCGCCTCCGATCTGGAGGAGCGGGCCGCCGCCCACGGCGCGATCGCGGTCCGGGTCCGCACCGAGCAGGAGTGGGCCGAGAGCCCGCAGGGACAGGCCGCCGCCGCGGGCCCCGTGGTGGCGATCGCGCCCCGCACAGACCGCGGCGAACCCGGCTTGCCGTCGGGTGCGGCACCTTTGCAGCCGCTGCGGGGTTTGCGGGTGCTCGATCTGACCCGGGTGATCGCGGGACCGGTCGCGACGCGAGCGCTGGCGTTGCTCGGCGCCGAGGTCCTGCGGGTCGATCCGCCGCAGCTGCCGGAGATCCCGTGGCAGTACGCGGATACCTGCCAGGGCAAGCGCTCCACGCTGGTGGACCTGCGCACCCACCGGATCGATGAACTGATCGCCGCCGCGGATGTGCTGATCACCGGCTACCGTCCGGGCGCGCTGGAGCGCGCGGGCGTGCGCGCCGCCGGCCGACCCGGCCTGGTCCACGGGCGGGTGTCCGCGTGGGGTGAGACGGGTCCGTGGGGCGGGCACCGCGGTTTCGACAGCATCGTGCAAGCCGCCTCTGGCATCTCGATCCTCGAAGGCGCCCCCGCGGTACCGGGCGCGCTGCCCGCGCAGGCGCTGGATCACGCGTCGGGCTATCTGCTCGCCGCGGGCGTGATCGATGCGCTGGTCGCCCGCGGCCAGGACGGTGTCGGCCGGGACGTCCGCGTCGCGCTGGCACGCACCGCGTCCTGGTTGCTCGACGCGCCGGATCGCACGCCGCGTCACCCCAAGGCCGCGGCGCCGAACCCGGCGCAGGCGGTGCGCCATGGGCAGGTCGTCACCGCGCCCCCCGCCCTCGCCGAATACCCGGATTACGCCTGGCCCGCGCCCGCCTACGGCGCGGATCGCCCCGCCTGGCCGCTCCCGGCGCACTGACAGGCCCGCCGGGGCGCCGCGAAAATACTTTGCGGCGTCCCGGCAGCGGGCGATGAAATGGTTGTCCTCGCGTCGTCTGAACCGGCATGACGCTCACCGACACCATTTCGGAAGGAACCCGCGCCGTGGACACCACGCTCGACCGCGCCGCCGAGCCGCTCGGCGGTCGGCGAGAGTGGATCGGGCTCGGCGTGCTCGCGCTCGCCTGCCTGGTCTACGCGATGGACATGACGGTGTTGCACCTCGCTGTGCCGATGATCAGCGCCGAACTGCAGCCGACCAGCTCACAGCTGCTGTGGATCATCGACGTCTACGGGTTCATGGTGGCCGGGCTGCTGGTCACCATGGGCACACTCGGCGACCGGATCGGCAGGCGCAGGCTGCTCATGGCGGGCGCGGCGGCGTTCGCGGTGGTGTCGGTGGTCGCGGCGTTCGCGCCTAGCGCGGAGCTGCTGATCGCGTGCCGCGCTCTGCAAGGGATCGCCGGCGCGACGCTCGCACCATCGACACTGTCGTTGCTGTTCAGCATGTTCCGCGATGCCAAGCAGCGGTCGGTGGCGGTCGGCGTGTGGGTCGGCGCGTTCTCCGCCGGTGGTGCGGTCGGGCCACTGTTCGGCGGCGTCCTACTGGAGCGGTTCTGGTGGGGGTCGGTCTTCCTGCTCGCGGTCCCGGTCATGGCGCTGCTGCTGGTCTTGGGGCCGAAAGTGCTTCCCGAATACCGCGATCCGGACGCGGGGCGATTGGATCCGCTCAGCGCCGCACTGTGTGTTGCCGCGATGATCGCGCTGGTATTCGGCATGAAGAAGATCGCCCAGGACGGGCCGGGCGCGGGCGCCGTGCTCGCGATCGTCACCGGTCTCGCCATCGGCGTCGTGTTCGTGCGCCGCCAGCTCGGCAGTGCGCACCCGATGCTCGACCTGCGCTTGTTCCGGCTGGGCACGTTCCGGATCGCGCTGCTGATCAACGTGGTCGGCATCTTCGTCGCGTTCGGCTATTTCCTGTTTGTGGCCCAGTACTTCCAGCTCGTGCTGGGGCTCTCACCTCTGGCGGCGGGCTTGGTGATGGCGCCGTCCGGACTCGGGTTCATCGTCGGCTCGCAGCTGGCGCCCCGCATCGTCCGGGTGGTGCGCCCGGCGTACCTGATCGGCTCCGGCTTGGCCACCTCGGCCGTCGGCCTGGTGTTGATGACACAGGTCGAGGTGACCGGCGACGTGCTGCTCGCGCTGGCCGCCTCGGTGATCATCGCCCTGGGACTGGCGCCGGTGTTCGGCATCACCACCGAACTGATCGTCGGCTCGGCGCCACAGGAACAGGCAGGCGCCGCCGCGGGAGTTTCCGAAACAGGCGCGGAACTCGGTGGTGCCCTTGGCATTTCGATTCTCGGCAGCATCAGCGTCGCGCTCTACCGCGGCGACCTCGCCGGCTCGCTCCCCGCTGGGGTCCCAGCCGAGGCCGAGCGTTCTGTGCGCGACACTCTCGGCGCCGCCGCGCACACCGCCACCACACTGCCCGGCGAAGTGGGCGAGGCAGTTCTGCTGGCCGCGCGCCAAGCGTTCCTGCACGGCGTGCAGGTCACCGCAACCATCGCTGCCCTAGCGGCCCTGGCGCTGTCCGCGGTCGCGGTGCTCCGCCTGCGCCACATCCCCGCCGGGGAAATCAGCGACGACTGACCGAGCCTGAGTCCATCGCCGTCTGCGGTGGTCCGTTGGGCCGCTCATCTTTACGTCGGAAACGCGACCGCCTGGAACGAGCTGGCTCACCTCCGCGGGAGACCGCGGAGTCTCCACCGTTGCGTGTCCGCAGTGCAGGAACGGAATTGGAGGTGCGCCGTCGATTCCAGAGCTATGGCTGATAGGTCAGCATGTACATGCCGGCTCCACCGACGGTACAAAGTGTGGTGGTGTTGGGATGCCACGCGATACCGACCACGGGACCGGCGAATCGCAAGGCGCACTGACAGCGGGCATCGGCTATCCGCCACAGCCGCACAGTCCCGTCGTTGCTCGCAGTAGCGAGCAGCGTGCCATCAGGAGAGAATTCGCACTTGTCCACCCAGCTTGCATGACCGGAGAGCACGGCGCGCTCGGTGCCGTCGGACACCCGCCATAGGCGAACGGTCCGGTCGTCGCTAGTCGTCGCGAGCAGCGTGCCGTCCGGTGAGAACGTGCAGTCATTGAGTAGATCGCCATGGCCGGCCAGCACCGCTCGCGTAGTGCCGTCGGAGACCCCCCACAAGCGGGCTGTGCGATCGCTGCTCGCGGTCGCGAGCAGCACGCCGTCGGGGGAAAACGCGCAGTGTTTGACGCGGCCGGTGTGACCGGTCAGCACCGCGCGCTGCCTGCCGTCGGCCACCCGCCACAGCCGCACGGTGCAGTCGCTGCCGCCGGTGGCGACCAACGTCCCGTCCGGGGCGAAGCTGCAGCTGTTCACCCACCCGGTATGGCCCGCCAGTATTGCCCGCTGACTGCCGTCGGCGACCAGCCAGAGCCGGGCCGTGGAGTCGTTGCCCGCCGTCGCCAGCAGGGCGCCGTCGGCTGAGAACGCACAGCGGTTCACTCGGCCGGTGTGACCGATCAGTACGTGCTGTCTGCCGGTCACGATGTGCCGCAGTCGCGTCGTATCGACGTCGTTGGTGGCGAGCAGACTGCCGTCCGGCGAGAACACGCAACCGTGCACCCGGAGGCGGCCTGTAAAGGCCGCCACTTCGGTGCCCCTTGCAGCCCGGTGGTCAACCCCACCTCCACCGGCGTCGGCGCGGTCAGTGCCGCCACAAGCCGGCCACCCAGCTCGGGCCGCTCCACCATGCGGTCCAGTGGCGGGGCCATCCACGGTCGCCGCCGATCATTCCCTCGACCGGCATCAGCCGATCCGTCCTCGGCCAGCAGCAACATCAGACCCAGCGCGGAGACGGGCAACGCCAAGATATTCGCCCACCCGGCTACCTTGTTGACATCGCCGGTCGCGATCGCCCATACGGGAAATGCCACGCACACCATCAACAGTGCCCAGCCGAGCAGAATCCACCCCAACCGGGCGCGCCACGACCTCCCGGCCCGCCGCCGACGCCTAGCCATGGATACATCCTCGCGTAACCCTGTGCCCGGTCATAGGTTTCAGGCGAGATCGACCTCCTGGCGAGTGGTGTTGAGGCGGAAGTCCCGGTAACGCGGCTCGCCGATCACCCGCTGTCCCTCGTCGGTGATCTGCCAGCACGCGGCGGCGCGGCGGACCCACCCGAGGTAGGCGAGTGCGTGCATGGTGGCGCGTGTGGTGTGCTCCGAAAGCCCTGTGCGGATACGGATATCGGCGAAGGACATCGGCGTTGCCGAGATCGCGCCGAGCACCTTCGCCTGCGGCTCAGTGAGCGCCATCGGTTTTGTCTTCCGCGCGAACACCCTGCTGCCGCAGATATTCGGACGCGGTGCGCTTGCGCGGGCAGTCCGGGACGCAGTGCTCGTGAATCGCGATGATGCCGCGAGCCTGGCGGATGTCGATACCCGGCACCGCGGCGTCCTCACACCCTTCGCCGACGAGTCGTTTCCTCATCGCAACACCACCGATTCGCGCCCGAGCGCGGCGAGGAACTGATCACATCCGTGGCCGTCGTGGTAGGTGAGCACGAACCGGGCGTGCTCGAGGTTCTCGATCGCCGGATTCGTACAGGGCTGTGCCCGCCACCGGTCGAGCACGTCCGGGTGCGTGACCGGCGTCATCGGAAGCTCCTGCCGGGCCGCATGCGCCCTGCTTCGATGAGGATGTCGATAGCCGCGCCCTTGGCGCCGCAGGTGCGGGCGTCGCAGTCGATGTGTTCCTGGGTAACCCAGTGAGCCTCGTCCACCAGGTAGGGCATTCTCGGAGCGGCGTGCGGGCCTAGGGGTTCTGGCATTTCATCAGCGTGCTGGAGTTCGGGCCACTGGCGGCCCAGGTCGATCAGCCAGGGCAGCACCCAGAACAGAAGTAGCACCATCCCTACGACGGCGGCTGCGACGATCAATACGACTGCAAGCTCTTCGGGCATCTCGATACCCCTTGACGCGGTGGTTGTTCTATTGGATGGGGCACCCGACACCGAGGGCTCTGCATTTCGCCACCGGCAACACCTCGGCGTCGAGGGCCTGGCGTCGACGGTAAGGTTCGCGCCTCGCTTGATGGAAGCTTGTTGCGAAATGTTGCGGACCAACCGCCGATCCGGCAGCAACAACTTGAAATGTGCTGTAAGGCAAGCATGATGGTCGAGACATCTTCTCTGACCGAGGCTCGCGAGGCAGAACGATGGACTGAGCGGGCCGCAACTGTCCGCAACACGATAGGCAGGGGGCCAATCATGCGTTTGACGTTCATCGGCAAGGATCCGGCGTCGAACCCAAGCGGTTCACCAACCGTGTACCGCACCGATACAGGTTCATGGGTGGTGCAAGGATGGGAGATCACTGATCCCGCCACGCTCGCTCAGATGGACATCCCGGACGGCGAGACGTGCGTCGAGATCCCAGACCGGCTAGTCCAGTTCTTCAGGCAGGAAGAAAGTGACCTCGATCAGTGACGATGAGTTCGAGCAGCTGCTGACCGACTTCGAGCATGCGGCTGTCCATCTCGAAACCCGAGACGCGTATGGCACAGCAGTTGAGTTGCCGCACATGGCAAAGTGGGCGGTAGGCGAGGCCGACGACCTCGAATGGCTGCAAGATTGGTGTGCCACGCTGCGCAAGCACGTCGCGACCGGTCGCTCGGTGCGACGGGCTCGAATCGTCTCCGAGCCACTGAGCGACTATCAACGCTGGTCCTACAGCATCGCTTATCCAATGGTCGAAGCCGGCGAGGATATTCGTTGGGTACCGCGCAGTCGAGTGTCGTCGATCGCCATACCCGGCAACGACTTCTACCTGTTGGATGACCGATTGGTGGTGTTCCTTCACTACGCAGGCAATGGTCTCGGTGTCGACAAAGTGACATCGACAGACCCGCACGATATCCAGCTGTGCCGCGGCGCATTCGACGCGGTGTGGCAGGTGGCGATACCACACCGTGAGTACCAGCCCTTCTAGCTCCGCGCATGAAGCGCGGCGTGCGCTGGGTGGCCGGCTCCGCGACCTCCGCAAAGACGCGGGGCTGACCATCCGCCAACTCGGCGAAGCAACCAGCCAGCACTACACCCGAGTGTCGAAGATCGAGAACGGGGTTCAACAGCCAACCGATCAGGACATCCGCGAATGGTGCCGGATCTGCGACGCTATCGACGAAGTCCCGGACCTGATCGCCAGTCTCCGCGCGGTCGACTCCGCCTACCTGGAGTTCCGTCGCCAGTCCCGCGCAGGAATGAAGCGAGTCCTCGGCGCCCACACGTTGCAGCGGTACGAAAAAACGAAAGTGTTCCGCATCTACGAGCACAACGTCATCCCCGGCCTGTTCCAGACAGCCGAATACACCGCGGCAATGCTGTCGTTCTGGATCAAGTTTCTCGGCACCCCCAACGATGTCAAAGACGCCGTGGCAGTCCGGATAGAACGGCAGCGGATACTCCAGCGCGGCGGGAAACGGTTCGTGGTGCTGCTGGAGGAACAGGCGCTCCGCACGTGGTTCGGCACCGCCGAGGTGCAGGCAGGACAACTCGGCCGCCTGCTCGAGGTGATGGCGCTCCCGAACGTCTCGCTCGGTGTCATTCCATTGATGACCGAGCGGGATGCCGTTGCCTCCGCAGGGTTCTGGATTTTCGATGACGATCTCGTCGCACTCGAAACGCCCACGGCGAACATCCAGGTAACCCAGCCCGCCGAGTGTCACTTGTACATGCGCATGTTCGAGGTTCTCAAGAGCAGCGCGGTGTACGGCCGCGACGCCCGCGGCTTGATTGTCCAAGCGCTCGATGAGCTGAATGGCTAGGGCAACATTCGAGCATGAAGACCGTGCGCGGGTTCGCCGCCGTGTGAAATCACCACCGCCTATGATCGGCCACAAGGCCGCTAATCGGCAGCGGTCAGAGCTGTTACCGCCTGCGCCAGCCGGTCCCCGTCCGGAAGCTTCGCCTCTGGTGCGATGGTTTGCAGTATGCCGAGTCCCTGCACGAGTACAAAATACAGTTCCGCAATCGCTTCGGACTGGTCCTCGCTCAACTGCGGGTGCGCCTCTCGCAGGGCCTCCGCCATGTCCCGATACGCCCCGGGCAGGGTCTCGGCGAAGAATTTCCGCGATTCCGGCGACCGCGCCACACGCACCAGGTTTTCCATGCTCGCCAGCATGCTGTCGCGATTGTCGGTGAATACGGCGGGCATCGCATTCCACAGGGCGGCGAATGCGGCCAGCGGTGTAGCGCCGCCCTGGCGGATCAGCGCCTCCATGCTGTCGCCGATCGCGGTGCCGAGACCGTCGGTCAGTGCCTCGGTGATCAACTGCTCCTTCGAGCCGAAGTGGTAGCCGATCGCCGCCAGGCTCACCCCGGCGGCGGAGGCGATGTCACGGGCCGTGGCTTTGGCCACGCCCCGCTCGATGATGACTTTCCGTGCTCCCGCCAATAGATCCTCGCGATTTCCCATGACCACAGGCTACTATGTCTTAGACAAATGTACTAGACGCATGTACTAATTCCGCCACTTCCGAGCTATCGGCACCTCGGCGCGGGGGGAGCGCTGCGGGTGGATAGTCTCGTGCTGTGCGGCAGAAGATCATCCTGGACGTCGACACCGGCATCGACGATTCCCTCGCCCTGCTGTACCTGCTCGGCTCCCCCGAAGCCGAAATCGCGGGGATCGCCGCCACCGCGGGCAACGTGCCCGCGGCGCAGGTGGCGGCCAACAATCTCGCCTGGCTGGATATCTGCCACGCACCCGATATCGAGGTAGCGCTCGGCGCCGCCGACCCCTTGGCGATCCCGCTGCGCACCACCGAGGACACGCACGGGCCACAGGGCGTCGGGTACGCCGAACTGCCCGCGTCCGCACGCCGCCTCTCCTCGCGTTCGGCCGCGCAGATGTGGGCCGACCTGGCGCGTGCGCATCCCGGCAAGATTGTCGGGCTTTGCACCGGGCCGCTGACCAATCTCGCGCTCGCCCTGCGGATCGAGCCCGAGCTGCCGCTGTTGCTGCACCGCTTGGTGATCATGGGCGGCGCGTTCAACCACCCCGGCAACACGACGCCGACCAACGAATGGAACGTGCACGTCGATCCGGAGGCCGCAAAGGAGGTCTTCGACGCCTTCGCCGCGGCGCCGGCGGACCGCAGGCCGATCGTCTGCGCGCTCGACGTCACCGAGACCATCGAGATGCGACCCGAGCACCTGGTCCGTCTCGCCGAGCGCGCGAAAAGCTTTCCGCTGGAACACGTCTCGTCCGCAGAACCACCCGGGTCCCGCTCGGTCGCGAGCAATCCGATAGTCCGGCACGTCACCGACGCGGTGCGGTTCTACTTCGACTTCCACGACGGCTACGACCTGGGCTACCTCGCTCACATGCACGATCCGTTCGCGGCCGCGGTAGCGCTGGATCCGTCGCTCGCCCGCACCCGGCCCGCGACGGTGGACGTGGAGTTGGCCGGCACCATCACCCGCGCGACCACGGTCGCCGACTGGACGGGCATGTGGGGACGCGAACCGAACGCCGACATCGTGATCGGCACCGACCCGGAGCTCTTCTTCGAACGGATGATCACCCGGATCGGCGATTTCGCACGGACGGTCCACCCGCCCGCCGCCCAGGAGGTTCGGTGACCGGCGCCGACGACACCGATTACCTGTCCGCCTTCCGCACCGAGCTCGGACTGCCCGGAATAATCGACGTCCATACCCATTTCATGCCCGACCAGGTGCTGCGGAAGGTGTGGGCATACTTCGACTCGGCCGGTCCGCTGATCGGCCGCGCCTGGCCGATCGCTTACCGCGCCGACGAACAGGTCCGGTTGAAGACTTTGCGCGATTTCGGCGTCCGAGCCTTCACCGCGCTGGTGTACCCACACAAGCCGAACATGGCCGCATGGCTCAACGAATGGACCGCCGACTTCGCGGCGCGCACCCCGGATTGCCTGCACACCGCGACGTTCTTCCCCGAGCCGGAGGCCGAGAGCTACGTCGCCGCGGCCGTGCAGGACGGAGCCCGCGTCTTCAAAGCGCACGTCCAAGTCGGTGACTACCATCCTGGAGACCCGCTCTTGGAACCGGTTTGGGGCCTGCTGGAGGACGCACAGATCCCGATCGTGATCCATTGCGGTTCCGGACCGGCGCCGGGAACGCACACCGGAACGGAGCCGATTGCCGGTGTGCTGCAGCGCTTTCCACGCCTCCCGCTGATCATCGCGCACATGGGCACGCCCGAGTACTCCGAATTCCTCGACCTTGCCGAGGCCTACCCGAACCTCCGGCTCGACACCACCATGGTGTGGACCGATTTCTCCGAGGCCGACGCCCCCTACCCGATCGGCGAGCACAGCAGACTGCGATCCCTCGCCGACCGCATCCTCTTCGGCAGCGATTTCCCGAATATTCCGCACTCCTACGGCCATTCGGTCCACGCGCTGGAGCGGCTCGACCTCGGCGACGACTGGCTGCGTCAGGTCTGCTATCACAACGCGGCGACGTTGTTCGGCATCGAATGACCCGGTTCGACGCCGAAATGCCGATCAGGCTGCGACGACTGTGAACCGGGTGCGCCGATGGGCGGGCCGTTCCGCCTCATCGAGAAGCGCGACCGCGAAGTCCTCCATGGAAATCGCGGAGAGGCCGTCCGCACGCGCCAGCAATTCGTCCGTACCCAGACGGTAGGTCCCGGTTCGCTCGCCTGGCACCAGTTCGGCGGGCGGGCTCAGGTAGGTCCAGTCCGCGGCGGTATCGGCCCGGCACAGCGCGAGCTGATCGGCGCACGCCTGGGCGATACCGCGCAATTCCGCTGGGAAGTCCGGTGTTTCGTGCAGGGTCACATCACCCGCTCCCGGCACGGTCAGGGTGGCGGCGCCGCCGACGACGAGCAACCGGACGCCGGTGCGCGCCAGCCCAGCGAGCAGCACCGACGTGACCGTGGGCAGTTCGTGCTCGCGGCCGAGGGCGGGCCTCGTCGCCGTGATGACCAGATCCTGTCCGGTGCTGAGCGAAACCACGTCGTCGAGTCTCGACGCGTCGCCTTGCCGGACCAGCGCCTCCGCGGGAACGGTGGTCGCACGAGCCGGATCACGAACCACGGCGGTGACCTCATGCTCGCGTGCCAACGCCTCGGCCACCACCCGGCGCCCCACGTCACCTGCCGCACCGAACACCGTAATACGCATGATTTGGCACCCCCTTCCGTCCAATACTTAGCTCTAAGGAACATAGCTTAGCGGTGAGCTAACAGCGCTATGAGATAACTCACCGCTGAGCTATTCGTTAGAGTGCGGTGGTGACCGATCATGTCGACCGGGTGCTCGCACAGTGGCAGGCGCAGCGTCCTGACCTGGACGTCTCACCCATGGCCGTACTGGGACGCCTGACCAGGCTGTCCCAGCTGACCTGGGCCGAACTGCGCAAGACTTTCGCCGCGCACGGTCTGGACGCCGCGTCCTTCGATGTGCTGGCCACTCTGCGCCGCGCCGACCCGCCGCACTGCCTGACCCCGACCGAGCTGATGCGCGCCGCCATGGTCACCTCCGGCGCCATCACCCAGCGACTGGATCGACTCGAAGAGCGCGGACTGGTGCGCCGCTCGCGCAGCGAATTCGACGGGCGGGGAATCCGCGTCACGCTCACCGCCGCGGGCCACGAACTCATCGACGCGGCACTACCGGATCATGTGGCGACCGAGCGGCGTCTGCTCGAACCACTCAGCGCCGAGCAACGCGAGCAGCTGGCGGGCATGTTGCGCGCGTTGCTCGAATCGCTCGGCGACTCCCTTTGAGCGGCAGGCAGGTGTGGTACTACGCTGCGCCAACTCGCAACCGTTTCAAGGCGTCCGATGGAAATGGAAAGGACAGTGCGAGCCACCTCTGCCGATGGTGGTCGGCCGTTCGAAGCTGAACCGGTGCCGAGCCGGGTCGATAGCCTCGATCCAATTCGCGTC
Organism: Nocardia amamiensis; assembly: GCF_015477605.1. Taxonomy (GTDB): domain Bacteria; phylum Actinomycetota; class Actinomycetes; order Mycobacteriales; family Mycobacteriaceae; genus Nocardia; species Nocardia amamiensis_A. Next base: position 107,480 of record NZ_JADLQX010000016.1, read on the forward strand.
GAACTCGCACATCACCGGCGTCAATTCCGCCGCCGAGTGCGCGACGAGCACTTCGTGATAGAAGCAGCGCGTGACATCCACGTGGTAGGCGTGGTCGTCATCCGCAGGCCGCACGAAGGTGAATCCATCGCCGAAGGCGTAGCGCTCTCGCGCCTTCGATACCGCGACCATGGCGGCGAACGGATCCGGCGCGGCGTCCAGCATGGCCCGGGTGCCTGCGCGCACCGGAGCGCCGAGAGGTTCGACGAACGCGCGGCGCAGCGCCGCGATCGTCGCGGTGCGTCCCAACTTCGGACGCAGGATACGGTAGGCCACCACGAGCGCGAGAGTCATGCGCAGATTGTGGGCGGCAGGTTCGTCGACGATGCGGTGCCGGTTGGCGTCAACGGATTCATCGAGACGCGAACGCATTTCGGCGATGAGGCCGGAGTCGAGGTCGTACTCGCGTACGGTTGCCGCGATGTCATCGAAGAAGGCATCGATGATCGCGTCGGCATCGCCGGAGGCATCGGGGATGTAGTCGTCGCCGAGGTCGTAATGGCCGGTGTGCACAAGGGTGTCCTTTCGAGACTTTCGCCGGTCTCGAAACACAGCCACACCACCGAGGGCGGAGTCGGCCGTGCCCGCCACCGACGAGCACGCCAACGCGCTCCACCGACCTACCTGGCGCTGACGATCTGATTGATTCGTACCGTCGCAGCATGCCACGGGCACGGGTGGGCCGTCCACTCCGCACAGTCCCGGCACGGCATCCGCAAACGGCGGGACCGCGCGATCAGCGGCCGTCGAAGGCTCGCAATAGTTCCTCGGCGGCGAGAGCCGCGGTCAGGGTGCCGTCGCGAACCTGCTTCTCCACCTGCGCCCGAATCGCTTTCACGTCCGGGTTGTCCGCGAGCCTGCGCAGTAATTGATCGTGCACCATGGTCCAGGTCCAATCGACCTGCTGGCGGCGGCGCTTCTCGTCGAACTCCCCGGCTTCGGTGAGCACTCGGCGATGCTCGAGTACCGTGTCCCAGAACCGGTCCAGCCCGATCCCGTGCAACCCGCTCATGGTGAGCACCGGCGGACGCCACAGAGCGTCGTGCGGATGGATCAGGCGCAGCGCCCCGGCGAGTTCCCTGGCGGCGGCCTTGGCCTCGACTTCGTGTTTGCCGTCGGCCTTGTTCACCGCGACCACGTCCGCGAGTTCGAGCACGCCTTTCTTGATGCCCTGGAGCTGGTCACCGGTCCTGGCCAGGGTGAGGAAGCAGAACACGTCGACCATGTTCGCGACGGTGACCTCGGACTGACCCACGCCGACGGTCTCGACCAGGATCACGTCGTATCCCGCCGCTTCGAGCAGCACGATCGTTTCGCGCGTCGCCTTGGCGACGCCGCCGAGCGTGCCCGCCGTGGGCGAGGGGCGGATGTAGGCGTTGCGTTCCACCGACAGCCGCGCCATCCGGGTCTTGTCGCCGAGAATGGAGCCGCCGGTCCTGGTCGAGGACGGATCCACGGCGAGCACGGCGACCCGGTGCCCTGCATCGATCAGGTGCATGCCGAGCGCGTCGATAAAGGTGGATTTGCCCACGCCGGGAACGCCGGTGATGCCGACTCGGTTCGAGACCGGCCGCCCTCCGGGCGCCCCCGCCTCGGGCGTCACCTTCAGCAGCAGTTGTTGCGCCAGCGCTCGGTGATCGGCCCTGGTGGACTCCACCAACGTGATCGCCCGCGCCAGGGCGGCCCGCTCATTGGCACGGACCGCCGCGGCGAGCGCGTCGACGTCGATCGTCCGGCGCGCGGCCGCCTTCGCGGTGTGCCGCGCTGCTGAACCCGCTTCGCTCATTCCGTGGCGGCGGAATCCGCGGCGCCGCTACCGAGTTCGTGACCGAGTTCGGTGCCGAGCTTCTTCAGCAGGTCGATCGCCGCGTCGGCGATCACGGTGCCGGGCGGGAAGATCGCCGCGGCCCCGGCCTGGTAGAGCTCGTCGAAGTCACCGGGCGGGATGACGCCGCCGACGATGACCATGATGTCGGGGCGCCCGACATCGGCCAGGGCCTGCCGCAGGGCGGGCACCAGCGTGAGGTGGCCCGCCGCCAGCGACGACACCCCGACGACATGCACGTCGTTGTCGGCCGCCTGCTGCGCCACCTCTTCCGGGGTCTGGAACAGCGGGCCAACGTCGACGTCGAAGCCGAGGTCGGCGAAGGCCGTGGCGATCACCTTCTGTCCCCGGTCGTGGCCGTCCTGGCCCATCTTCGCGACGAGGATGCGCGGGCGGCGGCCCTCGGCCTCGGCGAACTCCTCGACCAGCTCGCTCGCCTTGGTGATGTTGGTGACCTTTCCTGCCTCGTCGCGGTACACACCGGACAGCGTACGGATCTCGGCCTGATGGCGTCCGTACACCTGTTCCAGTGCGTCGGAGATCTCGCCGACGGTGGCCTTGGCCCGTGCCGCGTCGATCGCCAGCGCGAGCAGGTTGTTCGCCATGCCGCCCTCGGAAGAGGCGGCGGCTCGGGTCAATTCGGCCAGCGCCCGGCGCACCGCGTCGGGATCCCGCTCGGCGCGCAGCCGCTGCAGCTTCTCCAGCTGCTCGGCGCGTACCCGGGAGTTGTCGACCTTGAGAACCTCGACTTCGTGATCCTCTTCGACCTGATACTTGTTGACGCCGATGACCGGCTGCTGACCGGTGTCGATGCGCGCTTGGGTGCGCGCGGCGGCCTCCTCGATGCGCAGCTTCGGGATGCCCTCGCCGATCGCCTGCGCCATGCCGCCGTGCGCCTCGACCTCGGCGATGTGCGCACGCGCCCGGTTGGCCAGCTGGTGGGTGAGCCACTCGACGTAGTACGAACCGCCCCACGGGTCGATCGGGCGGGTGGTGCCCGACTCCTGCTGGATGAGCAGCTGCGTGTTGCGGGCGATGCGGGCGGAGAAGTCCGTCGGCAGCGCCAGTGCCTCGTCGAGTGCGTTGGTGTGCAGCGACTGGGTGTGGCCCTGCGTGGCGGCCATCGCCTCGATGCAGGTGCGCGCCACGTTGTTGTAGGCGTCCTGGGCGGTGAGCGACCAGCCGGAGGTCTGCGAATGGGTGCGCAGCGACAGCGATTTCGCGCTCTTCGGGTTGAATTTCGCGACCAGCTCGCTCCACAGCAGGCGCCCGGCGCGCAGCTTCGCGACCTCCATGAAGAAGTTCATGCCGATGGCCCAGAAGAACGACAGCCGCGGCGCGAACTCGTCGACCGCCATGCCCGCGTCGATGCCGGCGCGGATGTACTCCACGCCGTCGGCGAGGGTGTAGGCCAGCTCCAGGTCGGCGGTCGCGCCCGCTTCCTGGATGTGATAGCCGGAGATGGAGATCGAGTTGAACTTCGGCATCTTCGCGCTGGTATAGGCGAAGATGTCGGAGATGATCCGCATCGAGGGCTTCGGCGGATAGATGTAGGTGTTGCGGACCATGAACTCCTTCAGAATGTCGTTCTGAATGGTTCCGGCCAGCTGCTCGGGCGCGACGCCCTGTTCCTCCGCGGCCACGACGTACAGCGCCAGGATCGGCAGCACCGCGCCGTTCATCGTCATCGACACGCTGACCTGGTCCAGCGGGATGTGGTCGAACAGCTGGCGCATGTCCAGGATCGAGTCGATGGCCACGCCCGCCATGCCGACGTCACCCTGCACGCGCGGGTGGTCGGAGTCGTAGCCGCGGTGCGTCGCCAAGTCGAACGCCACCGACAGGCCCTTCTGGCCCGCTTGCAGGTTGCGCCGGTAGAAGGCGTTGGAGTCCGCGGCGGTGGAGAAGCCCGCGTACTGGCGGATGGTCCACGGCTGATTGACGTACATCGTGGGGTACGGCCCGCGCACGAACGGCGCGACGCCGGGCACGCTGTCGAGCGGATACCCTTCGGCCGCAATGGCATCCCGGTCGGCCTTGGTGAACACCGGCGGCACGTCGATGCCTTCGGGCGTCGACCACACCAGCTGCTCGGGGGCGTACCGGTTGGCCGCCGCGGCAGCCCGCACGTAGGCCGCCACCTGCGCCGCGTCGACCGCGGCCGGCTCCGGCGCGCGCTCGGTCAGCGGAACCTCGGCGAAACTGCCGATCACGTGCTTGATCTCACGAGTAGTCATCAGGCTCCCACCTTCTCCAGCAGGCCGGACAGCGCGGCGACCGCGTCGATGCGCGCGGCGAGGAATCCGTCGGGGCGTCGCGCGTCGTCCAGGTCGGCGACGGCCTTCGCGGCACCGGCCAGCAGCACGGTGGGTACGCCCGCGGCACGCAACTGCTCCACCGCCGCACCCGCCTCGGCCCCGTACCGCGCGTCCGACCCGCACAGCACCGCGATCGGCGCACCGGATCCAGTTGCCGCCGCGGCGATTCCGCTCACCTCGAGCGGGCCGGGATTGATCGACTCGATCCCGCCCGAAGCCAGGAGGTTCGCGACGAAGGTGACCCGGACGTTGTGCTCGGCGACCGAACCGAGCGGCACCAGCAGCGCTTTCGGCCGGGTGCCGTGTTCGGCCAGGTAGTCGTCGGACCGGTTGCGCAACTGCTCGAACGCGGCGCCGTAGCGGGCGACCCGGCCCGGCTGCCTTGCGGCCTCCGACAGCGGCCGCTCGGCCAGGTTCGGGAATTCGTTCACGCCGGTGACGGCGGCTTTCCGGTGCGCGACATCGGCGTCGCGGGCGATCTTGGTCGCGGTGATCCGCTCGGCGAGCAGACCCGACTCGAGCGCGGCCGGGTAGCCACCGGCCGCCTCGATCTCCTGCAGGAATTCCCACGCCTTCGCCGCCAGCGCGGCGGTGAGGTCCTCGACGTACCAGGAGCCCGCGCCGGGGTCGAGCACGTGGCCCAGATGCGATTCCTCGAGCAGCAGCAGCTGGGTGTTGCGCGCCATACGGTCGGCGAACGACTTCGAGACGCCGAGTTCGCCGGGCGGCAGGGCGGAGTCGAACGGAAGCACGGTGACGGTATCCGCGCCGCCGACGCCGGCCCCGAACGCGGCGAGGGTGGTGCGCAGCATGTTCACCCAGGGATCACGCTGGCTCATCATGGCAGCCGAGGTGACCGCGTGCTGGGGTGCGCCGCCGAAATTCGGTGCTCCGCACACCTGCGCGACACGCGCCCAGAGTTGCCTGGCGGCACGGAACTTCGCGATGGTGGCGAACTGGTCGTCGGTGGCGGCGAAGCGGAATTCCAGCTGACCGAGCGCGTCGGCGAGGTCCAAGCCCTCGGTGAGCGCCCGGACGTAGGCCAGTCCGGCCGCGACGGCCGCGCCCAGTTCCTGGGCGTCGGAGGCTCCCGCGTCGTGGAAGACGGTGCCGTCCACGGTGATCGCGCGCACCGTCTCCGGCCGCCCCGCCGCCCGCCCGGCGAGTGCGCAGGCCTCCGCGAGACCGATGTCGGCGAGGCCGGCGAATCGACTGGTCAGCGGCGCGGCGCCGAGCGCGACCCGGATGTCCTCGCGCGCGGGGGCCGCATAGCCGTCGAGCACCGCGAACACCTGATCCGCCGCCGCGGCGGTGGCGCCCCCCGCGTTCAGGGTGAGCGGAGCCAGCTCGAACAGCAGTCCCGCCAATGCCGTCGGCAGCTCGGCCACCGGCACGCCGCGTTCGCCGGCACTCAGCCAGATCGCGCTGATCCCGTTCTCCAGCCCGGCCAAAATCTCCCGGTTGGCCGCCGCGGCATCACGATCACTCACTTGGTCGCTGACGAACCACCCTCGGTGCACGTCCCGGGTGGCGTCGCGTCCGCGGACGAACGGGAAGGTTCCGGGCAGCGGCTGCTCGGGCAACTCGTCACGACGGGTGTAGAGCGGGGCAACGGTCAGTCCGTCGTAGGTGGTCTCGTCGAGCAGCCGCTCGGGCTCCTCGGGAAGTTCGGTGACATCGACCCGGCGAGCCTTCGCCAGGACTCCGGCGACACCCTTGCGCCATGCGGCGAACTCGGGCACCGGATCCGCCCCAGAATCTGAAGCAATCGGCATAGCTTGCTGTTCCTCTTCCTCGACACGAGCGCACCGGCAGTGTGCACCCGATACCCGTGCATTCGCCCAGCTCAGCGACTACTTCGGTTAACGAGCATTCGTCCGTTTCTCCTGATGCTAGCGGGCCGATTCCGGGCCGGTTGACCCTGCCCGCCACTACCAACCGGTAACCTGTGGCCGGTGAGGAGGCTGATCCGTGACCCGCGTATCGTCGCGCTGATCCTCGGCGCGGCCGCGTTGTTCGGCGCGGCGCTGCTGGTTCCGCTGCCGGGTCCACGCCAGATCCAGGAGTGGGCGGCCTCGGTCGGCCCGGCCTTTCCGCTCCTATTCTTCCTCGTCCATACGCTGGTGACGGTGGCGCCGATCCCCCGCACAGTGTTCACCGTGAGCGCGGGACTGCTGTTCGGTCCGTTGCTAGGCATCACGCTCGCGGTGAGCGCCACGACCGTCAGTGCGGCGCTGGCCATCCTGCTCGTGCGCGCGCTGGACCGCGATCAAGTCACCGCCCGGCTCACCCATCCCGCGGTGCGCGCCATCGACGACCGGCTGGCGCGCCGGGGCTGGCTGGCCGTCGGCTCGCTGCGGCTCATCGCGGCGGTGCCGTTCTCGGTGATCAACTACTGCTGCGGGTTGTCCTCGATCCGCTTCTGGCCGTACCTGACCGCCACGCTGCTGGGCGTGCTGCCCGGCACGATCGGCACGGTCATCCTCGGCGACGCGCTCACCGGGACGACGCATCCGGCGATGCTGGTGCTGTCCGGCGTCTGTCTCGCGATCGGCCTCGCCGGGCTGCTCGTCGACGCACGATGGAAGACCGTGCCGAAGGCGTCCGCCGAGTCCGTGCCGGTCTCGTCCTAGGCGGCTGCCTCGCCTTCGCTCGGCCCGGCGCACAAACGGCCACCTCGAGCCTTCGCTCGGCCCGGCGCATGAACGGCTGCCTCGAGCCTTCGCTCGGCCCGGCGCACAAACGGCCACCTCGAGCCTTCGCTCGACCCGGCGCATAAACGGCTGCCTCGAGCCTCCACTCAGCCCAGCCCACAAACGGCCACCTCGAGCCTCCAGTCAGCCCAGCGCATAAGCGGCTGCCTCGAGCCTCCACTCAGCCCAGCGCATGAGCGGCTGCCTCGAGCCTTCGCACCACCCAGGGCACAAGCGGCCGCCCAGGGCCCCCACTCGGCCCAGCGAATAGGCGGCTGCCTCGAGCCTCCGCTCGGCCTGGCGCGGGCTATGGACGGACTCCGTCCGACGGTGTCTTCTCGGCAGCAGTCAGTCCGCGGCGAGCTCCACCGGAACCGCGATCACGTCCACCATGGCGCCGTTGCGCAGCACCGTCACCGGCAGCTCTGCGCCGATCGCGTCCGTGAACAGCTGCCGCTGGATGCCTTGCGCGTCGCGCACTTCCGAGCGCCCGACGCTGAGCACCAGATCGCCGCGACGCAGTCCGGCCTCGTCGGCAGGGCCGCCGCGGATCACCTCGACGATCCGCACCCCGGCGGCTTGGCCGGTGCGTTCGGCGACCGGCTCGGGTAGCGGCGCGGGCACACCGACGAGCCCGAGGTAGGCGCGCCGGACCCGTCCCTCGCGATGCAGTGCGTCGATGATCCGGCGCGTGGTCGCGTTGATCGGAATGGCAAGACCTAGGCCGATTCCGGCAACCGCGGTATTTATCCCGACCACCCGGGCCGCCGAATCCGACAGCGCGCCACCGGAGTTGCCGGGGTTGAGCGCGGCGTCGGTCTGGATGACGTCCTCGATCACCCGTCCCGCGCGGCGGGAGGCGACCGGAACCGCGCGTCCGAGCGCGCTCACCACCCCGGCGGTGACCGAACCCGCCAGGCCGAGCGGGCTGCCGACCGCCACCACCAGCTGTCCGACCACCAACTGATCGGCATCCCCGAGCGTCACCGCGTCCGGCGCGCCGCCGCGTGCGCGCAGCACGGCCAGATCCGACAGCGGATCGATACCGCTCACCTCGAACCGGGACTCCACCCCGTCGGAGAAGACGACCTCTCCCGAGCGGGCCGAGCCGATGACGTGCGCGTTGGTCAGCAGGAACCCGTCGTCGGTGAACACGACCGCCGATCCATTTCCCCGCCTGGTCCGTACGCTTGCCACGTGCGGCGTCACCGACGCCGCCACCGCGATCACCGTGCGGGAGTAGGCATCCATTGCGGCGTTGTCCACGCCGACCACCACCCTGTTTGCCGGAATTGCACCACTGTGTCCAGAATGCCCCCGGGACAGGCGCGACGCACCGTGTTCGCCACAGGCGCAACCGCACTGTGGTGGACCGGGAGTGTCGCGGGCGTCAGCGGAACTAGGGTCGGCCCGAAATTCGCCTGGACCTTTTCGTCGCCGTCCGCAGGATGCCACCGGCCGTGAGCTGGGACGTGCCCCAATGAGGCGATCGCGTCCGAAGCGGTCATCCGCGACCGCGCGGCGCACTTCTCGATGAGCGGTCCACGACTCGGGGAGCTTGCGCATGTGTCGATTGACTTCCGCAGAATCGTCGCACGGTCGATCCGTTGCAGAGGCAGAGAGGTGCGCAGGAGCGGCGTCCGCCAGGACAGCGGATTGCCCTCATCCCGTGCCGACTACCCCGAACCGGTGGGGCGGGCTCAGCCTCCGGCTGCGCCGGGGCCGAGACCGTGGCCCACTGACCAACGTGCGAGCGCGGCGTCAACCAACCCGCGGTCAGGTGCACTGGTGTAAGCACCACGTGCGGTTGGGAGGTACCAACGCGCAGGGCTCGAGTGGGCTGGTGTAAGCGTTCGCCGGGGGCCGCTGTCGGCGTAGGCGCGGCGGTAGGGGCCGGTGCCACGGACCGGCCCCGCCCATGCCCAGGGACGTTACGCCGACGGCACCCGGTCGAGGAACCCCTGCACGCTCGCGATCCGGTCGTCCGCGGCGAGGGTGATCACGTCCGAACCCGCGACCGGTGCGCTGCCGTCGGCGAGCGAGACCAGTTCCCACGAGAAACGCGCGATGTCGTGGTGGCCGTCGACCGGGCCGAGAAGACGGAACTCGAAGCCGGGGAACTGCGCTTGCACTCCCCCGATGGCCGCCGCCAGCTGGTCGTGACCGGCGACGTCCGCGAGGGGGTCGGTGTACGCGCCGTCCTCGGTCCACGCGGCGGCGACCGCCTTCACCCTGGCTTCCTCATCGGTGGCATTCCAGGCGGCGAAGTACCGATCGACCGCATCCTGGTAGCGCGACATGATGAATCCTCCTGTGCCGTAATGGTTTTCGTCGTCCGAACCGGATCTCTCCGATCGGCTGCCTACTACCATGCCGTGCACCGGTCGCCGCGTCGATTACGCGCGAGGTAATGATTGCCGGACATCGGTGCCGCTACGACTCAGCGCAGCCAACCTTTCTTCTTGATGTAGGCGAGCGGGAGCGCCGCGGCCAGCAAGGTCAGCACGGTGGCGACCAGGAACCCGTACTGCCATTGCACGTCGGGCATCCACGTGTAGAGGGTGGCGATCAGCGTAGGCGGCAGGAAGATCGCGCTGATGGCGGTGAGTACCGTCACGATCCGGTGCTGCCGCAGCGCCGACCACGCCAGCACGGATTGCTGGAGATAGCGGACTTTGTCGTGCTGGATGCCCGCGTGCTGTTTCACACCATCGATGTCCGCGAGGAGGATGCCGATCAGCTCGTCCAGCTCGCGATGTCCGGGCTGCATGTCGGCGGCCAAGTGGCGTGCGGCGCGGGACAGTTGCAGCTGGGTCTCCTGGATACGGGCGACGCTCTGTTCGGCCGCATCCATCCGCGATATCGCGGCGCGCAGGTCGATCGCGCGGCCGCCCGTCGCCGTCTCGATCTCGTCGTGCACCTGCGCCAGGGTCGCGCTCATGGCGCGGATCACCCGTTCCGATGTCTCGTTCAGCGCCCAGAGCAGCGCGTACATCACCCCGTGCGGGGAGCCGGTGAGCTCGGGGTTGCGGCGCATCTTCGCGACCGCCCGGTCGAACGGGAGGAAATGCTCGGACGGCTGCAGCGTCACGAGGAACTCACTGCCGAGCGCGAAAACGATCGTCTCGCGTTCGATGGTCTCGCCGCGCTGATAGGTAGCGGCCACCGGGAAATAGAGAAAGTCGTCGGTCTCCCAGACCCGGTCGCCGGCGGCGGCGAAGTCGACGCCGAGCCGATCCCGGAGCACCGCAGCGGTGTCGGTGTCCGCTCTCGCCAGCGGAATCCAGTGCTGCTGGAGCACTTCGGTATCGAAGTGGTCGGCGGTCACGGCATCGAGGAAGATAGTCATCGGCCGCTACCCCGAGAAGGTCGAGCCCGACGAGAAGCCCGACCGCTCCTGCGGACACGCGCAGCGAATCGCCCGCGGCGCCAGATCCGACGGACGATACGAGGTTTCGGCTTTCTCGAGCAATGTGGCCATAATGAGGGCTCCAATACTTACTATCGTTCGGGGTGAGCGCGCCCCTCCCCCACCAGGGATGGGCGCGCCTGGACCGGCAGCGCCGCACGGATACCAGGGCAGAGCTCGCCGCCCCGCGTCCACTAGGGACGACCATGGAATTCCGTACCGCGCCGGACGATCAGGCCGGAACCGCCCGGCCATCGATCGCACGCACAGATCAACGACGAACCGGCACAACCAGTTCCGCGACGACGGCTCGCCGGTAGACCTCGATACTGTCATCCGGCATCTGCCGCTCACCTCGTTCCGTCGGTCGATCGACGCACGAATTGCGCCATCCATCATTAGAAACCCCCGGCCGGGGAACGTCAATCAGTTGACCAAGTATTCGACAGCGCGCCACCCACCGGAAATCTGCGGGCACCGGACAGGGGAACGACCTGCAGGACAACAGTTTTCAGTGAGACTGATGATGCGTGACACAACTCGGCCCGTCGGCAGCCCTGGTCGCCGAGCGGCTCCTCGCGCGGGTTCGCTCCCGGTTGATCGGCGCCGAAGCCGGATGCGGCTGGTTGTTCCAGATGCTCCCGGGCAGCATGGGCGCCGCACGCAGGTTTCTGCCGACCACTCCTACTCCTCCACATCCACCCCATAGCGACGGGCCAGCACGGCGAGACCGCTCGGATAGCCCTGTCCGACGGCGCGCAAGCGCCAGACATCGCCACGCAGATAGATTTCGGCGAGCAGCAGCGTTCGCTCCTCGGTGGCCGCATCCAGCGTCGCGCGGGCCACGACGCCCGCCTCGACACCGGGCGTCGCCTCGAACTCCAGGGCGCCGACGTCACCGAAGGTGACATCGGCGCCGTCCAAGGCGACGGCCAGCACGATCCGGCGAACGTGGCCGGGCAGATCCTCCAGGCGCAGTGCGAATGACTGCTCGTCGGGACCGTCGGCGCTCAATCGCGCACCGCGGGTCTCGGGCTGGTTGTAGAAGACGAAGTCCTCGTCGCCGGCGACCTGCTCGTCTCCGTCGACCAGGAACGCCACCAGATCCACCGCCCAGCTGCCGTTCTGCGTCCAGGACGTCCGGATCGTCCAGTCCGGACCATACTCGCCCACCGGAAGATCCATCACCTGGCCGCGAGCCAGCGCCACCGGCTCGGACGAGGCACGCGTCGCCGGGGACAACGCTGCGGGCGGGCGCTGCGCCGCCAGCAGGTCTTCGCCGTGCACGGGCAGGCCGAGCTCCACCGCCTTCGTGTAGCGACGGTCGCTGCGCCCGCCCGCCAGCACGAGCACGTCGGTCACCCTCGCGGACATGTTCACCGCCGCCGAGCCACCGAACTCGACGACGCGCGCCCGCGCATCGGCCGCCTGTTCGTGCGTTCCGCCGAGCACCAGCACTCGACGTCCCGCGAGAGGTCCGGAGGGACAGGCGAGCACGCGGCCCGTCAGCGTGCGCGACGAGGCATCCCGCCGCGATCGCTCGTCGGTGCGCCGACCCGGCTCGACGTGCTCCAGCAGCCGCAGGAACCTGCTCTCGCCGACAATCGGCGTGCCGACTTCGGTTGCCTTGCGCGCCTTGCCGGTCGACGAGTCGGGCGCGTTCGTAACCAGCACACTCGTCAGCCGGCTGACCGCGCTCATCACCTCGAGTCCAGCGGCTTCGGCGCGCGAGACCAGAATGTCCCGGTCGGTCGCGGTATCACCAGTGAAGGCCACCTTCATGCCCTGTACCAGTGAGCCGCCGGTATCGAGCCGCCCCGGATAGACATAGGGGCACGGCATTTTCGGGCCCGTACGCTCGGTCGGTAGACCCCACGCGCTCTGATAGTTCTCTTTCGGTGGGCAGCGCAGCAGCGGTGGTGCGATGCCGAGCCGAGCCGCGTCGGCCACCAGCGCGCGCAGCACACCGGCCAGCACGCGAGTGTCGTCCAGCGCGTCATGGGCCTTGGAGCGCGGCACGCCGTAGTAGGTCGCGAGAGTGTCGAGCTTGCAATCGGGTGTGGGCGGCGCGACGCGGCGCGCGAGGGCGAGCGTGCACAGCCGACGGCCCACCGGGATGTCGGCGCCGGACCTGCCGAATTCGCGGGCTAGGAATCCGTAGTCGAACTGTGCGTTGTGGGCAACCATCACGCGTCCGGACAACAGCACCGAAAGCGATTCGCACACCTGCTCGAATCGAGGTGATCCGCGCAGGGTCTCAGCGGTCAGCCCGTGTATGTGCACCGGCCCCGGGTCGCACCCCGGATCGATCAATGTGTGAAACTCCCTGGCGACTCGGCCGTCGGCATCCAACGCCAGCGCCGCCACCGACAACACCCGATGTTCCGCCGCCCGCAGTCCAGAAGTCTCCACATCGACAACGGTGTAGGCCCCGAAGCCCGGCGTGAAAGCCGCTTGGCGCACATTTGAATTCCCCTGCACGGCCAGGTCATCGGCGTGTAAGCGGCAAATGTTGCATCGAGCCCCGAACACAGCCGATTCGGGCCGGCTCGGCCCAGGCTGGGAACTTCGCGGCTTCCATGGCGAGCTATGGACTGTGCGTCGTGCTCATGCCGATCGACGATTTCCACAGTTCGCCGACCAGCGCCATGGAAGAGGGCCGCCAGGTACCCGAGTGCCTGCGCTGCTTGGTTTGCGAAGAGTCGAACGGTGGTCGGTAATCTCGAGCGCGTGAGTAGCTGGGTGCGCCGTAAGTTCCATAGAGTCGGGCGATTCGATCGGGCGGTCGGCGGCGCGGTCGCCGGGTTGCCTGCCTCGCTGGTCGACCACAGTCTGTTGCGGCTGACCAACAGCGCTGATTTCAGTGGGCTGTGGCTGATCTTCGCGGCGGTGCTGGCCACCCGAAAGGGCGCGACGCGGCGGGCGGCGCTGCGCGGCGTGGTTTCCGTCGCGGGCGCGAGTCTCACGGTCAACGCCGGCCTCAAGACACTCATCGCGCGGCGTCGACCGGCCGCCGAGCTGGTGCCCATGCACCGGCGATTGTCCCCTGCCCCGACGTCCTCGTCGTTTCCCTCGGGACACGCCGCCTGCGCAGCGGCGTTCGCCACGGCCGTCGCGCTGGAAAGTCCGCGCACCGCAGTGGTAGTCGCACCGCTGGCCGCCGCTGTCGCCTACTCGCGGGTGCACACCGGCGTGCACTGGAGCTCCGATGTGCTCGTCGGAGCGGCTGTCGGTTCCGGGATCGCCCTGGCCACCCAGCGCTGGTGGCCGGTGCGCGAATCCGACGAGGCGCAGGCCCGCCCGGTTCGCGAGGTACCCACGCTAGTGGAAGGCAAAGGGCTTGTGGTGATGGTGAATCCGGTGTCCGGTGATCCGAACTACGACCCCACTGCCGACATCGTCGCCGCTCTGCCCGCCGCCACGGTGCTGCGCACCGAACGCGATCTCGACTGTGCCGAACAACTCGAGCAGGCCATCGCCGAGCACACCGAGCCGGTGCTCGCGGTCGGCGTCGCCGGTGGCGACGGCACGGTGGCCGCCGTGGCCGCGGTCGCACTGCGCCACCAATTGCCGCTGGTCGTCATCCCCACCGGCACACTCAATCACTTCGCTCGCGACCTCGGCGTCTATGACCTGCGGGAGGTGATCGACTCCACCGGTGTCGGCGAGGCGGTCGCGGTCGACATCGCCAGCGTCGAATACGACGACGAGACTGGTTCGCGCACTCGTTATCTGATCAACACCGCGAGCCTGGGCACCTACCCGGACCTGGTGCAGCTAAGGGAGAAATGGCAGCAGCGCTGGGGCAAATGGCCCGCCTTCGCCGCCGCGCTCGTGGTCACCCTGCGCCGGGCCGAACCGATCGAGATCTACCTCGACGGACGCTGGCAGCGGGTGTGGTTCCTGTTCGTCGGCAACGGCCCCTACCACCCGCACGGTGCCGTACCCGCTTTCCGAGACCGGCTCGACGCCGGACTGCTCGACATACGCTGGCTGCGTGCCGATCTGCGTTGGTCGCGTACGCGGGCCGTCCTGGCGCTTCTCCTGGCCGCGATCGGTCACAGCAAGGTCTACGGCGAGCGTCAACTAACCGAACTGTATGTGCAATTGCCAACCCCGGAGGCGCTGGCCACCGATGGCGAGGTGATCGGCAAAGCCACCCGCCTGCGCTTCGCCATCGCAGGCCAGCTCGCGGCCTACCGCCGCGACGAATCCAATCCCCTCTGGGCCGACCGGACCCGTCCCCACCACCGCCGGTCCCCCTGGCTCCGCGACGCATTTCGCGCCCGCTGAACTGCCGCTTCGCACCGGGACAAACCTGCACCCTTACACGCAACGGCCCTGCCTCGGATGCACTCTCCGACAGGGCATTCAGTACCTCGATCCGATGCCGTGTGCCGGTCTGGTCGGTGGCCGCATTGTCGAGGCTTCAGCACCAGTGGATGATGATGGGCGGCGTTGACGAACCGACGACTCGAAGAGGCGACATGAAGACCAGGCTCAACTGCCCCTGCGGCGAACACATCACCGGCGTGGACGAGGACGATCTCGTCGAGAAGACGCAAGCCCACCTCGCCGCGAACCACCCCGGCCACGACTACTCACGGGACGAAATCCTCTTCATCGCTTACTGAGGGTTGAAGCCCCAGCACCTGAGCACCTCGTTATCAGTTGTCCGGAAGTGAGGTTCGCGACGGTGTGAGCGACGTGCCGGTTCGGCTCGACAACCTCGTGTGCCGAGATGCGGTGGCGCACGAGGTAACGCGTTCCGCCGAAATCGCCACCGGCTGCCACGAGAAGAAGGTATCGGTACCCGACCCGGTAGACCACTAATTCAGTTGACCTCGACCATGCGTCAATGTTTAGTGTCGGCGGTCATGACGATCACCGTTCTCGATACCTACTCGGCTATGCGGCAGATCCTGCGGGCTCCGGCCGCGGATCGCGCCGCCATGCTGCACACCATGCTCGAGCCCGTCAGCGGCATGTACCGCTACTTCCCCGGGGACGTCGACCTCGTCGACATGCACCGGCTAGGGGCCGGATTCCCTCTCGACCGCGACGAGGACCGTTGCCTCGACGCACTCGAGACGCTGGCGGCGGCCGATGCCTGGGAGCGAATGCAGCGCGCTCTGGACGATGCGCTCGCCACGCAGTCGGCGGCGACGCCGGGACTCGAGGTCCCGGACATCACCGTGCTGTTCGTGCTCGGCGACCCCGGCGATGCCCACTTCATGGGTCCCAGCCTCGGCATCACCGGAAACGGCGGGATGTCGGGCTTCATTCTCATCACGCTGTGGCCCTACCCCGAGAATGTGGAGCGGCTGGAGGCCACCGCCGTCCACGAGCTCAACCACAACCTGCGCTACAGCCCGGGCGGGGTGGTGTGGAACCCGACGACCGTCACGGTCGGCGAGCACGTGGTCTCCGAAGGCCTGGCCGATGCGTTCGCCCGCCAGCTCTACGGCGACAACCTCGGCTACACCCGCATCGGCGTCCCACACCTACGCGACGAGGCGGTCTTCGCCAAGGTGGTGTCGGGCCTCGGCGTGACCGGTATGCAGAACTTCACCGCCTGGGTGCACGGCGACGCTATCGCGGAACGCTTCGGCGTTACCCCCGTGGGCTTGCCCACCGGGGCCGGATATGCCGTCGGGAACAGGATTGTCGACGCCTACCTGGCAGCGACAGGGCAGACCGCGGCCCAGGCCCTGCACGCCGACAGCTCGGAGATCATTGCTACCGCGCTCCAGCGCGCGAGCTGATCACCTTCCCGGCTGCCCGCCGCACAGCTGTAGCCATCAGCCACCACGATCGATCTGTCCCATCCAGTCGTACGGACTGCACCTCGGCGCGGTAACGCGCCGATGAGTTCGTCGGTCTCGTGCCGTCTCAACCGGTATGACGACACCCACAATCGGCAGTCTGCTGTTGTCCAGCACCGATCCGACGCGCCTGCGTGACTGGTATGCCACGGCGTTCGCGCTGAAGGTCGATCGCACGCCCGGCGATCCCGGCTACGATGTCCTGGACTTCGGCGGCTTCTACGTACTGATCGACAGTCGCGCCGACGTCGGCGACAAGAACCCCGAGCCGGGCCGGATGATCCTGAACGTCGACGTGGACGACGCCCGCGCGGTAGTCGATCGGATCGATGACCTCGGAGGCCGGTGGCTGGCCGAACTCGAAGACCGCGACGGCAGTCTGTTCGCGGCCGCGATCGACCCCGATGGTAACTACCTTCAACTCATTCAGCTGAGCCCGCAGCATCGGGCCGCGATGACCGAGAGGACATAGTGATGCTTGCCGACAGCGACGCGTTCAGCGGGTTCTCGGTGGACGATATCGAGGCAGCCAAGACGTTCTACGCCGAGACATTAGGCCTGCGGGTCTCCGAAGAGAACGGGATGCTCAACCTGCAGCTGGGCGGCGGGGGCACGGTCCTGGTGTACCCGAAACCAGACCACACCCCAGCGACGTTCACGATATTGAACTTTCCGGTGCCCGACATCGAGGCGGCCGTCGACGAGCTCGTCCGCCGCGATGTGCGTTTCGAACGCTACGACTTCGCCGAGCAGGACGAGAAGGGCATCCACCGGGGCGGCGGTCCGCTGATCGCCTGGTTCACCGATCCCGCGGGCAATGTCTTGTCCGTCTTGCAGCAGTAGCATTTCGCACCGAACGGCATACGCGGCCCGTTCGCATCGAGGTGCGACGGGCCACGTAGCCGCAATGCACGCTCATGCGCACGTTACGTGGGTCGGTCTCAGACCGTGACCACCACCTTGCCGCTGGCGTGGCCGGCTTCTTGGTATTCGATGGCCGCTGAAATTTCGCCGAATGGGTAGCATCGGTCGATCACCGGGGTTACCTTGCCTGCCTCGATCAACTCGGTCAGCGTGACCAGGTCCTGTTGTTTGCCTCGGTGTCCGACCGTGTCCGCCGATACCGCTCGCCGCGCGGTCGACGCAGCCCGAGGCCACCCGGCATCAACCGGGCGATCAACGGCCCACCCCTGAGGTGGTGGGTTGCGCTGCGGCCGGATAGCGGTCAATGGTGCGGCCTTACGTTGTACGATCACGGCGAGGAAGGGAGGACGCCCGTGGCCGCTCGAGCCGAACCGGGACCCGAGCCCCGTGTCCGGCTCAGCCGAGAGCGTGTGCTCCGGGCCGCGATCGGGATCGCCGACGAGCACGGCATCCAGTCGGTGACCATGCGCCGCCTCGGCGAAGAACTCGGCGCCGAGGCGATGTCGCTGTACTACCACGTGGCAAAAAAGGACGACCTCCTCGACGGCATCGTCGATCTCGTCGCCCGAGAGATCAACGACGCCGTCGAAAAGATGGACATCGTGCCGCCGGCAGCCGACTGGAAGACATCGGTCCGGCAGCGCATCCTCACCGCGCGTGAGGTGCTGCTACGCCACCGATGGGCTCCGGGTTTGTTCGAAACACGAACCACCGTCAGCCTCGAGGTGCTGCGCTACTACGACGCGCTGCTCGGCCTCATGCTGGCGGGGGGATTCTCCTACGATCTGGCCCACCACGCGATGCACACGCTGGGCAGCCGGGCATTGGGATTCACCCAGGAACTGTTCGACCCCGGTGACACCGGCGCCGATTCCGAGACCGGCGCCGATCTTGCCGCGATGGCCGAGCAGTTGCCGAATATCGTGGGAATGCTGTCGGAGATCACCCACGACGACCCCGACTCGACATTGGGTTGGTGCGACGATCAAACCGAGTTCGAATTCGGCCTCGACTTGATCCTCGATGGTTTGGACAGAATGCGCGCCGGCCATCAACAGAAGTGAACAGGCAAGCAACCGACGACCGACCCATCAGTCGGCAACAGACGGAATTCGTTCGGATCAAGGTTATTCGCAGGCAATTCCATCATTGTCGCGGTCGAGTTTGGAACTGTAGCCGGGCTCGCCCCGGCGCAGTGGTGCCGCGCCCGCCGCCCGGGCAGCCGCGCAGTTCGGGTAGTACACGTTGGGCGCGGGCGCCGGTGGCGGGGTCGCGGCAGGGGCAGGTGCGGCGGGCGGCGGTGGAGCGACGACAGCAGGCGGAGTTGTCGGGACAACGGCTGCGGGAGGCGGCGCCGGTGCGGTTGTCGTGGAAGTGGTCGTCGGCGCGCTCGGGGACGATGTGGCCGGGGTGGTGGTCGTCGGAGTGGTTGTGGCGGCTGACGCGCTGGTGGCGCGGGTAGAGGTCGTCGATGTGGACGCGGCGTCGGTATTGCAGGCGGCAGCGCCGATCGATGCTGCGGCGATGACGGTGGCGATGATCGCGGTGCGTCGCGCTGATACAGCCATGATTTCCTGTTCTCGGAGTAAACGTGCGACTGAGTGATGGTTGACGGACCTATTCCCCGACCGGCCGTCGCGCTGGAACCATCGTTCTTCCCGAAGCTGCCGTTACCGAGAACGCTTGGGCTACAACCCAGTTGATCTTCACAGCGCGGGGAACTCCGCTACACCGGCGTGCCGGATATGTGCGACGAGGCGGCTTCACGACAGTTACGTCGGGGTGGGGCATGACCGCATACAAACCTCACGACGTCAGGTATGCCGCGATTCAGCCTGTTTGCCGAGCGGCTATGGGGAATTCTCATAGAAAGGCCGAGGAAGGCAGGACCCTTTCGTGCAGAGAAAGTCCTACGATTCACGGAACGTTCCGAGTGTTGCCTCGTCCACCGAAGGTCGGTCGGCGGACGAGTTGGTGGAGGCAGCCCGCAATGCCTTGATGTCCGATGGCGCCCAGCTGATGCCGGCTGCTGTGACGACATCGTGTCTCGGCTTGGAAGAGGGCGCCTGGGACCGGTTTCGTACCCACTGGGAAACGCTGTGCGCGGACAGGTACGCCTCCGAGCAGGGCACGCGCAGGCTACGCCGATATGGATGGTTCTCGTTCACCGCGGCGACGGCGCAGCTCGAGCCCCTGCCGCAGGTCTCCTTCGTACAGCCGGAGAACAGCAACCCGCTCTACGTCGGCGTGGACCGCACCTTCGAGCCATTGACCGAGCCGTTCATGGCCGACCCCGTGTTCCGCGCGGTGCTGCGGTTGCTCGGACGGTTGGCGACGGCGCTGGACGACCCACCGGTGTGGAATGCGAAGGTGCATCCTTTTCGCGTCATCGCATCAGCGGACGCGGAGGGACTGCCCACACCAGAGGGCCTGCACCGCGACGGTGTCACCCTGGTCTCTTCGCTCCTGGTCGGACGGCAGAACGCCGCAGGCGGCGAAAGCTCCGTGCTCGATCAGGACGGAACACCACTATTGACGACCCCCCTCCGCGAGCCAGGCGACCTGCTCATCGGGGATGACCGACGCACCCTGCACAGCGTGTCACCGGTGCGTCCGGTGGACCGAAGCCGCCCCGCCTACCGCGACGTCCTGGTGGTGACGTTCGCACCCGCCTGAAGTGGCTCGATTCGTGCGCGAGTGGCACACCGGTGAGCACCCTTCCCGCGTTTCGCCGCAGCCATGTGCCACTCGTAAGCAGGTCAGAAGAGGAAGTAGCGCTGGGCCATGGGGAGTTCGGTGGCGGGCTGTTCGCGCCAGACCTCGCCGTCGATGCGGACGGTGAAGGTGTCCGGGTCGACTTCGATGCGCGGCATGGCGTCGTTGTGGGGCAGGTCGGTTTTCGTCACGCGGCGGACGTTGCGGACCGGCGCGAGTTTGCGGTGGACGCGCAGGCGGTCGGCGAGTCCGTCCTCGATCGCCTGCTCGGAGACGAAGTGCAGGGAGGTGGCGGCGGCGGGCCCGGGGGCTGCGCCGAACATGGGGCGCGGCAATACGGGCTGCGGTGTGGGAATGGAGGCGTTGGCGTCGCCCATCGCGGCCCAGGCGATCGCGCCGCCCTTGAGCACGGCGTGCGGGCGGACGCCGAAGAACGCGGGCTCCCACAGCACCAGGTCGGCGAGCTTGCCGACCTCGACCGACCCGATCTCGTGATCGAGGCCGTGCGCGACGGCCGGGCAGATGGTGTATTTCGCGACGTAGCGCTGGACGCGGGCGTTGTCGGCCGCACCGTCGCCGGGCAGCGGACCGCGGCGGCGTTTCATCACGTGCGCGGTCTGCCAAGTCCGCAGCACGACCTCGCCGATGCGGCCCATGGCTTGCGAGTCGCTGCCGATCATCGAGATGGCGCCCAAGTCGTGCAGCAGATCCTCCGCCGCGATGGTGGACGGACGGATGCGGCTTTCGGCGAACGCCAGATCCTCCGGGATCGACGGGCTCAGATGATGGCACACCATGAGCATGTCCAGATGCTCGTCGAGGGTGTTGACGGTGTGCGGGCGGGTGGGGTTGGTCGAGCTGGGCAGCACGTTGAGATGCGAAGCGACGGTGATGATGTCGGGCGCGTGCCCGCCGCCCGCTCCCTCGGTGTGGTAGGCGTGGATGCCGCGGCCCGCGATCGCCGCGAGAGTGTCCTCGACGAAACCGGCCTCGTTCAACGTGTCCGAGTGCAACGCCACCTGCACGCCCGCCGCGTCGGCGACGGCGAGGCAGGCGTCGATCGCGGCGGGCGTCGAGCCCCAGTCCTCGTGCAGCTTGAAACCGGAAGCGCCGCCGCGCAATTGCTCCCACATGGCCTCGGCGCTGACGGTATTGCCCTTGCCGAGCAGCACGATGTTCACCGGCCAGCCGTCGGTGGCCTCCAGCATCCGCGCCAGATGCCACGCGCCGGGCGTCACCGTGGTCGCCTTGCTGCCCTCGGCCGGCCCGGTGCCGCCGCCGATCAGCGTGGTGATGCCGCCGCCGAGCGCCTCGTCCATCAGCTGCGGGCAGATGAAGTGCACGTGACAGTCGATGGCGCCCGCGGTGAGAATGCGCCCGTTGCCCGCGATGATCTCGGTGGAGGGACCGACGACCAGATCCGGGTGCACCCCCGTCATCGTGTCGGGATTGCCCGCCTTCCCGATGGCGCTGATCCGTCCGTCGCGAATGCCGACGTCCGCCTTGATGATTCCCCAGTGATCGATGATCACCACGCCGGTGATCACCGTGTCAGGGGCACCCTCGGCGCGGGTCGCGCGGGACTGGCCCATGGATTCGCGCAGCACTTTCCCGCCGCCGAACACGGCCTCGTCACCGGCCCGGCCCGGTCCGCCGCTGCGGTCCTCGGTGATCTCGATCAGCAGATCGGTGTCGGCGAGCCGGATCCGGTCTCCGGTGGTCGGCCCGAACAGTTCCGCGTACCGCGCCCGGCTCAGCTCGCCCATCGCGGCACCATCCCTTCCGTGACCTGGGCTGGAACCGGGCCAGGATCGCCGATGACTACGCCTCGCCGACGCTCGGTTCCGTCATACGCGGTGCGCACTATGTCGATGATTCGCTCGCCGCGCTCACTCATGCCGGTCGGTCCAAGCGCCCGGGCGGGGTCAGGCTGATGCCGTGTACCTCGCGGGTTCCGCCCAGCGGGACCAGCGAAACCCGCTGCGCGAGGCCGGGTTCGAAGCGCACCGCGGTCCCGGCCGGGATGTCGAGCCGTCGGCCGTGCGCGGCGTCGCGGTCGAAATCCAGGGCCGCGTTCGCCTGCGGGAAGTGCACATGGCTGCCGACCTGCACCGGCCGGTCGCCGGTGTTGACCACCTCGAGCTCGGTCCGGTCCGCCCCGGAGTTCAGTTCGATGACGCCATCGGCGCAGAAGTACTCACCGGGGATCATGCCGCGCCTCGGGACCGCTGGTGTCGCATGCGCCCTCCTAGCCGATCGGGTGGTGGACGGTGACGAGCTTGGTGCCGTCCGGGAAGGTCGCCTCGACCTGGACGTCGGGGATCATCTCGGGCACGCCCTCCATCACGTCCGCGCGGGTGAGCACTGTTCGCCCGGAGGACATCAGTTCGGCGACGGTGCGGCCGTCCCGCGCGCCCTCGAGCACGTGGTCGGTGATCAGCGCGACCGCCTCGGGATGGTTCAGCTTCAGCCCGCGTGCCTGCCTGCGCCGGGCCAGCTCGGCGGCGTAGCTGAGCAGCAGGCGCTCCTGCTCATGCGGTGACAGTCGCATCCGGGCTCCTCACCGGGTCGCAGTGGCGGGTGACGGACATTCTGGCACGCCCGTTCCGCCGTCGCCGGACGACCGCGCTCAGGAACGGTGCGGCAGATTCTGCAACCGCACCTGCCCGCGGGCGACGGTGCGGCCCCGCTCGTCGGTGATGACGACCTGCCACAGTTGCTGGAGCCTGCCGCGATGCAGCGGGGTGGCCTCGCCGGTCAGCGTGCCTTCGCGCACCGCGCGCAGGAAGTCGGTGTTGTTGTTGACGCCGACCACCGTGCCCTGGTCGCCGAACCAGATCCCGCCTGCGATGCTGGCGAGCGTTTCGATGACGGTGCAGTACACGCCGCCGTTCTGGATGCCGGCCGGCTGGTAGAGGTGCGGTTCGACGACCCACTCGCCGCGCACGCGGTCGGGGGTCAGCTCGGTGTAACGCAGGCCGATCAGGTCGGCGAAGGTGCCTTCGCTGTATTCGTTCATCTGCTCGGGCGTGACGCCTGCCAGCGAGCCGACCTGGCGAGTTTCCTGCTGTGTCATGCATTCACTGTCGCATAGCCGGTCGCGCCGGTCGCCGCGGCCTCAGCCGCCTGCCACCGTGACCGTCCGTCCGTTCAACGGCTGGGTCGGCCGGTTGCTGTGCGCGAACAGGGTCCGGTATCGATCGGCGTCGGCCGCCGCCACCGGGACCGGATTGCCGAGCACCGTCCAGGACACGCCCTCGCTGCACGGTGGCGTGGTGAGCGAACCCTGATACCGGAACTGGTCGAGGACACCGGGCAGGAGCGCGCGCAGGTCGAGCGGGCCCGTGACGGTGGTCTCGGCGTCCACGACATCCGGCGAGAGCGTGATGATCGGATCGAAGGGCGAAGGGTCCGGCGTGGCTTGCATGAGCACACCGAGTACGGCCAGCTTGCCGGCCGCGCTCCTGTGCACGAAGTGCACTTCCATCGTCGTGCCCGCGCCGTCCAGCGTGTGCTCGCTCGGCAGATGGAAATGGAACTGCGCGAGGTCGAATGGCACGCCGTCGACCACGATGCGATTTCCGTTGTCCGCGGGGAGATTTGCCTGCACGGTGTGCCCGGTGTTCCGCAGGGTCAGCCCGGGCACCGAGTGGTAGTCGATGGTGATGTGCTCGGACGGCTCGAGTCGCGTGTGACTCGGCAGGTCGATCGGTGACTGCTGGTGGCCGCTCTTGCAGGCCAGGTAGTCCCGGTCGAGGTCGGCCCAATGGTCGGGGCCGTCCGCGTCGTAGTCCCAGTGTGATGCGACATGCGCGGGCGCACTGCTCGGGACGGCCGCGCGGCTGTGTTCCGGCTGCTCGCCACGGCCACAGGCGGAGAAAACAAGCACTGCCGCAACGGCCGACACGGCCGCGATCGAACGAAAACGGGATCGTCTGATGCTGGGCAAACCCGCACACCCCTCGAACTGTTCGGTGAGCCACCGCGAATGCCGGTCCGACCACATACCTGGCCTCGTCGACGACTCGGACGCGGTGCGCGGCGTTGCGCATCGATGATCGCGACACGGGCGCGGCGACGGGCCGGCCGGCGTTCGGACGTCGAATACCCTGGTACTCGGCGTATTTCACGTTCGTGTCGGCGTCAGCGTAGACCTGGGAGTGACCGGCACGCCAGAGTGGAGTTCCGCGACATAGTTCACACAGACACAGAGCGACGGGCCCCACCGGTGGGTGGAGCCCGTCGCGGGCAAGGAATCGGGGGTCACCGCAGCCCTCGGGACTCTCACGCGATCCGTACGCCGAGCCTATTGTAGGTCAGGCTTACCTAACTAGGCAAGTCCCCGAGCGACGCACCGGTAGTCCGCGCTCGGCCATGGCCGCCAGCAAGCCTTGCCCGCGGCGCGCGCCGAGGGCGGAATCGGCCCGCGCGAGATCCGGTACGTAAGTCGAAGCGCCCGTGATGGACTCGACGACAAGTGACCAGAACCTGCGGCGGCTCAGGCCGGAGCAGCGCACCAGGTTCTCCTGGACGACCGTCAACGCGGACTCACAGCGGTGCGCGAGCCAGACGTACATCGCCTCCGCGCAGGGCAGGGCGACCACGCCCGGTTCGCCCGCCAGCGGATCGCCGTCCAGCACGCGAATAGTGGTGTCCGACAAACCCGCCCAGTCGATGCCGCCGTCATTGTCGGTGTGGATCCAGAGGTTCTCCAGGCCGGGATCCCACGCCCGCCCCTCCGCCACGAGCAGCGCGACCACTCGCCCCGCGATCGCGTGGATCAGCGCTGTGGCAACCACTTCCGCGGCGATCCCGGCGCTGATCATCTCCGCCGCGTGACGCCGGTACATGAGTTCGACGCGGCCCTCGCGCACGCCGTCCGAGAGTCGCCACCAGCGCCGCTTGCCCTGCTCGGCCATCGCTGCCACGGCGTAGACCCGCGGATGCTCCGGTTGCAGCGCGCGGAGCCGGGCACAGGTGCGCCCGAACGCCACCGTCGGTCGATGGGGCGTGGTGATGAGCTCGGTCATCGAACCTCCTTGGGGGTCGGCTCTGTCGCCACGGACATTCGGCCGTGCGGTGTCGATAGCGAAAGATAGGTTAGGCTTACCAGACTTAGCAACCGTATCGCCGATTCAGGAGCAGTTCGTCGCCGTGACCTCCCTTGCCACCGTGAGGCGGCGTCGTCTTTCCGGGCTCCTGGCCGCCACCGCACTGCTGCTGCTCGCCGTGGTGGCCGGTATCGCGGTCGGCGCACGCTCGCTCGCGCCGGGAACCGTGTACGACGCCGTCCACCATGCACTCAGCTGTCCAGGCGGACCTTTCACCTGCGCGGCCGGTTCGACCGAAGAACAGATCGTGCGCGGCCTGCGTCTTCCGCGCACCGCACTCGCGCTGGTCTGCGGGGCGGCGCTGGGCATCGCGGGCGCGCTCATCCAGGGCTACACCCGCAACCCGCTCGCCGACGCCGGGTTGCTCGGCCTGAACGCGGGCGCGGCCTTCCTCGCGGCACTGAGCGTGTACCTGTTCTCGTTCAGCGCACCGGAGCAGTACATCTGGTTCGCGTTCGCCGGAGCGCTGCTCGCCGGGCTGGTGGTGTTCGGGGCCTCGGCCGTCGGCGGCGGGAAGGCGAGCCCGCTGAGCCTGGTGCTCGCGGGCGCGGCGGTGACCGCGTTCCTGCAGGCCATGACCAACGCCGTCGTGCTGTTCGACGCCACCGCCCTGGACACCTACCGGTTCTGGGTGGTCGGCACGGTCGCGGGCCGCGACGCCGCGGTGTTCTGGCAGGTGCTGCCGTTTCTGGCGGCCGGCATGGTGCTCGCTGTAGTGGCGGCGCCGGGACTGAATCTGATCGGCCTCGGCGACGAGGTCGCGCGCGGGCTCGGGGTGCACGTCGGCCGCAGCCGCGCACTGGGATTGGCGGCCGTGGTGCTGCTGGCGGGCGCGGCGACCGCGGCGGTGGGGCCGATCGCGTTCCTCGGCCTCGCAGTCCCACATCTCGCGCGGATGGTCACCGGGCCGGACTATCGCTGGCTGATTCCATATTCCGGACTCTTCGGCGCGTTGCTGCTGCTGATCGCCGACATCCTCGGCCGTCTGGTGGCCCGGCCCGGCGAGCTGGAGGTCGGTGTGATGCTCGCCGTGCTCGGAGCGCCGTTCTTCCTCGCGTTCGTCCGGCGCCGGAAGCTGACGAGCCTGTGACAATTTCATTGCCCGCAAACGCTGGTACAGCCGAAGATGGTGGTCCTGTGACGCTTTCGCTACGAACCATGACCGCACGTCCGGCCCTGCGCGTCGGCCCGGTGTCGATGGTGTTGCGCCCGACGATGGTTCTGACTGTCGCGGCGCTCGCCGCGATCGCGTTCGGATTGCTGTGCCTCGACATCGCGGTCGGCGAGTCACACCTGCCGCTCGGGCGCGTGCTGGAGGTGCTGGCCGGAGGCGGCACCAAGGCGCAGCGGTTCATCGTGCTGGAGTCCCGGCTGCCGCGCGCGCTCACCGCGCTGGTGGTCGGTCTCGCGCTCGGCCTCGCGGGCGCGATCACGCAGTCCATCCTGCACAACCCGCTGGCCGCGCCGGACATGCTCGGCATCACCTCGGGTGCGAGCCTGGGCGCGGTCGGCGTGCTCGTCGTCGGCGGCGGCGCGAGCACCGGACTGGCCGCCTCGGTGGGCGCGCCCGTGGCCGCGCTGGCGGGCGGCCTGCTCACCGCGGTGGCCGTCTACCTGCTCGCCTGGGGTCGCGACCGCACCGGCGCGCACGGCGCCACCGGATTGCGGCTGGTGCTGATCGGCGTCGGCGTGAACGCACTGCTGCTGGCGGCCATCAGCTCGCTGCTGACCCGAGCCACGCTTGCCGATGCCCAGCGCGCGCAGCTGTGGCTCAACGGATCACTGAACTCGGCCGACGCAGCGAATCTGGCGCCGACGGCCATCGCGGTGGTCGTCGTCGCCGTCCTGGCCCTCGGGTCCGCACGCACGCTCGCCGCCCTGCGCCTCGGTGCGGAGACCACGCGTGGGCTCGGCGTGCGAATCCAGACCCAGCAGGCGGTGCTGATCGGCGCGGCCGTGGTCGCCGCGTCTCTCGCCACGGCCGCCGCCGGGCCGGTCGGCTTCGTCGCCCTCACCGCGCCGCAGATCGCCCGCCGCCTGTTGCGCACCCCCGGTGAACCGCTCGTCGGCGCAGCCTTGATCGGCGCGATCCTGGTGATAGGCGCGGATGTCGCGTCGCGCACCCTGTTCCCGGCCGATCTGCCGGTCGGTGTCGTGACCGCGGCGTTCGGCGGTCCGTTCCTGCTGTATCTGCTCGTGCGTATGAACCGGAAGGCCACGCTGTCATGACGATCGCGGACACCACCCCCGATACCTCGGCGCGGGCCGACGCACCGGAGCACCGGCTCGGCGCGGACGACGTCACCCTCGGCTACGGCGAACGGATGATCGTCGAGGGTCTGAGCCTCGACATCGCACCGGGTGTGATCACCACGGTGATCGGGCCGAACGGCTGTGGAAAGTCCACGCTGCTGCGCTCGCTCGGCCGCCTGCTGCGGCCACGGGAAGGCCGAGTGCTGTTGGACGGCAAGGCCATTTCGACGATGCGGACCAAGGACGTGGCCCGCGTGATCGGCATCCTTCCTCAATCGCCGGTCGCCCCGGAGGGACTCACCGTCGCCGATCTCGTCGCACGCGGACGCCACCCGCACCAGTCCTGGTTCCGGCAGTGGTCGGCCGCGGACGAAACCGAGGTGACGACCGCGCTGGAGCAAACCGGAATCGCCGACCTGGCCGACCGCGCGCTGGACGAACTGTCCGGCGGACAGCGCCAGCGCGCCTGGATCTCCATGGCGCTGGCCCAGGGCACCGACATCCTGCTGCTCGACGAGCCGACCACCTACCTGGATCTGGCGCATTCGATCGAGGTGCTCGACCTGGTCGACCGGCTGCACGCCGACCTGGGACGCACCGTCGTCATGGTGCTGCACGATCTGAACCTCGCGATCCGCTACAGCGATCAGCTGGTGGTCATGCACGGCGGACGCGTCGTCGCCGGCGGCGCCCCGGCCGAGGTGATATCCGTCGAGCTGCTGCGCGAGGTCTTCGAGCTGGACGCCGCCGTGCTCGAGGACCCGGTTTCGGGCCGGCCGATGATCGTGCCGATCGGCGCCAGGCATGTGCGCGGCAAGGCGGGCGGGCCGGAGGCCCCGCCGAACCGGCGGCTATGAGAAATGCCACACCAGCTACTCCATAGTTACGACACCCTGTAGTACGCATCCTCGTCGTTGAGTACCTAAGATTGTGGAATGGCAGGTCTTGGTGAACTCGAGAAAGCGGTCATGGACCAGTTGTGGTCGGCCGACGAACCACAGACGGTGCGGCAGGTGCACGAGGCGCTCGCCGCACGCCGTGAGCTCGCGTACACCACGGTGATGACCGTGCTGCAACGCCTGGCGAAGAAGAACCTGGTGGTACAGCGGCGCGACGACCGCGCGCACCGCTATGCGCCGGTGCATACCCGCGACGAGCTGGTGGCCAGTCTGATGGTCGACGCGCTGCAACAGGCCGACGCGGCGGGCAGTCGCGCCGCCGCGCTGGTGCACTTCGTGGAGCAGGTCGGCAAGGACGAGGCTGCCGCCTTGCGCGAAGCACTCGCTAAGCTCGAAGCAACCGAAGAGGACTCGGCACCGCCGCCGCAGTAGACTCCTCGGGCGCCCTGGCCCCACAACGCAGTGAGCTGAGTCGATGAACGCAACCGCGCCGGTCTTCGCCGGACTCGCATTGCTTCTCGCGGGGCCTGCCCCGGCCTTGCTCAGCCGGGCGACCTGGACCTACCGGACGCCCCGCGCAGCGCTCGTGCTCTGGCAGGCCATCGCGCTCGCCGCCGTGCTCAGCGCGTTCGGCTCCGGATTGGCCATCGCCGCCGAGCTGCTCGTGCCCGGCCCGGACGGTCGCCCCACCACCTCGCCGACGCGCGAGATCGACGCCCTCGGTCTGCCGCTGTGGTCGGCGTACGTGTTCGTGTTCGCGCTCACGCTGTTGATCGGCGCGCGACTGATCTACGCGATCATCCGGGTCGGCGTGCACACCCGCAGGCGGCGGGCACGCCACCGGATGCTCGTCGACCTGCTCGACCAGAGCGGTCCACAGCGGCGAGCGGCCGACATCCGGGTCCTGGCCGCCCCCGAGCCGATCGCCTATTGCCTGCCCGGCCTGCGCCAGCGCGTGGTGCTCAGCGAAGGCACCCTGACCAAGCTCCCCGACGCCGAGATCACCGCCATCGTCAGCCATGAGCGTTCGCACCTGCGCGCCAGGCACGATCTGGTGCTGGAGGCGTTCACCGCCGTGCACGAGGCGTTCCCCCGCGTGGTGCGCAGCAAGGCGGCGCTCGGCTCGGTGAAACTGCTCATCGAACTGCTCGCCGACGATTCCGCCGTCAAGGTCACCGGCCCCAAGCCGCTGGCCCGCGCCCTCGTCGCGTGCGCGAAGTCCACCGCGCCGCAAGGCGCGCTCGCCGCGGGCGGACCCACCACGCTCATCCGCATCCAGCGGCTCAGCGAGCGGATCGGCGACGTGCGCATCGCCACCGCCGCCTATCTCGGCTCCGCCGCCATCCTGGTGGTGCCGACGCTGGCTGTGGCCGTCCCATGGCTCGTGGAGCTGAGTCGGCTGTTCCACGGCTGACACCCGGCCGTATCCTGGACACTCGGCCCGGCTTTCCGGTCGGCCGCACCTCTCTCGGCTTCTGGCGCGTCATCGCCGCGCCGCAGCGCGGTGAACCGCACCGTGCACCGCTCTCGATCCCACCGAACAGCGCGTTCCGCGTGAACGCGCTGTGCGACGAAAGGCACCCCCACCTCGTGACCCCCTCGACCACCGTCGCCGTGGCGCCCACCGTGACCTTCGCGGACCTGGGCCTGCCCGCCGTGCTCGTGCAGGCACTGCGGCGCGACGGCATCGAGACGCCGTTCCCGATCCAGGCCGCCACACTGCCGGACGTCTTGGCCGCCAAGGACGTGCTCGGCCGCGGCCCGACCGGTTCCGGCAAGACCCTGGCCTTCGGCCTCCCGATGCTCACCCGCCTGGCGGGCGCACCGGCCAAGCCGGGCAGGCCGCGCGGACTCGTGCTGGTGCCGACCCGCGAACTGGCCGCGCAGATCGAGCGCGCGCTCGACGAACCGGCGCTCGCGCTCGGCCTGCGCGTGGCCTCGGTGGTCGGCGGCGCACCGATCAAACGCCAGGCCGACCGGCTCGCCCGCGGTGTCGACCTGCTCATCGCCACACCGGGACGGCTCGCCGACCTGATCGCGCAAGGGTCCGCCGACCTGTCCGACGTGGTGATCACCGCGCTGGACGAGGCCGACCACATGGCCGACATGGGCTTTCTGCCGCAGGTGACCAAGCTGCTGGATCGGACGCCACGCGACGGCCAGCGCCTGCTGTTCTCCGCCACACTGGACGGCGAGGTGGACAAGCTGGTCAAGCGCTACCTGCGCGCGCCGGTCACGCACTCCACCGCGCCGCCGTCGGCGTCGGTCGCCACGATGTCGCACCACCTGCTGTACGTGCGCGACAAGGTAGCCAAACGAGCGGTCGCCACCGAGATCGCCGGGCGGGACGGGCTGACCATCATGTTCGTTCGCACCAAACACGGCGCCGACCGGCTCGCCAAACAATTGCGCGGCGCGGGCATCGCCGCGGGCGCGCTGCACGGCGGCAAGGCGCAGAACAACCGGACCCGCACCCTCGCCGCGTTCGCCGACGGCTCGGTGCCCGTGCTGGTCACCACCGACGTCGCCGCGCGCGGCATCCACGTCGATGGAATCTCCCTCGTCGTGCACGTCGATCCGCCCGCCGAGCCGAAGGCCTACCTGCATCGGGCCGGGCGCACCGCCCGCGCGGGCGAGGACGGCGTGGTGGTCACGCTGGTGATGGATGACGAGCGCCGGGAAGTCGAGGCGATGGCCCGCAAGGCCGGGGTCGAGGTCGACGGGGTCGAGGTCCGTCCAGGCGACCGCACCCTGATCACGATCACCGGTGCGCGCCGCCCGTCCGGCGTTCCGGTCGCCGCGCCCACCGCGCCCGCGTCGACGCCGGTCACGGACACGCCGAAACCGGCGCGCAGGAAGCCGGGGCGGCGCGCAGAACCGAGCGCAGCCGGCGGCCACGGCACCGGTGCGGCGGCACAGTCCGGTCGCTCCGGGAAGACGCCCGCAACGGGAACGCCGAAGTCCGCACGACGGCAGCCGGGACGGCGCGGGGAACCGGCCGTAGCGAACGGCCGTGGGACGAGTGCGGCAACACACTCCGGGAGTCGCCGTGGGACGACGCCTGCGCCGGAAACGCAGAAGTCCCCACGGCAACCGGCACGGCGCGGAGAACCGAGCGCAGCCGGCGGCCACGGCACGGGTGCGGCGACATCGTCGGGTCGCTCCGCGAAGACGCCCCGCCGCAACCACAGGAAGGCGCCGAACATCGACCGGCGCCAATAGCGTCGCCCACGCGCGGCGACACCGTCGAGTCACCGCGAAGACCCCCGCGCACACGAATACGGCGGCCGCCGCCTACGACCGCAGTTTCTTCGACTGCCTGATCACGCCGTTCCTGGGCCTGACCCGCGACGACAACCTGCGGCCGAACTCCACGGTCAACAAAGCTGGCCACCCTGAAGCCGGCCTTCGGGGTGAAGGCAGGCGGCGCGACCATGACCGCGGGCAACTCCACTCCGCTGACCGACGGCGCGTCGGCCGTGCTGCTGTCGAGCGAGGAGTGGGCCGCAACCACACGACGGCGCCGAACATCGCTCGGCGCCAATAGCGTCGCCCAGGCGCAGCGACACCGTCGAGCCGCTCTGCGAAGACCCCTTGCCGCAGCCCCTGGACGGCGCCGACGGCCTCCGATGACACGGCAGCGCGAACACGGCGACGCGCCGCGCGATCTCAGCAGCCGACGCCGCGTAGCAATCGCGGAGCACACTGATCGGTCGTGACACATCTAGCCGCGGCCGTCCTCTGCGCCCTGCTCGCCGCGCTGCTGTTCGCGGTCGGCGCGGTCGCGCAGCAGCGGGCGGCGGCCGCCGTGCCGGAGGGGGAATCCCTGGTTCGCTCCCTGCTGCGCAGTCCGCGCTGGTGGGCGGGCGTCGTCGGCGACACGGGGGGATACGCCATGCAGGTCGCGGCGCTCGCGCTGGGCGCCGTGCTGCTGGTGCAGCCGATCCTGGTGAGCGCGCTGGTCTTCGCGCTGCCGCTGTCGGCACGACTCAACAACCGCCGCGTCACACCCGGCACCTGGGCGGCCGCGCTGGCCCTCACCGCGGCGCTGGCCTGCTTTCTGCTCGTCGGTAATCCGGACGCGGGCAACGCGGATGCGCCTCTGCGGGAGTGGCTGCTGCCGCTGGGCGTTCTGCTCGGCCTGATCGCCGCCGCGACCGCGGGCAGCATCGCCGCGACCGCTCCGGGGTGGCGCGCGATGCTCCTCGGCGCGGCGAGCGGCTCGCTGTACGGACTGGCCGCCGCGCTCACCGCCCACGTCACCGACCTGTTCGAGCATGGCCTCGGCCACGTGCTCGGCAGCTGGCAGACTTGGGCGCTGATCGCGGCGGGCGTCACCGGCGTCTACCTCCAGCAGCGCGCCTTCCAGGCCGGCGAGCTGGCCGCGTCGTTGCCCGCGGTGACGATCGCCGAACCCCTGGCCGCCGTCTTCATCGGTATCACCGTGCTGGACGAAAGGCTGCGAACCACCACCGTGGGCCTCGTCATCACCGGAATCGCGGTCATCGTCATGTGCGCCACCACCATCACTCTCTCCCGCTCACAGGCGGCCGCCTGACACGTCGCCGCCAACCGCCACCGGTCGGTGCAAGTGATCCCGGACCGCCACCGTCGACCCGGCACCGTCGGCCTGGCACACACCCTTACCGTGGGATGTCCGCCGTGCGAAGCCGTCGGCCATGCGCACCGAATGTGCCCGCGGCGCCGGGCAGCCGACGACGGCCCGTGCGAGGCGGCTCCCGGTTATCATCGGTCAAGTGCGCTTTCTCCCCGGTCATCAGCCGCCGTACGACCTGACCTACGACGACATCTTCCTGGTCCCGAACCGGACGGACGTCGCGTCGCGCTTCGACGTCGATCTCTCGACGGCCGACGGGTCCGGCACCACCATCCCGATCGTCGTCGCCAACATGACCGCCGTCGCCGGGCGCAGAATGGCCGAGACCGTGGCCCGACGCGGCGGCCTCGTCGTGCTCCCGCAGGACCTGCCGATCACCGCGGCCGCCGACACCATCGCGTTCGTCAAGAGCCGCTCGCTCACCGCCGACACCCCGGTCACGCTCGACCCCGACCGCTCGGTCTCCGAGGCCGTCGCGCTCATGCACAAGCGCGCGCACGGCGCCGTCGTCGTGGTCGACGGCGGGCGTCCCGTCGGCGTGGTCACCGAGGCGGCCTGCGCCGATGTCGACCGTTTCGCCCGGTTGCGCGAGGTCGCGGTCACCGACTTCGTGCAGGCGCCGGCCAGCACCACCCCGCGCGACCTGTTCGACCTGCTGCACGCCGAGCACGCCGACTTCGCCGTGCTCACCGCCGAGGACGGCACCCTGGCCGGGGTGCTGACCCGCACCGGCGCACTGCGCGCCGGCATCTACCAGCCCGCCGTCGACGCCGCGGGCAAGCTGCGCGTCGCGGCCGCGGTCGGCATCAACGGCGACGTGGCCGCCAAGGCCAAGTCCCTGGTCGACTCCGGCGCCGATCTGCTGGTCATCGACACCGCGCACGGCCACCAGGCCAAGATGCTCGAAACCCTCGCCGCGGTCCGCGATCTCGGTCTCGGCGTCCCGCTGGTGGCGGGCAACGTGGTCTCCGCCCAGGGCACCAGGGATCTGGCCGAGGCGGGAGCGGACATCGTCAAGGTCGGTGTCGGCCCCGGCGCCATGTGCACCACGCGCATGATGACCGGCGTCGGCCGTCCGCAGTTCTCCGCGGTGGCCGAATGCTCGGCCGCCGCCGAGGAACTCGGCGTGCACGTCTGGGCCGACGGCGGCGTCCGCCATCCCCGCGACGTCGCGCTCGCCCTGGCCGCGGGCGCGTCCAACGTGATGATCGGCTCCTGGTTCGCCGGCACCTACGAATCCCCGGGCGACCTGCGTGTCGACCGCGACGGCAACGCCTACAAGGAGAGCTTCGGCATGGCGTCCAAGCGGGCCGTCGCCGCGCGCACCGCCTCCGACAGCGAATTCGACCGCGCGCGTAAGGCGTTGTTCGAGGAGGGCATCTCCAGTTCCCGGATGCGGCTGGATCCCGAGCGGCCCGGCGTCGAGGACCTCATCGACCACATCTGCTCCGGCCTCCGCAGCGCCTGCACCTACGCCGGCGCGCGTACCCTCACCGAGTTCCACGACCGGGCCGTGCTCGGCGTGCAGTCGGCCGCCGGGTTCGCCGAAGGGCGCCCGCTGCCGAGCGGTTGGTGAGCATCGACACGCGCACCGGAGCGGCACCGGCCCACGCGACCCGATGCGTGGGCCGGTAGCATAGTGGTTGCCGGATACCGGCACCATGACTTCGCGAAAGGATCCAGTTGTCACCCGCGTCCGAGGGCGCCGCACAGGAGGGCTCCTCTACCGAGCCGGGTGACAAACCCGGCGTCCTCCACCCCGCAGTAGTCCCATTCCGCACAGGCCGCTTCCCGGCACCGATCAGGTGGTGCTGACGATGTCCGTCGCGCTCACCGCGCTCAGCCTGATCGGATTCATCGCTCTCACGGTCGGCACCGCTCTGTTCGTCGCCGCCGAGTTCTCCCTCACCGCGCTGGAACGCAGCACCGTCGAGGCGCACGCCCGCACCGGTGACGTCCGCGCCAGGATGGTCCGCAAGGCGCACCGCACGCTGTCGTTCCAGTTGTCCGGCGCCCAGCTCGGCATCACCATCACCACGCTGGTCACCGGTTACATCGCCGAACCGGTGCTGGCCAAGCTGCTGAAGCCGGTTTTCACCGGCATCGGGCTCAGCGACGCGGCCGGGCACGGCATCGCCCTCACGCTGGCGTTGATCCTGGCCACCTCGCTGTCGATGATCTACGGCGAGCTGGTACCCAAGAACATCGCCATCGCCAAGCCGCTGGCCACCGCCCGCGCCACGGCCGGTCCGATGGTCACGTTCTCGGTGGTGTTCAAGTGGATGATCCATTTCCTCAACGGCACCGCCAACTGGGTGGTCCGCAGGCTGGGCGTGGAACCCGCCGAGGAGTTGCGCTCGGCTCGCTCGCCACAGGAACTGGGCTCCCTGGTCCGCACCTC
Organism: Nocardia amamiensis; assembly: GCF_015477605.1. Lineage (GTDB taxonomy): Bacteria > Actinomycetota > Actinomycetes > Mycobacteriales > Mycobacteriaceae > Nocardia > Nocardia amamiensis_A. The sequence continues at coordinate 142,510 of NZ_JADLQX010000016.1, forward strand.
GGCCCTGCGTGGCGCCCTCGATCAGCGCACCGCCCAGGTGATGGATCGCTCGCTGCAGTTCGGCGAGCGCAGCGCCGAGGAACTGATGACGCCACGGGTGACGATCGAATCGCTGGACAAGGACGACACCATCGCCGATCTCATCGATGCGGCCGGCCGCACCGGCTACTCCCGGTTCCCGGTGATCGACGGCGACCTCGACAACACCCTCGGCTTCGTGCACATCAAGCAGGCGTTCACGCATCCGGCCGCGGTGCGCAGGACCCTCCCCCTGCACATGCTCGCCCGTCCGGTCCCGATCGTGCCCGCCAGCCTGGACGGCGACGAGGTGCTCGAACGCATCCGCTCCCACGGCATGCAGGTCGCCCTCGTCGTCGACGAGTACGGCGGCACCGCGGGCCTGGTCACCATGGAGGACATCATCGAGGAGATCCTCGGCGACGTCCGCGACGAGCACGACGAGGAGGAGCGCGACGTGCGGCGCGTCTCGGACGGCTGGGACTGTTCGGGCCTGCTGCGCATCGACGAGGTCTCCCGGGCCACCGGATACGACGCCCCCGAGGGCGAGTACGAGACCCTGGGCGGCCTGGTCCTGACCAGGCTGGGCCGCATCCCGATGGCGGGCGACGAAGTCGTGCTGCCGAATCCCCGTTCGCAGCAGTGGTCCGCGATCGACGATCCCGACGCGGGCGGCTGGATCGCCCGGGTGGAACGGATGGACGGGCGGCGCATCGACCGCGTGCGCCTGATCCCGGTCGCCGCAGGCACCCTCGCCACGAGGGAGCACAGCCATGGGTGACATCTTGGGCGTGCTGCTCACCGTCGTGCTGCTCGGCGGCAACGCCTTCTTCGTCGCCGCCGAGTTCGCGCTCATCTCCGCCCGGCGCGACCGGCTGGAAGCGCTGGCCGCACAGGGCAAACGCAACGCGAACACGGTGATCCGGGCGGGCGAGAATCTCTCCATGATGCTCGCGGCCGCGCAGCTGGGCATCACCATCTGCTCGATCCTGCTGGGGCGGGTCGGCGAGCCCGCCGTCGCGCATCTGCTGGAGGGCCCGTTCGACTTGGTGGGCCTGCCCGAGCAGGTGCTGCACCCGGTGGCGTTCGCCGTCGCGCTGACCATCGTGGTGATCCTGCACATCCTGTTCGGCGAGATGATCCCGAAGAACATCGCGCTGGCCGGTCCGGAGCGCAGTGCCCTGCTGCTGGTTCCGGCGCACTTGGTGTGGCTGCGGCTGGCCCGGCCGCTCATCGCCCTCTACAACCTGTCCGCCAACCTGTCGCTGCGGCTGTTGCGGATCGAGCCGAAAGACGAGCTCGAGGCGACCGTGTCCATGGTCGAGCTGGCCGAGATGATCGGCGAGTCGCGCTCGGAGGGGCTGCTGGACGAAGAAGAGCACCGGCGGCTCACCCAGGCGCTCGGCACCAGCGAACGCGTGGTCGCCGATGTGATGGTGCCGCTGCAGGCGACGCGGTCGGTTCCGTTACAGGGCAACGGTACGACGCTCGGCGACGTCGAGTCCGCCGTCGCGGAGACCGGGTTCTCCCGCTATCCGGTGCGGGCCAGCGATGGCTCGCTGGTCGGCTACCTGCATGTCAAGGACGTGCTCGACAAGGTCGCCGACGAGAGCGCCGGTCCCGCGACGCCGATCCCGCGCACCGATATCCGCCCGTTGCCGACCGTGGGCATGGGCACGGCGCTCTACGAGGCGCTGGCCCGCCTGCGCCGCACCAACAGCCACCTCGGCCGGGTGGTCGACGAGCGGGGCAACACCACCGGCATCGTCGCGCTGGAGGACCTGGTGGAGGAGTTCGTCGGCACCGTCCGAGACGTCACGCACCGGGTGATCGAATGACGGCCCGGCGTTCAGGCGGCGGACGCTCCGGAGTGCCGGCGTGACCGTACGGGTATTACCCGGTGCGCGGTGGCGGGAGGCCGCCGCGGCGCACCGGGCCCGGCTCGATGGTCTGGTCGGGCCGTATCTCGAACGACGCGCGCAAGGCTCACCGCATCCGGTGATCGACTTCTTGTTCACCTACTACGGTCACAAACCCGCCCAGCTGCGCCGCTGGCACCCGGGGTACGGCATCGCGCTCGCCGACGCGGCCGAGTACGACGGTGCTCGCGGATATCACCGCGTCATGATGGACAGCCAGGCGATCGATTCGGACGATGCGGCGCCCGGCGCAGTCTTCACGGCCGACCCCGAGTATCTGGCCAAGCGCTATGACACTCTCGCGTTCATCGCAAACCTCTTGCGCGCCACCGCGTCCCGGCCCGCGCAGCTGTCCTGTTTCGGCCTGCACGAGTGGGCAATGGTGTACCGCACCGACGACATCCGTCACCAGCAGGTGCCGTTGCGGCTGGGGCGGGCGGGCACCGACGCGGTGGTCGAATCAATGTCCTTGCGCTGCACGCATTTCGATGCCTACCGCTTCTTCACCCCGGAAGCCGTCGGCCGCAACGCCGAGGCGCTCACGCGCGCCGATCAGCCTCACCGGGAACAGCCGGGCTGCCTGCACGCCAACATGGACTTGTACAAGTGGGGCTTCAAGCTGGTACCGCTGATCTCCTCCGAGCTGCTGCTGAACTGCTTCGAGATGGCCTGCGCCGCCCGCGAACTCGACATGCGCGCCAGCCCTTACGACTTGTCCGGGTACGGCTACGAGCCGCTCCGCATCGAGACGCCCGCGGGCCGAGCGGAGTACGTCCGCGCACAGGCTGCGCTGGCCGAGCGCGCCGCCGAGTTGCGCGGGACCTTCCTCGGCGCCTGCGACGAACTGCTGGCCTTGGACGAGCGAATCGGCGCCGGCCACCGGGACTGACACCGTCCCAGACGCCGATTCGGTGAAAATCTTCGCGAATCGTGCGCGGGATTCGCCGAAACCCTCCTCCAAGTTAACGACTATTAATACCATTCAGTCAGTTCGGTGGCTGTCCCAGTCAGCCCGGACAGCCCAGTTCCGAAGACGAAGTTGGGGGGACGCGCCGATGCGCCCGATGGCCAGACTCCGCCGCGCGAAAACGCTGGTTCTGCTCACGATCGGCATGGTCACGGCCATGCTGCTGCCCGCGATGGCCTCGGCTGATCCGCAATCCGACATCCAGAGCGCCATCCAGGAATTCTTCGACGTCGGGCGGACTTCGGTCCCCCGCGCGGACTGCGGACCCGGCTCCGCACCGGAGAATGGCCTCCAGGGCGACGTCACCGCCGCCGACCGGGACAGCGGGCGCAGTACCCAGGGCTACCGGTGCAATATGTCGTTCGTCGGTGGGTACGCGGGCCGCGGCGCCGGCATCACCTCCACCAGTTTCGAGCACTGCGCCTATCTCGGCTCGTTCTTTCCCGGCAACCTGATCAGCGAGGGACGCGGCGTCCAAGTGCTGGACGTGTCCGATCCCGCGAATCCGCGCCCGACGGTCACGCTGACCGAGCCCGCCATGATCGCGGGCACCTGGGAGAGCCTCAAGGTCAACACCGCGCGCAAACTGCTGGTGGGCACCGGCGTCCCAGTCGGTGAAGGTGTGGGCTATCTGTCGGTGTACGACGTGTCCGATTGCGCACACCCGCGGCTGCTCAACCCGGGCCCGGGCACGAATATGCTGATGCCCCTGCCGATCACCACGCACGAGGGCGGCTTTTCCCCGGACGGCAACACCTATTGGGCCTCGGGGGTCGTGCCGGGGTTCGTCAGTGCGATCGACCTCGCCGATCCGGCCCATCCGCGGGTGATCTGGCAGGGATTGACCGGCATCCAGGCGCACGGGTTCGGCATCAGCCCGGACGGCAACCGGATGTACATCTCCGCCCTCGGCGGATTCACCGTCCTGGATATCAGCGCGGTGCAGCGTCGCGACCCGAATCCGCAAGTGCACCATATCGGCCGGGTGTTCTGGACGGACGGCTGGGCGACTCAGCACAGTGTCCCGGTCAGCTACGACGGCAAGCCCTACCTCTACACCGTCGACGAGGGCGGCTCCGGCGGGGTCAAACTCATCGACATCTCCGACGAGACCGCCCCCAAGGTGGCCGGCAAGATCAAGCTGGAGATCAACCTGCCGCAGCATATCGATAGCAATGTCGGCTCATCCATGGGCGGCTCCGCGTTCGCGTACGAATCGCACTACTGCGCCGCCGACCGCCAGGACGATCCGACCGCCCTGGCCTGCGGGTGGATCTCCTCGGGCATCCGGGTCTTCGACATCCGCGATCCGTTCGCCATCCGCGAGATCGCCTACTACAACCCGCCCGCCCGCACCGGACAGAACCTGAGCCTGTGGAACTCGCCGCACGCGCTGGCCTCGATCATCGGCGTGCCCTTGATGAGCACGCCGCCCGCGGTGCGCGCCGTGCTGGAAGGACAGTTCAACCCGCTCGACGCCAGCACGCCACGCACCGGCCGTCTCGCCTTCGGCGACGTGTCCACGGACTGGTGCTTCTCACCGCCGGAATGGCGCGGCTCGCAACTCTACGTCGCCTGCTCGGACAACGGATTCATGGTGCTGCAGCTGGACAACGGCGTGTATTCGCCGCCGCCGGACCAGCAGTCGACCGTGGGGTCGTGACGATGTCACCGTGGACCCGAACCGCGGCCGCGGTTTCCGCGGCCTTCGCGCTCCTGGTGCTCGGCGCCGCGCTGCGACCGCTGGTGTTTCCGGAAACGCCTGCGGCGACCAGCGTTCTCACCGCGGTGGAGATCGGTTTCGCGCAGGACATGACCGCCCACCATCAGCAGGCACTGCTCATGGTGCAGCGGCTCGACCGCGCCGCCGATCCGGCGGTCGCCCGATTGGCCGAGCAGCTCGACCGCACGCAGCGCCTGGAGATCGGCACCATGCTCGGCTGGTTACGCCTGGCCGACGCGACACCGACCTCCTCGCGTCCGATGGCCTGGATGCCCACCGCGCACCGGCATCCGGCCACGGTCCCCGCCGCGTCGGCCGGGAGCCCGGGTGCCATGCCTGGGATGGCGAACACCGCTGAGCTCGACACCTTGGCGGCGGCGCGCGGCCGCGGGGCGGAAGTCCTGTTCCTGCAGTTGATGTTTCGCCACCATCAAGGCGGCATCGCGATGGCCGAGGCCGCCGACAGCCTGCTGCGTTCCGGTCCGGTCAAAGAGCTCGCCCGCGCGATGATCCACGGGCAGAGTCAGGAAGCCGGGGTGATGGGAATGCTGCTGACCCAGCGCGGGGCCGCCCCGCTGCCCTGACACGGGCCTGCTCGAATCGCCGTACCCGGTGCGGCGGTATCGTCTGACGTGACCGGTTCATGATCGCTGCCGGGAGAGGTTGGGCTACTGATGATTCGCACCGATGCGTTCACCGTGCCGGGACATGTACGCGGCTATCCGGGCGTGGCGTTCGGTGGGTACGTGGCGGGACTGCTCGCCTCCGCGAGCAGCGCCGCGGAAGTCCGCGTGGACTTCCGCCGCGCGGTCACCGTGGACACCCCGCTCATGCTCTCCGCCGACCGCTCCGGCGGTGCGACGCTGACCGATCAGGACGGCGCCGTGCTCGCCGAAGCGTCGGCGTCGGTGGTCACAATCAGCCCACCGCCCACGCCCACCTGGGCGGAAGTGCAGGCAGCCACGGCTACCGCGCAGGTCCTGCGCAAGATGAGCCACTGCTACGGGTGCGGCGCCGCCTGCCCGCCCGGCCGCGGTCTGCGGCTGTCGTCCTGGGCCGTTCCCGCGCATGACATGGTCGTCTGCGCCTGGACGCCCGATCCCTCCCTCGGCGGACCCGATGGCCTGCTCACCACCGAAAACGTGTGGGCCGCTTTGGACTGCCCAGGCGGCTGGTCCGCGATAGCGCTGCGCGACATGCGCCCCGGCGCGGTCACCGCGGCACTCACCGCCACCCAGTTCGAGCCCGTCCGTGCCGGTGAACCCTACATCTCCTACGGCTGGCCGATCTCCCGAGACGGCCGGAAATACACGGTCGGCGTGGCCCTGGCCCGCACCGACGGAACCCTCTGCGCCCTCGCCGAAGCCCTCTGGATCGAGCCCCGCCAGCCATTGCCGTTCGAGTGGTGATCCGCGCCGCCGGCACCTGTCGGTGGCTATCGGTACCGTGCGCGCCATGCCCTCGTCGCTACACGAAGTCCTCATCGAATAGGTCCGGCACAGACCAACTTTGGTCGCCGAGCTCCTGACTTCCACGCTCGGACTTACCCTTCCCGAGTTCGATCATGCGCGGGTGGACTCCGGCGACCTACCGGATCTGGTGCCGACCGAGTATCGCGCCGATCTAGTGGTGACGCTCACCGCCGCGACCCTCCTGGTGCTCGGGATCGTTGTTGAGGTGCGGCTCAAACGCGACGCTGGCCGCACTGCCGAAAGCAGCGGCTCGGCACCCGGTCTGCCACGGCGAACACCCTCGACGAGGTCGTCGACCAGGCTCAGTGATCGTCCACGAACCGGTACCACTGCCGGTCGAACGCGGCGTACTCGATGCCGTCGATAGCGGGCGGGCCCAGGTGCGGTGGGGTTGCCGGGTCGCGGAAGTAGGCGAATCCTTCCGAATTCGATTCGCCCGCTTGGGTGTAGAACAGGCAACCGCCGTCGCGGGGCGTGATGAACGTGATCGTGTAGAGGCCGAGGCGGGCGCGTTGACCTGGGTTGACGCAGTCGGCGGCTTGGTCCTCGAGGATGCCGCGGGAAAGTTTCCAGCCGGTGCTCTGTGGGATGCCGTACCACGTCAGCCCGGCCAAGACCGCGATGAGGACCGGTGACGCGAGGCTGTAGAAGTAAGCGCGGTAGCGAAGCATTCCGAGCAATCCGAACAAGGTGGCGATCCCGCCGAGTACGCCGAGCACCACCCACAGCACGACCAGTGTCGGGAACGTTCCCTGGGCGGCCAGCTGCCAGAACAGCGCTGCGCAGCAGACCGCGATACACGCGGTCAGCAGCCCCATCCACAGCACGAACCAACGGGGAGTGCGCCTGCGCACGGGACTCGCGGTCTTCACGTGTTCAAGATACGAGCGGCAGCGGTTTCACGCGTGGGTATCGACATCGAAATCGTCCGGTCCGTCGGTGATCACGACGCCGCGCGGATCGAGAACACCTGGCGACCGGAGTGGCGCAAACCCTGCGGAACTGGTGTACATGCAATTCCAGGACCCGCGATACGCCGCACGATCGTGTTCATGACATCGGAAGGGGCACCGTTCGCCGGACTTTCCTTCCATCGAGCGCTTACGCATGCCAGTCGGGTCTACGCACGATCGGACAGTGTAAACAAACATTCCGGAACGTTCCGGATCCGGCCGAGAAAGGAAAATCCCCCGGCCAGGGCTCCTGACCAGGGGATTCGATGCTCGAGGCCACTCGTGCGTCACACGCTCACAGCGGCGGGAAGCCCGCCGATCCGGTGGCCATCCAATTCCAGAACATCGCCGCGCGGTTGACGACCAATGCCACGATGTCGAGCACAACGCTTCCCATGAATCTTCCTCACAATCGAACGATCTCGTGCGGCACCCAGGGTAACGGACCGATAAACAGGATCGAAACTCGTGAAAAGAAGCGAATCCCCCGGCCGAGACTCGGCCAGGGGATTCGCGACATCCGGAATCTAGACGCAGGCCAGGGCCTTCGCCTCGCGACGACGGCGGTGCAGGATCGGCTCGGTGTATCCGTTGGGCTGCTTGGTGCCCTCCAGGATCAGCTCCTTCGCCGCCTGGAAGGCGATGCTGCCCGCGAAGTCCGGCGCCATGGGCCGGTAGTTCGGGTCACCGGCGTTCTGCCGGTCCACGACCGGGGCCATCCGCTCCAGGCTGGCCACCACCTGGTCGGCGGTGACGACGCCGTGGCGCAGCCAGTTCGCCATCAGCTGGCTGGAAATGCGCAGGGTCGCCCGGTCTTCCATGAGCGCGACGTCCTTGATGTCGGGCACCTTGGAGCAGCCGACGCCCTGGTCGATCCAGCGCACCACGTAGCCGAGGATGGACTGCGAGTTGTTGTCCAGCTCTTGGCGCTTCTCCTCGTCGGTCCAGTTCGGCTCCGCGGCCAGCGGGATCTGCAGGATCTCCTCGACGGTGGCGCGGCGGCCGCCCTTGGCGATCTCCTGCTGCCGCTTGAACACGTCGACCAGGTGGTAGTGGGTCGCGTGCAGGGTGGCGGCGGTGGGCGAGGGCACCCACGCGGTGTTGGCACCCGCGCGCGGGTGACCGATCTTCTGCGTGAGCATGTCGGCCATCAGGTCCGGCATGGCCCACATGCCCTTGCCGATCTGCGCACGCCCCGGCAAACCTGCGCTGAGACCTGTATCGACGTTCCAGTCCTCGTAGGACAGGATCCACTGCTGGGCCTTCATGTCGGCCTTGCGGACCATCGGCCCGGCCTCCATGGAGGTGTGGATCTCGTCGCCGGTGCGGTCGAGGAAGCCGGTGTTGATGAACACGACGCGCTCGGCGGCGGCCTGGATGCACGCCTTCAGGTTCACCGTGGTGCGGCGCTCCTCGTCCATGATGCCGACCTTGAGGGTGTTGCGCTCCAGGCCGATGACGTCCTCGATCCGGCCGAACAGCTCGTTGGTGAACGCGACCTCGTCGGGGCCGTGCATCTTCGGCTTCACGATGTAGACCGAGCCGGTGCGGCTGTTCTTCAGTTGCGCGTCGCCGGCCAGGCTGTGCTTGGCGATCAGCGAGGTGATCAGCCCGTCCATGATGCCCTCGGGCACCTCGTTGCCCTCGGCGTCGAGGATCGCGTCCGAGGTCATCAGGTGACCGACGTTGCGCACGAACAGCAGCGAACGGCCGTGCAGCACCAGCTCACCGCCGTCCAGCGCGGTGTAGACGCGGTCGGGGTTCATGGTGCGGGTGAAGGTCTTGTCACCCTTGGTGACCTTCTCGGCGAGGTCGCCCTTCATCAGGCCGAGCCAGTTGTGGTAGCACACCACCTTGTCCTCGGCGTCCACGGCGGCGACCGAGTCCTCGAAGTCCATGATGGTGGTCACCGCCGACTCCAGCACGACGTCCTTGACGCCCGCGGTGTCGGTGCTGCCGATCGGCGACTGCGGGTCGATCTGGATCTCGATGTGCAGGCCGTTGTGCTTCAGCAGCACCGAACTCGGCGACTCCGGATCGCCCAGGTAGCCGACCAGCTGGGAGGCGTCGGCCAGACCGATGCTGGTGCCGTCCTCCAAGCCGACCTCCAGCTCGCCGTCGACGATCTTGTACGACGTCGAACCGATGTGCGAACCGGTGATCAGGGTGACCGCGTCGTCGAGGAAGTTGCGCGCCCACTCGATGACCTTGTCGCCGCGCACCTTGTTGTAGCCGGTGCCCTTCTCCGCGCCGTTGGCCTCGGAGATGGCGTCGGTGCCGTAGAGCGCGTCGTACAGCGAGCCCCAGCGCGCGTTCGCCGCGTTGATCGCGAAGCGAGCGTTCATCACCGGCACCACCAGCTGCGGGCCCGCGGTCACGGCGATCTCGTCGTCGACGTTCTGGGTGGTGATCTGGAAATCGGCCGGCTCGGGGCGCAGGTAGCCGATCTCGGTCAGGAAGTTCTTGTAGGCGGCCTTGTCGTAGTTCGCTCCGGGGTGCTCGGCGTGCCAGGCGTCGACCTTGCCCTGGATCTCGTCGCGCTCGGCCAGCAGGGCGCGGTTGCGCGGAGCGAGATCGTTGATGACCTGTTCGGCGCCCGCCCAGAACGCGGCGGAATCGACGCCGGTACCGGGAAGCGCCTCGTTCTCGACGAACTCGTGGAGAACGCTGGCCACCTGGAGCCCGCCGACCTGAATCCGCTCTGTCATCTACTGCCTCACTTCCGAGAAAGCCAAGTGGGAAACAGGGCCATGTTACCCGCGGGTAGTGGTGCCACCGCACGTCGGGTCATCCGGCCCTCTGCCTCATCCATTCCGCCACGCCGTGGTGCACAGGTTCGTCACCCGGCGGGTCTTGTGGCCGTCGGCGGTCGGCCGCACAGCCTCTTGATCGTATCGCGCGGCCGATTTAATGTACTGATCGGAACATTTACCGACAGGAGTTCAGGTGCCACTCACCGACAAGGTCGCCCTCGTCACCGGGGGCAGCCGGGGTTTGGGCAAACAGATGGTGCTCGCGTTCGCCGAAGCGGGCGCGGACGTGGTGATCGCCAGCCGCAAGCTGGACGGGTGCACCGCCCTCGCCGACGAGGTGACCGAGCGGTTCGGCCGCCGCGCACTGCCGGTCGCCTGCAACGTCAGCGACTGGTCGCAGTGCGACGCTTTGGTGGAGACGGCCTACGCCGAGTTCGGACGGGTCGACGTACTGGTCAACAATGCCGGGCTCTCGCCGCTGTACCCGAGCCTGGATCAGGTCACCGAGGCATTGTTCGACAAGGTCATCGGCGTGAACCTGAAAGGACCGTTCCGGCTTTCGGCGCTGATCGGCAGCCGGATGGCGGCCGCGGGCGGCGGCTCGATCATCAACATCTCCTCGATCGAGGCGACCAGACCGGAGCCGTTCGCGGTCCCCTATTCGGCGGCCAAGGCCGGGCTCAGCGCCCTGACCGGCGGACTGGCACAGACCTTCGCGCCGTCGGTGCGGGTCAACACCATCCAGTGCGGCCCGTTCGCCACCGACATCTCCGCCGCGTGGCCGGACGAACTGCGGGCGGAACTCACCAAGCACAACGCGCTGCGCCGGGTCGGTGAGCCGGACGAGATCGTCGGCGCGGCATTGTTCTTTGCAACCGATGCGTCGGCGTTCTGCACCGGAGCGACCCTCGCCGTGGACGGAGGCTGGCGATGAAAGCACTGACCTACGAGGGCCCGGAACAGATTTCCTACTCCGATCGTCCCGACCCCGCGCTGCCCGGACGCGACGGCGCGATCGTCCAGGTCACCGCCACCGGGATCTGCGGCAGCGACCTGCACATCTACGGCGGACACGGTTTCGTGTCCACCACCGGTTACTGCGTCGGGCACGAGGCGGTCGGCGAGATCGTCGAAGTCGGGCCGCAGACCCCCGGCTTCGCGGTCGGGGACCGCGTGCTGGTGCCCGCGTCCGTGGGCTGCGACAGCTGCTCGCAGTGCCGCGCCGGGATCGTCGCCGCGTGCGCTCGGCACCCGCTGCCGGTCGACGCCTGCTACGGCCTCGGCGGCTCGCTGCCGGGCTGCCAGGCCCAGCTGCTCGCCGTCCCGCACGCCACGGGAAACCTGGCGAAGCTGCCCGACGAGGTGAGCGACGCGGCCGCTGTCGTGCTCACCGACAACGCGCCCACCGCCTGGTACGGCGCCCGCCGCGCCCGGATCGCCCCGGGCGACACGGTCGTCGTGATCGGGCTCGGCCCGGTCGGGCTCATGGCGGTCCAGTCCGCGTTCGCGATGGGCGCGGCGCGGGTGCTCGGCGTCGACCTGCTCGCCGAACGCCGCAAGCGTGCCGCCGACCTCGGCGCCGAGCCGGTCGAGTCGGACGACCCGAAGCAGGCGATCCGCGAAACGCTGGGCGGCGGCGCGGACGTGGCTATCGAGGCGGTGGGCGCCGACGCCACCATCAAACTCGCGATCAGCGCGGTCGGGCACCGCGGACGGGTCAGCGTGGTCGGCGTGAGCCAGAACCGCGCCTACCCGTTCCACATGATGGCCGCACAGGTGAAGGAGCTCGAGTTCCATATCGGCCTGTGCTCGGTCCAATACGAACTGCCCGCACTGCTGAAACTCACCGCGGGCGGGAGGATCCGGCCCGAAGCCGTGGTCACTCATCAGCTTCCGATGTCCGACGGACCCGCGGCCTACCGCATGTTCGCCGATCGGTCCGATGGAGTGGGCAAGGTCGTGCTGGACCCACGCCGATGACCGCACCGTCGCGCCGCCGCGGCCGCCCGCCCGCCGCCGAATCGACGGCGAGCGACACCAGGGACCGGATCATGCGCGCGGCGATCGACCTGTTCGCCGAGAAAGGATTCCACGGCACCGGCGTGGCCGAAATCGGCGAACGCGCCGACGTGCAGCGCGGCGCGCTGTACTACCACATCGGCTCCAAGGAGGAGCTGCTGTGGCAGATCCTGCGCGACTACATCCAGCTGATGCTGCTGGACGCCGAACAGATCGCCGCCGGCCCGGACGATCCGATCGCCAAGCTGCGCAAGCTGATCCACAGTCACGTCCGGCTGATCATTCGCCATCAGCGTGAGGTGGCCATCCAGTTGCGCGACGTCGGCGCGCTGACCGGCGACCGCGCCGCCGAACTCCAGGATTTGCGCGACCGGGTCCAGCGCTGCTGGCAGCGGGTCATCGACGCGGGCCACGCCGAGGGGCTGCTGCGCACCGACGACCACGTGGTCACCAACAGCGTGCTCGGCATGCTGAACATGGTGACGTTCTGGTACCGCCCACACGGCGACCGCTCCCCCGGCGAGATCGCCGAGATCCTCGCGACCACCCTGCTCGACGGCGCGGTGACCGACGCCGCCCGACATCCGAAAGGCTGACCATGGCTTGGGATTTCGAGACCGATCCGGAATATCAGCGAAAGCTGGACTGGGCCGCGGAGTTCGTCCGCGCCGAGGTGGAACCGCTCGATCTGCTCTACCCGAATCCCTACGACCGCACCAACCGCGAGGCCATGGCATTGATGCGGCCGCTGAAGGAAAGAGTCAAGGAGCAGGGCCTCTGGGCCTGCCATCTGGGCCCGGAACTGGGTGGCCCCGGCTATGGGCAGCTGAAGCTCGCGCTGCTCAACGAGGTGCTGGGCACCTCGGTGTGGGCGCCGTCGGTCTTCGGCTGCCAGGCGCCGGATTCCGGCAACGCGGAGATCCTCGCCCATTACGGCACGCCGGAGCAGCAGGAGACCTACCTCCAGCCGCTGCTGGCCGGGGAGATCGGTTCCTGCTACGTGATGACGGAGCCGACCGGCGGTTCGGATCCCACCCTGTTCCGGACCCGCGCGGTGCGCGACGGCGACCACTGGGTGATCAACGGCGAGAAGTGGTTCAACTCGAACGCGCAGTTCGCCGCCTTTCACATCGTCATGGTGGTGACCGACCCGGAGGTCAGCCCGTACCAAGGCATGTCGATGTTCATCGTGCCCGCCGACGCTCCCGGCCTGGAGATCGTGAAGAACTTCCACGTCGCCGGATTCAGCGAGCACGAGGGACACCTGCGATTCACCGACGTGCGCGTTCCGGCCGATCACCTGCTCGGCGAAGAAGGGCAGGGGTTCGTCGTCGCGCAGACGCGATTGGGCGGCGGCCGGGTGCATCATGCGATGCGCACGGTCGCCTTGGTGCGCAAGGCATTCGACATGATGGCCGAGCGGGCGGTGTCGCGGCCGATGCGCGGCGGCCCGCTGGCCGGGTTGCAGATGACCCAGGAACGCATCGCCGACAGCTGGATCGAGATGGAGCAGTTCCGGCTGCTGGTGCTGCGCACCGCCTGGCGCATCGACAAGGAGCAGGACTATCGGAAGGTCCGCAAGGACATCGCCGCCATCAAGGTCGCGATGCCCAAGGTGATGCACGACATCGCCCAGCGCGCGCTGCACCTGCACGGCGCGATCGGCGTCAGCCAGGACCTGCCGTTCGTGGACATGCTCAGCTACGCCGAGGTGATGGCCATCGCCGACGGCCCCACCGAGGTGCACAAGATCACGCTGGCGAAGGAGGTCCTGAAGGACTACACGCCCGGGGACCCGGTGTACCCCAGCGGATACCGGCCCGCGTTGCGTGAGAAGGCCCGTGAACTAGTGGCCCAGCGGCTCGAACACATCGTCGGGAATCTCTGACCTACCGCGACGCCGCGCGAGTCGGCACCGAAACCGCCGGGAGTGGCGCAGCGACGGCTACGTGCGCCGCGGGGACCGGCGTGGACCGGACTCCACACGGACCGACGACGAGATGTGCGGCGCACGAGGTGGGCCGGGCGGTCGATGTGGAAACAGATTCAGGACGCACGCCTGGCCATGGCTTCGCTACCCGTCACATCCACGTAGGGCGCCGCCGGACTCAGCCGCAGAACCGCGGGCATGCGGCGGGTCAACGCGGGCGGGCCGTGGAATTCCAGACGGCCCGTGCGAACGGCGTGCGGCACCGGAATGCGACCGAGCCATACCTGATACAGCGAGTCGACGTCGGAGCTCATCACCACGTCGACCGGATACCCGGGATCGGACTCGCATACCGACGGCACGCCGGCTTCGATCACGATCCAGAAGCGGCGTGGCTCGTCGGTGAAGCGGACCAAAAGCACCTGACGCCTGCCCGGGAACGACGAGGTGTCCAGGCGCCGGTGCATCCACCACACCAGCAGCGCGGCGTCGCGTTCGTCATCGCGTGGGGGGCCGAAGGTCCACCGTGCGCCCCATTCCCCTAGTCCGAACAAGACCGGCTCCAGCGCCCGTCCAGCGTGGGTGAGCAGGTACTCGCCGCCTATCTTGTCCACCAGCCCAGCCCGTTCGAACTGTCGCAGGCGTTTGGCGAGCAGGGTGCGCGACAGGCCGGGCAGGCCGCGGGCGATGTCGTTGAACCGGGTGGTGCCCAGCAGCAGGTCGCGCAGGATCAGCAGCGACCAGCGCTCGCCCACCAGGTCGAGCGCCCGCGAGATCGGACAGTATTGGCCGTAGCTCGGCGTCGGTGTCGTCATGTGGCCTCGCGAATGGGTCTCGTTTGTGGACCGGGGCGGTCCACTTTCTGCACTATCTCGTTATCGCGACGGTTCCTAACTTCGAAACATGACCACTTTCGCTTCTGACATCACCGACACCACGACCGACTGGCTTGCGCTCGCCCGCCAAGTAGGCGAGACCCTCCGCCCCGAGGTAGCCGCCCGCGACCGATCCGGCGAGTTCTCGACGACCGCCTTCGGCCTCCTGCGCGACAGCGGACTCTCCGCGGCCCTCGTCCCCCGCCAGTTCGGAGGCGGCGGGATCACGCACCGAGAAATGGGTGCGCTACTGCGTGAGCTGGGGCGCCACGATCCGTCCACCGCCGTAGCCTTCGCGATGCACACCCACCTGGTAGCAGCCCAGGTGTGGCGGCACAACCATGGCATCGACGTCGCCCCACTGTTCCGGAAGGTCGTCGCGGGCGCGATTCTGGTGAGCACCGGCGCCTCCGACTGGGTCGGCTCCAACGGCCACGCCGAGCGAGTCGACGGCGGTTACCGTGTGCACGCACGCAAAGCACCGGCCAGCGGATGTGAGGCCGGCACCGTACTGGTGACCAGCGTGCGTTGGGACGACGCACCGCACGGCCCGCAGGTGCTGCACTGCGCCATCCCGTTCGACGCCGATGGTGTACGGCTCGAAAAGACCTGGGACACTCTCGGTTTGCGCGCCACCGGTTCGCACACCGTCGTGCTCGAGCAAGTGTTCGTGCCCGATGCCGCGGTATCGCTGGCTCGACCCGCGGACGCGTGGCCGCCGCTGCTGAACATCGTGATCGGAGCGGCGATGCCGCTCGTCATGGCGGCCTACCTCGGCATCGCCGACAGCGCGGTCGAACTCACCACGGCACTCGCGGCGGGCCGGACCGACGCGCCGACCATCCAGCTGGCCGGCGAGATGGTCACCGCGTACACAACAGCCGCCGATCTCGTCGACGCCATGTTCGCCGGATCGGACGACCTGCGCTTCGACAACACCGATCAGCACGCGAGCCGGACGCTCGCCCGCAAGACCGCCGCGGCCGATGCGCTCGTGCACACCGTACGTCTTGCCATGGAAACCATTGGCGGCCTCGGCTATTCCCGCACCTGCGAGCTGGAGATGCGCTACCGCGACGTGCACGGCTGCCTGTTCCATCCGCTTCCGCGCGCCAAGCAGACCCGGTTATCCGGTCGCGTTCTGCTCGGGCACTCGCCGATCGGCTGACCCTCGTCCGATCCGTCAGCGCCGCTGCGCGCGTCAATCATCGGTGCGGGCGCCGCCCTCCAGGCACAATGAACCCGAGGCCACGCGACGACGTCCGAGGAGATGCCATGGTGTCCGTACGCAGGATCACCCGTTCGCCGATCACCTGGATCGTCACCGTGCTGGCGGTGGCCGGGCTCGGCGTCGGCCTGGCCCTGTTCCAGCCGTGGCGGCTGTTCACCGACACCACCGTCCAGGAGGCGGCGCCCTCGGTCTCCGCCGTTCCGGCACCCGGCGCCGAGGTACCGCAGCCCCGCGCCATTGCCAACGGCACGTTCGTCTCGCATGAGCACGCGACGGCGGGCACGGTCGTGGTCCTGCGACTGCCCGACGGCAGCAGGGTGCTGCGGTTGGAGAACCTCGACACCTCCGACGGGCCTGACCTGCACGTCTGGCTCACCGACGCCCCGGTACGCGAGGGTCGTGACGGGTGGTTCGTCTTCGATGACGGCGTGCACACCGACCTGGGCAAGCTCAAGGGCAACCAGGGCAACCAGAACTACGCCATCCCCGCCGAGGCGGACCTCACCCAGCTGACCAGCGTCGCCATCTGGTGCGACCGGTTCAACGTCTCCTTCGGCGCGGCCGAGCTGCGTACGGCCTGATCGGCACCACCCTCGGCAGGGCGCGCTCGCAATCATCGGCGAACGGCCCTCGGCCTCATCATCAGCATCCGGCACTGCCGATCGCGCCGCACTTCGAGCACCAGTGATCGGCGGTGCTGCCGCGCCGGAAAAATGACCCGACAACGGCGGGTGCGCTGTGCCACCATGTGTTTCGACGACGACCACCGGATCGAGGGTGGTCGCTGAGCAGTGAGAGGAGGGGCGGCAGTGATTCCGGAGACGACCAAGCGAGTAGATGTCGAGATGATGCGGTTGTCGATCGCGGGCGACGCGTTCGGCGAACCCACCGGTGCGCGGCACGGCGGACCGGACGACAGCCGCCTCCAGGCCATCGGCTGACCGCCGCATTCCTCTCCTCTTTCGCTCGATTCCCACGAAACATGGTGATTCCCATGACGTTCCGCCGTGCCGCCGATCCGGTGGCCGTGACCGCCGACAACTGGATACACACCGGAGTCCTCGTCCTGAATGCCTCCTACGAGGCGCTCGACGAGATCAAGGCCGACCGGGCCGTGGTGCTGCTCGTCGCGGGTGCCGCGGAGTCGGTCGCCGACCGCGAGCCGCACTTCCCGATCCGGTCGCGGCATGTGGAACTCGCTCTGCCGCAGACGATTCGGCTGCTGCGCTACGTCTACCTGACGCACACCACGCTGGTCGGCGACGAGAGCAAGGCCACCTTGGCGGGCGTGCTGCGCCGGGACAACCACCGGTGCGGCTACTGCGCGGGCTGGGCCCGCACCGTCGACCACATCCGGCCGCGGTCCCGGGGCGGCCCGAACACCTGGAGCAACCTGGTGGCCTGCTGCGCTCCGTGCAATACCGCCAAGGCCGACCGCACCCTGGAGGAGGCAGGCATGCGCCTGCTCTGGGAACCGAAGGCGCCGACCCACCGGGTCAGGCAGCAGCGGCGGATCTGGAAGCAGCTCGCCGCCACCTGACCACGACCCGAGAAAGGAGAAAGATCGCGATGACGCACACCGCGACCACCGCCGTCACGGAACTGACCCTGGCCGACCTGCTCCCGCTCTCGGACTCCCGAGGGTGGCACCGGGCGGCCTGCCGTGGCGACCCCAACCACGAGGCCTGGTTCCCGTACCCGTCGCAGGACTTCGACTACGCGCGCGAAGTCTGCGGGGGCTGCCCGATCCGGGACGCGTGCGGCGAGTTCGCGGCCCGAACCGGACAATCCGGGGTCTGGGGCGGGCACGAGTTCGACCGCGGACGAGTGATCCGCCGATGAGGTTCCGCCGTCGTGCCCGTCGGGCGCGGCGGCGCGCCTCCCGGGGGATCTCGGGCAGGTTCGCCGCCACGTTCGTCGGAGTCGCCACCCCCAGCGCGCGAATCTCGGCATCGCCCCCGAGTGCGGAAGTGGCCGCCGACGGACTGAGGCCATGTTGACCGAGCCCGCCGGCGGGCAGCGACCTGGACCGGAGGCGACGATCGAGGACCCACAACGCCTGCCGCACCACATGCGGTGCGGAACGAACCTCGCCGAGCCCGCTCGTCGCGGGTGACCATACACTGACCGCGTGGGCTCTCATCGCAGCGGAACCAGATCCCGAGGCGTCAGCAAAGGTCCGGTTATCGCAGTGGTTGCCGTTGCGTTGCTGGCCGCGATCATCGTCGGCTGGTTCCAGCTGCGCGATCGCGCGGCTGATCAGGACAGTGCGGCGGCGGCCGAGTGCGTGGAGGGTGCGGCGACCTTGCACGTGACCGCCGATCCGAGCATCGCGGCGCAGGTGCGGGCCGTCGCGGACAGCTACAACGCGACCCGGCCGAACGTGCGTGACCACTGCGCGCAGGTTGCGGTGACGGCGCAGCCGTCCTCGGCCGTCGTCGCCGCGTTCACCAGCGGCAAACCGTGGAATCAGGCGCTCGGTCCGCAGCCCGCGCTGTGGATCGCCGATTCGACCCGCTCGATCGAGTCCATGCGGGTGCCCGGATTGATCGAGGGCAACCCCGTGCCGGTGACCGCCAGCCCGATCGTCCTCGCGGTGCCGGAGGAATTGCGCGGCGCGCTCGAACAGGCCGAGATCTCCTGGGCCGATCTGCCACGCCTGCAACAGGGGTCGCTGGACGAGCTCGATCTGTCCGGCTGGGGCGGCCTGCGCATGGCGGTGCCGTCCGGCGACGCCACTCTCGCCGCGGCTATTGCGGTCGGCTCCGCGGTGTCGGGCGCCGAACCGCTCAGCGAGGATGCCGCTCGATCCGGTCAAGTGGTCGCCGCGATCTCCGGGCTCGCCGTCGACGCCCCGCAAGCCGCCGACACTGCAGCCGCACTGGCCGCGGTCGCCGCGCGGAACGCGCCGGTGCACGCGGTAGTGACCACCGAGCAGCAACTGAAAGCGCACCCCGGGCTCGCCGCCTTCCGGCCCGCCGGGGCGGCGCCGACGGCCGACTACCCGGCCGCGCTGATGTCCGGGCCCTGGGTGGACAAGACGCAGAATCTCATCGCCGGACGGTTCACCGACTACCTGCGCCAGCCGGAGCAGGCACAGATCTTCGTCGCGGCCGGTTTCGCCGGCACGCCGCAGATGCCGAATGCCGCACCGTCGCGCGCCGCGCTCGACAGAGTGCGCGCCACACTCGCGAACCCGGTTCTGGGCGTGCGGGCCACGGTCCTGGTCGACGTGTCGGCGTCGATGGGCACCACCGAGGGGGCCAAGACGCGACTGGCGAACGTCGTCGCCGCCCTCAACTCCACGATGACGGTCATGCCGCCCGACTTCGGTCTCGGTGTCTGGGCATTCGGCAAGAACCTCGACGGCACCGACCCGTACGAGGTGGCCGCGGCCACCGCCGCACTCACCGACGACCAGCGCACGAAGATCACTACCGCGCTGAGCACGCTGCGTCCCGGCGAAACCCGCGCCGACGAGGCCTATCCGTCCCTGATCGCCGCGTACAAGAGCGCCGTCTCCGGTTACGTGCCGGGCCGCACCAATTCGGTGCTGCTGATCACCGACGGGCCCGACGACGACTCCACGGTCACCGGCCCCCAGTTGGCCTCCAGCATCACCGCCGCCATCGACCCGGCCCACCCGGTCCGCATCGACGTGATCGTGCTCGGGGGCAACGGCACCCAGACCCTCCAGGCGCTCGCGCAGCAGACCGGCGGCAGCTACACCCGGCTGGCCACCTCCAACGACCTCGGCTTCGGCTCTGCCGTCGTCAAGTCGCTCACCACGCCGTAGGAACCACGCACACGACGGCACCACGCCACCGATCGGCTGGCTACACGCTCTCAACCGCCTCAGCACATTGACGAAGCACCGTCTCACGCTGCCACTTCCGGTACTCGCGTTCGTCGGCTGCGGCTATCGCAGCCTTGTTGGTGCGGTTGTTGATACGGATTCCGAATAGCGTCACCGAGGCGATGACAAGCGAGCTGATCAGCGGAAGCCACGAAGTCACAGGCAGAGCATCGCTACCGGCGACCGACATGGATCGCCGTCAGAAGCCCTCCAGAAAAGTCGACCCCTTTCCGTCCGTGCGATCGAGTAGTTGTTGTGTCATCACTGCGAGTTCGTCGGCGCCATCTTGCTGGCGGCTTGCATCCTTTCGGTAAGTACCTCACGTGCGTGGTCGGGCTGGTCGAAGGCCAGGAGTAGTTCGCCGAGGACTTTGCCGACGACGGCGACGCCATCGGCTCGCTGGAGGTCTCGGAATATCCGAAACGCCTCGCTGAGGTTCGCTAGAGCGGAGTCGTGGTCCGGTCTTGCCAGGTCGATCTGGGCAAGTCCCCATCGGGTCGCGGCTATGCCATCGGTTTCGCCCAGCCTCGTGTGCTGGTCGAGCCGCTTGTTCTGGATCCTCTCCGCTTCCTCGTACTCACCGCGCCCTTCGGCCAGATCCGCCAACCTTCCCCATGTGATCGCGGCCTCCCGCACGTCGCCGAGACGCTCGTAGACCGGCAGGGTGACCTCGCGGCGAATCCGTTCGGCCTCCTCGTACTCACCGCGTCGCTCGGCGATATCGGCGAGTACCCCGGTGACTGCTGTCGCTTCTCCTTCTGCTCCGGCGGTGATGAACAACTGCTGTGCTTGCCCGAGAAGTAGCTCGGCCGGGTCGAGGCCACCGGTGAGGAGATGACGTTCCGCGCGAACAGCCATGACCCGTGCTGGGTCGAGGACGTCGCCGCCCCCAGGGGCCACGGAATCAGGGTCGAGGAGCGGGCCCGCCCAATCCGGGCCTGCTTCGCTGGACATGAGGGCGGCGGCCCGATTCAATCGCGCCGCCGCCCAGCCTCTCGCCCAGTGCCGGGCGAGAGGCGATATCCAAGCCAGGGCGCCGAGATTCCGAGAACCGTGGCACCGACTCCGCCCTCTGTTGGGTAGACCCGAAAGTGGGTCGGCTGACCGTTACGCTCACCCGTGGTCGGGCAGCCATTCGGCCCATCTCGTCGGCGCATCCCTGTGCAGGGATGTGATACCGATACCCACATTAGTGTGCTGACTGTCTGTGGGGATGGGACCGAACGCCACAGGGTTTCATGCTGACGACGCCCGGCTGACGCGTACTTCGGACTCACCACGGTCACGCTCACCGGCATTTCAGTGCGTTGGTGAATGTCGAGATAGTCTCGGCCCGTTAATCTTTGGGGTTGTTTCGCGTAACCTGTCGGACCCGCGCGTCACGCGGTAATACAGGACGTTGCTGGTTTACGGGAGAGGGTTCGGCGAGTCGCGCCGAATGCCGACGCACAGTTCACCGGTCGCGGGGCGGCCCGCCGACTAGAGTTTGTCGTGTGTCAGGCTGTCGCTCGATCCTCGGTGCTGGAATCGCATGAGGGCCGTCGTGTACGACCGCTACGGCGGCCCCGAGGTGCTGTCGATCGCGGAGGTCCCAGCGCCTTCCCCAGGGCCGAAACAGGTGCTCGTCCAGGTGCACGCGACGTCGATCAACCTCTCCGACTGGGAGACACTGCGGGGGACGCCGCTGTATTCACGCATCGGCGGGCTCCGGGCACCCAGACGCCCGGTTCTCGGATCCGATATCGCCGGACGGGTCGAAGTCGTCGGCTCCGAGGTCACACTGTTCGCACCGGGTGACGAGGTCTACGGCGACAATCTCATGCTCAAGGGTGGGTTCGCGGAATATGCCGTGGTTCCTGAATCGGCGCTGGCTCACAAACCGGCGTCGCTGAGCTTCGCCGAGGCGTCGACGCTGCCACAGGCGGGGGCAATAGCACTGCAGGGCACGGCCGGCATCGCAGCCGGTATGTCGGTGTTGATCAACGGAGCGGGCGGCGGGTCCGGAGCGTTTGCGATCCAGTTGGCCAAGAGTGCCGGGGCGCATGTGACCGGGGTGGACAACGCCGCCAAACTGGCGTTCATGCGCACGCTCGGCGCCGACGAGGTCATCGACTATCGCGCTGAGGACTTCACCCGAACCGGACCGTACGACCGGGTACTCGACCTCGTCGCCCACCGGTCGGTCTTCGCCTATCGCAGGTCGGTCGCGCGTGGCGGCCGGTACCGCTGCGTCGGCGGCACCACACGCGCGTTGCTGCGGTTGACGACAGTCGGAGTGGTCGCCGGAATGGTGACCGGCCGCGGGCTCGGGGTCCTCGCGGTGAAGGAAGGGCCCGCGCACTTCACACCCCTCGCGGAGTCGTGTGTCGCGGGACGGATCGGTATCCACATCGACCGCAGTTTCCCCCTCGACGAGACCGCGCACGCGCTGGCCCACGTCGGTGCGGGACACGCCCTGGGCAAAGTGGTGGTCGAGATCCGCTGATCGGCACCACCGGATGTTCTGAGCCGCAACCGGTCTGGCCCGCCGGCTACAACGACGTGGCCGCTTCGCTCAGCGCTGTAGGCGGCATTTCCGGACGTTCAGTTTGCCGTCGCCATGATCGGTCGGCGTAACGAATCTGGAACATGTTCTCCCAGTGGATCACCTGGTGTCGGTGGTCCCACGACTGGCAACATGGTGGTCCCAGAACGGGGGTGGCAAACGACAGCGGCCGGTCGTCGGTGAGGTGTGCAGGGTTCCATTCGTCGGTGGACACGGTTGAGGGGGTGGCACCGCTTGGAGGTGCCCCCTCAATTCCGTTCGATACGCGATCTAGCCGGAGCGGCGGCGTGCGGCCTCGTCTGGGAATCCACCCCCATGCAAGTCACCTACGACCGCCCCGCCCGACACCGATCCATGTACATACACCCGACACCGACGAGCCCTTCTCACTCAGCCTCGAGATCAGCGAATACCCCGACTGCCCCGACATCCTCGTCGCCTACAACCTCTACGGCACACCCGCCATCGACTGCTGAGAACACCGCCGGGAACACGACCAAACCCGGGCAGTCGCGGTGAGACCTGCAGGTTACGTATCCGAAGAGTCTCACCGCCAGTACGGCCCGCAGCGGGCGGGCAGCCTTATGTACTCCCGAGATCAGCTGTCGGGTGCCGAGCCTGCCGGACTCAGTCCGCGTACGCCTCCAGGGGCGGGCATGAGCACACCAAGTTCCGGTCGCCATACGCACCGTCGATCCGGCGCACCGGAGGCCACACCTTCGCCCTGGCATGTCCGAGGCCGCGCGGATACACCGCGACCTCCCGGCTGTAGGGGTGCTCCCACTCCCCTACCAGCGACGCCGCGGTGTGCGGCGCGCCGCGCAGCGGGTTGTCGGTCACCGGCCAAACACCTGCGGCGACCTGGTCGATCTCGCCGCGAATGGCGATCATCGCCTCGATGAAGTCGTCCAGCTCGGCGAGGTTTTCGCTCTCGGTGGGCTCCACCATCAGCGTGCCCGCCACCGGGAAGCTCATGGTCGGCGCGTGGAATCCGTAATCCGCGAGACGCTTGGCCACATCGTCGACGGTGACGCCGGTCTGCTTGGTGATCTCGCGCAGGTCCAGGATGCACTCGTGCGCCACCATGCCGTGCTCGCCGGTGTACAGCACCGGGAAGTACTCGTCGAGTCGCCGGGCGATGTAGTTCGCCGACGCGATCGCCGACAGCGTGGCCCTGCGCAGCCCATCGGCGCCCATCATGCGGATGTAGGCCCAGGTGATCGGCAGGATCGACGCCGAGCCGTACTTCGCCGCTGACACGGCGTGCGACCCCGCTTCCAGCGGATCGCCGGGCAAGTAGCGCGCCAAGTGCGCACGGACCGCGACCGGGCCGACACCGGGACCGCCGCCGCCGTGCGGGATGCAGAACGTCTTGTGCAGGTTCAGGTGACTCACATCGCCGCCGAACCGGCCGGGCCTGGCCAGACCCACCAGAGCATTGAGGTTGGCGCCGTCGACGTACACCTGGCCGCCCGCGTCGTGCACCAGCGCGCACAATTCGGCGACCTCGTGCTCGTACACGCCGTGCGTGGACGGGTAGGTGATCATGATGCACGCCAGCCGGTCGGCGTGGTCGGCGATCTTGGCGCGCAGGTCGTCCAGGTCGACGTCCCCGTTGTCGCGGCACTTCACCACTTCCACGCGCAGCCCGGCCATGGCCGCCGACGCCGCGTTGGTGCCGTGCGCGCTGGACGGGATGAGACAGGTGTCGCGATGGGTGTCGCCGCGGTCGAGATGGTAGCGGCGAATGGCCAGCAGCCCGGCGTACTCGCCTTGGCTGCCCGCGTTGGGCTGCAGGCTCACCGAGTCGTAGCCGGTGATGTCCGAGAGCCAGCGTTCCAGGTCCGCGATCACCCGCAGCAGACCGGGTGCGTCCTCCACCGGGGCGTATGGGTGCACGCGGGCGAAGCCCGGCCAGGTGATGGCTTCCATCTCCGCGGTGGCGTTGAGCTTCATGGTGCAGGAGCCGAGCGGAATCATGCTGCGGTCCAGCGCGATGTCCTTGTCGGCCAGCGAGCGCAGATAGCGCAGCATGGCCGTCTCGGTGTGGTATTTCGTGAACGCGGGATGGGTCAGGTACTCCGAGGTGCGGTTCTCGATCGCGGCGACCGGCGCGGGCGCTCCCGGCTCGGAAGACATCGCGGTGCCGAAGGATTCCAGCACAGCCGCGACATGCGCGCCGGTCGTCGCCTCGTCGCACGCGATGCCGACGTGGTCGGCGTCGACCAGGCGCAAGTTGATCCCGCGCGACTTCGCTTTCGCCACAACGGCTTCCGCACCGCCGGGCACGTACGCGAGCACCGTGTCGAAGAAGCTGTCGTGCACGACCGCTCCGTCCAGCCCGCGCGCGATCGCAGCGGCGTGCCCGTGCACCCGGCGCGCGATGGCGCGCAGGCCGTCGGCGCCGTGGTACGCGGCGTACATCGCGGCGACGATGGCCAGCAGCACCTGCGCGGTACAGATGTTGGAGGTCGCCTTCTCCCGGCGAATGTGCTGCTCACGCGTCTGCAGCGCGAGCCGGTAGGCGATGTCGCCGTCGGCGTCCACCGAGACGCCGACCAGGCGGCCGGGCAGCTGGCGGGCCTGCGCCTGGCGCACGGCGAGGTATCCGGCGTGCGGGCCGCCGAAACCGAGCGGGACACCGAAGCGCTGGGTGGTGCCGAAGCACACGTCGGCGCCCTGCTCACCCGGTGGCGTGATGAGCGCCATCGCCAGCAGGTCGGCGCCGATCGCGACGAGCGCGCCACGCTCGTGGGCCGCGCTGACGACGCCCGTCCAGTCCACGATGCGACCGGAGGCCCCTGGCGTCTGCGCCAGCACGCCGAAGAACTCGCCGTCGGGCAGCACGCCGGTGGACAGGTCGGCTTCGACGATCTCCAAGCCGAGCGGCTCGGCCCTGGTGTAAAGCACTGTCCTGGTCTGCGGGAAGAGATCGGTGTCGATGAGCAGCCGCGCGGACTTCGCTTTGCTCGCGCGACGCAGCAGCGTCATCGCCTCGGCGGCGGCGGTCGCCTCGTCCAGCATGGAGGCGTTGGCGACGTCCATGCCGGTCAGCTCCGACACCATGGTCTGGAAATTGAGCAGCGCCTCGAGTCTGCCCTGGCTGATCTCGGGCTGGTAGGGGGTGTAAGCGGTGTACCAGGCCGGATTCTCCAGCAGATTGCGCACCAGCACCGGCGGGGTGAGCGTGTCGTAGTACCCGAGGCCGATCATCGAGGTGGCCACGGTGTTGCTCGTCGCGAGTTCCGCGAGTTCGGCGAGCACTTCGTGCTCCGTGGCCGCCGAGGGCAGTCCGGTCAGTCCGGCACCGTCCAGGATGCTGGCGGGCAGTGCCCTCGCCGCCAACTCGTCGAGCGACGGCACGCCGACGACATCCAGGATCCGGGCCAGTTCCTCCCGGTCGGGTCCGATATGGCGGTCGGCGAATGAGCGAGTCACAACAGCTCCCAAGGTCGGGTCGGGTCGACCGCGCGGTCGACGGGTACCGGCCCTCCCCCTCTGTCGTGGCGCCTGAGAGATTCGGGTGGCGCGACCGATGGCCGACACCCTTTCCCCATGGGCGGGCGGCTCGAAGCCACCGCTTTCCAGAGGCGCCGAAGCCCGTACGGTCCCTGTTGCCTGAGAGATTGACGGGGAGGTGCTGCTCCTTCGGCGCCCGGACTCGTTTCGAGACCGGGACTCTCCCGCACGGCGGCGACGCACCGTCAGTCTATGCCGACGCCGCGCCGGATCGCGCCGGCGCACCCACACGGGCCATGTCGTTCTCGTCACTCGGGAGCCGGCGCACATCTGCTGCCACCGTTGCCGTCCAGGCGCCCACTGGGCTCAAACTCCCGCTTTCGAGCGCAGCGAGATCGAGCATCCCTGTTCGCGGCCCGGCTCGCGCCTGAGTGGCCGACGCGTCCGCGGCGAAGTCGCAAGCGGCGGTCGCTCAGGCGATTGAACACCGTCAGATCGCCAGGCCGTCTCGCAACCTCGTCGCCGCGAGCAGGATCGACTCCGCCTGGATCCGCACCAGGCGCTCCAGCGGCACCGCGACGCCCGGCGCGTTCTGCTCGACGTCGATGCACCACTGGTCGAACACCGCGGCGAACCGGTCGCGTTCGACGGCCAGCGCGGGCGCGGCGCTGCGGCGGTGTTCGTCGTCGAGCAGCCGCAGCAGCATGCCGCCCAACCGCAGGCGCAGCATCGCGGTCCAGTCGTACTGCTCGACGAAGATCTCGCCCCTGGTCGCGATCCGATCCCGTTCCAGCACAGCCTGTTTGCTCACCGCCAAGCTGGGCAGTCCGGCGACCAACGCGCGCACCGACCGCTCGAACGGGCTGCGGCCGCTCAATTGGCCGTCCACTCGCGCGAGCGCTTCGGCGGCGACCCGGGCCATGGCCCGGTAGTCCGCCGCGGTGGCGTCGAGCAGGTCACCGAGCACACGGTCGCCCGCCGATCCGTCGCCGATTCGCTCGTCGACCCAGAGCGGCAGCTCGCAGACCAGAATCGCCGTGCCGTAGCGCGCCGTGTAGTCCCGGCAGCCGCCCCCGCCCAGCGCCGCGACCGCGTCGAGGCCCTTCGCCGCGAGCAGGTCGGCCATCGCGCCGAACAACGGCAGCTCGAAGACGCCCGGCGCCAGCGTCCGTGCGCCCGGCGCATCCGGTTCGCCGCGGTAGATCGGGACATCCGCCGCCGAGAGCCGATCGGTGAGCGCCGACCAGTACTCGGCATCGCCGCCGCAGGTGTAGAAGAACCCGCCCCCGAACTCTGCGTTGTGCAGCGACGCGATCAACGCGGGCCGGGTGCGGTCGATCAACGCCATCATGGCCTTCGTCTCCGGCAGCGGCACGCCGACGGAGCGGCCGCGCCACACGGTCGGAAAGCACCATTCCGGCTGTTCGGCCGCGGGCGGGCGGTAGAAGCCGCGCGCAACGCCGGTCCTGGTGTGCGGCCCGGCGAACCACCCTTCGTTCAGCCGGGTTCCGTCCGGGTCGACACAGAGCACGAAATGCCAGGTGGCGCCCACGGTCGCGGTGTCGTCGGCGGCCATCCTGCCGAGCAGATGGCGGATCGTGGCCATGCCGATGGGCTCGTTCGGGTGCGGATTGCCCAGCACGAGGATGTGCCGAGCCCCTGACCCGACCTGTACCTCGCGAATCGGGTCACCGCCGCGTGACCGCCCGAGTTCGGTGATCGACACCCGCTGCGGATGATCGGCGGCGAGCAGGTCGGCGAATCCGTTCAGCTCATCGACGGTCGGGAACGCCGCGAGGTGCCCGATCGGCCCGACGATCCCGGTGATGTCATCGGCTCCCTGCACGGCGCCCCCCTCCTCGCTGCCGCCGCGGCCTTGGGCGCGGGGTCTAACCCGTCTTGCGGTTCATCCGCGCCTTGCGGCGGAAGGACAACTCGTCTTCGGGTCGTTCGGTGACCGTCGACGCGCGTTCCGCGGGGAAATTCGCGATGGCGCCGGTCAGTTCACGCATCGCGCCGCTGACGGCGATGCCGAAGACGCCCTGCCCACCCTGCAGTAAATCGACGACTTCCTCGGCCGAGGTGCACTCGTAGACCGACGTGCCGTCGGAGAAGAGGGTGATCCCCGCCAGGTCCTGCACACCGCGGCTGCGCAGATGATCGACCGCGATGCGGATGTTCTGCAACGAGATGCCCGCGTCGAGCAGCCGCTTGACGATCTTGAGGACCAGGATGTCCTTGAACGAGTACAGCCGCTGGCTCCCCGAACCCGCCGCGCCTCGGATGGAGGGCACCACCAGACCGGTGCGCGCCCAGTAGTCGAGCTGCCGGTAGGTGATCCCGGCCACCTGGCACGCGCTGGGGACGCGATAGCCGACCAGGTCGTCAGGTACCGAGTCGTCCGGGAACAGGCCTGGCTGTACCACATCCTGCGATTGCTCTGCCACTGACCACTCCCTTGCTTCGCCGACGCATTCCCAGCCTCATCGATGACCCGGCTCCGTAGCCGACCGAACCGGTGCGGATTCGGCCGAAACGGACGTGGCCCAACTGTCGAGATTACTCCCCTGATTGTCCAGGGAGCGGCGTCGTCGAACCAAACGCGACGCGCGGTAAAACTCTCGACCTCTACTTCAGCTGTCGGTGGCCTTGAAGTCGTCCGGAGACACCGATTCGAGGAACTCCTTGAACTTCTCGACCTCGTCCTCGCGCTCGTCCGGCATAACCAGTCCGGCTTCCTCGAGGACGGACTCTTCAGCGTGGATCGGGCAACCCACCCGCAAGGCGATCGCAACCGAGTCCGACGGCCGCGCCGAGATCCGCAGATCGTTCTCGAAGACCAAGTCCGCGTAGAAGGTGCCCTCCTGCAGATCCACGATCCTGACCTCCTTGAGGGTGTGCCCCAGCTCGGTGATCAGGACCTTGATCAGATCGTGGGTCAGCGGGCGGATCGGGGTCACCCCCTCCTGCTCGAGCACGATCGCGGTCGCTTCCGCCTGTCCGATCCAGATCGGCAGGTATCGGTCGCCCGCCACCTCACGGAGCAACAGCACGGGCTGGTTCTGTGGCTGCTCGACACGGATGCCGATCACGCGCATTTCGCTCATCGCACTGCCTCCCATACTCGCCGCCGGCCCGGCATGACCGCTGCAGAGCTCGCCGTACCACGAGTCTAGGCGAACCGGCACCGGTCCAGCGATCCGTCTACACAGCCGAAATCAGCGTGTTGGGTCGGCGAAACCCCGAGACCTGAGCCACCGAGGGGTCAACCACCCAGCGAACTCCGGACCGAGGACTTGACCAGACAAGTGTGCAATGTGAGCGACAGCGCGGCGAGTTCGCGCACCGTCTCCTCCGCGCGAGCGCGCGCGTCCGCGTCGCGGCTCTTCGCGATCGGGGCGGCGATCTGCGCCACGAGCGCGGCCTCCCGGTCGGCCGCGAGCTTGAACGCCCGCAAATGGCGCGCCTCCAAACCGAATTCGGCCATCGCGCGGGCCGTCTTGGCCAGCGTCACCGCGTCGGCGTCGAAGTACCCCGCCGGGCCGGGCGTGATCAGGTTGGCCCGGATCAGGTCGCCGAGGAAATTGTCATCGATCCCGGCCTGGTCGAGCAGATCAGCCCGGGTGACCCGGATTTCGTGGTCGAAACGCAGATCGTCCGGCGAGATCCCGTTCGGCACCACGCCCAGCCGCCGGGGCGCCGGGGCCGGGCGCGCTCCGCGGTCGGAATCCCGCGACGGCTGCTCGCCGTCCGGCGAGACGTGCCCGGACTCCGCCTCCCCGGTCCGCACGGAGTGCGCTCGGGCGCGGGCTTCCCGCACACCGAGCGTCGCCGCACCGCTGTCGATTGCCTCGAGCTGTTCCTTGATCACCTTCAACGGCAGATACTGGTCGCGTTGCGCGGTCAGCACGAACCGGAGCCGTTCGACATCCGCGACGGAGAATCTGCGGTAGCCCGAAGGCGTCCGCTCCGGCCGGATCAGCCCCTCCGCTTCCAGGAAGCGGATCTTGGAGATGGTGACGTCGGGAAAGTCGGGGCGCAGCAGGTCGAGCACGGAGCCGATCGACATCCCTCCGCGTGCCCACTGCGCCGCACCGGTCACCGCGCCAGGTCTTTCATGACCCCGAGCCCTTCCTGAGGTGTGAGACCCAGCGTCGGCGCTGTCATAGACTCCCCGCACCCGCCGACGAGTCGGTCACCTGGGCGCGCGGTCCGGTGAGGAATACCAGCCGGAACTTGCCGATCTGCACCTCGTCGCCGTTCTGCAGCTCGGAGGAGTCCACCGGCTCCCGGTTCACATATGTCCCGTTCAGGCTGCCCACATCGACGACCTGGAACGACTCGTCGTCCTGACGGAACTCGGCGTGCCGACGGCTGACGGTGACGTCATCGAGAAAGATGTCACTGTCGGGGTGACGACCCGCCGACGTGGTCGGCTGATCCAACAAGAACCGCGAGCCCGCGTTCGGACCCCGTTTGACGACCAGGAGGGCAGCACCGACCGGCAGACCCTCGACCCCTTGGACCGGCTGCTCGCCGGTCACCTCTCCGGCGCGCGACGCGTCGACCTCGTTCAGGAAATCCGCGCGGAAGACCGACGTCGTCTCGGCCGCGGTCTCCCCGTAACCCGGGTCTTTGTTCTCGCTCACCGTTTCTCTCCTCCTCGAACCTGATTATCCATGCAAGCAGGTGATACCACTGGCACCACGACCTGCCGTCGAGTCCCTAGATCCCCGGCACAGCCGCCGGGTGCATCTGTTGGCATTGACCGTACCCTGCCGGGCCGCACCCGTGCAGGTAGAACTGGGAAGGCTGCTTCAGCCCCCGATAACTCCTTGATAACCTGCGGCATCCAGCAGTTCACCGAGCGTCACGTCGAGGCCGGCGGCATCGCTCACCTCCAGCTCGAACAGCCATCCCTCACCGTAGGGATCGGTGTTCAATGTCTCCGGCGCCGAGTTCAGCTTGTCGTTCACCGCAACGACTTTCGCGCTCAACGGCGCGTAGATGTCGGACACGCTCTTGGTCGACTCCACCTCCGCGATGCTTTCCGCGGCGGACACGTCCGCGTCCGCTTCGGGCAGCTGCACGAACACAACGTCACCGAGTTGAGACTGGGCGTAGTCGGTGATGCCCACCCGGACCCGGGTCGGGGCGATCCGGCGTACCCACTCGTGCTCCTCGGTGTAGCGCAGATCCTCGGGGGTCTGGGTCACAGGCCGTCCTTTCGTTCGAACGTTGCACGCAAACTCTATCGGCTAGGCCGCCCGATGCCCTACAGCCGGTATCGCTCTTGCGACGGCGATCGCTTTGCCGGTATAGAGCACGCCGGTCCATAGGTAGACCGCTGTGCCCCAGATCAGCAAGGCCCCGCCGAAGGCCCGCCCGAAACCGGCGGCCGCCCAGTCCATCTGCCCGGCCAGCAGCCAGGGCAGCGCGGACATCAGCGCGAAGGTGGCCGCCTTGCCCAGATAGATCACCTCGGGCGGGGGCAGATCGCGGCGCTTGTACACCGACAGCGTCGCGGTGAGCACGAGGTCGCGCCCGACCAGCAGCGCCGCCACCCACCACGGGATCAGGCCGCGGATCACGAAGGCCGCCAGGGTGGTCACCAGATACAGCCGGTCGACGAACGGATCCAGCAGCGCGCCCAGCCGGGAGGACTGCTCCAGCAGCCGCGCG
Organism: Nocardia amamiensis; assembly: GCF_015477605.1. Lineage (GTDB taxonomy): Bacteria > Actinomycetota > Actinomycetes > Mycobacteriales > Mycobacteriaceae > Nocardia > Nocardia amamiensis_A. The sequence goes on from NZ_JADLQX010000016.1 coordinate 173,912, forward strand.
AGCTTGCCGTCCAGGAAGTCGGTGACGCCGCTGGCGACCAGGAGGGCGAACGCCCAGCCATCGGCCCGCTCGATCAGCAGCAACCACAGGAACAGCGGAACGCCGAGCAGGCGCAGCACGCTGAGCACGTTCGGCACGGTCAGGATGCGGTCGGCGAACACGCCTCGACCTGCCCGGTCGGCGGCACGTTCCTCCGGTTCCGCGGTGCCCGAGTCGGTTGTCACGCCCCCGTGCATACCCCACCGACCCCCACTCTCGCCATCTCCACGCGCCGATTTCTCGGATATCCGCGCAGCCGGCCGCGTGCGACGATGGTTTCCGCCACAAACGCGGTCATGACAGAATGAGTAGAAAAGTTTCTCATCGTATGGTCCGGTGAGCGAGAGGAAGCAAATGTCCGCATTCGACTACGACGTGGTGGTGATCGGTTCCGGCTTCGGCGGCAGCGTGAGCGCCCTGCGGCTCACCGAGAAGGGCTACCGGGTCGGCGTTCTCGAAGCAGGTCGCCGGTGGCACCCGGAGGACATCCCGCGCACGAATTGGAATGTGCGCGAATCGATCTGGGCGCCACGCCTGGGGCTCACCGGCCCGCAGCGGATCAGCGTGCTCGGCAAGTGCGCCGTATTCTCCGGCGCGGGTGTCGGCGGCGGTTCGCTGATCTACGGCAACACGCTCTACGAACCGCTGCCGAACTTCTACACCGACCGGCAGTGGGCCCACATCACCGATTGGCGCGCGGAGCTGGCGCCGTACTACGACCAGGCCAAGCGCATGCTCGGCGTCGCGCCCAATCCCCGGACCACCCCGGCCGACGAGGTGATCAAGGAGATCGCCGAGGATCTCGGCGTCGCCGACACCTTCCATCCGACCGATGTCGGCGTGTTCTTCAACGAGAGCGATCCGGGCACGGAGGTCGACGATCCCTACTTCGGTGGCGCCGGGCCGCGCCGCACCGGTTGCGTGCACTGCGCGCGCTGCTTCACCGGCTGCCCGCACAACGCCAAGAACACGACCACCACCAACTACCTCTACCTGGCCGAACAGGCGGGCGCGCAGGTGCATCCGCTGACCACCGCCACCGCCGTCCGCCCGCTGCCCGGCGGCGGCTATGCGGTCGGCACCGAGCGGTCCGGCCGCTGGATCCGCAAGCAGCCCACGACCTTCACCGCCGAGCAGGTGGTGTTCGCCGGCGCCGCCCTCGGCACCCAGAAGCTACTGCACAAGATGCGCGACGACGGGATACTGCCGCACCTGTCGCCCCGGCTCGGCGAGCTGACCCGCAGCAACTCCGAGGCGATCCTCAACGTGGTCAGCCGCACCCGCCGCGATTTCGCCGAGGGCATCGCGATCACCTCCTCGATCCACCCGGAGGCCGCCACCCATGTCGAGGTGTGCCACTACGGCAAAGGGCAGAACGCGCTGTTCCCGATGTCGGTGCCGATCGTGGACGGCGGCGCCTTCCGCTTCCTGCGCTTCCTGCTGGCCATCCTGCTGCACCCGCTGGTCTTCCTGCGCAGCCTCAACGCACGGCACGCGTCGGAGAAGTCGGTGATCCTGCTGGTCATGCAGTCGTTGGACAACTCGCTGACCTCGTTCCGCCGCCGCGGGCTGCTGCGCACGAAGCAGGGCACCGGTGAGCCGAATCCGACCTGGATCCCGCTGGCGCACGAGATCGGCCGCCGGTTCGGCGCGAAGGTCGACGGGGATATCCACGGCCTGGTCATGGACGTGTTCAACATTCCGGCCACCGCCCACTACATCGGCGGATGCGTCATCGGCGACGATCCGGGAAGCGGCGTGGTGGACCCCTACCAGCGGGTCTACGGGCATCCCGGCCTGCACGTGGCGGACGGTTCCGCGGTCACCGCCAACCTCGGCGTGAACCCGTCGCTGACCATCACCGCGCAGGCGGAGCGGGCGATGGCGTTCTGGCCCAACCGCGGCGAACCCGACACCCGGCCGGAACTGGGCGCGGCCTACCGGCGCATCGCGGCGGTGCCGCCCGCGCGTCCCGCGGTGCCCGCGGCGGCTCCCGGCGCGCTGCGGCTGCCGATCGAGCCGGTAGCACCGCCGGTCACGGCGACCTGAGGCCGACACCACACCGGCGCACGGCCCGCAACCGGCTAGCGTGATCCGTTGTGTCAGACAGTGGTATCGACCTGCGCTCCTTTGTGCCGGCGGAGGAGGTCCGCGCCAAGGGGCGCGCGCTGCGTCAGCGGGTTCCGGTCACCGCACGGGATCGGGAGGCGACCGGCGCGCGTCGTCCGGACGTGCTCGCCTTCCTCGAGGCGAGCAACGCGGGGCGGCTGCCGCACCTGATACCGCTGCGCATCGGGCGGATGGCGGCCTCACCGTTCACCTTCTACCGTGGCGCGGCCGGTTTGATGGCAGCTGATCTGGCCGGCGGCCCGGACAGTGGCCTGCGCGCGCAGTTGTGCGGCGACGCGCATGCGGCCAACTTCGGCCTGTACGGCACGGCGCGAGGCGAAATCATCATGGACATCAACGATTTCGACGAAACCGTGGTTGGTCCGTGGGAATGGGATCTGGAGCGCCTCGCGGCCAGCCTGGTGCTGGCGGGACGCGAGTCCGGCGCCGATACCGACGACTGCCGCACCGCGGCGCGTGACGCCGCCCGTTCCTACCGCCTCGCCGTCGACGCGCTCGCCGCGATGCCGTTCATGGAGTCCTGGAGCGCGCTTCCGGACGAATCGGTGATCACCAGGGCCAAGGCCGACGACCTGCTCGACGACTTCAAGAAAGCGGCGAAGAAGGCGCGCAAGAACACCAGCGCCAAGGTGGTGGCCAAGTGGACCGAGCACCTCGATGACCACCAGACCGGTATCCGCAAGCACCGATTCGTCAGCGACCCGCCGATTCTCACCGAGGTGGACGCGCACGTCGCCGAGGCGGTGACCGGCGGACTGGAGCGCTACGCGGGAAGCCTGCACGAATCCCGGCGCAATCTGCTGGCCAGATTCGCGGTGTCCGACGTCGCGTTCCGGATCGTCGGCACCGGCAGCGTCGGCTTGCACACCTATCTCGCGCTGCTGCACGGCAACGACGGCGAGGCGTTGGTGCTACAGGTGAAGCAGGCCAATCCCTCGGCGCTGGCCCCGTTCCTGCCCACCCGCCCGGTGCCGCACGAGGGTGAGCGAATCGTGCAGGGCGCCAGGCTGGTTCAGTCCGAATCGGACATCCTGCTGGGGTGGACCGCATTCGACCCGACCGGCGACGGCGTCGAATTGCCTTTCATAGTGCGGCAATTCCGCAATTTGAAGGGCAGCATCGATCCTGCCGAACTGCCCGCGAGCGACCTCGACGACTACGGAAGGCTCGCGGGCGCGCTGCTGGCGAGGGCTCATTCGCGCTCGCTGGATCCACGCCTGCTGTCGGGATATCTGGACGGCGACGAGCGTTTCGACGACGCGGTGGCCGCGTTCGCGGTGCGGTACGCCGATCGGACCGAGGCGGATCACGCCACCCTGGTCGACGCCGTCCGAGCGGGTCGCATCACGGCCGAAGAGCCGGAGTAACGGCAAGCGCCGCGGCCGCGGAATCCGGCTCAACACGCCGAGTGTTGGCCTGGGCGCGGCGAACTCGGTGCGGCACCTCGTATTCTTTCCCCTGTCGGGTCGACGTGAAGGGCGGTCGCCAATGCTCGTGCGAGTGCAGAACGCCGCAGGCACCAATGCCGAGCGAGCGCTGATCGATTGGCTGCGCACCTGGAAGGACCCGGATAGTCCGCACGGTGTCGCGACGATCACCTGCAGCCTGTTCCACAAGGACCGGCTGCATCCTTTCGATGCCGTGATCTGGACGCCGACCAGCTGCGTGGTCATCGAGGCCGACGCGCTCGTGGCCAGGCAGGACGGCGTGCTCGAGGTCCCGCTGAACGGGCCGTGGACGATCAACGGCGAGCCGGCGGCGATGGAGAGCCGCGACCGCCGCACACCGCTGGAGAAGTCGCGGGAGCACACCTTCGCATTGCAGGAATGGCTGGCCGCCCGCGGTCTCGGGCAGCGTGTCGTGCACGGCGTCGCGCTGGTGGTCCCGCTGCCCGGCGCTCAGCTGCGGCTGGAGCAGGCCTGGGCCGACCCGAGTTTCGACGTGATCATCGGCGACGACCCGTCCCGGCTGCGGCACTATTTCGACGCGCTCGCCGCGGAGGAGAAATTCCTCTGGACCGCCAATGACGTCGCCATCGCGTTCCGCGGGCTGGGCATCCTGCCCTTTCTGCCCGCCCCGCAGGACCTGCTCGCCGAGGGCTTCCTCGGTCCGATCGACATCAAGCTCTGGCACGGCGGCCCCAACCAGGCGCAGGCGGAGGCGTACGCCGAGGAGCTCGCGCAGTTGGAACGGGACGCGCAGGCATCCGCCTTCGTCGTCCGGGCGCCCTGGTACAGCCCGTGGAAGCTGTATCCGCGGGAGCCGGGGGATCTCGATTTCGGCCGCGCGGTGATGCGCACCGTTCTCGCGATCGGGATGGTCATCGTTTTCGTCTGGGTCCTGTGGTTCGTCGTCACCGCGATCACGACCTACGGACCCGGCTGAGCGGTCGGAGAGGGGCACCGGTTCGGTAGCCGGCGCGGGCCGTTGGCTCGCTATCGTCGACCGGTGCTCGCAGTCAGGCAGACCGGTCGGGGAAACAACGCGGCAACCGTCCATGCCGGTGTCGCTGCCACAGGCGTTGCCGCCACCGCAGCGATTCCTGCGACACTTCCTGCCGACGGAGGACCCTCGGCGCTCGATCGCGCCATCGCCGATCCTGTCCACGCGGCACTCGACGCGCGACCAGGTGTCTACGAAGCGCTCGTCGTCCCGAGCAATGGGTACGTCCTGCTGCCGCTGCTGATCCTGGCCTGCGTTTGGTTCGCTCGCCGTGGCGATCTACGACGCGCCGCGACGATGCTGGTCGTGCCGGAACTGGCGGTTGCGATCAATACCTGGCTACTGAAACCACTATGGGGGCGACAGTGGCATGACTATCTCGCCTACCCGAGTGGGCACACCGTCCATTTGGTCGCGATCGGGGCCACCTTCGTACTGCTGACGGAGCCGACGCACGCGCGGCGCGTGGTCGCCGCGGTGGCGACCGTCGCGATGCCGGCGGCGGCTGTCGGCATGATCGGCCTCGGCTATCACCATGCGACGGACATTCTCGGCGGCATCGCGGCGGCGATCACGATGGCGATATCGCTGTGCTGGGCCGCCGGACTCCTGGACCGCGGTAAAGCCCGAGGCACCGCGACCCAGACATATGCGGCCGCCGAGCGCGCCCCGCGGCGGGGCGCCTCCGATCCCGTCGGCTAGGCGGCTGCCTCGGCTCCGCGGCCCGCCGCGGGCCTGCCGGACGGCTGCGCCCCCCTACACGCTGGCCTGTGCCTGCCCAGCGGCGGACAGGGACTCCTCCCGCGCGCCCGTTATCCAGCCGCCTCTGCCCTACTGCCACAGGGTCGGAAACAGCCTTCGTCTGGATGCCCTCAGGTCCGGTCGTACACGCTGGCGTCGTCGAGCATGGCCGCGCGCAGCATCGACTCGGGGACGCCCATGGCCTCGACCAGGGTCAGCGCATGCGGGCGCAGCCGGTCGACCAGTTCGTTCACACCGCGGCGCACCGCCTTGGCCCGCTCCACCGACATGAACCGGTGCATGATGAACCAGGCCTGGCTCTCCTCGATGATCGAGTAGACGTACAGGTCGCACATCGATCCGGCGAGTTCGCGCGCGTCCGGATCGTCGATGCCCGCGATGCCCTCGATGAAGGCCTCCAGCACCAAGCGGTCGATGTGCGCCGCGCCCGCGGCCAGGATGTGGTCCTGGGCGTTGTTGAACGCTTCGAACGGGCGGGTGTCCTGGGCTCGCGCGCGCAGCCGGTGTGCCGCGGTCCGGACCAGATAGTCCTCGCGGTCGGCCAACAGCTGCAGTTGCACGGCCCGGCGCGACAGGTCACCGTCGTCGACGGACTCGCCACTGCGGTCTCGGAGGGTCTGGATCAGCTGGCGCACGCCCGATCGTTTGCGCACCACGTCACCGGCCATGGTGGCGGCGAAACGCACCCAGCCCAAGGCGTCCAGGTCGCGGATCTCGTCGGCGTAGGCGGTGAGCAGTTCCTTGGCCACCAGTTGGGTGAGCACGACGTTGTCACCTTCGAAGGTGGTGAACACATCGGTGTCGGCTTTCAGCGTGACCAGCCGGTTCTCCGTGAGATAGCCCGCGCCGCCGCATGCTTCGCGGCATTCCTGGATGGCGCGGGTGGCGTGCCTGGTCTGCGCGACCTTCAGGCCCGCGGCGCGCTTCTCCAGCGCACGCTGCGCGCCCGGCTCCAGATCCTGGCCGGTCTGCACCAGATGCATCCGGCGCACCAGGTCGTTCTGCGCGAACGCGAGCGCGTACGACTTCGCGAGCAGCGGCAGCAGGCGGCGCTGATGGCTGCGGTAGTCCAGCAGAACGGTTTCCACGCCGGTGTCGGGGTCGGCGAACTGGCGGCGCTTCAGCGCGTAGCGCACCGCGATGCTCAGCGCGACGCGCGCACCGGCCGCCGCGGCGCCGCCGACGCTGACCCGGCCGCGCACCAGCGTGCCGAGCGTGGTGAAGAACCTGCGGCTGGGGTTATCGATCTCGGAGCTGTAGGTGCCGTCCGGCGCGACGTCGGCGTAGCGGTTGAGCAGGTTCTCCCGCGGGACCCGCACGTGATCGAACGCGATGCGCCCGTTGTCCACGCCTGGCAGGCCGCCCTTGAGTCCGTCATCGATGGTGGTCACGCCGGGCAGGTCGGCGCCGTTCTCGTCCCGGATCGGCACCAGCAGGCAGTGCACGCCCTGGTTCTCGCCATTGGTGATCAGCTGCGCGAAAACCGCTGCCATCCTGGCGTGTTCGGCCGCGCCGCCGATGTAGTCCTTGCGCGCCGACGGCGTCGGCGAGTGCACCACGAACTCCTCGGTCCGCGGATCGTAGGTCGCGGTGGTCTCCAGGTTCGCGACGTCGCTGCCGTGTCCGGATTCGGTCATGGCGAAGCACCCGAGCAGATCCAGCGAGATCAACTGTTCGATGTACTCCCGGTGCCGTTCGGTGCCGAGGTTCTCCACCGCGCCGCCGAACAGTCCCCATTGCACACCTGATTTCACCCATAGCGACAGATCCGCGTAGGCCAGCATCTCCAGGCCGACCACCGCCGCCCCGGGTTCGCCGGTGCCGCCGTGCTCCCGGCGGAATCCGCGCTCGGCGAATCCCATCGTCGCGATGACCCGCATCTGGTCGAGCACCCGCGCCCGCGCCGCCTTGTAATCCAAGGACGGGTCCGCGGTGAACTCCTCGCCCGCCAGCAGGATTCGAGCTTCTTCCCGGACCGCCGCCCAGGGTCCGTCCAGTGCCGCGCGTAGGTGTTCCGCCGTCGTCGTCGTGCTGGTCGTCATGACTCGACGATAGCCCGGTACACGGACCCGAAACGGTTGACGTGACAAGTCCTCGTATGCTCTTGCAAGGAATTGAACGAGTGTTTAATATACTGAACATGTGTTTGATCGACAGCCCGTTCCGCAAGGATCCGCCGCGGATCTGACCACCGCGGCCCGCATTCGCGATTCCGCGATCGAGGTATTCGGCGAATACGGATTCCAGGTCGGAGTCCGCAAAATCGCCGCCGCCGCCGGGGTCTCCCCCGGGTTGGTCAACCATCACTTCGGCTCCAAGGACGGACTGCGCGCCGCCTGCGACGACCGGGTGCTGCAGCTGATCCGGGACGAGAAGATCAAGGCGATCACCGCGTCATCGGTCGCGTCGGGCATGCTCAACGCCCTCGCCGAGATCGAGTCGTACGCGCCGCTGGTGGCCTACATGGTGCGCAGCCTCCAAGCCGGTGGGCCGATGGCGGAATCGCTGTTCGACCACATGGCCGCCGATGCCGAGGTCTATCTCGAGAAGGGCGTCGAGGCGGGCAGGGTCAAACCCAGCCGTGACCCCGCGGCGCGCGCCAGATACCTCATGATGCTGAACGTCGGCGCGACCCTGCTGTTCATGCAGCTGCGCCAGCACCGTGGCGAACCGATCGACTATCGCAAGGCGATTCGCGAACTCACCGAAGAACTCACTCCACCGGCTCTGGAGTTCTACACCCAGGGCCTGCTCACCGATCCCACGATCTTGGACACGTTCACCAAGGAGAAGTGATGTCCGACATCATCGAGGTCAGCGACCTCCGCAAGACCTTCGGCCATGTCACCGCGCTGGACCGGCTGAACCTCACGGTCACCGAGGGCGAAATCCACGGCTTCCTCGGCCCCAACGGCGCGGGCAAGTCCACCACCATCCGGGTGTTGCTGGGCATCCTACGGGCGACGGGCGGGCGCGCTCGGCTCTTCGGCCGTGACCCATGGGCCGACGCCGTCGCCCTGCATCACGAATTGGCTTATGTCCCAGGCGATGTCACGCTGTGGCCGTCGTTGTCCGGCGGGGAGACCATCGACCTGCTGGCCAGGATGCGCGGCGACATCAACCAGAAACGACGCGCCGAGCTCATCGAGCGTTTCGACTTGGACCCACGCAAGAAGGCACGCACCTACTCCAAGGGCAACCGCCAGAAGGTCGCCTTGATCTCCGCGCTGGCCTCCGATGTCCGGCTGCTGCTGCTCGACGAGCCGACCTCGGGTCTCGACCCCTTGATGGAGCAGGTCTTCCGGGAGTGCGTGCACGAGGCGCAGGAGCGCGGCACGACCGTTCTGCTGTCCAGTCACATCCTGTCCGAGGTGGAGGTGCTGTGCGACCGGGTGACCATCATCCGGGCCGGGCGCACGGTGGAGAGCGGCTCACTGTCGGAGCTCCGTCATCTCTCGCGCACCTCGATCACCGCCGAATTGCTCGGCGACCCAGGCGATCTGAGCCGCATCCCGGGTGTGGAGGACATCGAACTCGACGGCGCCATGCTGCGCTGCCAGGTCGAGGGCGAGCACCTCGGGGAGCTGATCCGGGTGCTGGGCGACACCGGCGTGCGCAGTCTCATCAGCGCGCCACCGACGCTGGAAGAGCTGTTCCTGCGGCACTACCACGTCGACGGTGACAGCGCCGAGTCCGCCACGACCACCGGGGAGAAGGTGCGAGCATGACCACCGCCATCGCCGACCGCGCCGCCGCGGCACCGGCATTCGGCGGCGGAGACTTCACCGGGACCGGCAGGCTGCTGCGACTGTACCTGCGCCGGGACCGGATAGTGCTGCCCCTGTGGACGCTGCTGATCGGTCTGATGCCCGCGTTCCAGGTGGTCAGCGTGAAGGATCTGTACAGCAACCCAGCCGATCTGGACAGCTTCGCGAAGACCACGGCCGACAGCCCGGCGCTGATCGCCATGTACGGCCCGGTGTTCAGCTCCGAACTCGGCTCGATCGGCACCTGGAAAGCGGGCGCCATGTACAGCATGATCGCCATCGCCACGGTGCTCACGGTCATCCGGCACACCAGGGTCGAGGAGGAGACCGGACGGGCGGAACTGGTGGGCGCCACCAGCATCGGCCGCTACGCCGGCCTCACCGCCACCCTCATCATGACCTACGCAGGCGCGCTGATCGCCGGAATCGCCTGTGCCTTGTCGTTGTACGCCGCCGACCTGCCCGGTGCGGGAGCGCTGGCCTTCGGGGCCGCGCTGGCGGCGTCGGGCATCCTGTGGGGATCCGTCGCCGCGGTGGCAGCTCAGGTGAGCGCCGGGGCACGGGTCGCCCGCGGCGTCGCGTTCGGCGCGCTGGGCGCCGCGTTCGCCCTGCGGGCGGTCGGCGACGCCGGAAACGGTGTGCTGTCCTGGTTCTCGCCGATCGGGTGGTGCCTGCAGATCCGCCCGTACGCCGAGGAACGCTGGTGGGTGCTGATCCCTCTCGGCGCCGTCGCGGCGCTCGCCACCGCAGCCGCGTACATGTTGCTCGGCAACCGCGACACCGGCTCGGGACTGATCGCGGAACGTCCGGGACCGTCGACGGCGAGCACGCGCCTCTCCGGTCCCCTCGGGCTGGCCTGGCGGCTGCAACGCGGCACCCTCGTGGCGTGGACGGTCGGCTTCGCCCTGTACGGCCTGCTGATCGGCGGCGCGGTGCACAGCGTCGGCGACATGCTCGGCGGAAGCGAGGCGGTCCGCGACATGGTCACCCGGATGGGCGGCTCGCAGGGGTTGCAAGAGTCGTTCATCACCTACGCGATCACGATGCTGGCCGCCGCGGCGTCGGCCTACTCGATCTCGGCGGCGCTGCGGCTGCACGACGAGGAGTCCAGCACGCGGGTCGAGTCCACGCTGTCCGGTGCGGTCGGCCGCGGCCGCTACGCGCTGAGCCACATCGGTTTCGCGCTGCTGGGTCCCGCGGCGGCCCTGCTGGTCTCCGGGGCGGCGATCGGCGTCGTCTACGGCGCCTCGGACGGCGACCTCGGCGCGAAGCTGCCGCAGTCGATCGGCGCCGCCGCCGTACAGCTGCCCGCGGTCTGGGTGGTCACCGGCATCGCGGTGGCCCTGTACGGTGTCGTGCCGCGATTCGCGCCGGTCGCCTGGGCGGTGCTCAGCGCCATGGTGGTGATCTTCTTCGTCGGTTCGCTGGACGGACTGCCGCAGTGGACGGTCGATCTGGTGCCGTTCGTTCATCCGCCGAAGTTGCCCGGCGCGGAGTTCCAGGCGAAACCCGTGTTGTGGCTGCTCGGGATCGCCGCTGCTCTTCTCGCCGTCGGCGTCGCCGCGTTCCGCAGGCGCGACCTGCACTGATTCGCACCACCCGTGGCCCGCGCGAACTTCCTCGCGCGGGCCACTTCCCGTGACCGGGGAGTTCATTGGGGCGTCGCGGAATGTTTGCCCAATACGGTGTCCTGGACATGATGTACCGCGCGCCATGCGACATGGCGGACACATTGACAAGGAAAATGCCGAGATTCACCAAGTTCACCGCCGTGCTCGCCACTCTTCTCATCGGTGCGGCACTGGCTGCTCCCGGAGTGTGGGCACAACCGGGCCGCGCTGAACAGCCGCCGCAGTATGCACCGACCATGCTGATCCTCGATGCCTCCGGGTCCATGCAGCGACCGGATCCGGCGGGCACCATGATGGACGCCGCCAAGACCGCGGTCCGCACGTTCGTCGATGCCGCGCCCGCCGAGTCGAAGGTCGGCCTGATGACCTACGGCACCAGCACCGGGAACACCGAGGCGGAGAAGTCCGCCGGATGCCGGGACGTGCGGCTGCTCCGGCCCGCCGACGCACTCGACAAGGCCGCGCTGACCACCGCCGTCGACGGAATCCAGGCCCGCGGCTGGACGCCGATGGGTACCGCCCTGCGGCAGGCTGCCGACGCGCTGCCCGGCTCCGGCCCACGCTCGGTCGTGCTGGTCTCCGACGGCGACGACACCTGCTCCCCGCCCGACCCCTGCGAGGTCGCGCGTGAGGTGAAGCAGCGCGGCATCGACCTGGTGATGCACGCGATCGGCTTCGCGGTGGACGCGAAGGCCCGCGCCCAGCTGACCTGCATGGCGCAGGCCACCGGCGGCACCTACACCGATGCGGCCGACGGTCGCGCGCTGGAGCGTGTCCTACCGCGAGTGAGTGCCGCGGCCCTGCGCAACTACCGCGCCGCGGGAACGCCCATCACCGGCACCAGCAGCCCTACGACCGCGCCGGTCGCCTCCCCCGGCCAGTACCTCGACACCATCGGTCAAAAGGAGACGCGGTATTGGGCTGCGGACGTGCCCGCGGGCGCCACCGCCTATTTCAGCGGCACCGTGTCGTTTCCGCGCGTCCCGGACGTCTCGGTTACCGATGACCTCAACACCCTCCAATTGCGCGTGTACGGCGCGGACGGGCAGGACTGCCACGTCTTCGAATCCGAGCTGACCACCAAATCCAGTGACGGCGAGGCGCTCACCGTCGCCAAGACCTTCGACGGCGCGACCAAGGAGCGCACCGGTAGCGCCAGCGGCGACAAGTGCCGTGGCGGTGGTCGCTACTCCTTCGCCCTCACCTGGGACAAGGTCTCCACCGGCGTCCCGGAGCGACTGCCGATCGAACTGCTGATCGGCATCGAGCCAGCGGCCTCCGATCCGGGCAGAGGCTCCACGACGACCCCCACGGCTTTCTCCGAGCCGACCGGTTCCGGCACCCCCGTCACCGGTGGCGGATCGTTCAACGTGGCCGCTCCGCTCCCCGCTAGCGGCCGCTACACCGACACCCTGCGGCAAGGCGAGTTCGTGTTCTACCGGGTCCGGTTGGACTGGGGCCAGGGTCTGGCCTACCGCGTACATTTCGGCGGCAACGGTGGACGCGGCCTGGACAACGTCTCCAATATCCGCACCAGGCTCTACACCCCGATCCGCCAGGAGATCGGCTCCGACTTCGGCGCCTACACCGGCACCGACACGGTGCTGCCGAGCAAGGACGCGCTGGCGACGCTTCCGATCCGCTACGCCAACCGGACCGCCGACGACATCAAGGCCCGCAGGCAGTCGGTGCCGGGCTGGTACTACATCGCGGTGAAGGTCGGCTCGACCTTCGAGGACGGCGACGCGGCTCCGGTGCCGATCCAGCTGGACCTGACCGTCACCGGCGCCCAGGAACCGGGGCCGACGTACTCCTCCGGCGTCTCCGACGGCGTCTTCGGGGAGAAGGCGTCCGCACAGCGCGTCGCGCACCACACCGACGCGGCAGCCGCCGCCGAGGCGGAAACCGAGTCACGGAACCAGTGGCTGCTGCTCGCGGGTATCGGCGCGGCCGCCGCGGTTGTGGTCGGCATCATCGCGGGCGTCCTGTTGCTGCGCAGACGCGGGTAGGCGCATCCGGCCACCAGGAGAACCTCCGGGTGGGTGTGGCTGCGAAGGTCGCATCCGCCCGGAGCTTCTCGCGTCCCACGGTGATGCCCGCACCACGGTCCACGGCAGAAGGCTGACTATGCAGCGGTCCGGACAGCCCGACTATTCAGCTATGCGGCAGCTCTGCCTTCTCCGCCCGGCGCAAGGCTGTGGTCGCTGCGTAGCCGGTGACGCGGCCCCGGCATCACCGCGTGTGTTCGATCCCCAATTTCCCGGCCAGCCGGGTGAGGTAGGCCCGCACGTCGTCCACCGGACGGTCGGGCAACCCGAAAACAGCTTCGGTGACTCCGGATTCGGCCCATCGCGCCAGCTGCTCCGGATCATGGCGCCCGGCGAGCGCCACGATCTCGGGCAGGTCCGCGCGGTCGTGCTCGCGCCAGATGCGTTGCAGCAAAGCGACTTTCTCGTCCAAGCCGTCTTCGGTCGGAGTGGTGATCCACCCGTCGGCGTGCTTCGCCAGCCAGGTGAAGTTCCGCTCGGTGCCCGCCGCGCCGAGCAGCACCGGAATCCGCTTCCGCACCGGCTTCGGCCACGACCAGCTGGCGCCGAAGGTCACGAACTCGCCGGCGAATTCGGCCTCCTCCTCGGTCCAGAGGGCACGCATGGCGTCCAGATGCTCGCGCAGCACGGACCTGCGCTTGCCCGCGGGCACGCCGTGATGGGCCAATTCGTCGGTGTTCCAGCCGAATCCGACGCCCAGGCGCACCCGGCCGCCGGACAGATGGTCCAGCGAGGCAATGGTCTTGGCCAGCGTGATCGGATGGTGTTCGGCGGGCAGCGCCACGGCGGTGGACAGACCGATGCGCTCGGTCACCGCCGCCGCCGTGCCGAGTGCGACCCACGGGTCGAGGGTGCGCAGATACCGGTCGTCGGGCAGGCTCGCGTCGCCGGTGCGCGGGTGCGCCGCCGCCCGGACGACCGGGATGTGGGTGTGCTCGGGCACATAGAACGTGTCGAAACCGGCACGTTCCGCGGCCGCGGCCGCATCCGCGGGGGTGATGCCCCGATCGCTGGTGAACAACACGATTCCGTACCGCACCGTACCCGCTCCCATCGCCGAAATTAGAACAAGTTCTACCATGGGCTCGCCGGTCCGGCCAAGCGTCCGGCCAGGACCGACACGCCCGCCCCGAACCGCGCGGATGCCAACGACACGCCGGGTGACTAGGTTCGCGTCCATGGCTACTGACGCACCTACCGGAGGCGATGTCACCACCGAACGGGTGGATCATCTCGGCTGGCGTCGCGGGTTGCGCCTGCGACGCGCCCGCCCGATTCCCGTGGTCAGCCAAGCCGTCGGCCTGCTGGTCGCGGACCGTCAGGCGACCGTGGACAGCATCGTCACGGCACCGGCTCCGTTGCAGCCGATCGACCTCACCGACGACGCCCGGGTCGCGGAGGTCCTCGATCTCGCGGTCCGGGTCGGCGAGGTGGTGCTCGCCTCGGGCACCGGCGTGGTGGACACCACCACAACGGTCCGCTTCATCGCCGCCACCTACGGCCTGTCCCGCTGCAGCATCGACGTCACCTACGACGCTATCCGGATCTGGGCCGACCGCGGGCCCCAGCTGCCACCGGCCAGCACCATGCGGATCGTGCACTACCGCGCCCTGGATTTCACCCGGCTCGCCGCCGTGGACCGGCTCACCCGCCGCATCCGCAACGAGGTGGTCCCGCCGGAACAGGCGCGCGCCGCGCTCGACGCGATCACCTCGGCTCCGCACCCCTACCACCGGTGGAGCGCCACCGCCGCGTGGTCGCTCATGGCGGCGGCGATCGCCGCGCTGCTCGGCGGCGGCGCGCTCGTGGCCGCGGTCAGCTTCGCCACCACCGCGGCGATCGACCGCGCCAACCGCGTGCTCAATCGCTATGGACTGCCGTTCTTCTTCCAGCACATGGTGGGCGGCGCGATCGCGGCGATTCCGGCGATCGTGCTGGCCGGTCTGGCCGCGCGGCTGCGCATCGACGTCGACCCCACGCTGATCATCGCGGCGGGAATCACCGTGCTGCTCAGTGGATTACAACTGGTCGGCGCGGTACAGGACGCGATCACCGGCGCTCCCATCACCGCGACGGCCCGCATGCTCGAGGTGATGATGATGACCGGCGGCATCATCGCGGGCATCGCGCTGACGCTGAGCATCGCCGATCTCCTCGATGCCACCGTGCCACCGGTCTACCTCACCTCCGGACGCGACATCACCGACCTGCCGGTGAAGATCGTGGCGGGCGCCCTGGCGGCGCTGGCGTTCGCGCTGGCCTGCTACGCCGAACGCCGTGCGCTCGCCGCCGCCGCGGGCAGCGGCGCTGCGGGCACCATCTGCTTCCTGCTCGCGCAGAACGCCGGGTTCGGCCCGGTGCTCGCCACCGGCGTCGCCGCGACGCTGGTCGGCCTGGCCGGTGGCCTGATGGCCCGCCGGGCGCTGACTCCCCCGCTGGTCGTCGCGGTCGCGGGCATCACACCGCTGCTGCCGGGCCTCAAGGTCTACCGCGGTCTGTACGCACTGCTCAACGACGAGCTGCTGATCGGAGCCAATCAGTTGCTCTCGGCATTCGGCATCGGCTGCGCACTGGCGGCGGGCGTCACCCTCGGCGAGTGGTTCGACCGCACCGTCCGCAGACCGCGGATAGTGCGCCGGTTCGGCTCGCTGCGGCGCCCGGTCGTCCGGCGTCGCCGCCGTCCGGCGCCCACGCCGTGAGCCGCGAGGTGACTGCGCGGCCGGCACACGGCCGGTACCCTCTGAACGAGTTGGTCAGGGTAGCCGAATTCGACAGCGGCCCCGTCTGAGGTGAGGTGGTTCGGAATGTCGGAAGCAGTACCGTTCTCGACGCAGATCCGCACCGCCACCGCCGATCAGCATGCGGAAGCGGAGAACTCGCGGTTCATGAGCGACATGCTCGGCGGAGCGCTCGGCGTCGACTCGTATCACCGCTACACCGGTCAACTCTGGTTCGTCTACCGCGCGCTGGAGCGGCGCTGGGACACCCTGGCCGGCGACCCGACCGCAGGACCGTTCATCCGGCCCGAACTCGCCCGCACCGCCGAACTCGAGCGCGACCTCGCCCATCTCATCGGCCCCGACTGGCGCACCGGCCTGGAGCCGCTGCCCGCGACCGCCGCCTACGCCGAGCGCATCGACGAGTGCGCCCGCGACTGGCCCGCGGGCTACATCGCCCACCACTACACCCGCTACCTCGGCGATCTATCCGGCGGACAGGTCATCCGCGGCACCGCGGAGAAGCTGTGGAACCTGCCGCACCGCGGCGACGGCGTCCGCTTCTACGTCTTCGACGGCGTCGCCAACCCCGCGGCGTTCAAGCGGGAGTACCGCGGACTGCTCGACCGCCTCTCGCTCGACGATCTGGAGCGCCGCCGCGTACTCGACGAGGGCAAGCGCGCCTTCGCGATGAACACCGCGATGTTCCAGGAGCTGGCCGAGGAGTTCCCCGCTGCCCAATAGCCCGCATCACGGTGCGGCGCTGGTATTTCCGGCTGTCGTGCGCGGACCCGCGAGACATGGGACAGTCGTGGCATGAGAGCGCGCCGTCGCATCGCGGTGATTCTTGCCGGTCTTGTCGGAGTCGGTGTGATCGGGGGCTGTGGCGCAGCGTCCGATCCGAGCCCGGGTCTCGCCTCGTCGGCCCCGCCGATCGTGCCGCTGATCTCGACGAACGACCTGCGTCCCGCGCAACCGGACGAGGTGCACCTGTTCGGCTTCAACGACCTGCACGGACACTTGCAGCCGCCGAGCGGGTCCACGGGCAAGATCGCGGGATACGACGCGGGCGGCGCCGCCTATCTCGCCACTCATCTGGCGCGACTGAAGGCTGCCTATCCGGCGAGCGTCGTGCTGGCGGCCGGAGACAACATCGGAGCGAGTCCCTTGGTCTCCGGGTTGTTCCACGAC
Organism: Nocardia amamiensis; assembly: GCF_015477605.1. Classification (GTDB taxonomy): domain Bacteria; phylum Actinomycetota; class Actinomycetes; order Mycobacteriales; family Mycobacteriaceae; genus Nocardia; species Nocardia amamiensis_A. The sequence goes on from NZ_JADLQX010000016.1 coordinate 190,639, forward strand.
GAGCCCACGATCGCCTTCCTGAACAACGCCGGAGTGGCCGCATCCGCGGTCGGCAATCACGAATTTGACGAGGGTGTCCTGGAGTTGGCGCGGCTGCAGCAGGGCGGATGTGCGGTGGACGGATGTTCGCCCGGCGCGCCCTTCACCGGCGCGAGATTCCCGTACCTGGCCGCGAACGTCGCCGACGCCCAGGGCGAACTGCCGCCCGCGCTGCGCCCGTGGACATTGCTAGAGGTGGGCGGGCACAAGATCGGCGTGATCGGTACGGTCACGCCGGAAACCGCGAATATCGTGCTGCCCGAAGGCATTCGAGGGTATCTCTTCGGCGATCAGGCCGCCGCCGTCAATCGCTATGTGCCGGAGATGAAGGCCGCGGGCGCCGAGGCGATCGTGGCGCTGGTGCACGACGGCGGCTCCCAGCGGCCGGAGCGGGACGCGCCGCTGGACTACAACGGATGCGCGAACATCACGCCGAACGTCACCGGGCTGGCCGAGCGGGTCGACCCGGCGGTGCGCGCGGTGATCACCGGCCACAGTCATCAGCCCTACGTGTGCGTCGTCGGCGGCAAGGTGGTCACCCAGGCGGCCTCGTACGGGCGCCTGATCAGCGACATCACGCTGCGATTCGGCGCCGACGGCGTCCAGGCCTCCGCGGTCAACCGGGTGGTGTCCCGCGAGGTGACGCCGGACGATCGGACGAACGCGCTGATCGACTTCTACGCCGAGCAGGCGCGGCCGCGCGCAGGACGAGTCGTCGGCGCGACCGCCGACGCTCTCCCGCACAGCCCGCGGCCCGCGGGCGCGTCGCCGCTGGGCGACGTGATCGCCGACTCCATGCTGTCGGTGACCGCGGGTCCGGCCGCGGCCGTCGCCGCGTTCATGAACCCCGGCGGTGTGCGCGCCGATCTGAAGCAGGGACCGATCACCTACGGCGACATCTTCACCGTTCAACCATTCGGCAACCAGGTCGTCACGCTCACGCTGACCGGCAGCCAGATCCTGCGACTGCTGGAACAGCAATGGAGCAACCCTGGTAAGCCGACGGTCCTGTCCACTGCTGGTCTCACCTATGCCTACTCCGACAGCGCCGCGGCAGGCGCGAAAGTGATCGCGGACAGCGTCCGCGTCGCGGGCCGGCCGCTGAACCCCGTCGCCACCTATCGCGTCACGGCCAACAGCTTCCTCGCCTCCGGCGGCGACGGGTTCACCGTCTTCACCGAGGGCACCGACACCGCGGCGGGCCCGACCGACCTGGACGCCTTCGAAACCTTCCTGCGCGACAAGCCGCCGCTGCAGGCGCCGCCCGCTCGCGTCGAGAAGAAATAGCCGAGCGGAAGTAGCCACACCGGACGCTGCCGAGTTGCTGGACACTCGACCAGAATCGCGGTAACTGGAAATCTTTGTAACACATACCGTTTGACCTGCGCAGACGGGTGACCAGTCCCACAGGCCGAACGCGTCATGATCGCTTGCCGGTGGCGCGCACGGTCGATTACTGTTCAGTAATAAGTCAGGACGAAGGTGTTCCTACTTTCGGCCCGACGGATTGTCACTGGGGGCCGAATCACAGCTCTCCGCATTCACTGCCGCATGCCGGATGACTTGTGCGACAACATGGTTCGAGTGAACGGCAGGAGAAGTGCGATGGCGACCTACATCGTGACGGGCGGAACGGGATTCCTGGGGAGGCGGGTCGTTCAAGATCTCCTGGATCACGATTCGGAATCGATCGTCCATGTGCTGGTGCGCGAGACGTCGCTGGCGAAGTTCACCGAGCTCGCATCCGACTGGCGCGGCGCGGAACGGGTCTACGCCCTGATCGGCGATCTCACCGCCGACGGCCTCGGACTGGCCTGCGAAGCACCCCGCGCCGATCACGTCATCCACCTGGGCGCCGTCTACGACATGACCGCCGACGAGGACACCGCCCACGCCGCCAACGTCACCGGCACCCGCTCGGTGCTGGCGCTGGCCCGCGAGCTGGGCGCGGTGCTGCACCACGTCTCGTCCGTCGCCGTCGCGGGCGACCACAAAGGCAAGTTCTTCGAAGAGGACTTCGACCTCGGACAGCGACTGACCTCGCCGTATCACCGCACCAAGTTCGCCGCCGAGAAGCTCGTGCGCGAGGCGCGCGGCGTGCGGTGGCGGGTGTACCGGCCCGCCATCATCGTGGGCGATTCCCGTACCGGCGAGATGGACAAGATCGACGGCCCGTACTACTTCTTCAGCGCCATCGCGAAGCTCGGCGCGCTGCCGTCCGATCTGCCGATGCCGCTGCCCGATCTCGGCGCGACCAATATCGTTCCGGTCGACTATGTTTCGGCCGCCATGGTCGAACTGATCCGCCGTCCCGGCCTGGACGGGCGCACCTTCCATCTGGTCAACCCGGAGCCGCAGCCGTTCGGCGAGATCTACGGCGCGCTCGCCGCGGCGGCAGGCGCGCCGACCGGCGTCGGCACGGTGCCGGGCAGCGGGCTGGCCCTCAGCGGGCTCGCGCAGATCCCCGGGGTGCCCACCGTGCGCGATTTCCTCCTGGAACAGCTGGGCATTCCGCCCGAGGTCGCTCCGCACACCTCGTTCTCCGCGGAGTTCATCAGCGACTCCACCCGCGCCCAGCTGCGCGCCGCCGGCCTGACCGTGCCGTCGTTCGACAGCTACGCCGAGCGCCTGTGGCAGTACTGGCGCGAGCACCTCGACCCGCAGCGCGGTCGCGTGTCGGTCAAGGGTGATCCGCTGGCCGGCCGCGTCGTGCTGATCACCGGCGCGTCCTCCGGGATCGGGCTGGCCACCGCGCACGCGGTCGCCCGGCGCGGCGCCACCGTGCTCATGGTCGCCCGCGGTCACGACGACTTGGCCGCCGCTGCCGAGGCCGTGCGCGCGGAAGGCGGTGTGGCGCACACCTATCCGTGCGACATCACCGACTCCGAAGCGGTCGAGAAGCTCGTGCAGTGCGTGCTCGACGACCACGGTCACGTCGACTACCTGGTGAACAACGCCGGCCGCTCGATCCGCCGCTCGGTGCTGAACTCCACCGACCGAATGCACGATTTCGAGCGGACCATGGCGGTGAACTACTTCGGCGCCGTGCGGCTCATCCTCGGCCTGCTGCCGTCGATGCGGGCGCGCCGGTTCGGGCACGTGGTCAACATCTCCTCGATCGCGGTGCAGACCAAGGTGCCCCGGTTCGCCGCATACGTGGCGAGCAAGTCGGCGCTGGACAACTTCAGCGAGATCGCCGCGGTCGAGAACCGGGATGCCGGAATCACGTTCACCTCGGTGCGGATGCCGCTGGTGCGCACGCCGATGATCGCCCCCACCGACCTGTACCGCTCACTTCCGGTGCCCGACCCGGAGCAGGCCGCCGAGATCGTGATCCGCGCGCTGGAGGATCGCCCGCACCGCATCGACACGCCGGTCGGCACCTTCGCCCAAGCGGTCGAGCTGCTCATGCCGTCGGTCAAGCGGCAGATCATGCACCAAGGCTTCCGCATGTTCGGGGAATCGCGTGCCGCGCAAGGCGACAGCAAGCTCGAGTCGGCGGGCGAAGCGCCCGTTGCTGCGGACGCCGCACCGGACCGCAGCCCGTTGTCCGTCCTGGCCCCGGTCTTCATGCCGCTGATGGCCCTGCCCGGCCCCGCGGCGCGCGTCGCCCGCGTCGTCCCGGGGTTGCAGTGGTAGGCACGCCATGATCGGTCGATGACCGAAGGCATCGGCGAGTTCTTCCGCGCCGAAAGGGTCGGGGCGCGATCGCACGCCCAACAGGCCGGCTTCCGATACCGGGCCACCCGGTTGCGGAAGACGTAAGCGGGCCGGGTGAGTTGGCTATGCCATGGTTGGCGGCCGCCCGAAGGCGGCCGCCAACCGCGGATCCCCGGTCCGGGGATTCACACCCGGGATGCGGCGAACTGCACGGCAGGCCACATGGCCCATCCGTAGTTCGTGTGCGCGGCCGGATGGATACCGCCCTCGCAGACCGGATCACCACTGGTGCAGTAGTTTCCGGTCCGCCAAGCGTAGAGCTCGGGAACGCTCCAGCCGAGCAGGTGGACCGGATCGCCGAACAGCAGCACCGCGGCTACCCGGGATTCCAGCTCCCAGGGAAGCGAGTGGATGCCGCCGAGCGCGGTCACGACGCCGGTGCCGAGCACCCCGTGCGTCACGACCGCCCCTTGCGAGAAGCCGACCAGGACGAACCGCTGGTCCGGACACATCGCGGCCTGCCACAGTAGGTGGGCGGTCATGTCCTGGGTGCCTCGGCTGATCGAGGACGGATCGAGCAGATCCGCGGGATAGTTCACCCGGTAGGACTGCGAACTGACCGGAAGTTCTTGTTGCAGTGCGGCATAGAGCGGGTCGCCCACCACCGAACCCAAGTACCCGGGTTCATGGGTTCCTCTGGCGACGACGACATCGACCGCCGCACATGGCATCGCCCATGCGTGCAACCCGGTCGCCGCTCCGAACCCCGCGACGAGCAGCAGCACAGCGAATGCCCTTACCACACGCCACTTTTCGAAATGAATTACCTTCCGGTTGGCCATCGTACTCACCTACACTCACGCCGTTGTGAGACAGCCGAGTGACTGTTGTCAGTGACAATTGCTCGGCTATATCCGCGAAGGTAAGTATGTCTGCGAAACCCGTCAAGGAATGCGACCCGACCGATACGGACTCAGCGCCGAATCGTTTTCGGCCCACCTAAGGAACGAGAACCGCTGCGCCCGTGAATCGTCCGTGCGCGAGATCGCTCAGCGCCCGATCGGCCATGTCCAAGGAGTACCCATGCGTGGTCAGATGTATCCGGTGTTCGCCGGCGAAAGCCAGGAATTCGCGGGCGTCGGCGCGAGTGTTGGCGGTCACCGAGCGAATCTCCCGCTCCTGGAACAGATGGCGCTGGTAGTTCAGCGGAGGGATGTCGCTGAGATGGATCCCCGCGATGGCGAGAACCCCGCCGCGATCGAGCGCCGCCAGCGCAGGCGGCACCAGCTCCCCGACCGGCGCGAACAGGATCGCCGAATCCAGCTGCACCGGAGGCGGATCGGCCGCGCCTTGGACCGACGCCGCGCCGAGTGCGGTCGCGAGTTCGCGCGCGGCGGCATCGCGCGTCATCACGTGCACCTCGGCGCCACGCGCGACCGCGACCTGCGCGGCGATGTGAGCGCTGCCGCCGAAGCCGTAGATTCCCAGCCGCCCGCCCGGCGGCACGGATGCCCGTAACAGGGCGCGATACCCGATGATGCCCGCACACAACAGCGGCGCGGTGTCGGCATCGGTATAACCGGCGGGCAGACGCAGCGCGTACGCCGCGGGCACACAGGCGAACTCGGCGTAGCCGCCGTCGGCGTCCCAGCCGGTGTAGGCCGAGCGCGGACAAAGGTTTTCGGCCCCGCGCAGGCAGAACTTGCATTCGCCGCAGGTATGCCGAAGCCAAGCGATGCCTACCCGATCTCCGACGGCGAACCCGTCCCCTTCGGTCGCGGCTCCTAACGCGACGACTTCGGCGACGACCTCGTGCCCCGGCACCACTGCCGCACGGCGCACCGGCAGATCACCCTCGGCCACGTGCAGGTCGGTTCGGCACACTCCGCAGGCGAGCACACGGACCAGCAACTCGCCGGGCGCCGGTTCCGGGATCGGTGCCCGCTCGGCGTCCAACGGGCCGGCGGCGATCGGGCCCGGCCTGCGCACCCGCCAGCAGCGCATCTCGACGGCACCGCCCTCGCTCATGCTCGCCCCTCGCTGACGCTCGGCTCCGGCGCGACGGAGTACTCGGCTGTGTCCACGGTTGACTCGCTCATGACCGCGCCTCACCGGCGCTCGACTCCGCCGCGAGCGAGTTCTCGGCTGTGCTGCTCGTTCGTTCGCTCATCGTCGGATCACCTCCCACGATCGGCTCCAGCCGGACCGTGCATCCGACCAGGCCGGATGCATCGGACTCACCCTACTCGGCGATTTCGGTCCCACCCGGTAAGCCAGCCTGATACATTTCCGTATCGAATACATTTGTGTATCTAGTAGCCGGTTTCCGGCGACCCGAGGAGGTGCCCGATGACGTCCGATGCCGTGCGGGCCGTGCCCGCCCGGGTCACCCGCCGGCGCGCCGAAACCAGGAGCCGGCTGCTCACCGCCGCCTACGAGGCCTTCGCCGAAGAGGGGTTCGGCCGCGCCACCGTGGAGCGGGTATGCGAGCGCGCCGGTTTCACCCGTGGCGCGTTCTACTCCAACTTCAGCTCGCTGGACGAGCTGTTCCTGGCCATGTGGGAGCAGCGCTCCACGGCGATGCTCGCGCAAGCAGGCGCCATCCTCGACGAGATCGCGGTGGACGGCACCGACGACGTCCGCACCGCCGTGGAAAGGCTGGAACGGGCGGTCCCGATCGACGACGGCTGGTACCGGATCACCGCCGAGTTCACCGCGCACGCCCTGCGCACTCCGGCGCTGCGCCGGGTCATGGCCGCGCGCGAGGAGGCGATCGTCGCGGCCCTCATGCCGACGATCGTCGCGGCGCTCGCGCGCGGCGGCCGCACCGTGCCGGACCCGGACGCGTTCGGCCAGGCGCTCATCGCCGTCCACGACGGCACCAGCGTGCAGGTGCTGCTGGAGCCGGACAGCCATGTCGTGCGCGAGCGGCGCACCGAACTCTTCCACCACGTCGTGCTGGCCTACAGCACCGCAACCGAAGGATGAACATGTCCCACAGCAGTCCTGATCTGGCGCCGGAAGCCGATGTCCTCGTCGTCGGCGCCGGGCTGGCCGGCCTGGTCGCCACGCATGAACTGGTCAAGGCGGGCCGCACCGTGCACGTGCTCGACCAGGAGAATCGCAACAATCTCGGTGGTCAGGCGTTCTGGTCGCTGGGCGGGCTGTTCTTCGTCGACAGTCCCGAGCAGCGCCGCCTCGGCATCAAGGATTCCTACGATCTCGCCCTGCAGGACTGGCTCGGCTCGGCCGGGTTCGACCGCGACGACGAGGACCACTGGGCCAGGCAGTGGGCGCAGGCGTACGTGCGGTTCGCGGCCACCGAGAAGCGGGACTACCTGCGTGACTTGGGCCTGCGCGTGACACCGCTGGTCGGCTGGGCCGAACGCGGCGGCGGCTTCGCCCACGGGCACGGCAACTCGGTACCGCGCTTCCACCTGACCTGGGGTACCGGCCCCGAAGTGGTCCGGGTCTTCGCGGAGCCGGTGCTCGCGGCCGAGCACCGCGGGCTGGTCCGGTTCAGCTTCCGCCATCAGGTCGACGAACTGATCGTGGCCGACGACGCGGTGGTCGGCGTCCGCGGCACCGTGCTGGCGGACACCGATCTGGAGCGGGGCCGTGCCTCGTCACGGAACAAGGTGGGCGAGTTCGAGTTCCGCGCGAAGGCCGTGATCGTGGCCTCCGGCGGGATCGGTCACAACCATGAGCTGATCCGGCGCAACTGGCCCACCGAGCGGCTCGGCCCATGCCCCGAGACGCTGATCTCCGGAGTGCCCGCGCACGTCGACGGGCGGATGCTGGGCATCACCGAGGCGGCGGGCGGCGCCATCGTCAACCGGGACCGGATGTGGCACTACACCGAGGGCATCGTCAACTGGGACCCGATCTGGCCCGACCACGCCATCCGGATCATCCCCGGCCCGTCATCGATGTGGTTCGACGCGACCGGAAAACGCCTGCCCGCACCGTGTTTTCCCGGATTCGACACCACCACCACGATGAAGGAGATCCTGAAGTCCGGCTACGACTACTCCTGGTTCGTGCTCACCCAGTCGATCATCGAGAAGGAGTTCGCGCTCTCGGGCTCCGAGCAGAACCCGGACATCACCGGCAAGGACCTCAAGCTCACGCTGAAGAGCCGAGTCGCCAAAGGCGCACCGGGCCCGGTGGAGGCGTTCAAACAGCACGGTGTGGACTTCGTCGTCGCCGACACGCTGCGCGAGCTGGTCGACGGCATGAACAAGATCGCACGGGGACCGCAGCTGGACTACGACGACCTGGAAAGCCAGATCGTCGCCCGCGACCGGGAGCTGACCAACAAGTACACCAAGGACAGCCAGCTGATGGCGATCGCCAACGCGCGCCGGTACATCGGGGACAAGGCAGGCCGGGTGGCCAAACCACACCGGATCCTCGATCCGGCCGCCGGGCCGCTGATCGCGGTGCGGCTGAACATCCTCACCCGGAAAACCCTCGGCGGCTTGCAGACCAATTTGGATTCGCAGGTGATCAAGCCCGACGGCACCGCGTTCCCCGGCCTGTACGCCGCGGGTGAGGTCGCCGGATTCGGCGGCGGCGGTGTGCACGGTTACAACGCGCTGGAGGGCACATTCCTCGGCGGGTGCATCTTCTCCGGCCGTGCCGCCGGGCGTGCGCTGGCCGCGAAACTCGCCTGAGGCAGAATCATCTCGCACCGTTTTCCGCGTCGCCGAACAGAACTGCGAACCAGGAGGCGGACGAGTCCGGCGCCACCTCGTAGGTCAGGTCCGGCGCCGGTTGGGAGCCGCGCACCAAGCGATACCGGACTCGGACCACACCGTCGGAGGAACCGGCAACCGGCACGAAGGTTGCCGCATTCGGATCCTGTTGCTCGCCGGTGCATTCCGAGCAGCTGCCGAGTACGAGCGCAGGCGCATGCCCAGCTTCGAGATCGAGATACGCGGCACACTGGTCGGCACGGCCGTCATCCGCGGTGGACACCCCGGCATGGGCACCGTCCGCCGGGAAGTCCCGGAGCGAACACGACACCGGCCAGCCCAACTCGTAGCGCCGCGCCTCGCCGGAAACCACCGGCGCAAAAGTAACGGCTACTACCGGCAATCGCGACGTCGACGCCGCCTCGTGGCTGGCACCGCAGGCGGGCGCCGACGGCCGCGCCAGCCAGACGACGGCGGCGACCGTGCCCAGCACGCCTGCCGCGAACCATAGCCATTCGGATCGGAATGGTCGCTGTTGGATCGGTACCCGGTGCATCGCTCCCCGACTCCGGCTCACCTACTCGCGGACTGTCCATCCTGACTTCTCCAGGAAAGCAGTCCGTCCGCTCGCACACACCGCGAACGAAAATTCTTCACAGTGAAAGACACACCGTTCAGCAAGCGACAGGCAAATTTCGAGCATTTCACCCCGTGGCATCGCCGCCGATCGGAAATGATTCGGCGGCAGAGTCTCTGGCCGCCGCTCAGCCCGCCCGGCCCGGGAACGCTAACGCCAGCGCACGTGCCGGGGAAACAGCGAGCGGCCCGCTTCTTGGGCTACCTCGACCAGCAGCCGTGCCAGCCGCGCGGTGTCCAATGCCGCTCGATCACCACCGATCTGTCCCGACAACGACACCGCCGCCACCGCAGCACCGCGCCCCCGGATCGGCACGGCCACGCACGCGATACCCGGAACCGACTCCTCATTGTCTACCGCGACGCCCTGCCGGTTGCGGATGCGGCCGAGTTCGCGGTGCAGTTCGGCACGGTCGGCGAGGGTGCGCGCGGTCAACTGCGGGAGGCGATCACGGAAGGACGCCTCCACGATGCTCGGTTCCAGTGTGGCCAGCAGCGCTTTGCCGAGTGCCGTACTGTGCGCCGGCATCCGGCCGCCGAGCCGGGTGGGCACGGTCGCGGCGTACCGGCCGACCTTGTCCAGGTACAGCACCTCCGGTCCGTCCAGGACGCCGAGATGACCGACCATGCCGGTCTGCTGACTCAGATCGTGCAGCAGCGGACTCACCACATCGCGAATCTCGTTGTGATCGGCGGCAAGTCCGCCCAATTCGAGCGTGCGCACGCCGAGCCGATAACCGCCGGGTGCGTGCGCCAGCCAGCGCAACCTGATCAGCTGGTCCAGGATGCGATGCACGGTGGACCGCGGCAGCCCGGTCCGCTCGGCGAGTCCCACGAGGGTGAGCGTCGGCGTCGCGCCGTCGAAAGCGTCCAGTAACAGCGTCATCCGCTCGATCATCGAGACCGGAGGCTGGCCGGCCCTGGCCGGGACCTGTCCTGATCCGGTCGACAATTCCCCGGACTCGGGATCGGTCGTCATCTCGACCGCCATAACCAACCTCCACACGTGCTCGCGTAGAGCTTAGAAGTAATCTCCTCGCGCAGGGGCGATTCACGGATCATTTCGACGAGCCACCAGCGATCGGGCGGCTTCGTCGGGCGGTCGGTTCGGATGGCCCGGGGCTAGTCGGATCCGCGCGAGGATTCCGTAACATTGAACAGCCACTCGCGGGTGTAACGCTCGGCGAGCAGCGGCAAGTAGTTCCGGATCGTGGCGTGATCGGCGAAATGGTCGTACGACGAGTGGAGATGATCCTCGATCGCCGCTTCGCTGACCACGCCGTCGAATTCGTCCTCCAGGCGGTCGGCGGCCGCCTTCAGGGCGAGCTCCTGATCAATGGCGGTTTGCTCGTGGGTGTCATGGGTGCTGGGACGGTCGGTCATCACGATTCCCCTGTTGTGACAAGGTCGGCTCCACAGACGCCTTCGTGGCCGCACGACGGCGCCATGATCCGGGTACCCGATCGCGCCGGTTCGAACCGGCAGAATCTCCTCTGCGACACTCCGGCCGACGGCGAAGAATAGAACATGTTCTTGTCTCACGGTATCGCGCGTGCCAGGCTCGACGGATGGATCTCGACGTCATCGAAGCCGTCCGCCAGCTGAAGTACCGCTACTTCCGCACCCTCGATCTCAAGAAGTGGGACGAGTTCGCCGACACCCTCGCCGCGGACGCGACCGGTCGTTACGGCACCCACGCCATGGGAAAGCCGTTGCACTTGGACGGCCGCGACGCCATCACCGCGTTCATGCGGGAGAATCTCGGGCCCTCGGTCGTCACGGTGCACGTCGCCAACCATCCGGAGATCCGTGTCGACGGCGAAACTGCCACGGGCTCATGGGCTTTCGAGGACACCGTGATCGCCACCGAGTACGGCGTGCTGATCCGGGGAGCCGGGTACTACATCGACACCTACCGCAGGGACACCGATGGCCGGTGGCGTATCACCTCCACCGGGTACGAGCGCATCTACGAATCCATGCAGGCACTGTCGGACATACCGAGCTTCCAGTTGCTGTCCAACATGTGGGCGTCCGAGAAATAGCGGGCGCCGGGCGGGAAAATCGGTCCAGTATCCCGGCGGTGGCGCTGGACGGCACCGGCGCGCCGGGCGGATGCTGCGGACATGTCCTCCCTAGCGCCTGACGACTACACGCTCGAAACCACCTACCTCAACACCGCCTCGTACGGTCTGCCGTCGGCCCGAGCGCTGACTGCCGTGCGCGACGCCGGCGCGGGATGGGCCACCGGCCGCGGCGGACCGGCCTCATCGCTGGATCTCCTGGTGCCCGACCTGCGGGCCGGGTTCGCCCGCCTGCTCGACGGCGCGACCCCCGACGACATCGCGCTGGGCAGCGGTGTCGCGGGCCTGATCGCGCCGGTGGCCGCTGCACTGCCGCCGGGGGCGGAGGTGCTGTTGCCGGAGGGCGAATTCTCTTCGGTCTCCATGCCGTTCGTGTATCGCGGCGATCTCGTCGTGCGCTTCGTTCCGTTGCCGGAGTTGGCCGCGCAGGTGCGACCGGAGACCGCGCTGGTCGCGGTCAGCGTGGTCCAGTCGGCGGACGGCCGCGTCACCGACCTCGCGGAGCTGCGCGCGGCCACCCGGGCGGCCGGCGCGCGGCTGCTGGTGGACGCCACTCAGGCTGCGGGCTGGCTGCCGCTGCGATTCGCCGACGCGGATTATTGGGTCTGCGCCGGCTTCAAGTGGTTGATCGGTGCACGCAGTGTCGCGTTCTTCGCCACGGCGCCGGAGCTCGTCACCGAACTGCGGCCGGTCGGGTCCAGCTGGTACGCCGCCCAGGACCGCTGGGCCGAGCTCTACCGTCCGGTGGCGTTGCCGCCGACAGCACGACGCTTCGACGCGACCCCGGACTGGCTCGGCGTCATCGCCGCGCTGGCTGGCCTGTCCCTGATCGAGGAACTCACCGTCGACAAGATCGGCGCACACAACTTGGAGCTGGCCGACCGATTCCGCGAAGGGCTGCGTGAACTCGGGTTCCAGCCCGTCGAGGCGCGCTCCCCCATCGTCTCCGTGCCCGGCGCGGCAGAATTGGCGGCGCGGCTGGAGGAGGCGAATGTGATCGCCTCGGCGCGGGGAGGCGGGCTTCGGTTCGCCTTTCACCTCTACAACAGCACCGACGATGTCGAACGGGCACTGTCGGCATTACGCGCCGCGTAGGGTACCTCCGCCTTCGCTCCGGCCGTGCGCGTCATGCGCACCTCCGTGCCTACGCTCCGGCACAACGCAGAACAATCCGGCACCATCCTCGCCGCAGCCAGGTGAGACCATCCGGTGCCGTCCGCACTGCGCAGGTAGCCGACGGGTGGCGTCCGCGCTGCACGCAGGCAGGCGGACGTGGTACCGGCGTGCCGAACTCGGTGCGGCCCTATGCGGTTCAGCCGGTCGGGCGGTCCGCCGGTGCGGTGATCAATGGGAGGTCTAGGGCGGTCAGGATCCCGGGCGGCGCCGCGATTACGGCGGGCACGGCGTTGACGATGCGCATGCCGGTGGCCACCAGTGTCGCGTAGTTGTGGTCGCCGTTGCGGCTCGAGGCCACCAAGTCCATCACGTAGCTGGGCTCGCCGGTGATCTCGACCCGGTAGGAGCCCTCGGTATGGGCCGGCTGCGGCCAGTCCGGGCACAGGTCGGGCCGCAGGCGGGTCACGTGCTCCAGCACCGTGACCGGCACGTCGCCGACCATGCCCCGGACTTCGAAACGCAAAGCGGCAGCCGTTCCTTCGGCGACATGCCCGGTCGCGATGTCGAACGACGCCGGAGCGGGGACTCGTTCATACGTCTCGGTGACGGCATCGAGGGTGACGCCGATTCCCGCGGCCAGCTGGCGGACCACGCCGCCCCAGGCCAGTGAGAGCACGCCGGGCTGCAACAGCATCGGGATGTCGTCGACGGGCTTGCCGAAGCCCATGATGTCGAACATGACCTCGCGATTGCCGTAGCTGGCGTAGTCGACGATCTCCAGGCAACGCACCTGGTCGATGCGCAGACACGTCCCGGCGAGCGCGAGCGGGAGCAGGTCGTTGGCGAACCCCGGGTCGATGCCGTTGACCCACAGCGACGAATTCCCTCGAGCCGCGGCTTCCTGCACTGGTTTCAGCAGTTCGTCCGGAAGCACGCCATAGGGGTACTGGAAGAACACCGGCGCACAGGCGACGACGTTGACTCCCGCGGCGAGGATGCGCTGCAGATCCTGCACGGCCTCGAACAGCCGGTTGTCGGTCATCGAGCAGTAGACGACGCAGTCCGGGCGCGACGCGAGCAAGGTCTCGGCATCGTTGGTCGCGGTGACGCCGACCGAACGGTCCAGTCCCGCGAGCCTTCCCGCGTCCATTCCCTCTTTGGCAGGGCCGGAGACCCATACGCCGGTCAGTTCCAGGTCGGGGTGGGCGATGACGCCGGCCAGGGCATGCCTGCCGACATTGCCGGTGCCCCATTGCACTACGCGATACGTCATGTCACAGATCCGGGATGGGGAGGTCGAGGTTCGGGATGATCAAGCCGCCGTCGGGTTCGAGAATCTTGCCCGTGAGGTATTTCCCCGCTGGAGAAACCAGGTAGAGCGCGGCGGCGGCGATGTCTTCGGGTTCGCCGATGCGATGCAGCGGCGTCTTGGATTCCAGTTCGGTCCGCATCGCGTCGTTGCCTGCGACGATCTCCAGCGCCGAGGTCAGGATCGCGCCGGGCGCTATCGCGTTCACCCGGATACGCGGGTTCAGGTCGAGCGCGGCGAGCTTGGTGTAGTGGGCAAGGGCCGCCTTGGCGGTGCCGTAAGCGGCGAAGGCTCGCCCGGGCAGGCGCCCCATGGTGGAGGTGATGTTCAGAATCGAGCCACCCCCGGCGGTTTCGAGCATATGCGGCACCGCGGCACGAACCAGAGCATGCGCATTGGTGACGTTGAATTCGAACGCGTCGGTCAGCGCCTCAGGCGTCGTGTCCAGCAGCGGGCACGGCAGTGCGCCGCCAACGTTGTTGACCACGATGTCCAGGCGTCCGAAGCGCTCGACCGCCGTCGCGGCGAGGGCCGCCGTGGCGTCGATGTCGCTCAGGTCCGCGGGCACCACGTGGGCCCGCCGTCCGGCGGCGGCAACGCGCTCGGCGACCTCGTCGAGCTGGCTCTTGGTCCGCGCGGCGATGACGACGTCCGCGCCCGCCTCCGCGAACGCGATGGCGATCGCCGCGCCGAGGCCTCGGCCCGCGCCGGTGACTATGGCGACCTGGCCGTCGATCCGGAACCGATCCAGAATCATCCGGGCTCCCTACCTGTCGAATATTCGACAGCTTGTGATCTAATATTTGTCATCGTAAGCCGCTCGTCAGAGCCGGGACAAGAGGTTGGCTATGCCTGATCGCGCCGCGTCGCCGCCGACACGGCGAGTCATCGACATCGTGTCGCTGCTGGCGACCTCCGGTGAGCCGATCAGCGTCGCGGGCATCGCCGAGCGGCTCGGCATCGCCAGGGCAACCGCGACCGCGATACTGGCCGAGTTGGACGCGGCCGGCTGGGTCGTACGCGATCCCGCTCGTGGCTACCGCACCGGACCCGCGTTGGCGGGATTGCACGGTGCGGCGCTTCCCCACGGCGTCGGCGACATCCTCGGCGCTCTGGCGGCCCGCACCGGGTATGGCGCGACGTTCAGCCGCATCGAACCCGATCGGCTCACCGTGCTCGATGTACGGCACGGCGCCGATCGGGTGGTTCCCGGAATTCCGGTGGGACATCGCATTCCGTTGCAGTTCCCGGCGGGTGCGAGTGTGATGCCGTGGCGTTCGGCGAGCGAGCAGAACACCTGGCTGGGCACCGCGACAAACGCGGATCGGCGCATCGCCGGTGCTCTGTCGGCACTGGTGCGTGATCGCGGCGTCGCCGTGTTCCGGCCCCGCGCCGACGACGCGGGCCTGGTCGACTTGCTCGCCGATCTGCTGGGTGCGGTGGGATCCGAACTGTTGCAACCGCATCTGCGTACGCGCGCTCTCCGTCAGCTCGCGGCACTCACGTCACGGCCGTTCAGCCGGGCTGAGCTGGATTCGGAGGACGTGCTGCCGCTGAGTTATCTCGCGGCGCCGGTGTTCGATGCGAACGGCAATGCGGCGTACGAGGTTCAGCTCGGACCATTGCGTACGGCGACGACTCGACACGAACGGGATGATTTCATCGAGGCGACTCGTGCGGCGGCACGCGATTTGACGGCCGCGCTCACTGCCGGCCGACACGGGTAAATGCGGTTCAGTGGACGCGACTGCATCGAAGCCATTGTTTTCCCATATACGACGAAAGGCCCTCGACCATGTCGAGGGCCTTTCGTGAAGGATGTTCCGGCGGTGTCCTACTCTCCCACACCCTGTCGAGTGCAGTACCATCGGCGCTGGCAGGCTTAGCTTCCGGGTTCGGAATGGGACCGGGCGTTTCCCTGCCGCTATGGCCGCCG
>NZ_JADLQX010000169.1 GCF_015477605.1 Nocardia amamiensis
AGCCTCTGGTGGACGGTCGTTTTGGTCGACTGCTGATCTACCAGGGGCTTCACCCAACTCAACGACGACACACCGCACCAATCACACAGCACCCCAACCGCTCTCACTCCGAGGATGAAAAAGGCTCAGTGTGCTGATTCGCTGTTTAGCGCCGTAAGTTGTTGCTACCGTTGGTGGGTGGTGCGGACTGGGCGACCGAAGGCTGCGTTGACTCTGTCGGACGAGGAGCGTGACCAGCTTGCGGGGTGGGCGCGAGGGGATTCTCGGCTGTCGGAGCGGGCGCGAATTGTGTTGGCGTGTGCAGAGCCTGGGGCGGTGAACAAGCAGGCCGCCGCGGATCTGGGAGTGACTGCGGTGACTGTGGGGAAATGGCGTCGGCGTTTCGTAGAGTCGCGGCTGGACGGATTGACCGATAGCCCGCGGCCTGGGCGTTCGAAGGCCGGGTTGGTGTTGACCGAGGAGGAACGCGCGACGTTGCAGCGGTGGGCGCGGCGGCCGGAAACCGTGCAGGCGCTGGCTTTTCGGGCACGGATCGTCCTGGCCTGTGCGGAGGGTGTATCCAACAAGCAGGTAGCTGCGGTGTTGAGGACGCGGGAGCAGACTGTGGCCCGGTGGCGTGGCCGGTTCGTGCGAGATCGCCTGCGAGGCTTGGTCGACGAGCCGCGGCCGGGTGCCCCGCGCACGATCACCGATGACGATGTCGAACAGGTCATCGTGAAAACCCTCGAACAGGCTCCGGCAGGCGGGGACACGCACTGGTCGACACGGGGCATGGCGAAAGCGACGGGCCTGTCACAGTCGGCGATCTGGCGTATCTGGCGGGCGTTCGGGCTCAAACCACATCTGGTGGACACCTGGAAGCTGTCTGAACCGCCCCGACTTTCCGGCCGCTTCCTTCTCTGTGGAGGATGTGGGCCATGCCCAAGCGTTATCCGATCGAGCAGCGTGAGCGTGCGGTGAAGATGGTGCTGGATCGAATCGACGGGTATCCGT
>NZ_JADLQX010000170.1 GCF_015477605.1 Nocardia amamiensis
ACTACACCAACGCTAGGGACGCGACGCGGCTGCGAAGTGTTCAGGAAATGGACAGTCCGCCGTCGGTGATCCGCAATGCCTTGAGCCTGGCATACAAAGTGGTGCGGCTGATGCCCAGATCTTGCGCCGCCTTGAGTTTGTTCCCGTCGTGGCGGCGCATGGCTTCGATGATGGCCTCGAGTTCGGCACGCTCCCGGCCGGACAGCCGCCGCACGCGTGAAGCCAGGCGGTAGGGCTTGGGCAGATCGCCGACGGTCACGTCGCCTGCGCGCCGATGCCGCACCACGTGCGCCAGGACGGCCTTGAGCTCGTGCAGATTCCCCGGCCATGACTGGGCGGCAAGGACTTCGATCACGCTCGGCAACAATCGTATGTGCGCGGCGGGATCCAGTTCCCGCACCAGGCGTTCCGCGATCGACGCGAGTTCGGGTCCCCGGTTGCGCAGCGGAGGCATCTCCACCCGATGCAGGCACACCGCGGCCAACGCGGCATGCGCGCCGCGCAGCTCGGACACCGGCGGCGAAGTAAGGATCAGCCGCGGGCCACGGCCGGTGGAGATAGCCTCGGTGAGGACGTCGGCCAGCGGTTCCGGCAGGAGGTCGATATTGTCCACGCACAGCGTGCCGCTGGGTTGGTCGAGCCGTTCACGCAGCAGCTTCACCCACGTTCCCTCGCCCTCGACGGCGACATCGGCGCCGCTGCGGAACTCCACCGTGTCCTCTCGGGCGAGCCTGCGCGCCTCGGTGCTGCGCCCGGTGCCGCGGGCGCCTGCGACCAAGATGGGCCCTGTGCGCGTCGTGGCCTCGACGTCCCGCTGCGCGGTGAGCCGCGTGGGACGGGCGCCGTGTGAGTCGATCGGTTCGAAGTGGAACAGGGTGCCGCCGCCGGCCCCGGCAATCTGTGCCAGACGAGCGCGAACCACGATGCCGGAGGCGAGGGTGACGTCGGTGGTATGAGCGCCGCGGTCCAGATCGTCGGTCAGCATCCGCAG
>NZ_JADLQX010000171.1 GCF_015477605.1 Nocardia amamiensis
CTAGGGGATCCAGGATCGTGGTGATCAACCGGTAGGGCGCCTCCCCGGCGGGGAAACCGGGTCCTTGCAGGGTGTACTCGATAACCCGCACGACCGTGGGATCGGCGCGTTTGCGATGGTCCTTCGCCTCCACGATCTCCGACAGATACGAGCCGTCGGCCAGCTCCTCGACCACCGGAAGGATGAGGTGAGATCGTATGCGCCACAACAGATCCGCACCACCAGCACACGCCGTCCGCCACAGCTGCACACCAGTGAAACCGCGATCGGCCAGCAGCAGATCTCCCATTCCCAGGTGCCCGAACAACTGGCGAGCCAGTACCGGCTCAGCGGTCGTGCACGGCCCCAGCGCCGCCGCAGTGATCGCATGAGTGCCACACTCGGCCAGCGCCACCATCCGCACCTGCGGATACGCACACCGCTCGGTCCGATGCGTCTTCGGGCGCCCGAAATGCGTGGCGTTCTCGGCACTGTCGGGAACATCGAACACCGTGCCGTCCACCGCGACCAGCCGCCACTGCCGATACCGGGCGCCGGGCGTCGACTCGGTCGCCAACGGCCGCGCAACCTCGGCGAACAACGCCCGCAACGGCGCCGGCCCCAGCTTCACCCGAGCCCGCGAGATCGCCGCGGTCGTGGGCACCCGCCACGACCCCGACCACCGCTTGGCCCACACCAAACCCTGCGTGAGCAGCCGGGCGACCTCCTCGTAACCCTGCCCGGAAAACAGGCACATCGCCAGCACGAAATACACCACCACACGCGGCGGCAGCAACCTCGTCCGCAGCCCCGCCCGGCCACAATCGGCCACCACACGATCCACCAACTCCGGCGGAAACGTCCTCGTCAACAACCCGACCGCGATGCGATCAGACAACCGTTCATCCGTCTCCGACTTGACCTGCCCAGGCCGCGGCATGCACACCTCCCGGGCACAGACCCTACCAGCCCACAAACCTTAAGTCACTGGTATTG
>NZ_JADLQX010000172.1 GCF_015477605.1 Nocardia amamiensis
AGCCTCTGGTGGACGGTCGTTTTGGTCGACTGCTGATCTACCAGGGGCTTCACCCAACTCAACGACGACACACCGCACCAATCACACAGCACCCCAACCGCTCTCACTCCGAGGATGAAAAAGGCTCCTTGACGTTCGGCTCGGATTCGACGACGTAGAAGTCTTCTTTCTCGCCGGGCCGTCCCCAGGTTCGTGTTCTGGCGGTGATCGTGTCTCTGGTCTGCTGGGTCAGGTGCGGGCGGCGGAGGTTCGCGAATGTCGTGAACGGTCCCGGCGCGACGACACCGTCGACGCCGGCCAGAGCTGGGCGCGCTCGTATCAGCGGGATCAACGCCTCGCTGCCGCGGGCAACGGCCTGCGACACCGCGACCGGGACGCGGGACGCCTCCGCGAGACCGATCAGGGCACGAATGACCGCAGCGATGCGGGCACCGTAGATGCCGATCGCGAGCGCCATTCCGCCCTGCGCGGCAGCCGCCGACCCGCCACCGGTGAACGGCGCGGCGATCCACCCGAACGCTTGGTCGACAGCGACGATCGCGATGAGTTCGATGAGCGCACGTTTGATCGTGTTCTTGGTCTGTTCCACTGAACTCGCGTACGAGTCGCAGGATTTCGCGAGTTCATCACACACCCCCGCCAAGGCGTCGAACTGGCCCTTGACGATGTCGGCCTGCTCG
Organism: Nocardia amamiensis; assembly: GCF_015477605.1. GTDB lineage: Bacteria > Actinomycetota > Actinomycetes > Mycobacteriales > Mycobacteriaceae > Nocardia > Nocardia amamiensis_A. Next base: position 681 of record NZ_JADLQX010000172.1, read on the forward strand.
AGCGCTTGGGGTGTTTCCGGGCTTTGCTGTGCCTCGATCAACTGTCGTGCGTTCGGCAACGGACCGGCCGCGATACGTAGGGCGTTGGCCATGGTCCGCCACGCCGCGGCGATCTTTCGCAGGACGTCGGGGTGCCCATTCGGCCACAGCTCGCCTCCTGCGTTCCGCATAATTCCGGGGTTTCGGAGCCCAAGACTGCCGGTTTCCGCGGGTCGCGGGGTCTCGGACGAGAGAAACTCTGAAATTTGCCTAGAGACGCGATTCGCTGAATTCGAGTAGCGTG
>NZ_JADLQX010000173.1 GCF_015477605.1 Nocardia amamiensis
CACCGCCGACGCCGCCAGCGAGGGCTGTCCCGGCTGACTCCGGTCGAGTATGAGACCCTGAACCAGGCCCCACTCGCGGCCTGAAACCACCACAACCCGCGAGTCAATCAGATCCGGGGCAGTCCCGAACACCACGAAGCCATGGTCACCTGGTCGATGATCATCCTCATGTCCCGTCGGCTCGCCCGAACCCGGAAATGAGCAGTTTGTTCACAGGCACTTACAGGTGAGGAAAGAGTCAGGGTTGTCGTAGACATGGAATTGCGGGAATGCCAGGAACGCGGCCGTCTGCTTCGGGGTCAGGAACATGCCTTCGAACCGGGTGTGGGCTTGTCGTGCGGCGTTGAGCATGCGGGTGGCCGCCGGGCCGGAGATGCCTTCGCCGTGGTTGATGCGGTCGGCGAGTTGGTCGAGATAGTCGGCCATGGCGCGGGCGGTTTCGATATCGAGAACGCGGCGCAGGCCGTGCCGGGCGCGGCCGGAGTAGCCGTCGGTGACGGTGGATGCCCGCAGGTGCCCGTATTGGATGGCTAACGCGATGCGGCCGCCGGGAAGGCGGGCAATGTGCCAGGCGACCGTTCGCCGGAAACGACTGACCTGGACCGGGCCGTCCGGGTCGTCCGGGATGCGTTCGGCAACCAGGCCGGCGTGCTCGGCGTAGTCGTTGACCCAACCGATGAACACCCTGATCCGGTCGTTTGCGCCCACGCAGGTGACCACCGGCCCGCTGCGTTTCCGATTGCCCAGCGTTCTTTTCGCCCATGGTGTTTTCACCGGGAACAGCAGATCGGTCCCGGTGTAGTTGGTCATTCGCTCGAGTGTCAGCGTTCACGAAAATCCGCAGGTAAGCCGTTTTCCGTTCACGTATTCGGGCAGGGCCGCGTTCACGTAATTCCCCAGCGGGAAGCCGGTCGCGGCTGGTGTGGTCCTCGCAGGAGTTGGCTG
>NZ_JADLQX010000174.1 GCF_015477605.1 Nocardia amamiensis
CCCAGGTGCCGGAGGCGTCGATCACCGCTCGCGCCAGCACCCGCTCTTCCCTGCCGTCGCCGTAGCGCAGGTGCACCGACAACGGTTCGCTGTCGCGTCCGGCGTTCACGACCCGGTCGCGGCCGCGGCGGGCCACGCCCACGACCTCGGTGTCGAGGACGACCACGTCCTCGCCGAGGGCTCTCGCCAGCGGCACCAGGTAATCGCTCACCCATTCCTGACCGGTCGGGTAGGTGTTCTCGGCCGGGGCGCTCCAGCCGCTGGGCTCGAGCAGGCGGCGCGCGGCCGGGGCGATGAGTTCGGCCCAGCGGGAAAACAGCCGCACATGATTCCACTCGCCCACGGCCGCACCAGCGGTGGCACCGCGTTCGAACACCAGCGGGTTCAGTCCACGTTCACGCAGTTCAGCAGCAGCGGCCAGACCGATCGGCCCGGCTCCGACCACCACGACAGGAAGTTCGTTCACCATGAGGAATCCTTTCATCGACGGTCATCGATTAACTTGCCAAGGACTTTATCGACGTCCATCGATGAATGCAAGCATCGATGTTCGTCGATATAGTGGTGGTTATGACTTCGTTGGATATGCCGGTCGTGCGCGCCGCCGGTGCCGAGCGGTTGGACGCGCTGACGGTGGGTGATGCCATCACCTACGCACAGTGGTTCGCCTGCCTGGCCGATCCGACGCGGGTGCGGCTGCTGCATCAGGTCGCCACCCGCCCGGCCGGGATCACCGTGGGTGAGCTCGCCGAAGCACTGGGGATCGGGCAGCCCACGGTGTCGCATCACGTGCGCAAGCTCGCCGATGTCGGGTTCGTCCGCGTCCACAAGGACCGCACCTCCACCGTGGTGATGGTCAACCCCGCCTGCTGCACCGGCCTTCCCCATGCCGCCGACGCGGTCATGGGCGTGTTGACCCCGCGCCCCTGCTGCCC
>NZ_JADLQX010000175.1 GCF_015477605.1 Nocardia amamiensis
GAGCCTTTTTCATCCTCGGAGTGAGAGCGGTTGGGGTGCTGTGTGATTGGTGCGGTGTGTCGTCGTTGAGTTGGGTGAAGCCCCTGGTAGATCAGCAGTCGACCAAAACGACCGTCCACCAGAGGCTTCAGAATGCTGTTCTACCGTGCGGCGCTGCCGTTGTCACGTCAGACTCTCGACTACGTGGCCGGGGTGATCCGCCGGCATCGCAGGACGATCGGGTCGCGGTGGCGGCAACTCGCCCCAGCCCGCCAAGCCCTGCTCGTACTTGTTTACCTGCGGAAAGGCGAGACGTTCGCCGACCTGGGTGCGGGATTTGCGGTGTCGGCCAGCACCGCGTGGCGGTACGTGGAGGAGACCACCGAGCTGCTGGCCGCTCGCGCACCGGCACTGAAACCTGCCCTGCGGCTGGCCGGAGCAGCCGGTCACGCGTACCTGATCCTGGATGGCACGCTGATCCCGATCGACCGAGTCGCCGCGGATCGGCCGTTCTACTCCGGCAAGCATCGCCGGCACGGGATGAACGTGCAGGTCATCGCCTCGCCTGAGGGAGATGTGGTGTGGGTGTCGTCGGCGTTGCCGGGCAGTGTGCACGACAGCAAGGCCGCCTGGATCTGGCGGATCATGCACGAACTGGCCGCGCAGGGGTGGATCGTGCTGGCCGACAAGGGATATCAGGGCACCGACGGTGTGTTGACCCCGTACAAGGGGCGCGGCAAACCAGAATCACAGAAGAACGCCAACCGCGCGCACGCACAGCTACGCGGCCGGGGAGAACGGGCATTCGCCCAGCTCAAGACCTGGAAGATCCTGCGGAGACTCCGCTGCTGCCCATTCAAGACCGGTCGAATCGTCAAGACCATCCACGTCCTGCAAGACCGAGAACTTCAGGCGACCGCCACAGGATGAAAACGGCTCA
>NZ_JADLQX010000176.1 GCF_015477605.1 Nocardia amamiensis
TCGATGTTCAGGTCGGCGAGATGCGGAAGCAGGACTTTCAGATCAAGATCAGCACACCCTGGTCATGATCGATTACCTCCCGCCAGGCTCCAAATCATCGGCACGCCACCAACTTTGTGCCTGAGCCGTGATAATCCGGCTGGGCGGACATATGGCTCCGGGCTGGCGGGCATGATTTCTCCGGGTCGGCGGACATCGGGATCTCCGGGACACGCCTGAACAAATGCGAAACGGGATCTCTTCAGGCGGGTTGGCTGGCGGTGTGTGATCGCTTGCCAACTGCGTCGAAGGGATCCCGTTGACCAAGTCTGACAGGGAGATCATGGAGATTCTGGAAGCGTTCGATCTGACGCGCGGCGCGCATTCGGCGGCGGTGCTGGCCGGGGTGGATGAGAAGACGGTGGCCCGGTATGTGGCCATCCGCGACGAGGGTCGCGACCCGTTGGTCAAGCAGCGTCGGCATCGGTCGATCGACCCGTTCATGGGCAAGATCGAGGAATTGGTGGACAAGTCCAGCGGCCGGATCCGCGCTGATGTGGTGCATCAGCGACTGCTGGCGATGGGGTTCACCGGCACCGACCGGTCGACGCGTCGTGCGGTCGCAGAAGCGAAGGCCGCGTGGAAGGCCGGCCACCGCAGAAAATTTCGCCCATGCCTACAGCGCCGGGGATGTGGCTGCAATTCGACTGGGGCGAAGGCCCGAAAGTTGCAGGGCGGCGGACGCAGTTGTTCTGCGCGTGGCTGGCGTGGTCGCGGTTCCGGGTGGTTGTCGACGTTCACGTTTTTCCCGGCCCGTTCGTTCACGTAATTGGGCAGGTGGTGGGTCCTGGGTGATGTTCTACCCGACCTCCTTGTTCTGTGTCTTGGGTTCGTGGTTGCCGCGGGGGCGCTTGT
>NZ_JADLQX010000177.1 GCF_015477605.1 Nocardia amamiensis
CGGGCGGATCTGACCGATGCCCAGTGGGCGCGGTTGGAGCCGTTGCTGCCTCGGGGCAAGAAGGCGGGACGCCCGCCGAAGTGGACGAAACGGCAGCTCATCGATGGGATCCGGTGGCGGACTCGGGTCGGTTGCCCGTGGCGTGATGTGCCGCCGCAGTACGGGTCCTGGTCGGCGGTGTACGGGTTGTTCCGGCGCTGGCAGCGGGCCGGGGTGTGGCTGCTGATCGTGAAGTTGTTGCAGGTTTTTGCCGATGCGGCGGGCGCGATCGTGTGGCAGGTGAGTGTGGACTCGACGATCATGCGAGCCCACCAGCACGCTGCTGGTGCGCGCCGCGATGGTGGCGGTCAGGCCGAACCGCCGGGCGGTGAGGGTGGGCCCGAGCCTGCCGATCATGGTCTGGGCAGGTCGCGGGGTGGCTGGACGACCAAGTTGCATTTGGCGTGTGAGCAGGGCTGCCGGGTGCTGGCGATGCTGATCACCGCTGGTCAGGCCGCCGATAGTCCGCGGTTCACGACCGTGCTCGAGGCGATCGAGGTCGGCAAGCCCGCAGGCGGGCGGGCGCGGGTACGTCCGGATCGGGTACTGGCCGACAAGGCGTATTCCAGCCGCGGGAACCGGGAATGGTTGCGCAGGCATGGGATCAAGGCAACGATCCCGGTCCCGGCCGACCAAGCCGCGCATCGCCGCAACCGCGGCGCGGCCGGCGGTCGACCACCAGCGTTCGACCCGAACGTCTACCGCGACCGAAATGCGGTAGAACGGGGAATCAACCAGCTCAAACAACACCGCGCCGTCGCCACCAGGTACGACAAGCTCGCCGTCCGCTACCTGGCCACCATCCACATCGCCGTGATCAACCAATGGCTCCGAAACGAGTGAAGGCAG
>NZ_JADLQX010000017.1 GCF_015477605.1 Nocardia amamiensis
ACGGGGAATCAACCAGCTCAAACAACACCGCGCCGTCGCCACCAGGTACGACAAGCTCGCCGTCCGCTACCTGGCCACCATCCACATCGCCGTGATCAACCAATGGCTCCGAAACGAGTGAAGGCAGGCCACCAGGCCCGCCCTCATCACTTCGACACAGGGCCTAGTCGCTTACACCGGAAGGGACCGCAGCGAGCTGAGCGTGCTCGCCAAGGCGCGAGCCGCTTCGGCGCCCTTGGTGACGAAGTGCTCGGTGAAGTACGTGACGTGTTCGCTGTGCTCGTGGAAGTGGTGCGGCGTGAGCACCACCGAGAACACCGGCACGTCGGTGTCCAGCTGAACCCGCATCAGCCCGTCGATCACCGCCGAGGCGACGAAATCGTGCCGGTAGATCCCGCCGTCCACGACCAGCGCGGACGCCACGATCGCCGCGTACCGGCCGGAGAGTGCGAGGCGCTTGGCGTGCAGCGGGATCTCGAAGGCGCCCGGCACCTCGTACACGTCCACGGTGGCGGGGTCGAAGCCGAGGTCGGTGTATTCGGCGACGAAGCCCTCGTACGCCTTGCCGACGATCGAGCTGTGCCAGCTGGCGCGGATGAACGCGACGGATCCGGTAGTTCCCATGCCGGGATACTACGGGCCGGTAACGTGCGCTTCCAGCCAGCCGACCACGTCGTCGAGCACCTTGTCCTGCTCGGGCTCGTTGAACACCTCGTGGTAGAGCCCTTCGTAGCGGATCACCGTGAGGTCCTTCGAGCCCGCGCCCCGTTCGATGAGATCCGAACTGGACGGCGCGGCGATCGCGTCGGCGGTGCCGTGCAGCACCAGCAGCGGCACGTCGAGCTTCGCCAGCCGCGCCTTGACCGCATGGGTCGCGTTCAGCATCTCGGCGCCGGTGCGGGCGGGCAGCATCCCCCGGTAGACCAGCGGATCGTTGTCGTAGGCCGCGACCACCGCCGGATCACGGCTGATCTGCGAGGAATCCAGTTTCAGCACACCGAGATTCGGGGTGAACCTGCTCAGCACCGGCGCGAGCATGCGCTGCAGCGGGTTACCCACCGGAATGTCCAGCGGCGGCGCGGACAGCACGATGCCCGCCACGTCGATCGGAGCCCTGGTGGCCAGGTACAGCACGATCAGGCTGCCCATCGAGTGGGCGACCAGGAAGCGCGGCACGCCGGGCTGCTCCCGGCTCGCGATGGACAGCATGGCGGCGACGTTGTCGGCGGCGCCCTCCATCGAGCCGATATTGGCCTTGCCGCCGGCCGACTTGCCGTGGCCGATGTGGTCCAGCGCGTAGACCGCGAAACCCGCGCCGACCAGGCGCTGACCGACGTGAGCGTAGCGCCCGGAGTGCTCGGCCACGCCGTGCACCAGGACGATCACGCCGCGCGCCGGGCCCTCGGGCAGCCATGCCCGCCAGGCGACCCCGCTGCCGATGCCGTCGAACTGGCCCGAGTCGGTGCGGACCGCGGGTGCGGCGGGCGGCTCGGTCGGCGTGGCGTCGCGCGCCGTCGGCTCGGTCGTCATGCGTCGGCTCCTGACGTCGATGGCGCGCTGGTCGCCGCGAAGTGCTCGATCAGCCGCCGGTTGAACTCGATGAGTCGAGCGTAGTTGACCCGGGAAAGACGCTCGTCGGTTCCATGAATCGAGGCCAGGTCGCGCTCGTCCAGCACGATCGGGGCGAAGTTGCACCGGGTGGCCGCCAGATCGTCGTAGTGCCTGGAGTCGGTCGCACCCGGAACGATGCCGGTGGTCACCGCGATCCCTGGAACGACGGCGCGGGCGAGTCCCGCGATCACGTCGAATGCCGGACCAGGGCCGGTGATGCGCGACGGCTCCGCCGACATCCCCACCAATTCGAACCGAATACTCTTGTCGCGCACCACTTTCCGGCAGTGCGCCAGCACCGAAGCCACCGAGTCGCCCGGCAGGATGCGGAAGTTCACCAACGCCTCGGCGTGCTGCGGCAGCACGTTGGCCCGCACCCCGCCGCGGATCACCGTGGGCGCTGCGGTGGTGCGCACCAGCGCCTCGGTCTGCGGCCGGGCCGCCATCACCCGGGTGATCACCGGCGCCGCGACGCCGGCCAGACCGAGCAGGCGCCGGCGCGGCTCCGGCAGGACCTCCCGCAACCTGGCCAGCATGTCCGCGATCACCGGCGTCAGGCGCAGCGGCATCGGGTGGTCTTGGATCCGGCCCACCGCGCGCGCCATCCGGCCGACCGCGGTCTGCTTGCCCGGCATGGAGGAATGCCCGCCGACCTCGGTGACCGACAGCCGGACGGTGGCGTAGCCCTTCTCGCCCAGCATGATCGTGGCCACCGGCTGCCGAACGCCGTCGACGACGCCGGCGGTGATCACGCCGCCCTCGTCGAGCAGCAGGTCCGCGTGCACGCCCGCCTGCCGCAGATGTTCGGCCATCCGCTCGGCACCGTCTCCGCCGAAGACCTCCTCGTCGTGTCCGAACGCCAGATACACCGTGTGCCGGGGCCGTACGCCCGCCGCGAGGGCCGACTCGACCGCCTCCAGAATGGCCAGGACGCGGCTCTTGTCATCGATCGCGCCGCGGCCCCAGATGTATTCGTCGTCGACCACGCCCGCGAACGGCGGATGGGTCCAGCGCTGTGGATTGTCGGCCGGCACCACGTCCTGGTGCGCGAGCAGGATCGCGGCGACCCGGCCGGGTTCGCTGCCCGGCCACCGGTACAGCCTGCTGTGGCCGAACCGTTGGAGTTCGAGTTCGGCGTGCACCCGCGGAAAGGACTGCTGGAGGTGGGCGTCGAGGCGCTCGAACGCGGCGTCGTCGGCGTCGCGCGGGTCGTCGGTGGACACGGTCGCGCACCGCAGCGCGGCGGCGAAGCGTTCGGCGGTCGGATCGTCGACAGGTTCGGTCATGGGGTACTGGTGCGGTTCGGCAAATTCAGGGACACCGTTGCATTGTTCAACATGTCGGGTTCGACGGCGATGGTCTTCTCGTTTCGCCACTTCACGATGCCCTCGGTGAGTCCGCCGGGCAGGTCGGGCTGCCGCGTGCCGGTCAGCAGCGGCAGTTCCACACTCGCCGCCGCGACCGTGACCGGGGCGAAGGCGGGGGAATGCGACCACACGTCGTCGACCACGTCGGTGACGCGCACGCCGATCCGGTGTCCGGCCGGAATCGGCCAATCCTGGGCGAGCAACCGGATTTCGGCGGTGTCGGCGACGGGGGCGATGCCGCGGGTGATGACGGTGGCGTGCAGGTCGGGCGCGATGTCGTAGAGCTCGACGGCGACGGTCGCGGTGGCCGGGCCGCTCAGGCGCAGCGTCGCGGTCGGGATGCCGGACAGGTGCTGCTCCTGGGCCAGTGGCGCGGACACCGACCAGAACTCGCGGTCGGGTCCGGGAACCAGGCCGCGGTCGGTGTAGCGGCCGGGCCGCAGCTCGACCGAGACTCGCTGCGCGTCGGCGGGCGGCCACGCGGTCTCCGCACGCCAGCGGCCGTCGAACTGGCCGACGGTGATCCGCGGTCCGGGAATCTCGACGTCGCGGCCCGCCACGTGCTTGTCGAAGAAGGCGAGCAGTTCGGTGTCGAAATGCGGTGTGCCGCATTTGTCGTTGCAGGTGCGGTGGCCCCACTGACCGAACCAAGCCCGGTGCGCACCGGGGCCGAGGCCGTTCCACAGGTCGAACACCCGGTAGGCGCGGGTGTTGTAGTCGACGAAGCCCTGACCGAGAAACAGCGGAATGGTGCTGCCGCGCAGAGGCGCGACGAGATCACGCTCGCGCCAGAAGGGTGTGTCGGGGGCGTGATCGCCGATCTCTGTCAAATAGTTCTGATAACACTGCCACGGCAATTGCGTCGCGTTGGACCGGTATTCGCCGCCGTCCTCCGGTCGCGGCGGAGTGGACGCGATGAGCAGATGCTCCAAGCCGGCGAAATCAGCTGGGCGCACGCCTTTTTCGGTGATCGGCTTCCCGGAGAACTTCCATGAGACGCCCTGCATGTACAGGTAGGAGTACGGGTCGACGACCGGCTCGAACGAAGCGACCGCCGCGAGGCCCTCCGGCTTGGTGGCCAGCCCCATCAGCCCGGTCCACCCCTCGTAGGAGACGCCGAACATGCCCACTTTCCCGGTCGACCACGGCTGCTCGGCCGCCCACTCCACCGCCGCCGCGACATCCGCGCGCTCGCCAGGGCCGCCGAAATCCGGGCAGCCGCCCGAGCCGCCGAACCCGCGCAGGTCCACGATGACGTAGGTGTAGCCCGCCGCCAGGAACAGGTCGGCGCTGAGGTTGTCGGTGGACGGGCCACCGGTCACGCGCGGCTCGCTCAGGTACGCCAGATGCGCGCGGTACGGGCTGACGGTGAGGATGACGGGAGTGCGGGTGTCCTCGGACACACCCGCCGGGCGCAGGATGTCGGCGTGCAGCCGGGTGCCGTCCTCGCTGTCGATGAACGCCTGCTTCCACTGGAAGGGCGCCCGGAGCGGCTCGGCGTTCGCCGTAACCGGGGTGATGGCTCCGAGCAGGAGCAGCAGCCCGCACAGGGCGCGCAGCAGGACGGGTCGTTCGGTCACCATTGGACTATCGAGTTTGCCCGCAGCGTCGTCCAGCCCCCGGAACCGGGGTGGTCGGCCGAGCCGTCGTCCCCGCGCCGAGCGGACGCCATCCTGTGTTCATCGAGGTGGACCAGCATCGGCACGGTGCCAGCAAAGGGTGAACTCGGTGCCGGGTCGATCGACGCTGTCGCGACGGTCACCCTGGCATTGCTGGCCGCGTTACTGTTCGCGGTGTCGGCGGCGCTGCAACAGGGCGCGGCGCGGCAGGCGGCCACCGACTCCGGGCAGGGGCGGTTCCTGCTGATCGCCGCGATCGCCCGCCGGGTGCTCACCGATCCCCGCTGGCTGGCCGGTCAGGGCGCGAACGTGGCGGGGTTCGCCGTACACGCGGTCGCGCTGCGTTTCGGCGGCATCGCGGTGGTGCAGGCGTTGCTGGTCGTGCAACTGCTGTTCGCCTTGCCACTGGCGGCCTTGCGGCGTGGCCGCACGTTGCTCGCGCGGGACTGGGCCGGGACGACGGCAGTGTGCGCGGGGCTGATTCTGCTGGTAGCACAGGGCGTTTCGGCGCACTTCGCGGTGAAAACCGGGCATCTGCCGGAGGCGGGCGGCGGTGTGATCATAGCGATCGTCCTGCTGTTCGGCGCGTCCCGAGTGGTCCGCTCCACGCAGCTGCGCTCCGCGCTGGTGGCGGTCGCCGCCGGCTGCTGTTTCGCCACGACGGCGGTGCTGGTCGTGCTGGCGACGAGCAGGCTGCCCGACCCGAGCTGGGCATTGCTGGGCATCCCGGTGTCGGCGTTCCTGGGCGGTGTGCTGACCCAGGAGGCGTACGCCCGCGGCTCGCTGCCCACGGCGTTGACGGCGATGACGATCACCGACCCGGTGGTCAGCTACCTGGCCGGGTCGATCCTCTTCACGGCGACGGTGCAACCACGTCCGGCGCTCCTGGTTTGCGCGGCCACCCTGGTCATCGCCGGTGTCGCGTTACTGGCGAACTCCCCGACGCTGCACGACGAACGGGACCGGTGCGCGGATGCGGCATCGAAAAGCATGCGGTCCGGTCGTGGTCGATCCAGCCGTTGGGCAGCGTCGAGCGGTTCATCGAAGACGGCGATGGTGTCCTCGATCGACCGGCCGACCGGTCCGGACAGCCGATAGCCAGTCCGTCACCCGGTCGGTTCGGGTATCAGCAGGCGAACCGGCGCGAAGAGGGCCGTCAGGCTGAGCGGGCCGGGGTCTCGTAGTCGGCGTAGAGCGCGAGCATGCCGTCGACCGTCGCTGACCAGGGAAAGCGTTCCGCGGCCGCACGAGCCGCGCGGCGGCGCTGGGCCGGGGGCAGCGCGAGCAGTTCGCGGACTCCCTCGGCGAGCCCGTGCGGGGAGCCGTCGCAGACAACGCCGGAACCGGGATCGCCGACGAGCTCGCGCGCGGCGCCCGCGGCGGGCACGACCACAGGTGTGCCGCAGGCCAGCGCTTCCAGGACGGCGAGGCCGAAAGTCTCGGCAGGGGAGGGGAAGACCGCGACGTCGGCGTCGGCGATCAGAGCGGCCATGGCGGATCGGTCCGTGAGATGACCGTGGAAGACGACAGGCAGACCGGCCGCCAGGTGCTCCAGGCGGGAACGCAGCGGTCCGTCGCCGATGACGGACAACGCACACCGCAGACCGGAGTCGACCAGGACGCGCACCGCCTGGATCGCGCGTTCGGCGCGTTTCTCGCGCGACAGCCTGCTCACCAGCACGAGCCGGACCGGATCATCCGGGTGCGCGGCGACGTGGCGCCTTCGGGGGTGAAAGGTCTCCAGGTCGACGCCGAGCGGAACCCGGCGCACATTGCGCGCGCCGACACGATCGAACTCGGCGGTGGCGAAACTCGAGGTGACCACGACTTTCTCGGCACGCACCCAGAGGCGGCGGTTGGCCAGATCGGCCGCGGCGGTGAGCGGGAACCCGCGCGGAACGCGGGAGCGCAGGATGGCGTCGATGCGTTCGTGCGAGAACAACACCAGCGGGACACCCGCGGCGCGCGCCCACGGTGCGAGCCAGCGGACGCTGAGTTTGTCGCTGCATTCGAGCACGTCCGGGGTGAGCCGATCGAGCACCGCGCGGGTGCGGCGGGCGGTGAGCACGTGATAGCCCGCGTCGCCGAACTTCGGGCTGCGTACCGTGATCCGGTGTCCGGACGGGGTGTGCTCGTCATCGTCGCGCGGGCCGGGCACGACGAGCACACGGTCGTGTCCCGCTTCCGAATAGCCGCGCCCGATCTCGTCGATACAGGTGCGCAGACCACCGGAGGCGGGTGTGTAGAAGTTGGCGATCTGCACGATCCGCACTAGCCGACCGCCGATCCGACCAGTTCGGCGTAGGTGGTCGCCTGTGCGCCGGTCCCCAGCACCGCGTCGATGGCCCGCAGCGTGGTCTCCCGCAGGCCGGGCCGGTGCAGGTCGTCGGGGTGCAGTGCCAGTCGTACCAGCCCGCCGCGTTCGGCGGTCCGGAGCGCCACGGATTCCACCATCGCCGCGCCGAACCGCTCCGACCAGCCTCCACCCGGCCGGTGGGAGAGCGCGAACCCGCGGTACCGGCGCCCGGTGCACAACTGCTTCGCCCCGAAATGCGAGGTGGTGTAGGTGAAGCCCGCCGCGCGCAGCGCCTGCTCCGCGCCGGGCGAGGCCAGCCACCCCGGCGGTGTGAAACCCGTCGTGTGCAGCCCCGATTCGGTCATCACCGCGGTGGCGGCGCGCAGCTTGGCCGTGGCCTCCGCGACGTTCAGCGCGGCGAATTCGGCCGCGCCGCGCGCTACCGCGTACCCGACGGCCCTGCGCGGCCATCCGCCCTCCGGCCCGGCCCGGTGCGACCACCCGTGCACCAGGATGTCGTCGCCACCCTGACGACGCTCGCGCAGGAATGCCGCGTAGTCCGGATCGCCGGACAGCCGCATGCCCCGCCACGGACCGGGAATCACCAAAAGCGAGACGGGAATTCCGAACCGATCGGCGTCGGCGCACCAGCGCGTCGTCTCCGCCGCACTCGCCGGTGCGACGTCATGGACGCTCACCACCAACCGCGCACACACGTTCCGGAAGGTAACACCGCCCGGTAGCCGCGAGCTGAACAGCGCGGTGCGGTCGTCTGAAGGATCCGATAGTCCCCTTGCTCGCGCCCGCAGATGTGCCCGAGGCCGAGGTCGATCGGCTTCGCACGCGCACGGGCCGATGCGCCGGTCCGGTCGGGTAACCGCACGTGGCCCGTGCGGTCGGAGGGGATCGGCTGCAGGCTCCGGGGACATCGGCGGCTACCCGGCCGGCCTGCAGCGGGTCGAGCGACTCGCGGCCGCCGGAGGCGACGGCAGCCCGTCGGCCGACGAAACACCGTCGTCGCGGATGGCGCCGAGAGGCTCGCCGGCGGTGCCGTCGCCAGGAGCGGCGGCTAGCGGATCGGCAGTGTCACGCCGGGTGACGACGGGCTGCCGTGGAGGACCAGGTGGCTCGGGACGGCGTCTGCTCGGTCGCTCTTCTTCTCGTTCTTCTTCTTGTCGTCCTTCTTCTCGTCTTTGCCGGAGAGGTCGAAGGCCAGCCGGATGGTGCTGGTGCCGCCGGGATCGATCTGGTCGAAGTCGTCGGAGGACGGGTTGAGTCCGGCGGTGGCCGCCGCGTCGGGGGCGACGGAGCGGCCGTCGGTGGTGACCAGGCGTTGATCGGCGATGGTGAAAGCCTGCTTGCCGTCGGACACGTTGGTGACCGTCAGCGTCACGATGGTGAAGGTACCGCCTGTGGCCGCGGAACCAGTGGTGTGGGCGTTGGAAACCACATCGGTCACGGTGAAAGCGAAGTTTCCGTCGTGCGCACCGCCAACCTCTGCGGGCTGCGCGTCACCCGAGGGCAGCGGGGGACCGGCCCAGGCCGTGGCGGACGCCTCGGGTGTGGTCGTGCTCGGAGCGGGGTCGGACCCGATGCCGCCCAGCAGCCACAGTGCTGCCGCGGCTACGAGTGCTGCCCCGGCGGCGACCGGTACCCACCGGCGGAGCACGGCCTTTCGCCGGGAATCGGCATGCGCGATCGAGGTAGGTGAGAATCCCCGAGGGCCGGGTGTCCGCGACGCCGGCCGGTGCGCCGAGGTCGGCGGCGAGTCAGCGATGGTCATGACGCGGGTCGGCGGGTGCGATGCCGCGGCGTCCAGGACCGGCGGGGCCGGTTGCGCCGATGTGGGCAGCCCCAAGGCTCCGCGCGCCGCCGCGGCGAATTCTCCCGCGCTGGCGTAGCGTCCGTCCGGTTCCTTGGCCATGCCGCGGGCGATGACGGCGTCGAGTGCGGGCGGGACATCGCGGGCAGCCTCGGAGGCGCGCGGGGGTGCGGACATCAGGTGTGCGCGCATCTGCTGTGCCGGGTCACCGTTGCCGTAGGGCGGATGTCCGGTGAGAGCCTCGTAGAGCACGCAGGCAAGTGAATAGACGTCGGATCGGGCGTCGACGGTGCCGGTGAAGCGCTCCGGCGCCATGTACCCCAGGGTGCCCACCACCAGACCGGTGGCCGTGAGCGCGGTGCCGTCGGCGGCCCGGGCGATACCGAAATCGATCAGGTACACGAAACCGCTGGTGTGCTGGAGGATATTGCCCGGCTTCACATCCCGGTGCACAAGCCCTTCGGCATGGGCGGCATCCAGCGCCTCGGCCGCCTGGGAGATGACCTCGACGGCCTCGCCCGGCGCCAGAGCACCCGACTGCAGCCGCGTGGCCAGGTCGACGCCCTCGATGTATGCCATCTCCAAGAACAGATGCCCGTCGACCTCGCCGAAAGCACGGATCGGCACGATGTGCGAGTTGCGCACCTGGGCTCCCAACCGCGCTTCCCGCTCGAAGCGCCGCCGATAGCCCGGGGCAGCGGAGTACGCCGCAGACAACACCTTTAGTGCGACTGGGCTGCCGGTACGGTCGCGCGCCAACCACACCTCACCCATACCGCCACGACCCAGCAGCCGTTCGAGGGAATAGTCCCCGAACGAACCGCTGATGCTCCGCACGGACATACCCTGACCGTATCGCCCGCAGTTCGCCGCGAGACGACTGGCGTTGCCGAACGCTCGGTGCCTGGCGTTCCGAGAGGTGATCGACGGGACATCGCAGCTCCCGGCCGTGGAGTGACGACGCGCGCCGAGCTATTTCATCTGGCTATGGCATACGTGAAGTAGCCAGGGGCGCAAGGTGATCAGCCTGTTGTCGCAAGCCGGTCGGCGTATGATCAGGCCAATGCTGAAGCCCGGGGGAAGAATGAGCGAGGCGGTGACCGCGGACTGGGACGGGTTCGTGCGAGCGCTGGCGCTGTGTCTGTCGGAGCTGCCCTCGCGTGCGACGCTGATCATCGCCGCACCCGGCAATCGCTTTGTCCAATTCGTTCAGTACGACATCAAACTGTCCGCTGAGCTGGCGGGCGACCACTACCTGAGCCAACCGATACCGGACGCCGCCGCGCAGGAGTTGCGGGCGCTCGGCTGGCATGAGCCGCCGCCGCGGCGCGACGCGGGCAACTGGACCAGAACCCTGTTCTGGCCGATCGCGCCGGACAGCCTGATCGAGTTCGCCCGCTCGGTCGCGGTCGGCCTGCGTGACGCGCTCGGCGTGGCCGATCCTGCGGAACTGCGCGCGATGGGCTGGACCGAGGCCTCCGGTGATCTGGATCTCACCGTGCTCGGGTCGATCGCGCGCCGCGGCTGGAATTGATCCGGCCGCGCTCCCACGGCAAAGCCACGACTACCTGGGCACTATTCTGAGAGACATGGCAGCAGGCAAGCCCACCAAGGAAGCGAAGGCCGCGGCGAAAGCGGCCCGCAAGCAGCAGTCGCGCGAACGCCGCAGGCAACTGTGGCAGGCGTTCCAGATGCAGCGCAAGGAAGACAAGCTGCTGCTGCCGCTGATGATCGGCGCCTTGGTCGGCAGCACCGCCATCGCGGTCGTGATCGGCCTGATCTTCGGGCTGACCTGGTTCCTCGTGCCGCTCGGCGTGGTGCTGGGCGCGCTGGTCGCGTTCATCATCTTCGGCCGCCGGGTGCAGCGCAGCGTCTACCGCAAGGCCGAGGGCCAAGCGGGCGCCGCGGCCTGGGTACTGGACAACTTGCAGGGCAAGTGGCGGGTGAGCAACGGCGTCGCCGCCACCACGCAGCTGGACGCGGTGCACCGCGTGATCGGCCTGCCGGGCGTCGTGCTGGTCGCCGAGGGCGCGCCGCAGCGGGTGAAATCGCTGCTGGCCCAGGAGAAGAAGCGCACCGCCCGGCTGATCGGCGACACCCCGATCTACGACGTCGTCATCGGCAACGACGAGGGCCAGGTTCCGATCAAGGACCTGCAGCGCTACCTGACCAAGCTGCCCCGCAACATCGACACCAAGCGCATGGAGCTCATCGAAGGCCGCCTGGCCGCGCTCAGCGCACGCAGCGGGCCCGCGCTGCCGAAGGGCCCGATGCCGAGCGGCGCCAAGATGCGCGGCGTGCAGCGGACGATCCGCCGCCGCTGAGCGGTTCACCGGCTTTCTGACGTGCGCTATATCCCGGGACTATGGTCGACGCCCGGGACTACGGGTCGACGGCGTGCGTGTCCGGTTGCCGCCTCGATCGCGGGTGAGCAGCCAGACCACCCGATCGTAGGCGAGCACGTGATAGACGATCACCAGCACCGCGAGCGCCAGACCCCATCCGGGCAGACCGGCCGACTGCAGCGCGAGCGCCCCGCCGCCGAGCACCGAGAGCTCGATCACCAGGCGCGTCGTGCCGGACACGGCGACCTTCGGCTGCCCGTCCCGGCTCGGGTCGCCGGGTACCGAGAAGACCGCCCACAGGGCTGCCGCAACCAGCGGCAGCGCCACAACCAGCAGAAAATTCCACGGCCCTTCGAACGCGCGCCAGCCGAAGACGCCGAAGGACGCCAGGGCGACGAGCTCGAGCAGGAAACGGACCACGAGCATCACCGGATTCAACGACACCGGCGCAGCCTATCGGCGTGACCCGGCGGCGGGTGTTCCCGATGCCGGGCGGCTCAGCGTGAATGCACCAGCGCCGTGCCGGTTGCCCGGTCGTGCATCCCGCGGCCGTCGGCGTCGGTGAACAGCGCCGGCACCACGAACAGCAGCAGCACCTGCCTCGCCAGCGCCCGGACGAACCCGACCGGCGCCGGCGCGTCGATACGGACCGTCCGCAGCCGCAGGAAGTACTGCCCCGGCGTGAAGCCGAACAGGGTCACCGCGCCGACCCCGATGACGAACCAGATCAGCAGCGTCAGGCTCGACGCCGACGTGCTGCGCGCGATGAGCGCCGCGATGCCGAGCGCGATCATCCAGTCCACGAAGAGGGCGGCGATCCGGCGGCCCATTCCCGCCAGCGAACCTGCTCCCGTCTTCGGGAGGCCGAGGTGTTCACCGGGGAACTCGCGGGTTGCCGGATCGCCGGGGTCGGCCGGAGGTCCGGAGAGCCAGGAGCCGGTGATGCGTGCCATGGAACCCAGGATAGGCGCGCCCGATCGGCCGCCCGGTTCCGCATAAGCGGAGTTCAGGTCGGCGCGCGCGGCCCGCGGCAGCAGGACTACCATGCTGTTCGAGCCCGGGTGGTAGGCGCCACCCGCCCAGACGCACGTGTAACACTGGCGAAACACGGGCTTGACTACAGGGAAACACGGCATCCATAGCGTCTGGTCGCGACGAACCCATGCAATCGACACTGGCTGGGAACCGATCCGTAAGGAGAACAAGTGACGTTCAGCACGGCCGACGAGGTCATCAAGTACATCGCTGACGAGGACATCGAGTACGTCGACATCCGCTTCAGCGATCTTCCCGGTGTGCAGCAGCACTTCTCGATCCCGGCGAAGGCCTTCACCACCGACCTCGCCGAGGAAGGGCTAGCGTTCGACGGCTCTTCCGTCCGTGGTTTCCAGTCGATCGACGAGTCGGACATGCTGCTGCTGCCCGACTACAGCACCGCGCGCATCGACCCGTTCCGCGCCGCGAAGACGCTGAACATGAACTTCTTCGTGCACGACCCGTTCACCCGGGAGGCCTACAGCCGCGACCCGCGTAACATCGCGCGCAAGGCGGAGGAGTACCTGCGCTCGACCGGCATCGCCGACACCGCGTACTTCGGTCCCGAGGCGGAGTTCTACATCTTCGACTCGATCCGCTACGACTCGGCCATGAACGGCGCCTTCTACGAGATCGAGTCGGTCTCGGGTTCCTGGAACACCGGCAAGGAGTTCAACCCGGACGGCACCCGCAACCGCGGCTACAAGGTTCGCAACAAGGGCGGCTACTTCCCGGTCGCGCCGTACGACCACTACGTCGACCTGCGCGACAAGATCTCCACCAACCTGCAGAACGCGGGCTTCGAGCTGGAGCGCGGCCACCACGAGGTCGGCACCGCCGGTCAGGCCGAGATCAACTACCGGTTCAACACGCTGCTGCACGCGGCCGACGATCTGCAGCTGTTCAAGTACATCGTCAAGAACACCGCGTGGCAGGAAGGCAAGACCGTCACCTTCATGCCGAAGCCCCTCTTCGGTGACAACGGCTCCGGCATGCACGTGCACCAGTCGCTGTGGAAGGACGGCAAGCCGCTGTTCCACGACGAGGCCGGCTACGGCGGCCTGTCGGACCTGGCGCGCCACTACATCGGCGGCATCCTGCACCACGCGCCGTCGCTGCTGGCCTTCACCAACCCGACGGTCAACTCCTACCACCGCCTGGTCCCCGGCTTCGAGGCGCCGATCAACCTGGTGTACTCGCAGCGCAACCGCTCCGCCGCGGTCCGTATCCCGGTCACCGGCAACAACCCGAAGGCCAAGCGCCTCGAGTTCCGCGCGCCGGACTCCTCGGGCAACCCGTACCTGGCCTTCGCCGCCATGATGATGGCCGGCCTGGACGGCATCAAGAAGAAGATCGAGCCGCTGGCCCCGGTCGACAAGGACCTCTACGAGCTCCCGCCGGAGGAGGCCAAGAACATCCCGCAGGCCCCCACCAGCCTGGCCTCGGTCATCGACCGCCTCGAGCAGGACCACGACTACCTCACCGAGGGCAACGTCTTCACCGAGGACCTGATCGAGACCTGGATCAGCATCAAGCGCGAGAGCGAGATCGCGCCGGTGAACCTGCGCCCGCACCCGTACGAGTTCGAGCTGTACTTCGACGTGTAAGTCGTCAATCGGCTCCGATCTGCGACGGAGTGGCTACTCAGGTATTCCGTCCGCAGCTCGTCCGCAGTAGTCGGCGAGTCCATCCGTTCCGCGATCAGTGCATCTGGCCGCGAAGCGGGTGGACTCGTCTGCGTTCGGGTGGGTCTTCACATTCGCGAGAGAATCCCACCACTCAGCAGGGCAGACCACGGGGTATTCGGGATCCGACTCTTCGTATGACGCGTTCGTCCTCGCGGAAGATGAAACGATCGAACCCCGGCTGATCGCCCGATTCGACAACGTCGGCGGGTGGGTCGACGAGTGGACCGATAAAGGCGAACAGCTCCCAATATTCACCCGAGCCGTCGTTTTTCGGCAGCAGGTCGTAGCCGAGCTCCCGCACCCTCCTCCAGTTGTCCGCGTCGAACGGATCTCGGATGACGTCTCCCACTTGGACCTCGGTCACGTCCACTGATTCGGTTCGCATCGGCGGAGTCTGGCACAGGCAACCTGAATGCCAGCTGAAGGCGGCGCGCCGGTCACGTACTACGTGGTACTCCATGTGGGTGTTCCGTAGACGTTCAGTTTGTCGACGCCGTGATCGGGGGAGAAGCCCAGTCCGATTCCCGAGTAATGCCACGTCGCCCCGCACGATTCCGCTGCCAGGGCGAGTGCGTCTACGGCATGGGTGGTGCCGTGGTGACGAGACGCGAGTTCGCGTACGAGGGCGGTCAGGTCGTTGCCTTTTCTTGCGACCAGCGTGAGGCCGAAGACAGGGACGCCGGTACCGCGTGAACAGCAGACGAAGAAATCGTGTTTGTGGAGCGCGGCGGCGTCGACGCCACACCGAACGAGCTCGGACAGCGCTTCCCAGGCCGGATCGCCGAAGTAGCGGACCAGTTTCATCGGCACGGCGACGTCGTTGTACCGGGCCCTCAAGTACACCTTGTGGTTGACCTTGCCGTACGCGTCCACCTCGATCGCGGCACCGACAGGCTTGATGAGCTTCTCATGGTCCGGTACGGACGTCAGTTCGGCGAACGCGGGCCACACACTGCACAACCGGTTCATCGCCCCTGGCACGATCGCCGGACCGCCGTATACCTTGAGACGGGCTGCATGATGGGGCGCGGCGGCATGATGGACAACCCCTATCCAGCTGGCGGAGCGATACCGCGCCGGGACTTCGGCGGGATCTGGATACAGCGTCGCGACGAAGGACTGCAGCATGTCGGCGACCGTCTCATCTCCGTTCGGCAACCATGCGACGAGATCCCGGATCGCAGCGAGGTGAGCGGCGACGCGTGAGCCGAACCCGATCTCCTGGGTGGCGGTCTCGGTGACATACCGAACGGCAGGCGTGAACTTTCCTCGGCCACCGGACACACTGGCTTCGAACGGAATACCGGAGGACGTCAGCGTGCTGGCCCGGCGCCCATCCGGCGCTTGCGCATCCAGCTGCCCGCCGCAGGCGCGTTCCATCATGGCCCGGATACACGCTGGGTCAGAACGCGCCATCAACCGCTGGGCCAAGTCGACGAGGAATTCTCCAGCAGCTTCGACCGTCACCATCGTTAGGATTTTCCGGTGGAAACGGGGGCTGGGCGCGGCATGCCCGGGGTAGCGGGCGTATCGACAGTGGCAGCTGCAGTGGACGGCGCTCCCTGGTCGTTTGGGGTGAGCGAGCCAGCATGGCTGTACCCGTTCGAAAGCAGAAACCCTCGGACATTCCTACCCATATCGACAAACTTTCTCATTCCGACCGAACCCGATTCTTTCCGCATCCCCATACCTGGGGACAGCGCGCTTGGGACGGACTTGCGCCACCGCAACGTTTACCAGCGACCGTTGTGGGAGGGAGTACGCCGGGTAGCACTCACGAGCGGGAGGTGGGCGTTGACGTGTTCCAATCGGTGCGAAGAGCGCAGTTGCGCAAGGTGATCCAGATCGGCTCCATACAGCCGCTCGGTCATCGCGTCATCGAGATCGTTTGCACCGTAAAGATAAGGACGCCCGCCCAGCTCGCAACAGCGTTCCAGAAGTTCATGGAACACGTCGCGGGTAGCGGCGGTGGCTGCCGGATCATGGTCGACCGTGGTGTACACGCCGAGTCCGATCGAAACAGGGTCAGTGCGAACCGGGGTGAAGGCGAACGAAGTTGCATCGGGAGGGCGGCGCACGATCAGGATGTACAACATCATGAGAACACGGTTCAACGGATATCGGCTGAGGAGTGCCTCGACGGTCGCGAGCATGGGTGCGAGCTGCCCGGCAGGCACGACGTAATCGGTCCACATGCGCACCCGGTCACCAACCGCGAACGCCGTCTCTGTGATGTCATCGTGTTCCACGGACGGCAGATTGGGCACAATCGCGCAGTTCTCGTCGTCGCATCGGCCCACATCGCTACCGCGCCAGCCGGTGGTGGAGACGAGCCTGCCGCGGCGCAGGAGTGCCCAGTAGATGTCGACATCGTCGCGCTGTGCGATTCGTTCGGTGTGTCCGGCAAGCTCGGTTAATGTGGCATGGTGTGCGCGATGCACGTGGGTGTAGCGGTGGTACGGCACGGTGCGCAGCACCGCACGTTCGATCAGCCCCGCCGTGCCGAGGCCGCCGAGTGCGAACCGGAACAGCTCCGGATGGTCGGTGCGCGAGCACCAGCGACTGGCTCCCGTTCCGTCGATCAGCTGGATCCGTTCCACATGGTCTACCTGCATGCCGTACCGCACCGAGTCGATCCCGGCCCCGCCGACCGACAGGGTGCCGCCCACCGACATGTGCAGGTAATTGGGTAACACGGGCACGGCCCTGCTGCGGCGGTTCAGATATCGCTCCAGACCGTGCCAGCTCATCCCAGCGGGCACCTCGATCAGGCCCTCGCCGAGATCCCGCACTTGCGCAGCCGCGGTTTTCGGTGCGTAGGTGACGAGCAGTTCGCCGTCGGTGACGGTCTGGCCGTCACAGGAGTGGCCCGCACCGCGCAGCGTCAACTGTCGACCGGAGCTGAGCAATACCGAGGGAAACGCGGACGGCATCCGGTGCACGACTTTTGGGACGGCGCGCCGTAGACCGCCGAAGTCCGTGGCGAACTCGTCGAGGGGGACTTCGCGGGAACTCATGGCCTCACCTGTGGGAAACCGACTAGTACCCGAAGTATGGTCCCTCCCCACTGGGGGGAACAGTTCACTGTCCCTGGCGCGCGCCCAAGTAAGGTCGAGAAGCGAGTGGTCGCAAGTGAGAATGCCGCATCCTGTGGTGTACGGCACTTGAAGGACCGGACCCTCGTCAACGGCGTTGCGTCGCAGTGAACGAGGATGGCTCATTGCTCAGCTGTCGCACAGGCGGGCGTTCGCCAGCGGATGAGAGGAACCATGCGAGACATCCACCCTGATGTACGTGCCGCACTAGCGATGGCGCGGGAGTTGCGGCACCGTGTCGCCGAGGTGCGCGAACGGGCCGACGAGATCGTTGCGCGTCGCCCGTCCCCAAGCGGATTGGTTATTCCCGAGGTCGACGCGATGGGGCGGCTGCGGGACCTGTATCTCGCCCTGGGAACCTGCGCCCGGTTCGGCAATCACGAACTGGCCGCCGAAATCATGACCGCCATCACTGAGAGCACCGCGGACGCCCGGCGACAGTATGCCATCGCCATGAATGACCCCGGCGATCTGCCGCGCCCGCTCGCGGCGGTCATGCGCGAGTGGCGGGCCGGGAGCGGGTCGGATAAGCAGGTCCCCAACTTTGGGAAGGCGGAACAATCAAGCTGAGATAGACGGTGGGAGGAATAAGCCGAGCATGCCTGATTACCTGGATGTTAAGCCGGATCAGCTGCGCAGAATGGCCGAGCAGCACGGTCTGGTCGCCGCAAACATCCGGAAGTTCGGTGAAATCCCCCATGACTGGCTCGCCGACTTCCCATCCAAATATGGCACCATTGCCGACCCGGTGCGGGGTGCTCTGGAGGACTACTACCAGAGGCGCCACGACAATGCCGAACGCCTCGCCGCTAACCACGAGCGGACGCGAGACGAATTGCTCGCTGCGGCGCGAGCGCTCGAAGACGGCGATCAGGCCGGCAAACAGCAGATCGGCCAGGCGGGTGGCTTCGACCACAAAGCCCCTCCGGACGGGCCGGACGCGCCAACGGATCCCGTCCGAAAGGTGGACGCCGGCCCGGACACACCGATGATGAACGACGCCCTGCCGGAGCAGCCTTCCCTCAACACCCCCGAGACCCCGGGTATGGTTCACGAGACCGGCCGCTCCGACCAGGTACCGCTGTCACCCGCCGCGTCGGCACCACAGACCTACGACACCGCGTCCGTCGGACCCACCGTGCCGACCCCGACGACGCCGTTTTCGGTCGGCCTGCCGGAGCGCGGAACCGCCGACCTACTCGGCACTCCGGCCGTCGACGCGAACAGTGCCGCAGGCGTGGCCGTCGATGGGAACAGTGCCGCGGGGATGACCGGCGGGATGGCTACGCCATTGGCGGCAGGCCCGTTCCCGGCAGCGGGCGCCGCCAGTGGCGCACCCGTGGCCCCCAGGATGCCCTCATCACTGGCGTCAGGTCCGTTCGCGGCAGTGGCGCACGCTGCCAAGGACCGGCGGGCACTGCCGTCATTCGTGGTAGGTGAGCAGGTTCACGATGACTTGGTGCTCGCTCGTACCCTGCTCGCGGCAACCCTTGCCGCCGTGGGTGATTCGGCGCTCGGCCCGGAGTGGGCAGTGGCGGTCGGGCGGACCCGCATCGGGCCTGTCGTCATGCTGACCTCCAGTGAGGGCCGTGGCTGGCTGCCTCCCGGACTGTTCTTGCCGTCGGAGGTCGCCCTGCCGTGGAGGTGGGACTCTGTCCTGGGAGCCGAGGCTCGGAAGGCGATCGCGGCACTGGAAGGCACCGCCGACCCCGCCCGGGTACTTGCGGAGTTCGGTTTGATGGTGCGCCGCCGCAAGGGTGTCCGGCTCAGCGCCCTGGCATCGTCTGCGGCGATCCTCGACGACGTGCATGCGGCCCTTGGGGACGATGTCGCCATCGAGGGTCTGGTGTCCGCCTCGGAATCCGCCGTCGACCTCACCTCGCCCGGTGTCGGACTGGTCGACCGGCTCGCGCTCGCCGGTTCGGGGGAGTTGCTTCGACAGGCGGCGACGGTGCCCGAACTGGAGATTCGGGAGACGTGCCTCGAGCTGGCGCAGGCGGCGGATGCGCGAGTCCGCACCGCCGTCACGGGCATCGACGCCGACGTCGACGCACACCGGGCACGGCGACAACGGATCCTCGATGCGATGCAGGCCGGTCGGCCCGTCCCGGCGAGCTGGTGGGACGAGATACGCGCCGCCGATGACATGTCAGCGGCGACACTACGGTCACGGCGGGTGGATGTGTCCCACGTGCCGGTCGGTGTTCGCCTGGATGTTTCGGCAATGGAAGTCTTGCGCGGCATGGTCTTCGAGCGCCGTGCCGACGAACTGCTGCTGTTGCTGGCCGCAGGCGAACCCGACCGGCAGACTCTGCGCGATGCGCTCTACGCGTATGGCCAGATCATCGAGCATCCGCTGGTCGCGGCAACAGCGTCTGTGGCGGGGGCGCAGATGCCGAAGACGACCGGTACAGGTTCAGCAGTCCCCGGTGTCCAGGTCGGCCGCGGCGTCGGACTCGGTGCACCCGGTGTCAGTTCCATCAGCGTCAGTTCCATCGGATCAGGCGGGGCTTCACCGTCCATCGCCGAATTCCGGACAGTTCCGGCGGGGTCCAAGGGCTCCGGTGAGCAGAGGAGAGCCTGATGGGAAAAGCAGAGGACGCTGTCGCAGAGATCGAAGGTTACGACGGCTCTTGGGGCGACTCCGGTATGGCCGACGACAACGACGCCAAGAACTCGTTGGATACTCTGGTCGAATTGAATGGCGCCGATTTCGAGAAGGCCGTGGAGCAACTCGACCCCGGCGTCAAACAGATGCTCGTCGCCGCGAGCCGCCACCAGGGCTTAGACGACGATAATGAGAATTACAGGCTGATCGTAAACGCGCTTGCCACCGGTGATACAAAAGATGTCGTCAAGGCCAAGAATGATCAGGCGGCAGCCGACGAGGAGGTGGTGTTCGGCAACGATTGGGACTTGGGCGATCTGCCCGATGAGGACGAGGGCGAGCATGCGGAGCCGGTCAAGCTGCCGATTCCGAAGGGTGCCAGTGCGCAGCTGATAGCGCTCATCACGGATACCGAGTTCACGATGCAGTGGGGTTTCGACACTCTGGGAATTCGTAATCCCAAGGCCGCGCCGGACTTCACGAACGTGCTCGACGACGACCGTGTCATGAGCGCGGAAGGCTGGTCGAAGGTCAGGGAAGAACATTGGGATCTGAACGGCCGGATGGAAACTCGGAAGGACGAGCACAAGGACTCGCACAAAGACGTCAAATTCGACACCTTCGACACCAAAGTCATCAAAGACGACACCTTCCAGGCTCTCGTCAGGATCAAGGAAGAGCTCGCAGAGGACCTCAAGTACGAGCCTACGAACACCACACGTACCGGCAACACGATCACCGAAAGCTCGGGTGGCCCGCCCACTTCCGAGATGCAGGTCGCTGTCTACGAGAAGAACACGGAAAAGAACAGCGAGGGTTACGGAAAATTCTATCTGACTCCGGAAGCGGAACAGAGATACTATGTCAGGTCCATCGACCTGGCTGCCGAAGAGTGGGATGCCACGTACGCGGAAGCAACCAAGGAATTCCAGAAAAAGGCCGAGGATATCGATGGTGAAGGCGGCAACAACGGTAATAACGGCAACAACGGTAATAACGGCAACAACAACACCTACCCGCCCGTAAACACCAGCTACCTTCCTCCTGCTCAGGATACTTCCGCCCAGAATGGCATTTTCCCGAATGGAGACGCGAGCTCCACGTTCGATGATCTGGACCTCGGGTCCACGGACACCACGGATCCTCTGACCGGTACCCAGCCCATTTCGGACACCGTGACCGGTGATACGTCGTCGAGTTCGGATCCGCTGGCTGCCATTCGTTCGGCGCTGCAGGGCGAAACCGGAACCGGGACGGGAGCCGGTACGAATACCGGAACTGTCGCGCCCGCCGCCAACAGCGGCGACAACGGCATGGCAAATGCGATGCAGCAAATGGCGATGATGAGCGCCATCAGCGGAATGATGAACCAAGGGCGCCAGCCCGAGGACGACCGACTCGAGCGAGCCTACGCGGAGCGAGAGCGGGAGAAGCGCGAGGAACGCGAGCGCAACCGCCAGGCGCCCGCGAACGCCAACCCTGGTGTTCAGGCGCAACCTCCCACCGTCGCGGCGCCGGCCTATGCGGGCACTCCGCCGACGGTAACGACCCCGGGCTCGATGGTGGATGTCAAAATCGGGGATACGACCGTGAAGGCACCGCAGCCGGTGGCGGAGGCTCTGCAGAAGCAGACGCAGAACGTCGCCCTCGATGCGATATCCGCGTATCGGGGGACTGCGGGTGAGTTGTCGGCGGAGCATCCGCCCGAGGTGATCACCAGTCGTGACGCGCTGAAGACGGGCGATGTTCTGCAATGGGAGAGACACAGCGCGCTCATCGTCCGGGAAAACGACCAACTGTTTGTCCTGGACAATGGCCGTCTCATTCCCTTCGATTTCCATAAACCCCCGCTGGAAGAAAAGTACGGGCTTTTCACGGGCTATATCCACCCGACCGGCCTGAATGGCGCCGCCGGTGGTGACCCCACACTAGCGGCGGCACCTCCGCCGACCGTGGCCGCACCGCAGCAGCCTGGAGGTCCGCCACCTGTTTCGCCACCGCAGATCTGACCGCCGGAAACGAAGGTCCTGTTCGGAGGTGCTGCGAGCCGTTCCAGAGGCTGCGCAAATACCAGTCGACAGGGTCTTCGTCCTGGACAGCGCTGCACGTGAACGTGAGTCCCGCACGGTGGGCGACCGCGGCAGAGGTGGTGCGGGCGACGCGTACAACGGCCTTTGGCGGGCGGTTCGCCGATCGGCAAGATATCGAATGGCGAGGAGGCGAGCCCTCATGGTGAATCCGCGTCAGCGCCGGTGCGGGTAGATCCCATACGCCGAATTCGCTTGGTCTGGCGGCAATTCGGCTGGACTGTGTGCTGTCGATTGCCCGCGAAGCATCGATCTGGTTCCACAAGGACGTCCGCTAAGCGCGAGCCTTCTCCCCGCGCATTGCGGCCGCCAGCTGGTTCGGCATCGGTTCGTGGCGCGCGTAACTGCGCGTGAAATCGCCGGTGCCATGCGAGATCGACCGCAAGTCGATGGCGTAGCGGCTGAGCTCGAGCTCCGGCACTTCGGCATGAATCCTGGTTCTTCCGGAGCCGTGCGGTTCGGTGCCGAGCACACGTCCGCGCCTACTGGACAGGTCGCTCAGCACCGGTCCGACGTACTCGTCGGAGACCAGCACCCAGACTTCGGCGAGCGGCTCCAGCACTCGGATTCCGGCGGTCGCGGCTGCCTCACGGAGGGCGAGCGCGCCCGCGGTCTGGAACGCGGCGTCGGACGAGTCGACCGAGTGGGCTTTGCCGTCGAACAGGGTGACCCGCACATCCACGAGCGGATATCCGGCGGTGAGCCCACGCGACGCTTGCGCGCGCACGCCCTTCTCCACCGACGGAATGAACTGGCGCGGAACAACTCCGCCGACAACTCGGTCCACGAACTCGATCCCCGCGCCTTCGGGCAGCGGTTCGACCTCGATCTCGCACACGGCGTATTGCCCGTGCCCGCCGGACTGTTTCACATGCCTGCCGCGCCCGGTCGCCTTGCCCGCGAACGTCTCGCGCAACGCCACCACGTGGTCGATCACGTCGACCTGCACCCCGAACCGGGTCCGCAACCGCTCCAGGGCGACGTCGCGATGCGCTTCGCCGAGACACCACAGCACCAGCTGATGCGTCTGCCCGTTGTGCTCGAGCCGCAAGGCCGGATCCTCGGCGGCCAAGCGAGCGAGGCTCTGGGAGAGTTTGTCCTCGTCGGCCTTGCTGTGCGCGCGGATCGCGATCGGTAGCAAAGGGTCGGGCATCGGCCACGGCTCGATCCGCAGCGGGTTGTCGGTGGACGACAAGGTGTCGCCGGTCTCGGCGCGGCCGAGTTTGGTGACGTAGGCGATGTCGCCCGCGATCGCCTGCCCGAGCGGGCGCTGCTGCTTGCCGAAGGGAGCGGAGATCGCGCCGACGCGCTCGTCCACCTCGTGACTCTCGTGACCGCGGTCCTCGAGACCATGGCCGCTGACGTGCACCGTGTCGTCGGGGTGCAAGGTGCCGGAGAAGACGCGGACCAAGGAGACCCGTCCGACGTACGGGTCGGACGCGGTGCGGATGACCTCGGCGGCCAGCTCGCCGTCCGGGTCGCATCGGAGCGGATGCGGTCCCGCGCCGTTGCTGGCGGTGATGGCGTGCTCGACCGGCGTCGGAAACCCGCCGGTGACCAGCTCGAGGAGCTCGACGGTGCCCAGGCCCTGCTTGGCGCCTTCGGGCGCGGGCGCCGCGAAGAGCACTGGATGGAAGCTTCCGCGCGCGACCGCCCGCTCCAAATCGGCGACCAGCGTCGCCAGGCTGATCTCCTCGCCCTCCAGGTAGCGGTCCATCAGGCTTTCGTCTTCGCTCTCGGCGATGATGCCCTCGATGAGGCGGTTGCGCGCCTCCTCCAGCTCGGGTACCTGCTCGGGGGAGGGGTCGCCCTGGATCTCCGTTCCGGAGGAATAGTCACCTATGCAGTGTGGTAGCAGCTCCACCATGCCGGTGACCGGCCGGTGACCGTCCGGGTTCTTCGGGCCGTACACCGGAAGGTGAAGCGGCAGAATGCTTTCCGTCGATCCGCCGCCGAGCGCCATTTGGCATGCGTCGGCCATCACGTCGTACTCGTCGCGCGCCGTATCCAGGTGCGTGATCACGATCGCGCGCGGCATCCCGACCGCGGCGCACTCCTCCCACAGCGCCCTGGTCGTCCCCGCGAGTCCTTCCGCCCCCTCGGCCGCGGAGATGACGAACAGCGCCGCGTCGGCCGCGCGCAGTCCCGCCCGCAGCTCGCCGACGAAGTCCGCGTACCCCGGCGTGTCCAGCAGGTTGATCTTCACTCCGCCCCACGTCACCGGCACCACGGACAGCTGCACCGAGCGGTGCTGGCGATGCTCGATCTCGTCGTAGTCCGACAGCGACGTGCCGTCCTCGACCCGTCCGGCGCGATTCACCGCCCGCGCGGTGAGTGCCATGGCCTCCACCAGCGTGGTCTTTCCCGATCCGCTGGGCCCGACCAGGACCACATTGCGGATCTGCTCGGGGCCCTCCGCCGTCACCACGCCGTTGCCTGCGGGCGCTCCGTTGGTCTTGTCCACCATGCGTCTCGCTCCTTTGCCGACACCTGCGGTACATCAACCTTCCCACCGGGCGTCACCTCCCGTCCACGAATCGGGCGATCGGGCTGTGCGGAGCGCCGATCGCGCGCGGACGAGGTCTCCTCGCGTGCCGGTGCACTCCGCGTTCCGCTGCGCCGAGAACCGTCCGGACGACACGCGGCCTCCTACGGGCTGGTGAACGTCATGCCCGGGCCAGCTGGGCCGAATCGAATGCTTGGTGATTCGCACGGTGAGCGGGTATGTGATCCGGGTGAGCGGGCACCTGATCCGAATCGTCGACTTCGGGTTCTCTGTCGTCGACAACCGTAGCGACACGTATTCCACGGCTACGGCCGCTCGAGCGCGGCCGGAGTCGGCTGTAGAGATCGGCGACCGCGGGGTTCGATGGGTTTGGGGCTGGTCGCTCGTGCACCCGTCCGGGCGTTGTCCTGGCACATCTGCGGGACCGCGCCGAGCCGGCTCATGGTGGCGGCCGACCGAACAGCGGGGTCTGGTGAACTGGTCGGCCGCGGCGGCCACGCAGACGTCCTTGTCGGATGGTTCCCCAGGATCTTGGTGGTGTAGCCCTGGCGCTGTCTAGTTGTCGAGCAATCTGCGCGATCGGTCCGAGAAAGAGGGTTGACGATGTGGAAGGAGCAATAGATGGGCAGTCGCATTCTCGTCACGGGCGGCACCGGGGCATTGGGCAGGCTGGTGGTCGCTCGGGTGAGCGAACAGGGCCACGACGTCCGGGTCCTCTCCCGGCGCGCCGGGGCCGGCACGCACGTCGGCGACCTGCAAACGGGTGCGGGCGTATCCGAGGCTGTCGCGGGCACCGACGTGATCGTGCATGCCGCCTCGGACTTCCGTCGGTGGGGTAAACCCGACATCGCACAAACCGAGAATCTGCTTCGCGCCGCGCAGGGTGTCGAGCAATTGCTCTACGTGTCTATCGTGGGGATCGATCGCATCCCGTTCAGGTACTACCGCAACAAGCTGGCCTGCGAGCAGAAGATCATCGACAGCGGCGTGCCACATACGATTCTGCGGGCGACGCAGTTCCACGAGTTGATCGCTTCCGGGTTGCAGACCGTCGAGGGGTGGCCGGTTGCGCCGCTGCCCTTGGACTTCCGGTTCCAGCCGGTCGCTGCCGCCGACGTAGCGCGGCGGGTCGCCGAGTTGGTCAAGGGCGGACCGGTGGGGCGTGCTCCTGACTTCGGCGGTCCGGAAGTACTGACCTTGGCGCAGTTGGCGCAGGTGTGGCGGGACGCGCGACAGGGTCCGCGACGGATTGTCCGCATCCCGGTGCCCGGAAGGGTCGGCCGCGCGTTTCGGGCTGGGGAGAACACGTGCCCCACTCACGCCCATGACGGGCAGACCTGGGCACAGTTCGTCGCTACAGATCCCACGAACGCCTACCGCCGCACGCCTCGGGGTCGATAACGGCGGATTCGACCGGTTGCCTCCCATCTGCCGTCGGCCGCGACACGTTCCGTCCGCCCATCCGTGACCGTCCGACGACGGCATCACCGTCTCGATTGTCGTCGAGGTGAGCAATCAGGGCTGACCTGCTACGCCCTGAAGGCCGCCGCAATCTCGGCAACTCTGCGCATGATGCCTCATGCCAGCAGTTGCCGAGACGTCGGTGTCCGAGCTGCCTGACGATCGAACCTGAGGCGGTCAGCCCAGTTGCCGGATATCTCCGCGTACCCGATAGAAGCCGCCGCGCGCGGACTCGGCCACGCCGTCGACCACGTATCGAGCGCCGGCACGGCGAATATCTTTGGGGAACTGGACATTCCATCCCTGTTGGTATCCCGGGGAGACGACGCGGACGCGCAGGGCACCGCCCTGGTCGACGCATTCCACAATGACGCCGGTTCCGGCGTCGGACGTCACCTCAACGGTGGTGCTCGGCACCACGGCGGAGATCTCCGGAGCCTTCACCGACACCGTTTCGGGCAGCACACCCTGCTCGGCGTCGCGGATGGCGGCTTCGCTGACATCGAGACAGGCCAGCGTCCCGGTAGTGGTCACCAGATACAGCTTGTCGTCGTGGTACTGCATGGAATAGGCCGAACCGCAGCCGGTGGCCAATTTCCACAGCCGGTTCCCGGCAGCGTCGAAGCAGTACACCGAGGAGTAGTTGTCACCGGCGAAGACGTAGCGCCCGTCGGGTGAGGTGGCGCAGGAGAAGACCGCGGCATCGCACTGGTAGGTCTGCTCGGCGCGGCCGCTCTTGGCCACCATGCGGACCTGACGACGGTCCGTACCGGCATAGACGGCGTCGGATTCCTGCCAGCCGAACAGCACCTCGCCGCCGGTGCCGACCTGCCACAGGGTATTTCCGCTGTCCAGGTCGTATTTGGTGACACCGGCGGAATGCCCGTGATAGACGCCGTTCGGGTCGATGCGCACCATCCACCCCGAGTCGCCGGTGCTGCGCCGGCTCCACAGCGACTCCTCTTCGTAGTCGATCACCGTGATGCCGCCCTGGCGGTCGGAGACACCGAGGATGCCGTCGTGAATATCCAGCCAGTAGATGTCGACGTCGGCCGCGATGTCGTAGGCGGCCCTCGGCACCTTGCCCGACAAGTCGTAGACGCGGCCGTCGTCGCACCCGGCGTAGATCCAGAAGTCGTCGGCCACAATGCATTTCACCGAGTCGGGCAGGCGATAGCGGCCGGTGACCACGCCCTCCGGGGTCAGGGTGTACACGTCACCGTTCTCGTTGCCCACCCAGCAGCGGCGCTCGTCGACGAAGATGCCGAAGGCGGCGGCGCCGGAGTCGAAGCTCCACAGCACCGGCGCGGACTTCGCGGTCGAACGCTGGCTGCTGATCGCCCGCCTGGTCACCGGCCGCCTGGCCCGCGCACCCATCACCGCGGGCGCATACCCCTTGCGAACCTTCTCGCCGACCTTCTTCGCCGCAGCCGCCTGCGCCTTCTCCTCAGTAGCGAACGAACTGACCTTCGTCTGCCCCTGCTCCCCGATACGGCCGAAACGGACACTCACCTGCGTGCCCGCGACGACAACCTCATAGAACTTGTGCGCGGACCCGCTGTCCTCGGACAGTTCGAGATAGGTGGTACCCCCGATTGCCATGTGCGCCTCGCCTCTTCGTCAGATCAGAACGGAACGGAAGTTAGCAAGGGGGACCGACATTCGGCGCGTTCGCGATAGATGCCTACCCGGTTCGACAGGTTCGCGCTGTTGCGCATGCGAAGATGATGCGGCGGGCGAGGTAGTGGGAGAAGTAGGTACTTGGCCTGGAGGTCGGTGCGCTGCCAGTCGTGGCCGTCGATCGCCCCGCGTTGGCCATCTTCGACCGACCGACCGACCACCAGCCTGCCCGAGAACTGGTCCGAATCGCTGATACTGATGACGTGGCTACTGACAACTGCCCCGACTGCGGACACGTGCTCGACGAACACGACCGGGACCAAAGGTTCACGCTGCCGGAACCGATGTTGCACGTGCACCAGCCGGTGCCCGCAGAGGATGTGTGGATGAGCGGTTCGGATGTACGCGATTCCGAGTTGCTTCAGGTGCAGCGGATCGGAACGTTTGTACGCGCGACGCTTCCGGTCGATTTGACTGGCGGTTACCGCATTACCTTTGGGGTCTGGCTGCTGGTCGATCCCGCCGAATTTCAGTTGATATGCGAAGCCTGGTGGGGCCCAGGCTATTCCCAGCTGCGCATCGAAGGCTATCTAGCGAACGAGATTCCGCCGTGGGGAATGTTGGCCTCCCCGGTCGATGCGATCGTGAAAGACCCTGAGAAACTGCCGGTTTGCGTGGCATCAGCGGTCCCGCTCCTGGATCGAGTGTTGCGGGAGCAGTCGTCGCATGAGGTCACGCTGGGTTCAATCCACTGAATCGAAGCGACGTCGACAGGCTCGCCTCCGTCGGCGAAGCATCACCCGCTCGCATCGCGGCGTCCGCTCATAGCCGCCCGATCGGCAGCTGCGGAGCGACCATGGTTCAGGTGTAACTCGGATCGTTCTCCTCGCGAAACCCCTCGATCGTGACCTGAACGACCCGCTCGAGTTGGGACCGTATGCCGGTGCTGTCGGCGGGGACGGCTTTGATGGTTGCCCCGCTGCTGACGAGGTAGCGGCGTCCGGTTATCGGACAAGGCGTATATCTCACGGATGCACGCCGTTCTCGGGGTAATCCCTGACCTCCCCATTACGAGAATCCGGCGGCCTCGGTCCCGTCGAGGATTCGCGCATCGCATACCGGAATGTCCGGCGCTTCAGGCTCGGCACCGGCTTGGGACACCACTCCCGACCCGTCCCCGTCAATTTTCAGCGACGGGTACCACCACGTAGACTCCCGCACCAGAAGGGTGCGCTCCTCACACTGCGTATATCAATCTTCAGCAAATCGAACGATCGCAGTTCAGAGCACCCCTTCGCCATTTCTCGGCCACAACCAGCTGACCAGACGTGATTGGCCGAGGCTAGGTGACTGGTGTTTTTCGTGCGGTGGTGTGGCGCAGCATGCGCCAACGGTCGTCCCTATGACTCTGAACCCAAGTCGCTGGATGCTGATTAACGCCCCCTGACGAGTTCCTCGAATTTCGCTCGAGTCCGACGGCACGCGAGTTCGTTGCGGGTGTTTTCGGCATGAATAGTGGTGATTCCAGGGGCCAGTCTCACGATGACCCGGATCGAGGGGGAAGCCCCTCGGAATGACTCAGACCGAGTTGGGTGCGGTTGTCATCAATTTCTGACAGCTCGCTATCTCAGGGTTGGAGCGCGGTGGCGTTCGTTTCGTCGTAGGAGGCGAGCCACGTGTTGGTCACCAAGCACAACCGGACCATCAGCGACAGATCGGTGAGCAGCAGAGTCGTTTCCCCTCCGTCCCATCGGATCTCGGGAACCGTGCCCACGATCTGCACGGTCGGCGCGCCGAGTGCGCCGGTCAGTGCGGCAGTCGCGCGGTTGAACGCATCACGCACCGCGGCCCGGCCGGTGGCGTCGTCGGGCGCGAGGTTCGTGACCGCGACCTCGATGCGTTCCGCGTCACCTTCGCGCCCTATCACGTCGCAGGTGCCTGCTCCGAGCCCGGCATCGAACCGAGCCCAGTCGGGCGACTCGATGATCGGGTCCCGCCAGGGGAATACCACCAAGAGACTCATCAGATCGTCCATCCGCCAGGACCAGACCAGTGATCGCAGCTCGATGGCCAGATCAATGATCTTCCCGTCGCTCAATGCACGCCAACCATCCACCCGACCAGGACTGCTCGGACCGGTACCCGTCATTGGTCTGCTCTCCTGATCAAGCCGGTGCGCGGCAGTTCGATCTTGCGATTGTCAGCACGCTCGTTCCATGCGTCATATTCCAAACTTGCCGGGTCCGCTATCCGGAACGCGTCCCGCAGTCCGGTCACGATCATCGACGCCAAACGCCGATAACCATTGGAGTTCGCAGGCCAAAGTAGCTCGTACCACCAGTTGTTACAGTGATCGGCGTCGGGTTGCTGCCAGCCGGCTTCGGTGATCAGCCGTGCTCCGATCTCTCCGGCCTGTACGTCCGGATCCAGCCAGTAGTCGCCTGCCAGCTCAGCCCAAATCATGTCGTCGAGCTGCCTGAACTGGGCAATCCGGCGCCGCTCCGCCCGTTGCTCGACTTCACCGATGGTTACGACGACTCCGGCAGGCAATGTGGCCAAATGCTCGGCCAGTCCGTCGGCGAACTCCGACCAACTGGTCATATCAGACCCTGTTCCTGTAGCTCTACCGTCTTGTCGTGTACAGCGAGCCACGCGTTGGTCACCAGGAATAGTCGTACCGTCACCGACAGGCAGATCATCCGCAGCGTTGTTTCCTCACCAGCCCAACGAATCTCGGGAAGGTCGCCCGGAATCCGACTGGAGGGTTGACCCAGCGCGTCGGTAAGTGTCGAAGCCAGCCGGGCAAACGTGTCGAGTACGAACGCTCGCCCGGCGGCGTCTTCGGTCGCTCTGGCGGTCACCGCCAGTTCGATGACCTCGGCGCGACCGTCGCGACCGTGGACTCGGCCACTGGCAATCCCGAACCCGACGTCGAGGATCGCCGACTCCGGATTGGCGCGCTGTATACGCCAGCCGAACTCGTCGGCGAGTCGGGGTACATCCCCCATCTGCCATGACCAATCCAACGACACAAGCTGGTTGGCCAACTCGACGATCTCGGCATCACCAAGTGCTTGCCATTCGGTCATGACATCACCCTACGTTCCACTCAGGTCGAATAATAACGTGTCGAATTGCGGCATCGATTGTAGCTGCACGGCGTCGTTCAACGTTCTCGCTCTCGTTCTCGTTCGCGTTCACGAGCAAGGGCCGCGCTACGGCCACGCATTCTCAACTCCTCAGCCGTAGGCGGCGTCCGAACGACTTCCTGTGCAGGGATGGCCTGGCCTTCTCGAGCTAAATGAACTACCGCAGCGTGTTCGATCGACAGTCCACGTTGAATGGCTCTTGCTGTGGCGGCCAAGCGAGCGGCCTGTGAGTCATACGGCACCAGTACAGGTTCTCGTCCGGGTAGCTCGTATACGAATGCCATTTTCTCCCGGTTGAAACTACTCGGCTCGTGTTCCAGGCGTAGAAGATACGCCCGGGCATCGAATGATGCCCCGCGACTCTCGGGGATCCTCAACGCCGGATTCTGCTCTACGATGAGGTTGTGCTGTTGTACAACCTCGCGGGCAACAGCGTCCCTGACATGCGCTACAGCCTGCTCACGCTCTACCTCCAGCGCTCGGAAGACTTCTTGTTCGTGTTCTGGGCTCAACCCTATCGCCTGGACAGTGCGGGCATCGTTTTCACGCTCTATCCGCTGGACGTGCTCGATCGAATTATGCGCTTCGAGTAGGTTCGCCAGATCGGGGCCGAGCCCCTGCTCCCGGCCCACCTCCAGCTGCCTGACCTTGTCGAGTGCCTGGTCCAGGCTCCGTCCGCGATCCTGCAGTTGCGGATCTCTGGTCTGCAGCACCTGCTCTGTGACCGAGGCGACCAATTCCCGGGTTGCAATTTCTAGTTCCGCTACAATTGCTCGATCGCGATCGACCACGTTGGCTGTCAATAGATCTTTGGCAACTTCCTTCAACTCCGGATCCATGCTGATATTTTCCAGGATGTCGAGACTGCGATCCAACTCTAAGCTCTGCAACCTGTCCAGAAGCTGTTTCGCTTCGGCGAGTTCCATGCTTGCCCGGCCGGCATCCCGCTCGAGCTTTTCCCTGAACTTTTCGACATATTCGAGCACCTTTGCCCGCAACTCGTCCGGCGTTCTCTCTGATACGACCATTTCTCTGGAGAATTGGACGGCTTCCAACACGAGTTCACGTTCACGCGGGTCCAATGACTGCAGTAGCCTGGCCCGATGCTCCTCCATTGCTCTGGCCATGACTTGTTCCAGCTCTCGCGCCTCCACCGCCCGAACGAGTTCATGAGCACGAGCTCTGTCGATGCCACCGATGATTTCGAGTGAGAACGACTGTCCGTCACGTTCGAGGTTGAACTGGGATACGGTGACCACACCGTCGCGCGATACGTGGACCAAGTTGTACTCGACCCGGAGCGTGCCATCAGCGTGAGCGCGTAAGAGTTCATCGCGGGCCTTCAACAGCTGCTGCCCTTTATGACTGTCCGGATCCACGCCGCGAGCTCGCATCTGCTCGGGTGTCTCCACCAGCAGCCGTTCGAGGTTCTTTTCGATAGCTGCGGTGCGCTCGCCGTACTCGCGCGAGCCCTGCTCAGCTCTGCCCTTCTCGGTATCGGCGGCCCCCAGTGTGGAAGACCCGCCCTTGCACTCTTCGAGTATGAGGGTTGGATGCGGTCGGTCGGCGAACGCGATGACGTCAAAGGTGTCGCGTCCGTCTATGGCACCTTCGAAAGGGGTCAGCAGCACTGTGTCCGGCCGGTCGGTGGCGTGCGCGATCCCACCGAGCTCTCCCATTTCCTTGGTGGTGGAGACCATCTCGGTACCAAGGCGGTTGTAGTTGCTTGCGCTGTCCGCCATCTCGTAGAGGCGTTCGAGTTTCGCAAGCTTGTCTTGGTCGCTGAGTGACGGATCGTTGGCGATGCGGTTTTCCTGTTGGTCGATAAGCGCGGGAAGTTTTTTCTCGCTCAACTCATCGATCTTGTTGACCCCGAACTCCCGCATGTGTGCTTTTACGGCCGCACTGGCGGCGGCGCGCTCGCTGTCCTGCCGGTTCGCTTCGGCCGCCAAGTCGGCGAGTTTGGCTCTTATGTCGGGATCGACAACCTCGTACCGTTCGGCGGGACCCTTATCCGCCAGGAAGGCTATATCTTCCCTGACGGCAGGATCGGTAACCCAGCTTTTGCCCTCCCTCAGCTGGAAGTTCTTGTCGCGGTACGTGCCTTCACGATCGCCGATGCGATGCCACTTACCGTCGGGGTCTCGGTAGGAGTCAGCTCGATCACCTGGCTTGTGCAGCAGTCCGTCTTCGCCGCGATACATCCCTGGTGGGGTCGGCTCGTTGTTACGCGAAGTCGGTGCTTCTGAAGGAGAGTGCGCATCCGGTTGCCACCTGTGGTCCGGCTCGTTGGAACGGCCGCGATCGTCGCCGCCTGTTCTGTCAGGATCGCCGGAATTGTCACGGCCTGACGGCACGATGTCGGCCGCTTGCGCTGGCAAAGGTGCCAGGACGTCATGAGGTGTGGTATTGAGCGGGCCTAGAACTCGAACGTCCCGTGTTGCGGCCAAGTCCCGTCCGGGTTCCTGTTCGCGTATGCCCACGCTTTCGCTCGTGCGCACGTGGGATGGATCGCGGACGTGTTCGTCCGGGAGCGCAGGGTCTGCTTGTCGATGATCAGATGGCGTTCGATGCTGGGTTCCTCCGTCGTCGACGACGCTTGTATCAAGTACTCCACTTCGGTCGGGTCTTCCTGTATCCGTTCGATATTCACCGTCCACTGTGGCGGGTACACCTGGCCGCCCATCGGCGGCCGTCCGGTCCGCTTCGCCGCCATATAGTCGTCCATCACCATCGGTACCGACCAACTCGGGTACTCGATCACCACCCCTGTCTCGGAATCGATCACCAATTTCGTCAAGCCGAGGCCCTGTCCCGCGGCGATTTCCTCCGGTGTCAGGATCGGGACGCAGACCCACCCGCTCTCGAACGGATGAATCCGGAATTCCCGTGCGGAATTGAATATCTCGGCCAGGTACCGAACCACTTGGTCCTCGGTTTGAAACTCCGGCATTGTTGACTCCTTGGTCAGGTGGAATGGGTGTGAACCATAGCTGCGTCGAGTCGTTGACCATCCGTGTCGGTGGGCCGTCCGAGGTCTCGCCGGACTGCGGATCCCACCACACCGGGCCACTGGCGCCTGGAGGGTAGACGACCACAGTGGCGTGGGTGCCGTCTGTGATCGGGTCTCCGTTCGAGTCGTATAGGAGGTTGCCGTTACTGTCGCGCGCGTGCCATTCGTTGACGATCAGTGCTGCCGAGCCAGGGCCGAGATGGGCTATCCAGTCGTGGACTGCGGCGAATTGATCGGGTAGGGACAAGCCATGGCCTGCATAGCTCGACAGATCGTTGCCGAGCCATCGAGCGGCCCGTTCCAGCCCGTGCTGTTCACCGGTACGCTCGTCGACTGTCCCATCGGACAGTAGGTCGCGCCATCTCGGTAGCGATACCTGAGGAGAACCGAAGAACGAGGCCAGGGCCGACAACGCGCAGTCGAGACAGTTGTTGCGGCGGCCCTGAACGCGGGGACCACCGTCGTTGACGAGCCGGCCATAAGGGTGGGTGCGTGGGTCTGCGCCTCGTGTGAAGCGATCGCCGTCGCGGAGCGAGTCCTCGACCATCGCCTGGTAGGCCTGATCCTCCAAGGCGTCGAGCCGGTTGTGGCCGATGACCCGAGTTTCGGGCAGACGGGTAAACCTGGTGGGCGTATTTGCCGCAGCGATGTCGTTGCTGATCTGCCGTATGTCTTCAGGACGTACGGTCGGCTGATTCTGACTATCGACAGGTAGGCCCAGATGCTCGCGCAGGTGGTTGGCGAGCACATCGGGGGTGTCGTGTGGATGCCAAGTTCTCGGGCCGCCCGTTCCGTGGTCGACGTTGACCGACAGGTGTGCGGTGGACGGGTCGTTGGTGAAGACGACGTCGACCATCAGCCAGTCACGGTTGAGCAGTCGGCGGCCGTAGTTGAAGGCGCGGTCTGTTGCCAGGTGGGCATTTTCGATCAGATTCCGCATCTCCTGCGGGGAGATGTGCGCGCCGGCTTCGAGGTGGACCCGCACGCTGACTACGGCGACATGCTCGGGACCTTCGGCATACCGGCGCACCTCGTAGGCGGGGATGCCGGTTGTCCGGTCCGGACGCACCGCGATGACTCGATTGTCTTCGGGTGCTCGGCGTCGGTAGTTCTCCCGTGCGTTGCGTGTCTCGAGTGCCCGCTGTGTTTCCGGGTCTACCGGACGGCGCTGATCGGGTAGCTCGGTCTGGCGTGCTGAGCTGTGCGGATCATGCGGTGGCGCAGGATTATGTGGGTTTTGACGCCGGGGTTCCGAACCCGTATTCGGTTCGAAGCGCGGGTCGGGGCGTCGTCTCGGCTCGCGGTTACCGGTGGTGTGCTCCGGCTCTTGGCGCTGGTGAGGCCCGGGGCGTCCCTGGTCGTGCGGCGCGGGCGTGATGTGGGTGGGACGCGGTTGCGGTGGCGCGGTGAGCGGGCGTGGTTCCGCTCCGTGCGTTGGTGGGGGCGCGAGATGTGGAGGCGGCGGGAGTGATTCAGGGGCACGCATCGATGACAGATCGGCCACCGGTGCGCGTGTTTCCGGTGCATGCGGCCGCCCCGAATGCTCAGCGCGCGGCCACCAATCGGGCAGACGATGGGAATTGGCGATGTAGTTGGGATCCTGGTGAGCCCACATCGGCGGAGCCGACTCCGCATGTGGTGGCGTCGACGGCAACCGTGGGTCAGCGGACCTGTTCGTCGGATGCTGGCTTCGGTGCTCAGCGCTGGTATCAGGCCGGGTCTGCTCTGCTTGCCGGCTTACTCCGTCGTCTCGCCTCGTTCCCGATCGATCCGCCTCAGTTCCGATTCGCCCCAGGCTTGCCAGATCTTGATCTGCTCCTCGGTGGCTGGGCGTCGGCCCTTCGCTTCCTTCTCTCGCCAGGCGGCCATGTTGCGTGCCACCCGTTCCCGAATCTCGGGATCCGAGCTCTCCTGCTTCAGCGTAGGACCGAGGGCTTCTCGTGCTATCCGTTCCATTTCCTCTGGACTGATGGCCATCAGGATTCCTTCCGAGATCGGTGAGATAGATGATGTGCTTGCCATTTTCGAATGTACGGTTGTCGACGCGGAAGCGGTGGCCGGGTGGGAAGACGACTTCGTCCTGCTGGCCGCTGGCCCACGAGATGTCCTTACCGTGCCGGGATTCGATGATGAGTTCGATATTCCCGCCCGGCATGGACGACTCTTTGTCCGAGGAGGCGAAGCCTCGGTCCGCCGGTGTGTTCCCTACCTGGTACTCGTCGAGAAACCTCTGCAGCAGAACGGGATCGGCGATATACAGCGAGCGATAGACCACGCCGTGGTGGTCGGGCAGCGCGTTGTATGCGCCGACCAGAGCACGGACTGCCGCATCGTATTCCTCGAGGGCTCTGGTATCGCCGTCCCGAGTGGCTCGGTTGACGTGCTCGTTCAACGACAGGAACTGATTGTGCCGGATGGCCGCGATCTCTGCGTCCGTCAACCGAGCGACTTCGGGATGGGCGTGGACCGCCCTCGCGCGTATTCCCGCGACCTCGTGCAAGTAGTTCGGATGATTGCGTGCGTACTCGTCTGCCGCGTCACGGTCGCGGAAGTCCGGGTTGGCGTAGTAGGGCCGGTCCTGAACCGGAAGCGTTCCCCGGCGCGCCGCAGACTCCGGTTGTGGTGCACTGGACGCGGCGAGCTCGCGCATCGCCTGATCCCACGAGTCGCCGCGCCGTGGCGTGTCCGCACCGCTGCGGCGACGTCGACGGAAGAAGGCGCCGGGGTCTGGCGGCCGTGACGGACTTTGCGGCCGATTGTCAGCGGCGGTCTCGCCGACTGCGCGGTCAGGTGCCGGGTGCCGCGTCGGCTGATTCCGGTCGCCCACGTGCGGCGGTGTGGCTGTGGTGGACGGGTTTTCGGTTCGTTGCTCAGCATGTGGAGCCGGACCACGGTCGGACTCCCGCGGACGGGAAGTGTCCGGATGCGTGTGTGTTTCGCGCGGATCGCTGTGGTCGGTTACGAGGCGATCACGCCGTTCTGGGGCCACTGCTTCTCGCGTCTGGCCCGGACCATGATCTGTCCTGCGGTCGCTCGGAAGATCCCGTCCTCCGGTTGGTCCGTGCGGACGGTGTTGCTCGTCTTGTCGATGATCAGTGTGCGGTCGAGGTTGTCCCTCGTCTCCCCGAACTGGTACTCCACTTCGCTCGGGTTGTCCCTGGTCTGGTTGTAGTAGATCAGCAGTGCCATCGTGTCGTCCCCACAGTGTGTCGTAGCGTTCGCCGGTTCGTGGCGGTGTGTCTTTGGACCAGTGGTGGTCGAGATTCGCGTGTGCGTGTGCGTCCTGATACGTCGATTCCGGATGAGCACGCAAGTAGTCGGACTCGGCCAGCTCATGTTCGAGCAAAACGATATCGGCGCGCAGCGGATGTCCGGCGCGCAGCCGGATCCATGCCTCGGCGATGTCCGGATCGGCGTCGAACCTGCGGTGAATCAGGTTGCCGTCGTAGTCGATGATGGGTTGTTCTTCGCGGAACAGGTGGTTCTTGATCTGTTCCACGTCGTCGCGGGTGAAATGCGAGCCGTCGGCGCGTGGATGTTCCTCGAGTGTGCGTGCGATATGGTCGATGTCACGATCGTCGCGGCGGAAATGGTCGTACGCGTCTTCCGCCCAGTCGAACGCTGCGAAGTCGTCGCGTGGACGCACGGCGCCGCCAGAATGCGACATCGACTCGGGACTCGGGGGGCCCGGATGGTCCGTGTCCGATTGTCGGCGAGTAGTCGGGTCGATGGGTCGACTCGGCTGTGCCGTGTCCGGCGTCTCCTCCCGTCGAGAAGGTCTGGTGGTCGCGACAGGATCGGAGATAGGTGCCGGAGACGCGGTGCCGACCGATGATGCACGATCGGGTGGACTCGCGCGGTGGACGAGGCCTGCTGGTGGGGCGCTAGTGCTGCTGGGCCCGCTGGTCGCGGTCGGCGGCGAGACGACCGGGGAGACCGATTGTGGCGGAACTGTCGGGCGCGTGGTCTGGTCGGACCGAGGTGTGGCGACGGGTGCGGACTGCGATGGACCGACTGCTGTTGCGGGGTCGGGAGTGGGGAGGCTCGGGCGCTGGCTCGCGTCGGTGGTATGTGCGAAAGTTCCGGCGAGTGTGCTGGGTGGCACGGCCGCTGGAGATGCCGTTGTCACAGCGCTCGAGGTGACAGTGTCCGTTGGCGAATTCGCCTGCGCATCCGGTCGGGGCGTATGCGTCGAAGGCGGTGCTGCGGCAAGGGGGCTGGTCGTGCTCGGTGTTGCGGTGTCCGGTGCGGTCGCCGCCGCTACGCGCTGGCCCGGCGCCGGGGCGGCCTGGTCGACGATGGGCGGCGGATTGCCGACGCTCGGCTGGTTCTGGTTGCTGGGCTGCGAGCCGGATCGGTCTGCGACGGAATCGTAGGCAGCGGGCGCAGGATTCGATGGGTCGGTGGGTTGTTCGCCTATTTCGCTCGGAATGTGCGATGGAGCCGTAGGAGTGGGCGAAGTCGTCGCGGTTCCGGTCGGGTCTTGTTCCGCGGAGACGGTGGGTGCCGTGTCGTTGAGTGACGTCGCCTGGTTGCTGCTGAGCGTGGGCGGGCCCGGATCCGAACTTGCGAGGCTGCTGGTGCTATCGGACGGGCTGTCGGCATGTGACGGAGTCGGGGTTGCCTCGGCGCTGACGGGGGTAGCGGCCTGAGTCTGCGTTTGCGGGTTACCCGAGACCGGATCGGCGCTGTCGGGCGAGGGCAGGGTGAGACTGGAGTTCTCGGTGCCGACCTCGCTCGTGTGAGCCGTCGTGTTTTGGGCCTGTGCCGAGTCTGTCGGGGCAGGCGTGGTGTTCTCGACGGGATTCGACGTGGGGGAGTCGCTCTCGGTCCCGTCGGCGTGCGCGCTCGCGGGTTGGATTGCTTCGGGTTCCGGCTGGGTGCTGCTCGGCTGGGTTTGTTCGTCAGTGTCGCTTTGTGTGGGTTGGGTGCGTTCGGGCTGGCTGTCGCTGGGAACGGGTGGGGTCGGGCCGGGGTCGTCTATGTCGGGTGGTGTTGTTTCGGGATCGGTGTCGGTGGGGCGAGTTCCGGCGGCGGAATGGAGTCCGTGTGGGACGCCTTGTGCGGCGGAGGATGTGATGCTTTCGAGGGTGAGTTGGAAGGGTTGGTCGGTGAGGGCGGCGACTGTTGCCGCCGCGGCGGTTTCCCCCGCGATGCCAGTTGCTGTTTCGGTGGTGGCGGCGATGCCCGCTCGGCCTAGGCGGCTGGTGGCAACGTCATCGACCCCAGACAGCAGGCCGCTGCGCCCGAGTCCACCACCGACCGCGCCACCGGCCGCGCCTGCGAGGGCGGCGATTCCGGCGTCTTTCCAGTCTCGAAGTGAGACTTCGTCGCGGCGCTCGTCGGCGAGCTGGAAGATTTTGGCGCCGATTTCCAGGCCGCCTTCCTCCAGTGCCTCGTTGATGGCGCCGAGCAGGGCCACGCGGGCGGCGGCTTTGGCTGCGGCGCGGGTGAGCATGCGGGCGATTAGTTGTTTGATCGCCATGCGGATGGTGACCTGGGTGGCCACCCGCAGAACGACCACGCCTGCCGAGCCGAACCCGGTCCAGGCGGTCGCCAGCAGCGGCGCCACCTCGATCGCGAAAATGACCATCGCGCCGATGATGACCAGTTTGGTGTGCTCGATATCGGCTGCGCCGTCGCCGATTTGGTCGGCCAATTTGTCGATGTATTTGACCAGTGCCTGCCAGGCGCCTTCTTTACCTGCCAGTTTGTCCCAGTGGGCGGCCATCGCGTCGTGGGTTTTTCCGTCGATCGCCGCCAGTGCTAGCTGCATCGTGTGCGCGGCGTCGTCATCGAGCTCGTTCAGCGCAGCCGACATCCCCGACCAGGCGTCGGCCACCCGCCGCATCGCGGTCTCGTCGCCCTCGGGCCAATCACCCGCACCGACAAGCCATTGGGCGGCCCATTGCAGCCACCCGGGGATTTCGATGCCCATCAGGTAGGGATCTGGTCGATTTGAGAAGCGTTGGCCTGGTCACGGTTTTGCAGCGCGTTCGCGATGGCGACCATGCTCTCGCCCAGGTTGTTCAGCGTCTTGCCGAGGTTTTCGACGCTGCTCAACGCTTTGGGGACATCAGGGGTGTAGTCCTTGGCGAAATTCTGGCCTATCTTGTCCGAACCCCAGCACTCGCCCTCGGTCTCGATGACCCGCCGCAGGTTGGCCGCCGCGGCGGCGATTTTGTCGGCGACGTCGACGAAGCCTGGTCGGGTGGCGCGCAGCGCTTCCGGGTCGACACGGAAGTTGGTCACGGGCGGTCTCGCAGGTAGGAGCGGTTGCGGTAGTACTCGTCCTCGGATTCCTCATCCAGCGGTGCGGTTTCGTCCTGTGCGGCGGAAGGTTCCGGGAACATCGT
The DNA here is from genome assembly GCF_015477605.1 of Nocardia amamiensis. Classification (GTDB taxonomy): domain Bacteria; phylum Actinomycetota; class Actinomycetes; order Mycobacteriales; family Mycobacteriaceae; genus Nocardia; species Nocardia amamiensis_A. The sequence continues at coordinate 39,679 of NZ_JADLQX010000017.1, forward strand.
GCGGACCAGATCGCGGATGCTGGGGGCGCCGGGCACCAGATCCGAGAGATCGGGAATTTCCCCTGCTGACGCTTCGAGAGGTGCGACGGCCTGTTGGGTCGCTTCCACCGCCAGCCGGGCGGCGGCCTGGACAGCCTCGGTGATGGACTGCCCGAGCTTTTCCGGGGTGGAACGCTTGAACGCCTCCGGATCGACGTGGACTTCCACCGGAACACCGGCAGCGTTGCTGACCACGCGGATCAGGTTGTTCGACGACCACGCTGTGACCGTGGTGCTCGCGAGCGTGGACTGAGCCTCGGCAAGGTCCCTGCGCTGTTGCTCGAAGACCTCCCGCAGCGAATCGACCTGATCACGCAGCGCATCGGTGGATGGCTGCGTCGCGTCACGCCCACTGTCCTGCACCTGCAAACCCCCACTTTCGAGAATCCGGCCCGTTGCTGCATTTGACGCAGCGGACCGACGATCGGTTCCATCGAATGTCAGATTCCATCACCGGCCATACGGAGGCCGCAACTGTAAGGAGCATCCGCACGTTCGGGGGTGCCAGCCGTTGGCTGGGTCTGGGTTCGAGGCAGTTGCGGTGTGCCGGGACGGGCGCGGCCTTGCGAAACATCGTGCCACTGCGCTTTGTTCACGCTCGTCGTCGCGTGCTCGCCACGAGGGGGGAACACATCAAGTCACGACTGGTCACCCGGCTGCGTGCGCGGGTCGATGAGAAGAATCCGGAGCCCAGACCTGGCGGCCTTGGTCGACCTGACCCGCGGCGCATCGCCGGCTTCGTCGCCGACCTTCGCATGAGGCACGCAGGTACGCATCACCGTTCTCGCCGTCTGGGTGGCTGCATCTTCTGGTATAGCTGGGGGTTGCCGCCAGTCAGTCCGCGGTCTTATCTGCGGATCGCAGGAGTTCCTGTGCGGCTGAAAGTGCCTCTTCCAGTGATGAAAAGACATGGTCGGGACCGCGGAAGCCCTCGTCGTCGGGTACATCCACGGAGACACCCCATTCATTACGGACACCTTGGATCACGGCATGGTGGCCTTCCCACCGCAAGTCCACGTCGATCGCGCCGGATGAAAAATGTCTGGTGTCGATCGATATAGCGGCATCGACCGCGGATCGGATCAGAGAGTCCAAGTCCTGCTCACGCATGTTCAACGTTCACGTCCTTTTCGGCTGTATACTACGTCGCCGGTCTTTCGATTCAAGATCCGCATCGATCCATCTGGGTCGATTTCGATGATGTTTCCCCTAGTTGTCGCAATGATCCCACCATCAGGGTTCCGTTCGAGGAAGTCCTCCCGCGGCGGATACATGCGTCCGTCGGGCTTCAATCCAGGATTCGGGTTCGCTGGCACCCCACTGAACTCATCCTCGATATGTACGAGAGTCGAGTTGAGTTGGCTGAGTGCTTCATCAGCGCTCGACGGCTCGGGGAGTTCACCTAGTCGGTTGTATAGGATCTCGAGCCGCTGCGGTATCGACAGAACAGGACCTGGTCCGACGGCGGGCGCGTCCTGCGTTGGGGCTGCGAATTCGTCGGGTGGGTTGTGGGTGGTGCCCGGTGGGGGTTGCTGGATGTCGGTGGGGTTCGTGTGGGGGCTTCGGGGTTCGGGTGTCCTACCGTCGGGTGTATCTGACTTGTCGGCGGGAGTTTCTTTGGTCGGGGTCTTGTTCGGCGATGATTCGGGGAGGTCGTTGAAGTCGATGCCGAATTCGGTGCGGGCACCTTTGCCCGCTTTTTCGCCTGCTCGTCGGCCGAGCTTACCGACGCCGGAGCCGCCGAGGCCGAGGGTGAGGGCGTTGGTGCCGGATTTGCCCAGTGCGTAGGCCCAGTCGCCGCTTGCCCAGTCGTCCCAGGCGAGGAATCCTTTTCCGAGCTCTTTCCAGGAGTCGGCGACGCCGGGGCCGTCATCGGGGCCGATGCCGAACAGGGAGCCGACGCCGGACCATGCTTCGTCGAATTCGTCGCTGCCGATATTGACCATCGCTGCGGCGCCGTCGACGGCGTCGATGACGCTGCGGCCCACCCCTGCACCGAAGGAAGCGGTGTTCTCCAGCGGGTCCTTCTCCAGGAAGGCTTGCCCGGCGTTGGACTGATCCGGGAGGGGGGTGCCGTTGGCGTCGGCGAGGTAGAGCAGCTCGCCTGCGGAGTTCAGGACCGCGTAACCGGTTGTGCCGTTGCCGAGGTCGACTCGTGTCTTGGATGCCGGATAGGGGCTGCTGGCCTGGCTGAGGTTGTCCGGTTGAGCGGGGATCGTGATCTGCTCGTAGGTGTCTTCGGAGGGGTTGTAGCCCGTGAGTGTCCGTTCGGGCGCGCCGGAGGTGACGATGCCCGGGGTTTTAGGGTTGTACGGTTCGAGCGAGGTGGCGGGAGGAGCTGGTTGGGGTTGGTTCTCCTCGATGATGGACAGCAGGTGCGGCAGTGATCCTTCTGCGGCTGGTTTCTGCTCGACAGGTTCGGCGAGGCCGAGGAGTTGCCTTGTCAGGGGATCGGTGCTGTCCAGGCCTTTGGCTCCGGTGGTTGTGGGGTCTTTCGGTTCTTGTGCGGAGGTCGATGGTTTCTGCGGGGAGGGTTGGTTGTTCGTCGGTCCCGGTGCGGTCAGTCCCGTGTCGTAGCGGACGGGCTTGACCACCGGCGGGACAACCGGCGCGGCTGGTACCGCGGAGGGTGGCGCTACGGGTTCGGGAATCGTCTGGGCCACAGCGGAGTTCGTTGCTCTGGCTGCCTGAAATTCGGCGGTCACGGCCCGGCGCGCATCGATGCGCTCGAGCATCCGGGCAGCGGATGCCGGGGTCATCCCATGGAAGTTATGCACCCGCCCACCACGGTCGGCCTGCCCAGCATCAGCGTCGGGGTCGCCGACGAACGCGGGGACCAGTGAATCCAGCCATGCGCGGTTGTTACCGACCCACCACAAATCGCCCACCGTCACGCCGCCTGTCGTGCAGTCGCGTCATGCTGCGGCAGAGGGCTACCCGCGCCTGGTGTAAGGCGTGGAGCGACCGATTGTCTGTGTAGCCGGATACCGGAGCATGCCAGCCGAGCCGGGGTCGGGCCGGGAATGATCATTTTGATACCTCACATAACTGAGTGCGGTGGAAACCCGTCGGCTAGCGCAGTACAGGCCTGGGCGGAGCGCGCACGCAGTGTCCGGATCGGTGGTAGCCCACCGTTTGTTTGTGCTGGCGTGAAACGTTTTGTGCGGGACTGTGGTACCAAGTAGTCCGGAACGCGAAAGCCCCGAACCGGCAGGTTCGGGGCTTCGATCGGATCTAGCCGAAGGTCTTGGTTGAGAGAAAGTTTCCCGCGATGTCGGGAAGAAGGCGCAGCTATGACGCTCCAAAAATTGTCACCTAAGCGACCCTCGGTTGTCAACATCTTGGCGCGGATCGGCAGGAAGGCCAAGGCTGAGGACACGCGGAATGAACCTTGACATCAATTACACGGCAAGCGCGTTCGAAACGGGTGCCTGGTTGACTACCATTCGTGTCGGTCGAGTGGCACAGCATGTAGAGGGCTACTCGCGTTTCGCCCGCAGCCACGAGGATTGCAGCGCGTGGGCTACTCGGATGCATCCCACTAGAACCGGCTTCCCTATCGCGCGGCGACCATCGCGTCCACCGTTTCCGGTGACAGCATCTCGTCCGCGACCAGTCCGGCCAGCCCGACGAACGCGCCGTTCTCGCCCAGCTGCGACGGGCCGATGTCGAGGTTGCGCAGTGCGCTGGAGTGCGCGTTCGACTCGACGGTGCGTCGTAAACCCTCGAGAAACGGTGGGAGGACGCCGATCGCGCCGCCGACGCGGACGTAGGTCGGGTTCACGATCGACACCATTGTCGCGACCACGGTCCCGACGAGTCGTCCGGCTTTCTCGGCCGACCGGATCGCGTCCGGTCTGCCGTCGCCGACGAGCCGGACGACATCGTCCACCGTGCGCACGCCGAGCGGTCGCAGTTCGCGGGCCAGCGCCTGACCGCTGGCGCCGGCCGCGACGCACCCGCGGCGGCCGCAGCTGCAACGCTGCTGGCTGCCCTCGATCCGCATGTGCCCGATTTCGCCGGCGGAGCCGCTCTCGCCCCGGTGGACTCGTCCGGAGATCACCACGCCCGCACCGATTCCGGTGCCGACTTTGACTCCGACGAGTGTCGCAGCTGGACGGCCCAGCGCACAGAAGTCACCGAACGCCAACGCGTTCGCGTCGTTCTCCAGCAGAACGGGGACACCGAGCGCGTCGGCGAACGGCTCGCGCAGCGGCGCGCCGTTCCAGTCCGGCATGGTCGGCGGCGCGACGGTCACGCCGCGTTCATGATCGATCTGCCCGGGCACCGACAGCGCCATCGCGCAGAGAGTGTCCGCTCGCCCGGTCTGTCGCAAGAGTTTCCGCCCCGCGTCGAGCAGCATCGGCACGATCTCCCGTGGGCTGTGACGCAGCGCCAGCCGATGGTCCTCGCGCGCGAACACCGTTCCGCGCAGGTCGACCACCGCCAGCGTCGCGTGGCTCTGTCCGAGGTCGGCGACCAGCGCGGTGCGGCCGGTGTCGTCGACCGCGAGCACTTCGGCACGCCGTCCGCCGCTGGATTCCCGGTGGCCCGCTTGGCGAACCAGGCCGAGGGCGCGTAGCACATCCAGCCGCTCGACCAGCGTCACTCGCGACAGTCCCGCACGTTCCTGCAGTTCCAGCCGCGTCAGCGGGCCGGCGGCGCGCAGCAGGGCGAGCACATGTCCCGGTGAGGTGGGGCTCGACGGCGTGGAGATTGTCGCGGGCATATTGACAATATCCCCCACCGGACTTACGTTAACCAAACTGACAAAAGTTCGAAACCCGGTGTGCCCGAACAGGAGCCATGCATGTCGGTATCCGGTGTTACGCGTAGATCCTTCTTGCGCGCGGCGAGCGCCGGCGCGGCGGCCCTGTCCGCCGCGGCCTGCACCGGCTTCCCGACCAGCGGCAACGGCGGCATGATCTTCCTGTCCACCCAGTTCCGTCCCGCCGACGAGGCCGAGCGGTTCCGCGGCCTGCTCGCCGATACCGCACCAGGCGTGGGTTACGTGACCATCGAGGAGAGCCCGTTCTCCAGCCAGGTGCGCAGCCAGGTCGACGCGGGCTCGACGCAGATCGGCCTGCTCGGCGGGCTGCACGGCGACATCGCGCCGCTCGCCGACGGCTATCTGCAAGACCTCACCGGCCTGCTCGCCGACCTCGGCGATCGCGGCTGGTCCGCCGACTACCTGCAACTCGCCAAGGTGGGCACCGATCGCACGTGGTACATCCCTTGGGCCACAGCGAGCTACGTCCTTGCCGCGCACGCTGATGCGCTCGAGCACCTGCCGTCCGGTGTCGACGCCACATCGCTGACCTATGACCAGTTCCTCGACTGGGCCATTGCCGCGCGCCGCGCGAACGGCAACCGTCCCATGCTCGGACTGCCCGCTGGCCCGAAGGGTCTGCTGCACCGGTTCACACAAGGCTTCCTGCTGCCCTCCTTCACCGGCGGACAGATCACCACCTTTCGCTCGAACGAGGCCGTAACGGCGTGGCAGTACTTCCGTGACCTGTGGGCCAATTGCGCACCGTCGAGCACGAACTACGACTTCATGCAGGAGCCGCTCGACAGCGGCGAGGTGCGCGTGGCGTGGGATCACGTCGTCCGCCTTGTCGACGCGCCGGAGCGCGACCCCCGGAACTGGCGGATGCTGCCCGCCCCGCGCGGCGCGCACGGCCTCGGCTACATGGCGGTGATCGCCGGACTCGCGGTTCCCAAGGGCAGTTCGGATCCCGAACTCGCCCAGCGGACGATCAGTGCGCTCACCCGCCCGGAAACCCAACTCCGGCTGCTGCGTTCCAACGGCTTCTTTCCCTCGGTCGACACGGCGACCCCGGACGACCTGCCACCGGCCGTCCAACTCGAGGCCGACGCGGTGCGCCGCCAGCAGGAAGCGCCCGGCGCCATTCTCTCGCTGCCACCGGTGGGTCTCGGCCAGCGCGAAGGTGAGGTGAGCAAGGTGTTCAAAGACAGCTTCCGCTCGATCGTGCTCGACCGAGCCGATATTCGAGCCACCCTGGATCAGCAGGCGCGGGTGCTGCAAGGCATCCTCGACGACCTGAAAGTGCCGTGCTGGGCCCCCGACCCGGCCGCCGACCTCTGCCGGGTGGGCTAGCCATGATGTCGCGACTGCGCTCTCCGTGGATCCTGCTGTTGCCCTCGATCGTGCTCATGCTCGCGCTGTTCGGCTGGCCGCTCGCGCAGGGCGTGCTGGAGGCCTTTCGCGGTGACGACGGCTTCACGCTCGCCAACTGGGAGCGATTGTTCGACGACCCCTATATCTTCAGCGCCCTCCGCAACACGCTCCTGCTGATCGTGATCGTCGTGCCGATCCAGCTCGTGCTCGCCGTCGGCATGGCATTGCTCATGCAGGCACGGCCGCGGTTCGCGGGCGGCCACTTCTATCTGTGGTGCCTGCCGCTCGCGATCTCCGAACTGGCCGCGGGCCTGGTGTGGCTGTCTATTTTCGACAACCGCGGCTATCTGAACTCACTGCTTGTCGGGCTCGGTCTTTCGGACGACGGTGTGCAATGGCTCAGCTACCAGAACACCGGCACGATGCTGCTCGCGGTGGTGATCGCCGAGATCTGGCGCGCGACGTCGCTGGTGTTCGTGATCGTGGTGGCGGGCGTGCAGATGATTCCCCGCGACTATGACGAGGCCGCGCAGGTGTTCGGCGCGACGTTCTGGCAGCGGCTGCGGCACGTGACGCTGCCGCTGCTCGGACCGAGTCTCCAGGTCGCGCTGATCCTGCGGACGATCCTCGCGCTGCAGGCGTTCGCAGTCGCGCAGGCATTGACCGGCCGTGACTTCCCGCTGCTCGTCGGTGAGACCTACGAGTGGTACGCGAACTTGCAGAACCCCGCGGTCGCCAGCGCCGTGTCGCTTATCGTCCTGGCGATCTCGCTCGCCACCGCGGTGTTCTACCTGCGGACGGTCCGGCAGCCGGAGGAGGCGCGATGAGACACGCTCGCGCAGCGCTCACCGAGCCGACGGGGTGTGGGAACTCGCGCAGGACAGGAGGGGAGATGAGGCACAACCGCCCAGCGCTCACCGGGTCGACGGCGTGCGGGGACCCCCGCAGGACAGGAGGCGCGATGAGACACGACCGCGCAGCGCTCATCGCGGCGGCGGAGTGGGGGCACTCCGGCAGAACACAGGAATCGCGATGACCCAGACCGAGGCACGGCGCGTGTTGCCCCCTATCGACCGTGCGCCGCTGCGCAGACGCCGCTGGCGCAGAGTGTGGGTGCAGGTGGCCTGCCTCGCCGTGACCCTGTTCATGGCGTTGCCGATCGTCCTTATCGGACTTTCTGCGGTGTCCTCACGTGAGGCGCTCAACGAGTTTCCGAAACCCTTGATCCCCACGGACTTCTCCATCGAGACACTGACCGCGTTCTTCCGGGCCACCGGAACCATTCCGGCGCTGGGCAACTCTGTGCTCGTCGGCCTCTACACGGTGTTCTGGTCGCTCGTGGTCGGCGCACCGGCGGGATATGCGCTGGCGCGTCATGCCTTTCGGGGCAAAGACACCTACCAGGTCTTCATCCTCTTCGTGCGGGCGTTGCCGATCGTGGTGCTCTCGGTGCCGCTCGCCACGATGTTCCTGCGGATCGACGTCTACGACACGGTGTTCGCCGTGACGCTGGTGCACACCACGCTAGCGCTGCCGACCACCGTGCTCATCACGGCGAGCATCTTCGTCGCGGTGCCGCCCGATCTGGAGGAGGCCGCGCGGGTTTTCGGCTGCACCCGCTGGCAGGCCGCGCGCAAGATCGTGGTGCCGCTAGCGCTGCCGGGCCTGGCCGCGTCGTCGATCTTCACATTCGTCTTGTCGTGGAACGAGATCCTCGGCGCGACGATCGTGACACTCGGGCACCGCACGCTGCCCGCGCAGGTGCTCACGGCGCTGGACGAGGCGTCGACCGCGTACCGCTTCGCGGGCGGTTTCGCGTTGATCATCCCGGCGCTGCTGTTCATCTTCGTGATGCGGCGCTACCTGGTGAACATGTGGGGGACGACGCTCAGATGACAGGGGTTCGCTGATGGCTGAAGTGGTGGTCCGGGATCTGGTGAAGACCTATCCCGGCGGCACGGCGCGCGCCACCGACGAGGTCTCGCTGGAGATCTCCGACGGCGAGTTCATGGTGCTGCTCGGGCCGTCCGGCTGCGGCAAGACCACCTTGCTGCGCATGATCGCCGGATTGGAGCTGCCCGACTCGGGGCAGATCGTGATCGGCGGCAAGGACGTCACCTATCTCGAGCCGCGGCGGCGCAACCTGTCGATGGTGTTCCAGTCCTACGCCGTGTTCCCGAACAAGAAGGTCGCCGACAATATCGGCTTCGGGCTGCGGGTGCACGGCGTGGCCGCCGACGAGGTCCGCCGCAAGGTCGCCTGGGCCGCCGAGCTGTTGCAGCTCACGCCGTACCTGGACCGGTACCCGGCGCGGTTGTCCGGCGGGCAGCGTCAGCGCGTCGCGGTGGCGCGGGCGATCGTGATGGACGCCGACGTGCTGCTCATGGACGAGCCGCTGTCCAATCTCGATGCGCTGCTGCGGCTTTCGTTCCGTGCGGAGCTGAAGAAGCTCGTCGCGGAACTGGGCACCACCACGATCTACGTCACCCATGACCAGATCGAGGCGCTGTCGCTGGGCAACCGCGTCGCCGTGATGCGCGACGGGGCGATCGTCCAGTGCGGCCCGCCCACCGAGGTCTACGACGACCCCGCGACGGAATTCGTCGGCGGCTTCCTAGGCAGCCCCCCGATGAACTTCCTCACCGGCGCGGTCGCGGCGGGCGACGACGGGCCGCGCATCGATCTGGGTGGGCAGTCCCTCGCCGTGCCCGACGCGCTGTCGTCGTTCGAAGGCGGGACGCTCCGGCTCGGTATCCGCCCCGAGGCCATCGTGGTGGACAACGGCCCTGCGGACGTGACGGTGCGCGGCGAGCTCCAGGTGCTCGAACCGCTCGGCTCGTCGACTCTGCTGACCACCGACATCAGCGGGCAGACAGTGAAAGTTCAAGCGCCGCCCGGCTTCCGGGCCGACCAGGGCGGCACGTTGAGCTTGCGCGTGCCGCCGGAGGCCTGCCGCTGGTACGACCCGGAGACCGGATTGCTGCTGGAGGTCGAGTGATCACCGCCGCGGGCGACCGCGATATCCATTTCGAGCCCGCCCGGCTGGTCGCCCGCGCCACGCTGGTCCTGCGGGACAACGACACCGGCAGCCTGGTCACCGCGGCGCCCAAGCTCTATCCGCACATGTGGAGCTGGGACGCGGCGTTCATCTCGATCGGACTGGCCTATTTGGACGTGAACCGTGCTGTCACGGAGCTGAATACGCTGCTGGCCGCCCAATGGGCCGACGGGATGATCCCGCACATCGTGTTCACCGACGACAGCGACTACTTTCCGGGCCCGGATCGCTGGGGCACCGGCTCCGCGCCCCAGGTGCCGTCCGGCGTTCGCACGTCCGGCATCTGCCAGCCGCCGGTGCACGCGATCGCCCTGCGCCGCATCGTGGAGATCGCACGCAAGACTTCGCAAGCCGACGCGGAGCTGGCCGAGCGGTTCGCGCGGCACGCCTGGCCCGCGCTGTATCGCTGGCATCGCTGGATCGTGCGACACCGTATGCCCGACGCGAGCGGTCTGGTATCGATCGTGCACGGGTGGGAGTCCGGCATGGACAACTCTCCCCGCTGGGACGAGCCCTACGCGGCCGTCGTGCCCGGCCCGGACCTTCCGCCGTACACGCGGCTCGACCTTTTGCAGGTCAACGACGCGAGCGAGCGGCCGAGCGCGGAAGAGTACGACCGGTACCTGTGGCTCATCGAGCAGATGAAGCGGGTGAACTACCACCCCGACGAGGTCGTGCGCAGGTCGAGCTTCCTGGTGGGCGACGTCTTCACCACCGCGGTGTTCGCCGTGGCCGGCGATACTCTCGCCGGGCTCGGCGAGGACCTCGGCGCCGATTCCGGCCACATCGGCGAACTGCGTGCCTGGGCGGCGCGTGCGCGGGAAGCGGTCGCAGGCAGTGTGCATCCCGAGACCGGCATGGCCCGCGACCGCGATATCCGGCACGACCGGTGGCTCGGCACCGAGTCCGTCGCCGGGTTCGCGCCGCTGCTGTGCGGAGGCCTGCCCGCCGACGTCGAGAAGCGGCTCATGTCCACCTTGGACGGTCCGGACTGGTCGGGCAATCCACACCTGCTCGCCGCGGTGCCGCCCTCGGTGTCACCCTCATCTCCGGAGTTCGATGCGCGCTGTTATTGGCGTGGTCCGCAGTGGCCGGTGCTCACCTGGCTGTTCGGCTGGGCGTTCGAGCAGCGCGACTGGCCGCGGCACGCCAGCGAATTCCGCGCCCAGGGCGTGCATTTGGTGTCGGACGGCTCGTTCGGCGAATACTACGAGCCGTTCACCGGCAAGCCGCTGGGCAGCACGAACCAGTCGTGGACCGCCGCGGTGGTGCTCGACTGGCTGTGCGGGGTGTGGTGAGCCGGGGATTCGGCTGCGGCGCAGGGGCCGGTCAGCCCTCGGCACCGCGGACGGTGGCTGCGTCGAGCCCGCTGACGTTCAGGTCTCGGCGGGTATTCGGCCCATCCGCGCGCAGCGTCTCGACCGCGACCTGTTCCATTCCCTGGCGTTCGGAGTCGAAGCCCGCCGGCCGAAATACCAATCCGGCTACCAACCCGGCGAGGACAACCGTCGGCACCGCGATGACCTTCCACGACCACCGGTGCTCCCTACCGACCAGGTACAGCGTCTTGATCGCCCAGACCAGCAGGGAAACACTCAGCACAATCCCACCGATCACCAGCCAAATGAGCTGATCCGCAGAGGTCAAGCTTCCGATGAGCGGAGCGCGGTCGAAGTGGACGCACAACATAGCCGCGACACCGAGGACGGAGCTCATCAAGACCGCGAAACCGGGCGCGGTAGCGGCGTGCTGCCCGCGCTCGGCCGGTACACCGTGCTCGTGTGATGTCTCGATTGGTGGCCTCCTCATCTCTTCACCGTGATCCAGCGCCTGATTCGGGTTCGTCTCCGCCCTGATCGGCATCCTGGCACCTGCTGGTGCTGCCGCTCGGCAATACCCGCGATCGAAACTTTATGGCGGTGGCCAAGGGGACCGGACATCGGCACGCGCGGCGAGCACCGCATCGAGGCGCGGGATGCGGTTGTGTCACATTGGTCGGAGTCGGCTTGTATCAGTGGCTCTGCGCTGTGGCGTTCTGTGGTGCCAGCATGGCCGCGGCCGTTGCGATCAGCGCGCTGTCCGTTGCGGGGTCGGCATGGTCGGCGATACCGGAGCGGAATAGTGCCGCGCCTTCGATGAGCATCGTGAAGAGGCGTGCGTGCGTGCGGCAGATATCGTCGGGAACCGTGGGATTCCGTGTCCGGATGACCTGCGTGACTTGTGTTTGGTAGGTCTGGTAGAAACCGCGCACCGCTTCGGCTATCGATTCGTCGCGGGCGGCGAGCGCCCATACTTCGGTGTAGATGCGCATGAGTCGTGGGTCGTCCTGCTCGGCGAGGAGCATTCGGATCAAATCGACGACGGGGTGGCCGGCTGTCAGCAGCGGGGTCAGGCGTTGCAAGGACTGTTCGAGGGCGCGGTTCAGTACAGCGGTGACCAAATCGCCGCGGTTCGGAAAGTAGTACTGCAAATGGCCCAGCCGTATCTCGGCGGCGGATGCGACGGCGCGCATGGTCAGTTCGCCGTGCCCGGATTCGATGAGGATCCGTTCCGCTGTGTCGAGCAGGTCGCTTCGGCGTTGGGTTCCCTTGGTGGTCCGGACGGCGCGAGGCGACTGGGTCATGCGGCCCTGCCGGTGTCGGCAACGGTGTCGATCAGCACACCGTGGTTCGCCAGCATGGCCGGAACCTCGGAGGGCGCGGGTGTCTGCTCAGGGAAGCTCACGCCGGGAGAGGCGGGTGCTCCGTCCAGCGCCAGAACTCGGCGAATGCCGAGCAGTGCGCCGACCGCTGTGAGGTGGGCTTGTCCGGCCGGGTCGGTGACGACAGCGGTACGGGTGAGTCCGCCGTGGGTGACATCGACACGCAGCTTGGCGATGCCGCCGTCACCCGGCGCATACAGCAGTGTCCGCCGCGTAGCGGCGAAGCAGTCGCCGCGCCCCCACCGGAAGAACCCGATTCGCTTGACCGCAAGCAACGCGGAAGTGGATGCGGCAGAACTGAATCCGATACGGGTCACCGCGGTGGTGGCGCCGACCGTCAGCGGCAGTGTGAACTGCTCCGGCGTGTCGATGCGCGCGACCCGCGTGACGCGGTCCCCGATGCGGGTTCGACGAACATCACTGAGCGGCATCACAGTACGCCGCTGCCCGCCCTCGACCACCTCGTAATCCAGCCCGAGCCGGTCCATGAACTCCACCGAGTCGGCCCCGGCCCGGTCTCGCAGGTCCCAGCGGATCGCCACCTCGACGGTGTCCGCCCCGCGAACCTGGTCGGCGAGATGGGCGGCGACGAGGCTGGTGACACCACCCATCCACGCCGACGACAGCAGCACCGGCGCGGTCGGACCGAGCATGGAGGCAACAGTCGCAGCGCGTTGCAACCGGCTGGTCCAGCGCGTGATGTCCACGAACGGCACCCCGCCCGCGATCGCCGCCCGCAGAACCCGGTCATCGGGATCATTGACCAGCCCGGCCACCGCTCGCACACCCGCTCGAAAGGGAGCCGGATCCGCGAGATCCCACGCCCGCAGCGCCGCACCGGTCTCCGCCGCCAGATCCCGGCCCCGCTCCACGGACCGGCCGGTGAGCAGCAGCGGCAGCGAGGCAGCCGCTATCCGCGCCACCTCAGCGCCAACCGTCCCGTACCCGCCGACCAGAAGAACCGGGCCTTGCGCATCGAACTGGAGATCGTCGTTCACAATCTCAATATAGGTCGACCGACCTAAAAATGCGATGTGCAAGTGTCGACAGTTGTCTGCGGTCGCTCCGGTCTCGCGGCCTGAGCGACATCATTTGGGGGAGGCGTTGACCCAGACGCCCGCGATGACATTGGCGAGGATCGACCGATCGGATTGACTCTGCCCGTAGACGGCGATGACGGTGCCGACGCGTATGTCGGCCGCCCGCGTGGCAGCCAGGACGTACATTTTGGTGGCCGCGTTGCTTCGGACCTTGACGCTGCTGCCGGTCAGATTCTTGACAACGAGTGTCGTACCGTCGTTGGCGGTGACCTTTCCGACGGCCACGCCGATGCCCAGCCTCGCGGCAGGTGGGACCCGTGTAGGTGCGGGTGCGGGTGCGGGTGCGGGTGCGGGTGCGGTGGTGGCGGGTGGCGCCGTGGTGCTCGGTGGCGCGCTGGTCCGAAGCGAAGTGGTCGGCGCCGCCTGCTCGGTGGAACGGTCGACGAACAGGCAACCGGAGACCACCAAAAGCACCACGCCGATGCAGAGCCCGATCAGCGCAGCCGTGCCCGAACGCTGCGCGTTGTCCCCTTCTAGCCCAGGAGATTTCGTTGCATATGGCAGGTCTTCTGGTGCGTCGCAGGGAAATTCGGCGTCTACGTCGGCATGGTGTTCAACCGACGAGGCTGATCCTGGTGCTTCGTGGGCATCCGAGAGCGAACCGTGACTGTGCGCGCTGGTGATGTCCAGCTGCGCGTGTCCCATGGAAAGTGTTGTCGCCGCGAGTCTTTCGTTCTCGCTGTGAGCTGATCCGGTGGAGCCACTCTTTCTGCCGTGTGTGCTCCAGCGGGACATGCCGCAAGCGTATGTGCTCCCGCGCACACACTTGTTGTCACTGGCGGGAGTATCGATGTGACCAGCCCTGACGGGCGCTCGTCGGCTCTGTCGCCAGACCCGCGCACGATGGATCGCATGCCAACTACCTGTTGTGGGTGGTCCGCTTGCCGATGGCGGCGCTGAGAGCGTCGAGTTCGGCAAGAACGTCGGTTGCCGCCCAGATCCGATTGCGTTTGTTCTCCGAGAGCACCTCGAGGATGCCGACTTCGGTCAACCTGCCGAGGGCGCGGTACACACTGCCCTCGGTGGTGCCGGTGATCTTCTGCGCCGTGTCCGCGTTGAAGATCGGTGTGTCGAGCAGTGCGGCGAGTACCGACTCGTCTGCGGAATTCGCCCGCGGCTTGGCGCGAGCACGCCACTGTTCGGGGAGGTCGGCGAGGGCACGGGCGGACTCCTGTGCGGCCTCGCAGGAGTGGATGGTTGCGACAGCGACGTACTCGACGAATTCGTCGACACGTCCATCGCGGTATCTGTTCAGCTGGCTGAAGTAGCGGCCGGTGTCGGCGAGCATCGCTGATGCCAATGGAACCGTGACTCGCTGGGTGAGTCCGCGTCGCCGCAGGATCGCGCTGATGAGCGCGGCCGATCCGGCCGTTGCCGTCGGTGAACGGGTGAATCGACTCGAACTGGGCATGCGCGATAGCGGCCTGCGCGAGAATCGGCAGATCGTGGGTAGTCGTCGCGGAGTTCGTCGTCGACGGTCACGGTCAGCTCCGGAAAGTGTTGGGCCAGTCGCTGTGCCACCTCTCGGGCCTGTTCGGCATCGGCTCGGTAGTCGACGTGCAGTGCGCCGAATTCGATGCGCAGGTGGCGCGTTCGGTGCGGGTCCGGCGGATCGGCGGGGGTATGCGGCTTCACTGGGGCTTGCCGGTGTCCGGCACCATCCTCCCGGCGTCGATCAGCACCTGCCGCGCCGCGGCTTTGCGGGCGCAGCGTTTCGCGCGGCAGGACACGTGAATCTGCATCACCTCGTGGGCTTGACCGATGGTGAGCGGCAGGACCGGCGCCTGATGCGCGCCTGCGTCGCACAAGGCGATGAGCTGATAGATGGCGAGGGAGTTCGCGGACACGTGACACCTCTCTGTGTCGAGCACCAGTTGTAGGCGGCGCCCGATGCCGGGGGCTCTCGCCACCGGCCCGCCACTCTGTCGGGCTGATGCGCCGCTGCGAGTGCGGCGTCGGCCCGGCATCGGGTGCCGCGGCCAAGGTATGCCTCATGAAAAGCCAGGTGGGAGTGCGGATTCCGGTTTCAGTTCCGGCTATCGGATGAGGCGTATATCCTGCGGATGCCGCCGCTGTCGAGGTGGATGCTGAGGGGAAATCAACCATGAATCGGGGGAGGCTGGCTATGCATATGACGACCGGCGAAGTCATCCGGCGGATCAGGAAGTCCCTCGGCATGACGCAGGCCGAGTTGGGTGCACTGATCAACTTCTCCCAGCCCGCTGTTTCGGGGTTGGAGCGCGGCGGACCTGCTTCGCATGATGTTCGTGTTCTGCGGCTTGTGGCCCGTGCGCTTCAGGTTCCGCTTGCCATACTGGTAGTGGAGTCGGACCAGGAGGCAGATGTGGACCGTCGCAACTTCTTCAGAGCAGGGGTACTAGGGAGTGCGGGGGCCGCCATGATGTCGGCAACCGCTCCGTCGAAAGCCGCATCGGCATCCAGCGTGAAAGTCGGTGTGAGTGATGTCGATGCCATCACTGAGAGCGTGAACCAAATCCACGAACTGGATTTGGTGGTCGGTGGCGATCGGCTGTGCAGAGTGGCAGCGAATCAAGTCCGTTACGTGGAGCAGCTTCTCGACCACGGCAGCTACACCGAGGCGGTCGGGCGGGCGCTCACCAGTGCCGCTGCTGAGATGATGACTGCCGCTGGATGGGTGCATTACGACGCGGGCCGTCTCGATGATGCGCGGCGGTACTACGCGGATGCGGCGAACGCCGCGAATGCGGCTGGTGACGGGATTGCGGCGGCCCATGCGTTCGGGAATGCCAGCTGCCTCATGGCGAGCCGCCCTGGAGAGGACGCAGCAGGGAACCCTCTGGCCGTGCAATACGCGCAAGCAGCAGCACGGGCCTCGCTCCGCGACGGTGGCCCGAAATTGCGGGCGTTGATGGCTGTCAGGGAAGCCGAAGCTCATGGGGTTCGCGGTGACAAGTCCGCAATGGCGGCGGCGATCAGCCGGGCGCACCGCGCATACGAATCAACCCGTGGGCACGACCCGGATTGGGTTTACCTGCCCGAGGCTGAATTCGTTGGTGGTATCGGCTGGGCGCAGATGCGGCTCGGTGAGCACCCTGCGGCAACCTCAAATCTGCTCGCCGCGATTGAGAAGTCGTCGGCCTGGCCCAGGGAGCGCGCCGCATGGCAAGTCCATCTCGCGGAGAACTTCGCAACGGCCGGTGACGTCGCCCGAGCATGCGCTCTGCTCGCCGACAACTACGACACCATCGCAGGTCTCGCCTCCACGCGCCTGCACCAGCGAATCGACGCCATCGCGATCAGTGTTCGTACCCACACTGGCGTTCCCGAGGTGCGGGAGTTCTTGGCCCGGCGTGCAGCGCGGGTCTAAAACCTCGTGCCACCCGACCTCATCGACCAGTCGCCATAAGCGACAGCGCCTCCCCGTCGGTGAGACGAGGAGGCGCTGCCGTACGTGTGGCCGAGCTCAGTAGGGCCCGTTGACGTTATCGATCGAACCGTAGCGGTGAGCCGCATAGTTGCAGGCGGCGGTGATGTTGGCGACCGGGTCCCAGATGTCGAAGGGGGTGCCGTCGACGTGATACGCGTTGAACGTCGGGTCGATCACCTGGAGCAGGCCCTTGGAAGGGGTTCCTTTGGCGGCGTTGGAGTCCCAATTGTTGATGGCCCGGGGATTGCCGCCGGATTCGCGCATGATGTTGCGGTGGATGCTGTCGTAGCTACCCGGAATGTTGTGGACGCGCATGACGTCGAGGGATTGGCGAATCCAGCCGTCGAGGTTGTTCTCGTAGACCGGGGGCGCGGGCGGGGGTAGGACGCCCAGAGGAGGAAGTGCGGGCAGCGGAGGCAGCACCGGCAGCGCAAAGGCCTTGCCATCGATCGGCGTGGCATCGGCGGCCGCTGTGACGGGCGCCGGAGTGGCGTCATCGGCCACCGCCACCCCGGCGGAGGCACCGAGGGCGACCATGCCGATGGCGGCCGCGAGGACGGCACCGTTGCGAAGTGACAGCCGGCGGAAGGGAGAAACGCGTGCGTCAGGCATCGAGAAATCAGTTCCTTGATCGTGCGGCGATCCGCCCGGATAAACAGCGCGGATCTACGGCGGGCACCGGTTGTGGAGTTCGCCGTCTCGGCTCGTGTGCGGTTTTCGGATTTCGTTGTGAAGCCAGGTTTCGAATTCCTGGCGGCGCGACGCGGTGAACGACTCGGGATGGTTCCCGTGGGTGCCGCTGCCGTACCCGAAGAGAAACAAGCCGTTGGGCTGTGGAGCTGGTTTCTCAGGTCTCTTCCGGACCTGATCTCAGCTTGGTCACGGTAGATGAACATACGGCAAACAAGTAGTTAATGAATGATATTGCCGATCTTGGAGCATCTGGCTGGACTCGTGGATATGCTGATCTCCCAGGTGCTTTACGGTCAAACGTGATTTGCATCACAATGCAGAATTTCGTGTAACGAGGCACGCTTTGTCTCGATTCGATCACCGAACTGAGCGGTCAAGTCCTCCGAATGCCCGCCCACTGATGGATCGAACACCTTCGCTGCTCCGCCAATTGCGGGTTCTCGTCCGGGAGGTCGGGTGGTCGCGGGATTCGTCGGTGTTGGCGATACGGTCAGGTGGCGGCGCCGTTTGTGTGGACAAGTCGCTTGTCAAACGTAACGCCTCGCGGCAGGTCGCCTCATGCTTACTCGACGACGCGGTGCGCGCCACGGTTACCCAATTCCAGACCTGCGAAATCAAGCAGTGTGACGGCTGATCCTGACGCTCCGGGAGACCGTGAACTGTTCCGGCTGGATGGCAGATGAGTGTCGCTGGTCATTGCCATGCCCGGACGAGTTCTTCCGGCCCCCAATGTATTGCCAGCGGCAAATTCTCTGCGATACCGGATCGGGACACAGCTACGAGTCGGGTGTCGTGATCGGTTCCAGGCACTGCGAGCAGCGAGCGGGCAAGGCTGTCGTAGTCATGGCGGTCGAAGGGCCGGTCTTCGAGCCACTTGACGGAGCCGACGAAATGTACTGCTCTGGCGACTGGTGCGCGGTCGGCGCCGATCAGGTCGATTTCGGGATTGTTCTGCCGGTTCCACCAGCCGCCGACCGCCTCGGTGTCGGGCCATTGCTCGTCGGGCAGGAGACGCATGAGGGATTCGCGGACCAACGGTTCGATAGCGCGTCCACGCCATGTCGTCCAGGAGCGTTCGATGCGGGTCAACGCGAGATCGCCACGGCCTCGTTCGATAAGCGGAATGCCGCGTTGCAGGAAGGCCAGCCAGAACCGGAGATAGGAGTCGGCGATTCGGTAGCGTTTGTTCTTGGTGTCCGATTTCGTGGACAGCGGGAGTTCGCTTGCGACGATTCGCTTGGCCTGCAACATGTTCAGTAGCGGATTGAGGGAGCCTGCTGGCAGTGCGTTCGCTCCACCGGCTTGCGCGGCGATGGTGCTGAAGGTCCGTTCTCCGCTGCCGATGGCTTCGAGGACTGCGCGCGAGCGCATTCCCTCCGGGAACTCGCCGAGCAGCGAGAGTTCGCCCGCCACTAGCAGCGGAGCCAGCGGGTTCGTAGCCGCGTCGCGCAGGAAGTCGGCTCGGCTCATTCCTGGTCGCCACGAACTGACGATCTCGGGGAACCCGCCGGTGATCAACAGCGCGTCGACGCTGTCGGCGGCGTTGAGGCCGGTCATGGCCTGCACATCGGCTAGGTGCAGTGGCTCGATGGTCATTTTCGTCGCGCGCCCGAAGAACGGCCGGTCGCGGGATCCGAGGGCCTCCATGACCGAGATGTCACTGCCGACCAGGACGAGCAGGACCGGCTTGGCCGACAGGTGGCGATCCCACACCGTCTGCAACGCGCCTTCGAACTCCGGATCCTGTTCGACCAGCCACGGCACCTCATCGATGACCGCGATACAGGGCGCGTCATCTGGCAAGGCGATCGCAAGGGACCGGAGAGCTTGATTCCAGTCGCCGGCCTGCAATCCGCTGACCAGCTCTGCCCCCCCGAACGCCGACTGGGCGACCGTGGCGGTGAATTCCTCCCGCTCGGCGACTGGATTGCGGCCGCGCGTTGCCTGGAAGACCAGGTAGGCGCGGTTCAACCGATCGCAGAATTCCTGGATGAGTCGTGATTTCCCGACCCGTCGGCGACCGGTGACGATGACCGCACGGCCACGGGTGGTGCCGGTACCGTCGATCACCGAGTTCATCTGACGAGTGAGCAGGTCGAGGTCGGCGGATCTGCCTGTGAACTCCATCCAACCTCCTGAACTAAGAAGAATACTTACTAAGATTGAATCTTAGTTTACGGGGCTGCCGTGTCGATGGGTGATGGATGCGTTGGTGTCGATTCAGCTGAGGAAGTTCTCGATCAGCGGAATGGTCTCGCTGGGGCAGTCCTCGTGCACTGTGTGACCACAACCGGGCAGTACCGTGGCGGTGGCGTTCGGGATTCGCGCGGCCAGGCGTTCGGCCTGGGTGGCGGGCAGCCATTCGTCGGCGCCACCCCACAGGACCAGGGTCGGTGCGCTCACCTTGGCGAGGTCGGCGTCGGTGAGGCGGTAGTCGAGGTTGCGCCAGAGGGCGAGGAAGCCGTCGCGGTTGTCGGGGCGCGAGAACGGCGGCCACAATTCGTCGATCATCTCGTCGGTGACCAGATCTTTGTGGTGGAACGTGCCGCGGATGCTGTCGGCATAGAAGTCGCGGGTGGTGAGTTTTGTGGCGAGCTCGCCGAGTATCGGTGTCTGGAACAGGGGTGTCACCGGTGCTTTTTCGGCGTTGAGGCCCGGCGAATCGAGCAGGGCCAGCCGGTCGACTCGCTCGGGATGCTGCTCGGCGAAGTACAGGCTCCACGCGCCGCCCCACGAGTGACCCACCAGCGCAGCGTGATTCAGGCCGACGGCGTCGAAGAAGGTGCCGATGGCCTCGGCCATGGCGGGCAGGTCGAACGCGAAGCCGGGGCGGCGCAGTTCGGTATAGCCCTGGCTGGGCAGGTCGACCGCATAGACGGTGTGGTTTCGCGCCAGCGCCGGAATCACGTCGCGCCAGGAGTATTGCCACAGCCCACCACCCGCGATGAGCACGACCGGTGATCCCTGACCGGTCACCGTGTAATGGAATCGGGCCAGGTCGGTGTCGGCATAACGGGAATCGATGCGGTCGAGGTAGGCCGGACGGTCGGGCGAGCCCGGCGGGTTCCAGGCATAGGCCCCCGGCAGCGCGATCGCGAGCAGCGTCGCGACGACGGTGGTGAGTCCGAGAGCGAGCCGGCGGGCCCAGGTACTGATCCTCATGGTGCACTCCGTGGTTGGCTGAGTTGGTCTCGATTGCTGGACGAGCTGGTGCCCGGTGATGTGACGCCCTGTGGTCGGCCTCACAGCGCCGAATCCGGCAGCGGACAAGGAGATCAGCGATGAGCGGGGCGATCGGCTATATGGGTTTCAGGGTGAAGGGGCTGGTGTCGAGCTGAGACCGGTATGCGGCATTACAGGGCATTTTGGCGCTCACTGGACGTCAGGGACCTCCGCTGGGCGTGGGCGGCGATGGGTGCAGGCTGTGTGGGTGGGGATTTCGGCCAGGTCTGTGGCGCTGGTGGTTGTGATACTGGCGGTGTGAACGGGACATGGGAGGCGTGGGGTGGGGTCGTGGTGGCCGCGATCGCCGCGATACCGGTAGCCGGTCTCCTGGCCTGGTGGCTGGCTGGGCGGCGCGGGTGGCGGGCGGCGCTGTGCGATGTCGGGATGGTGACGGGTACCGCGCCGTGGTTGTGGATGATCCTCACGCCGACCGGAACGGGTCGTTCGCTGAATCTCGTGCCGCTGCGTGATCTGGCCGAGCAACTGGCCGACGACCGGGTAATCGAGCAGTTCGGCGGGAATCTGCTTGTCTTCGCCGCACTCGGCTTTCTGTTGCCCGTGCGCCGACCCTGGTTCGCCCGTTCGTACCGCATCCTGTTGGCGGGAGCAGCAGCTTCGATCGCGGTGGAGACTGCACAGTTCGCCCTCGCTATCGGCCGTCACTCATCCGTCGACGACGTGCTGTTGAACGCGGCCGGTGCATGCCTGGCGGGCCAGCTCTCACGACACCTGTGGGCGTCGCGCGCAATTGCCGACCGTTCCGAGCCGGCATTACCCGAAGAGCCGACACGGGGCGTCGTCTCCGAGCGAGACGGCGTCGGCCAGCCGACCTTCCCCGAGTAGGGAGATCATCGAGAAGTGCGTGGCCGCTGGGTCGATGCCAGCCATCCGCGACGAGCTGCCCCGATCGACAGATCCACACTCGAGACCGATCCCGCTGGATGCATGGAAATCGGCATGAGGGTGCGTTCGGCGTCGGCGTGGGGAGTGCCGGTGCCTGGTGTTGCGTCGCAGTCCAACCCCTGGCGAGTTCTGTGGTGCTCCCGCTGCAGGTGACGCCGACAACTTGGCATGCGTTGACCTAGTGAGTTCCGCAGCAGCGCTGGCCTTTTCGGGAGAAACGGGCTGCATACGAGTTCACGCCAGGGCGCGGGGCCGCTCAGCGGTGTCCGCCGGTGTGATCGTGGGAGCAGGTATCGGTGCGGCGGCCGTCCACGGTGGGGGCCGCCTGCCCTGCGCCGTGGCCTTCCAGGGCCGCGAACGGTCCGCACTGGTTGGCGGTGATCCAGACATGGACCATCGGATTGCCCGCGCCGGGGTTGATCGAGTTGGGAGGGCAGTTGCCCCGGGCGTCGGTGACACCGGCGACCTGAGGACCGTCGGCGCCCGTCTTCCAGCAGAGGTTGTCGTGGACATGCCACTGCATCAGGGGCCCGCCGTAGTCCACCAGCTCGCGGTCGTCGATCTTCTTGCCCTTGGCGATGTACATCGCCGAGACCAGGGTCCGATCGGCTCCGTCGACCCGGTAAACCAGGGACTCCGGGTGGGTGGCGTCGAGGAATCGGTCGTCGCGGATGTAGCCGGTGTTGATGTAGTGCTCGTAACCGGTGGCCGAGTCGCCGATGGAGCGAAAGCCCAGTGCGCCGATGGAACCGACGTCGGCGAACGCGGGCAGCTGGTCGAGGGTGCTGCGAATCAGAGCGGTCGCGCGCTGCTCCTGCGCAGCGGTCACGCCCGGCACGCCGGACACATCGACCGGGGTCGCCGGATCCCACGGCCGCGGCCACGCGGTGCCGGTCCCGTGGTCGTGGTCGGTATGGCCGCCGCCGGTGGCATGGGTGTGGCCGCCGTCGCCATGGCTGTGCACGTGTCCGGCGCCGCCCAGCATCGCCGCGACGGCGAGGGCGCCGGCTAGACCGGCGGCGGTCGCGGTCGGTGCCGTGGGCAGTGTCGTCTCGGGGCGCGCCAGGGTGACGGTTGCACCGGCGATCGCGAGCAGCCCCAGCGCCGCGCACGTGCTGTCGAGGAACTGCGGCGCCTCCGCCATGTCGAGGCCGTCGGGCCACGGCAGCCCCGCGAACCGGGTGTACCCCCAGATCACCACCGCGACGAGGTTCACCCCGATCACCGTGACCGGCATGGTCTTTCGCGTGCTCACCGAAGCCAGCAGCCCGGCCGCGCATTGTGCTGCCGCGAGCACGACCATCAGCCGGGCGAGGGTGGCGTGCTCGGTATGCAGTCCCGCGGCAAACACGTGCAACGCACCCGCCCCGACCGACGCCGCACCACCGAGCAGCAGGTATCCGTTGCGCCCACCAATCATGTTCGATCTCCTTCGTTCGCCCTGGACGCTACTGGTCCGGGTCGGGCGACGCTCCCATGACTTGTTGAGAGATCTCTGTGGTTTTCGCGCCCTGTCACGGCGCCAGGCCGCGGTACACCGATCCCGAGATGGCGGCCCTTCTGTGTGCGCGGTCATCGGCTACTTAAGACGCGGCAACGGCCCCGATCCAGAGAGGCGATTATGTCGTCCATGCGACATGACGTCGGGTCTGTCACCAGGGGTACGTGCGTCCCGCGGCATCATCGGACGTTCTGCACCGCAGTGTATCCACTGCTCAGATCGCCCGCAGCGGCATATGCGGACGTCGGTTGGGCGGGATGCCCGTCACAGCGCTCCGGCGGGACTGGTCGGGCGATTCCGGCCGTCCTGGGGAGGTGTTCACAACCCGATCGATTCTTCGACACTCATGCACCGATTTTCGGACGGATGCGGCCCTGGCGACAGACGGCAATCGGCATGTCAGTGTGTCGGGCCGCCTGAGCTGGAGGCCATCAACTCTGTAGGTGACCAGGCGCGCGCATCCGCTGCCGCACGGAGTTTCCTGGTAGGCATTGACACGTGGACCTCCAGAACCTTCAAGCACGTGCCGTCGAAGTACACGACCTGTATGACGAGCTGAACCTCGCCGAAAGAGGACGGACATGGACCCGGCAGGAATTCATGCTCGGCTTCGTAGGCGACGCCGGCGACCTGGCGAAACTGGTGATGGCCGCAGAGGGCACCCGCTCCAGCTCGGCGGGCGCGAAGCATTGGAACACGAACTCGCCGACTGCCTTTGGTCGATCCTGATCCTCGGCCATCGATACGAGGTCGACATCGAAGCAGCCTTCACGAAAGCCATGGGCGAGCTGAAGGACGTCATTTCCACGCGGCTCGCCGACCGAGCCCCGGGCCGCGGACAGCAACGCTTCGAACCGCAGATGCGAAAGACCGAGTGTGGGTGACTCGTTCGAGACCCGTGGGCGGCGCACGTATTCAGCCGGCCGGGGAATGTTTCAGGACGCCGTCGATGACGCAGGTGCGGTAGAAGCCGGTCACCACCGCAATGCGACGGGCGACGGTGGCGGGTTTGAACCGGCGCACTTCGCGCATCCAGCCGACATAGCGTTCGATCTCGGCCCGGCTCATCGTCAGCGGGTTGGCCTGGTGGTCGCGGCACGAGTGCGGGTCGCGGCATTACAGTGCACTCCATGCATGCGTGAAGCTCGCACGCCATACGCGAGGGTTGTGAACACCATTCTGGAAGCCATCATCGTCATCGTCGTCGCGCTGCTCGCAATGCCGACCGTTTTCGTCGCAGCGGGGGTCGCCACCGGGAAAAAGGATGGGGTTCGCGCGTTAGTACACCAGGCGGCTCGGCCCGTTCTGGTGCTCTTCTGCTGCGCGGTGAGCATCTGTATCTTGTTTCTGGTCATCCTGCCCGTAGGAGTGACCTTCTTCGGGGCCGGAATCTTCCTCTTTTAGTGGCACTGCGCCGACAGCCCAGGGCACCGGCCGAATCGCTTGACACAAAAGGTCTTACGCTGATTACAGTGTGTCTGAGGCGCGGCATCTGCGACGCGCCGATACCGAGTCGGCCACGAACCCTCACGACCTACTCCTGACCAGCAAGAGTTCGTGGTCAACGCACTCCCTGCGGATACGGTGATCGGATGCGTAGCGATGATCTGTCCGGGCTCTGGCAACAACGGTGGCCGGGATGTCGCCCGCTGGCTTATGAGCTCAAGCATGCGTATCGGGACCGATGGGTACGGTTTGACAGCCTTCCCATGTCCAAGCGCTACCCAGAAACTGCTGAGGAGTACGGCATCGTGCTCGACCGGTACAACACGGTCGTGGACGAGTTGTTCACTGAGCAAGAGATCTACCTCATCACCTGTGACTGGTCCTCCAATCCTGAGCCATCCGCGCGACCCGATGACCACGCGCAGTGGCATCTCGATGCACGCTACTGGACCTGGTCTGCACTGATCCGACCGAGACCGACGCCGAGTTCATCTCCTACACCCACCTATTCGTCAGCCGAATCCCCTGGCAGCGCGGCGCTATCGATGACCTTCTGCGCCGTGGCCGATAACGTCACCGCAGGGGTCATGATCGCTGACCTATCCTTGGAACGGATTCACCATCCCTACGACGGCGGCGCGGATGTTTTGCTACCCAGTGGCGCCGAACGTGACACGCTCATGCACCGGCACACAAGCTGGCTCTCCCAGCACCCCCAAGGATTTTGAGCTCATCGTTGATAACGGCTGTTTCACCCGACTCGTCTACGAGCGGTATCCAGTCGGCATTTTCGTGCATTCGGCCGGGCCGAGATGATCTGCGCCCGTCGATCTTCCAGTACACCTGCGTCGTTCGGTTCGGACAGCGCGAAATGCGGCATATCCGGACGTTGGACTTCCATCGAGTCCCGCAACAGCCCGGTGCGTGGTACCGGCTTGTCCGCCCGGCCATGGGTGTCGGTGTCTCATGGCAGTGTCAGCCGTTGTGATTGCTTCAGCTGATGACGACGCCTGGTTTCATGATCATGGACTGTGTTTGCCGACCTTGATCGCGATCAACGAGTCGGGGGCGTCGTGAACACCATGACCGGTGGCCTTGGGTGGTTGTATGACAGGGATCTGCCGCTGCTCTGCCTCACCTTCGCGCGTCAGATCAACGCCCGGGAGCTATTGGAGCGGATGGGTGTCGACCAGAACACGGTGGCGGTGCGCGGGCCGGATGACTTCCGCTACGAGCTGGGCGACCTTCTCGGCGCAGACGGCGGATATGTGGTCAGCGCAGGGCATTACGGAAGCTGGGCCTGGGCGTGGGAGCACGGTAGCTGGAAATGCGTCGAAGACCGCGGCCTGGTGCTGCGCGCCTCGATCGGAACCGCGGCATTGGTGCTGCACGCCAACGAGAAACCGGGTGAGGTGTTCTGGTACGCCGAGGACGGCCGCCTCATCACCGGCCTCTACACCACCACCGGCCTCGCCTCAGCCGACCGGACCGGCAGTGACCCACACCACTTCGACACCGAGATGCAGGCGCTCGGCGCCCGACTCGAAGAAGACGAATACGACCCCTTGGGGGACGGCCCCTTGCGGGACGGCCCCTTGGGGGTCCTCGGAATGTTCTACAGGCTGGCAGAGAACCTGGGCGTCGGGCTGCCGCTGGATGACCTCAACAACCATCCCGTCCTCAGCGGCCGGCTCCTACCCCCAGCCGCGCGGTAGCTGCCGAGTCGCCCCACACGCGCCAGCGTTTCGTCTGATACAGACGAAGCATCACATAATTCGGCATTTTCGTGCGTTCGGGACCCTGGTGGGTCACGGTTAACCCGGACTAGGTGGGTCAGGGTTCGGGATCAGGCACAATTTTGGTGATACTGGCGGTCGGGTTTGCTCAGTCGCTCAACAGGATTCGCTTCCGCGAGTAGATTCGGCTTTGCTCGGCCGAACATCTGGCGTTTGATCATCTTGATCCGTTGACGTGTCCCTCGACCGGTCCGCTGCTCCAGGGCAGCGTCAAACCCGCAGTGACAGCGTCGAAGTCGCGGCGCAGGACGCGGCCATCAGCCGCTACCGAGACCACCTCCTGCCCACCTCCCGCGCACCCGACGTCGTCTGAGTCCGCGGATGCCTCCGTGCTCGCTTGCGCGCCGCCGTCCGCAAATCTCGAGACCCGGCCATCCTCGGCTGGTGGATAGCCGCAGTAGACGGCCGCGACGTGGGCGGCCTATCCAGCTTCGCTGGAACGAGATTCGTCGCTGTAGGCACAGGTGCGAGCCCAACTCGCCGTACTGGACCGGGATCTGACCGGTCGATGGGGAAGGGGCCGCGGTCGATGATCGTCGAGTCGCCCCTGGAATCGGCGGGTGTTGCCATGCTGCGTGCGCTGATAGAACGGTGTGAGATCCCGCAACGGAAGGAACCCAATGGGGCGAACAATTCCCGCGACTGCCGCGCCGGTACGCCGCACCCTGGTTGTAGCGCTGATTGCCGCGGCGATCGGGGCGCCGAGCGCGGTGACGGCGACTGCCGAGGCGCCGCCGACTCGGGATGACGGCTTTTGCATCGATGAGAAGACGCGCGTGCGTGACGGGTTGCGCGTCAGTGACCCCAGTTGCATTCATGACCACGGCCGCTTCCACAATCACGAGCGCTTCCATATTCCGCCGACTCATTCTTGAACCCGGCTACCTCCCGAAGGTTGGGGCTTCATGACCACAGACGCGCACAGGTGCAAGGTCAGGTGCCCGTGCGTCGCGGCCACCTCGGCAGTCACTTCGAAGCCGAGCCGCCGGTAGAACCGTAGGTTGCGCTCATCCGAGGTTTCCAGGAACGCAGGGACACCGGCCTGCTCGGCGGCTTGCATGCCGGGCAATGCGATGGCTTTACCAAAACCCTTGCCTTGCGCCGATAGCCGCAGCCCCGTCCGTGTCGGGATGCGTCCACACCGCCACCGCGTGACCATCGTCGGCGACCCAGACCCGACCGTGTTTCAACCCGACGTGTCCCACCAACAGCCGCTGCATCGCGCTCACTCGTTCGGATGCCACCACATGACGTAACCAGGGATAGTCGGCAAAAGCCCCTCCCAACGTCTCGGTAGCACGGGGTGTCAACATCGCGCCAATGCTGGATCGGGCACAAATTTGGTGATGTCGCATGCCGGGATATTCAGTCGCTCAATAGAATTCGTTTCCTGAGAAGGTCGATTTTCGCGCGGCCGAACATCTGCCGTTTGAGCATCTTGATGCGGTTGACGTGCCCTTCGACTGTTCCGCTGCTCCAGGACATGGTCAGCCCGGCGGTGACCGCGTCCTGGTTGCGGCGCAAGCCTCGGACGAACGAGTGCAGGGCTGGCTGGTCATCGTTGTCGACGGCGGTCATCCACTGTTCGAGATCTCGCCCGCGCCGCTGGGCGATGATCTCGGCGAAATCGCGGACATGCCCGGTCAACGCGGCAAGTTACGGGCTGGCGGCCAGGATCGCGTCGAGGCGGGCCCGATGCTCGGGAGCGAGGGCGTCGGGGTCTCAAGATCGCTGACCGAACCGGTCATCCCCGGCGCTGGCCGGTTCGGTCTGCGCGGCATGCGGCATTACAGGTCGGCCGGTCGTGGTTGGCGGACGTTCGGAACGGAACGAACGCGGTCGCTCACATAATCCTCACAATTCCGGCGCAAACCGTGCACATCGCCGATATAAGGTCGCTGTCGTGTTCGTCAAAGCTCTCCGATCCTCCGCTGCACCCTTGTGCGCCTTGGTCATTGCCATGATTGCGCTCGGCGTAACGCTACATAGCGGTTGGCTATTCACTGAGTTCTGGATTTTCGCCCTGCCGTTGCTGCTGGGAGTGTTCGTGACTGTCTTGGCCTGCTTCGTGCTGGTACTGTTTCTGGCTGCCCGTGACACGCGACGGTGGCCTCTGGTGGCAACCGCGGTACTCGCACTGATCGGGGTCGGCGGATCGGTTCTTCTCTTTTTCAACCCGAAAGCTGCTGCGTGGACCAGGTTTTGGGTCGAGCGACCAGCCTTCGCCGCTGTCGCGGCGATGAAGCTGCCGGAGCATCACAAAGTCGATTACTACGGTGTCGAGCTGCCTCGGCACCTGTGTTTCGTTTCGGCGAACTGCAAAGTGGCAGTGATCGGCACCAGTGGTGGACAGCCGGTGCGGTTCGTGCCCGACTACATCGGGATCCCCGACGATGCTCTCGGCTACGGGCATTTCGTCGGAACACCCGAGCCTGGACCGTACGACGGGTTCGGCGAACCGATCTGCCCCACGATGGAGCTGGCGGGCGGCTGGTGGTGGCTCGACTTCTGCTAGCGCGCTGCCTCGTCCGAAGGGATAGCGAAATTCTGGCGGCAACACACTGAACTCGGCATGAGCGGGCGTTCACGCTCGTGTGAGGTCTCACGGGCGCTGTGGGCGGAGTGCTGGAATGTGGCATTCGAACGGTGCAGCCCGGTTCGACATGCGTCGGCCCTCGCGCATGAAGAGCGCGCGAGGGCCGAAACTGCGCGGTAAGTGGTCAGGAGCCGAAGCGGGCCAGGACAGAGCTGGCTTCCTGGGAGGCGGTGCCTTCCTCGGCGAGGTGAGCCATTTCCGGAGCGATTTCGCGGCCGTGGTGGGCCATCGCCTGGGCGTACAAGCGACCTGCCCGGTAAGAAGAGCGGACCAGCGGCCCCGCCATCACCCCTGCGAAGCCGATTTCCTCGGCCACCCGGGAATGCTCGACGAACTCCTCCGGCTTCACCCAGCGGTCGACGGGGTGGTGGCGGGGGGACGGGCGCAGGTATTGGGTGATGGTGAGGATGTCGCAGCCCGCCTCGTGGAGGTCGTGCATGGCCTGGGTGACTTCCTCGGGGGTTTCGCCCATGCCGAGGATGAGGTTGGACTTGGTGACCAATCCGGCTTCGCGGGCGGCGGTCAGCACCGCGAGGGAGCGCTCGTAGCGGAAGGCGGGGCGGATGCGCTTGAAGATGCGCGGGACCGTTTCCAGGTTGTGCGCCAGCACTTCCGGGCGGGCGGAGAAGACCTCGGCGAGTTGGCCGGGGTCGGCGTTGAAGTCGGGGATCAGCAGTTCGACGCCGGTGTGGGGGTTCAAACGCTTGATGGCGCGGACGGTTTCGGCGTAGAGCCAGGCGCCGCCGTCGTCCAGATCGTCGCGGGCGACGCCGGTGATGGTGGAGTAGCGCAGGCCCATGGCTTGGACGCTCTCGGCGACGCGGCGGGGTTCGTCGCGGTCGAGAGCCGCGGGTTTGCCGGTGTCGATCTGGCAGAAATCACAGCGGCGGGTGCACTGTTCGCCGCCGATGAGGAAGGTGGCCTCGCGGTCTTCCCAGCACTCGAAGATGTTCGGGCAGCCCGCTTCTTCGCAGACGGTGTGCAGGCCCTCGCGTTTCACCAGGCCTTTGAGTTCGGAGTACTCGGGGCCCATGGTGGCGCGGGTGCGGATCCACTTGGGTTTGCGCTCGATCGGGGTTTCCGCGTTGCGGGCTTCGATGCGCAGGAGCTTGCGGCCGTTGGGTGCGGCCGCGCCGTGTGGTGTCGGGGTGTCGACTGAGGTCACTTGATCGACCTTACGCCGTCGCGGTCGGGGGTTGCGGAGCGGTCTCGGCCGGGGTCGGACGGGAGACAATGTGCTCCGTGACCGGCAGTTCGCCGTCGAGCGCGCGGATGACGGCGTCGGTCACCAGCGGCTTGATCTCGGCCACGGTCACCTCGCGGCCGAGTTCGCGGGTCAGGGTGGTCACCCCCGCGTCGCGGATACCGCACGGGACGATGGCCTGGAACCCGTCCATCGCGGAGTTGCAGTTGAACGAGAAACCGTGCAGGGCGATGCCACGCTGCACGCGCACGCCGATCGCGGCGATCTTGCGCTCGGCGTACAGCTCGGTCGCGGCCAGCCAGACCCCGGAGCGGCCCTCGACCCGGCCGCAGACGAGGCCGAGCCCGGTGCAGACGCTGATCAGCGCCTCCTCGAGACGGCGCACGTAGTTGACGACATCGACCGGCTCGGCCAGGCGCACGATCGGGTAGCCGACGAGTTGACCGGGACCATGCCAGGTGATCTTGCCGCCGCGGTCAACCTGGACGACCGGGCTGCCATCGATCGGCAGATCCTCGGTCTCGGTGCGGCGGCCCGCGGTGTAGACCGAGGGGTGCTCGAGCAGCAGCAGATGATCGGACCCGTTGCCCTCGGCGCGCTGCTCGGCGATGGTGCGCTGCAGGTCCCAGGCGGCGTGGTAGTCGATGAGTCCGAGATCCTCGACCACGATCGGGGTCGTATCGAATCGGGCGGACAGGGTCGTGCGCGTGTGGTTCACAGCCAAGACGGTACGCCCACCGGGATGTCCGATTCCACTGTCCGGTTGTGGGAACCACCACAGGTCGATCAGGTTAGCCGAGGCGGAGCTGGACGGATGCTCGGCGCTGAGCGTGCGAACGGTCACGGCGCAATGGCCCGGTCTTCGAATGGGGCTGCGGGCCAGCGCGGATACGACGAGGGCGGTACAGCGGCGATCGCGTAGCCGACCCTCTGCACGGCAGTCCTGACTCGGAGACGGTCGGAGTTTGTGCCTGTGGCAGGGAACCCGGATGCTGTGCGAATAGCGCCGCGGATGGGCAGCGCGCCGCGCCGCGAGTATCGCAATGCAGCGTGCTGGCGGCGTACCCGGGAAGTGGGGGTAGAACGCACCTGAGGTAGCTCCTCGCGGCGCCCGACGCTTGGTGGGAACCAACGAGGTACGGGCAGTGCCGACCGCTGTCTCAGTCGACCGTGACAGGCAACGTCAGCTGCATCAGGGTCAAATCCATCCACCGCCCGAACTTGTGGCCGACCTCGGGTAACACGCCGACCGTGCGGAACCCGAATCGCTCATGGAGCTGGATCGACCCGGTATTGCTGGATTCGATGGCCGCGACCATGGCGTGCACCGTGCCCGCGCGGCGCGCGCGTTCGATGAGTTCGGTGAGCAGGCCGCTGGCGATGCCGCGGCGGTGGAAGCGCTCGTCGACATAGACCGAATTCTCCACGGTGAAGCGATAACCCGACTTGGTGCGCCACGGGCCGTAGCTCGCATACCCCGCCACCTCGCCGTCGATGTCGGCGACCAGGACGGGCAGACCGGCGCCGGTGCGATCGCGGTACCAGGTGACGCGGTTGTCGAGGCCGACCTGCTCGGTGTCCCAGATCGCGGTGGAGGTGGCGATGTTCGCGTTGTGGATGGTGAGAATCGCGGGCAGGTCGTCGAGGGTCGCGTCGCGGATGACGGTGACGGGCCTGGTGTCGAGTCGGTCGGTCATCGATCGTCTCCGGATCGTCCCACCGTGGCGGCCAGCGCCGCGCCGATGGTGGGATGCTGGAACTGGTAGCCCGCCTCCTCGAGCGCGGTGGGGATCGCCCTCGGGCCGTGCAGGATCGCCTCTTGCGCCAGCTCACCGACCAGCGCGCGCAACACGAACGAAGGAACCACCAGTGGAGTGGGCCGGTGCAGCGCGCGCCCCAGCGCACGGCTGAACTCGGCGTTGGTGACCGGTGCCGGACCGACCACGTTGATCGGACCCGACACCGCGTCGTGTGTAAGTGCGAACAGGATCGCGCCGATCTCGTCGGCCATCGAAATCCACGGCGTGTACTGGCGTCCGTTGCCCAGCCGACCGCCCAACCCGAGCGAGTACAGCGGGTGCAGCATGCCGAGCATGCCCCCGGCGCGGGACAGGACGACCGCGCTGCGCAGCAGCACCGTGCGCACACCGGCCGTGGCGGCCGGCGCGGTCGCGTTCTCCCAGTCCCGGCACAGGGTGGCCAGGAAACCGGAACCGGGGGAGGAGGTTTCGGTGACCACCCGGTCGCCGGTGGCGCCGCCGTAATAGTGCACGCCGCTGGCATTGAGCAGCACCGGCACGTTCGCGGCGACGACCGCGTCGGCGAGCACGTCGGTGGGCGTGATCCGGCTGTCGCGCAACTCCTGTTTGAAGCTGCCGGTCCAGCGGCGTCTGCCGACGCTCGCGCCGCACAGGTTGACCACGGCGTCGGCGCCGCGAAGCGCGCGCTGGTCCAGGTCGGCGCGGGTGGGGTTCCAGGCGAATTCGTCCGGTCCCGCCGCCGTTCTGCGCACCAGCCGGGCGACGTCGTGCCCGTCGCGGCGCAGAGCCGCGACGAGCGCCGTCCCGATCAACCCGGACGAGCCGGCGATCACCACCTTCATACGTGCCGCGGGACCTTCCTCACAGGCCGAGATCGGCCTCGAACGCCGCTTCTTCGAGCCGGTGCCGGATCGTGGTCAGGAAGCGACCAGCGTCGGCGCCGTCGATCAGGCGGTGGTCGTAGGTGAGCGGCAGGTAGCACATCGAGCGGACGCCGATGGACTCGTTGCCGGTCTCGTCGGTCACCACGACCGGGCGCTTGACGATCGCGCCCGTGCCCAGCATCGCCGCCTGCGGCGGAACCAGGATCGGGGTGTCGAACAGCGCGCCCTGGCTGCCGATGTTGGTGATGGTGAAGGTGCCACCGGCCAGTTCGTCGGGCTTGAGGCCGCCGTTGCGGGCGCGATCGGCGATGTCGGCGATGGCGCGCGCCAGACCGGCCAGGGACAGGTCGCTGGCGTTGTGGATGACCGGGGACAGCAGGCCCTGGTCGGTGTCGACGGCGATGCCGAGATGCACCGACGCGTGGTAGGTGATCTCTTTGGTGGACTCGTCGTAGCTGGCGTTGACGTTCGGGTGCACGCCGAGCGCCTCGACGACCGCCTTCGCGAAGAACGGCAGGAACGTCAGGTTGACGCCCTCGCGCTCGGTGAACGTCGCCTTGGCCTGCTTGCGCAGCGCGGCGATCTTGGTGACGTCGGCCTCGTGCACCTGGGTCAGCTGCGCGGTGGTCTGCAGCGACTCCCGGGTCTTGGTCGCGGTGATCTGGCGGATGCGGTTGGCCTTCTGCACGGTGCCGCGCAGGTGGGCCAGCTGCGGGCGCGCCACGGCGGGGGCGGAGGGCGCCTTCGCGGCGGCGGGTGGAGCCGTAGCCGGTGCGGGAGCCGTAGCCGGGGCCTTCTTCGCCTCGGCGGCGGCGAGCACGTCCTGCTTGCGAATGCGGCCGCCGACACCGGAACCGGTGATGGACGCGAGATCGACCTTGTGCTCTTCGGCCAGCTTGCGGACCAGGGGGGTGACGTAAGGGGTTGCGCCGTTGGCGGATTCAGCGGCCGGAGCGGCGGCGGCTGCGGCAGGTGCCGGAGCGGGCGCGGGGGCCGCAGCAGGTGCCGGAGCGGGAGCGGGCGCCGGAGCCGGAGCGGGAGCCGCAGCAGCCGGAGCCGGAGCCGGAGCGGGCGCCGCAGCAGCCGGGGCCGGTGCCGGTTCGGGCTTCGGGGCCGGTGCCGGGGCGGGCGCGGGAGCCGGGGCGGCAGCCGCCGGAGCGCCGCTGCCGATGACGCCGAGCTGTCCACCGACCGGCACGACGTCGTCTTCCTGCGCGGTGATCTCCAGCAGGGTGCCCGCGACCGGCGACGGGATCTCGGTGTCGACCTTGTCGGTGGAGACCTCGAGCAGCGGCTCGTCGACGGCGATCTCGTCACCGACCGACTTCAGCCAGCGGGTGACGGTGCCCTCGGTGACCGATTCGCCCAGCTCGGGCATCTTCACCGGAGTGCCATCGGCGGGCGCGGCCGCGGCGGCGGGGGCGGGGGCGGGAGCAGCCTGAGGTTCGGGCGCGGGCGCTTCCTGCGCGGGGGCGGGCGCCTCCTGCGGGGCAGCGGGAGCCGCGGCCTCCGGAGCGGGCGCGGGCGCGGCCGACGCCGCCTCACCGGGCTCGCTGATGACACCGAGTTCGCCGCCGACCTCGATCACGTCGTCTTCCTGCGCGACGATCTTGGACAGCACACCCGCCGCGGGGGACGGGATTTCGGTGTCGACCTTGTCGGTGGAGACCTCGAGCAGCGGCTCGTCGACCTCGACCGTGTCTCCTTCCTGCTTCAGCCACCTGGTCACCGTTCCCTCGGTGACGCTCTCACCAAGAGCGGGCATCTGGACGGAGAAGGCCATGTCCGTTGACTCCTCTGACTGCTCGACGGGTTCTACAACAGTTGATCTCGCTGCGGACACCCGGTGCTGGTCGCGCCGGGCGGCCGGAAGCCACCGATCATTGTGCGTGGCACCGGAGATCCGTGTGGTTCTTGTACCGCGGTCCATCCTTGCACTCGCTCGCAAGCCATGTAGCACAGGGCGGCGAACTGCGCGGAGCTGGCAGTATGGGAAGACCGGCGGTGAACATTCTCCGGTGCAGGAAAGGAGGTCGGCGTCGTTGAGTTTGCTGGATCGTTTCCGCAGCGGCGCGGCCCGGGGTGGCGGCGGTCTACGTGGGGGTTCGGTGCGCGGGGAGGACGCCCGTTACCTGGCCGACTGGGTGCGCACACACGTGGGCGTCGAGGGCTACGTCGAGCCGAAGACCACGGTGACCGATGTCACAGTCGTGCTTATTGCCGCTGATGGCGAATGGACGCGCCGGATCGTCGGCGAGCGTGGGGCGCAACGGCTTGCCAAGGATTTGCACATCCCCGTCTACGACGTGCGCAAGACCGGATATCCGCAGCGGATGCGCGACTACGACGCCCGCAAGCGGGTGGAGCGGAAGCGCGCGATGGAGCGGGATCTGTACGACAACTGAGCGGTCGAGTTGTCCGTTGTGCCCCG
This sequence comes from Nocardia amamiensis, assembly GCF_015477605.1. Lineage (GTDB taxonomy): Bacteria > Actinomycetota > Actinomycetes > Mycobacteriales > Mycobacteriaceae > Nocardia > Nocardia amamiensis_A. The sequence goes on from NZ_JADLQX010000017.1 coordinate 74,567, forward strand.
GTTTCCCACAACCCGCTGCCGGAGGGTTCCGGAGACGAACGGGAGGGCCCGGTTAGACCGAAGTCACGTACGCAGAGCTCGCTGAGGGGCGGAGTGCGTCGTCCGGAGTCGCCCCCGGACGACGCACCGCGACGTCACTCCGCGGCGATGGACTCGAGCACCGCGATCAGCGTGCGGACCGGGACACCGGTGCCGCCCTTGCCGATGTAGCCGAACGGGCCGCCGGTGTTGTAGGCCGGACCGGCGACATCGAGATGGGCCCACTGCACGTTCTCGGGGACGAACTCCTTCAGGAACAGCGCGGCCGAGAGCATGCCGCCCCACCGGTGCGGCGCCACATTGGCCAGGTCGGCGATCTTGGAGTTCAGATCCGCGCGCAGCTCGCTGGGAAGCGGCATGGCCCAACCGTTCTCGCCGACCTCGCGGGAGATGCGGGCGACCCGGTCGCGGAAGTCGTCGGTGCCCATCACGCCGGGCGTGCGGGTGCCGAGCGCGACCATCTGCGCGCCGGTCAGCGTGGCCACGTCGATCAGGTACTCGGGCTCGTCCTCGCTCGCGCGCACGATCGCGTCGGCCAGGATCAGGCGGCCCTCGGCGTCGGTGTTGAGCACCTCGACGGTGGTGCCGCCGTACTGGGTGAGCACGTCGCCGGGGCGCTGCGCGGTGGCCGACGGCATGTTCTCGGCCATCGGCACCGTGGCGGTGACGGTGATCGGCAGGCTGAGCCGGGCGGCGAGCAGCGTCGTGGCGATCACGGCCGCGGCGCCGGCCATGTCGGAGGTCATGTTCTCCATGTTCTGCGCGGGCTTGATGGAGATGCCGCCGGTGTCGAAGGTGATGCCCTTGCCGACCAGCGCGACCTTCTTCGGCCCGCCCGCGTAGGTGATCCGGATCAGCCGCGGCGGGCGCGAAGAGCCCTTGCCGACCCCGAGCACGCCGCCGTAACCGCCTGCTTCCAGGGCTTTCTCATCGAGCAGCTCGACGGTGAGTCCGGCGGCCTCGGCGAGTTCCTGGGCGCGGGCGGCGAACTCGGCGGGGAACAGGTGGCTGGGCGGGGTGTTCACGAAATCCCGCGCGGTGGCGACCGCTTCGGCGGTGACCTGTGCGTGGAACAGCGTCTCCTCGCCGAATCCCGGCTCCGGCACCAGCAGTTCGACGCGGGCCACTGGCTGCTCGTCCGGCTTGGGCGCGGACTTGTCCGACCGGAACGGCGTGAACGAGTAGGCGCCCAGGTAGAAGCCCTCCGCCGCGGCGGCGAGATCCAGGCCGGAGAGCGTGGTCACGACCAGTTCGGTGCCCGACAGCGCACGGGCCGCGACGCCGGCCGAGCGGCGGATCTGCTCGGGGTCGAGTTTGTCGGCGGCGCCGAGGCCGACGGCGAGCACGCTGGACACCCCGTCCAACCCGGCCGGGGCCGGAATGCGAGTGAGCTCCTCGGCCTTGCCTTTCGCCCCGACCGCGCCGAGCTGGTCGAGCAGTTCCGCGCGGACCTCGGCGTTGAGCACGTCGCCGAACAGGTCCTCGGGCACGATGCTGGGTCCGTTCTCCGAGGAGGTCAACCCGATGACGAGCACATCGGTGTCCGCGCCGATGGTCTCGGTGCGTGCCAGTTCCGGTCCGAGCGAGCGATCTGCAACAGCGGTCATTGGCACAGGCTATTCGGTCGGTTCCGGATGGCGCACCGCGACGCCGTCGAGGAGCAGTTCCACCGCCGCGGCGAGGAGGTCGTCGAAGTCCATGGCGAAGCCGGAGTTCTCGTCGCCGAAGAAGCGGTGCAGGACCGGACGCACCGCGGGGTCGAGCAGCTCGGCCCAGTCGTCGCGCAGCGCGGGTGCTTCTCGCGGATCACCGAGACGGTCGACGCGCTCCGAACTCCACAGCAGCGCGAGTCCCTGGACCACCCCCGACAACGCGAGATAGATCGCGACGACGGTCTGCCGGTCCAGGTCGGCACGGTCGAGTGCGGCGAAGCTTCGTTCCAGGATGTCCAGCATCGGGGGGCTCACCGGCGGACGAGTGCGCGCCAGCAGCGGCAGCATCCACGGGTGCTCGCGGTAGAGGCGCCATTCCTCCTGCGCTTCGTGCCGCAGCCGGCGACGCCAGCCACGGCAGTGCGGCCCCGGCGGCGGGATCTCGTGCAGCGCCAACTCGGCCATGCTCGCCAGCAGCGCTTCCCGGTCGGGGAAATGACGGTAGAGGCTGGCGGTCGCGACACCGAGCGCGCTGGCCAGACGGCGCATGGTGAGGCCATCGATGCCGTCCCGGTCGGCCAGTTCGACAGCGGTGCGGGTGATGCCGACTTTGGTGAGCCGGGTGGGGCGGGTCGCGCGGCGGACGGGGACGGACGCGCGGCGGGCGCGGTAGGCGCGGGCCTGGCAGGAACGGGAGCAGTACCTGCGCCGACGGCCGCGGGCGGGCTGGGCGAGTTCGTCGCGGCAGATGGCGCACGTCATGGCGGCTCCCATTTCGACACACGAACAGGTGTGACGAAATACTAGCAAGCTGCCTATGGCCTGCATAAATTTGCGAGCAAACACGATGTTCACATTGAAAGGGACGGCAATGGAGATCACCGTTCGGCGGGCGACCGTCACCGACCGCGACGCGCTCATCGAGGCGTTCGGCGCGGCCAGCGCGGACGAGGTGGTGACGGCCTGGGTGCTGGAAGGGGAACCCGACGCGAGCGTCCGGACCGCTTTCGTGCCGGGGTTGATCGACCGCGCGTTGTGGGAGGACGAAATCTGGGTGGCGGGCGCAGGGGAAGACATCTGGTCGGTCTCGATCTGGCAGCACGTCACGTCGGTCCAGCGGTTCGCCGACGAGGCCGCCGAGATGCGGGCGAGCGCCGATCAGGCTCCGGGCATGCGGGTGCTGGAGCGCGTCGCGTACCTGACCGACCTGCTCGCGAGGGAACATCCGCGCGAGTTTCCGCACCGGTACCTGCAAGTTATCGTCACGATGCCGGAACATCGTGGGAAGGGGGCAGGTGCGGCGATCCTCGCCGATCGGTTGAAAGCGGCGTCCGAAGCATCGGTCCCGGCATTCCTGGAAGCCAGCACGGAACGATCCGCTCGCCTGTACAGCCGGTCCGGATTCGCTCGCACCGGAATGACGCACACGCTCCCCGAGAACGGTCCGACCCTCATCCCGATGTGGTTTCGCCCCTAGAGACAGCCGCGCCCGTGCGGGATCGCGACTCGAACCACCTGGTCGCGGAAAAGCAGATCGCGGCGGGGCCTCCCAGTGCCGGACGCGCTGGCGCGGCATCGTGGCAAAGGGTCAGGTGGGGCAACCCGCACGCTCCCGGAGAACGGCGGCCCCGCACCCCATGTGGTTTCGCTCCTAGCGCGGTGCCACCAATGTGCCGGCTGTGGTCATCGGCCCCCGTCGCCGAGAGCGTGCGGCTTATCGGCGATCGCGGGGACGAGCCCGGCGAGCATCGCCACGCCAACGCCTCGGCCCCGGATAAGCTCGGCGGGTGAACGAGACGAGCCTGCTGCAAGGACCTATTCATACCGTGCACGTCGAATTGGATGCCACCTTCGCGCCGTTCGGCGGGTGGGAGATGCCGGTGTCCTATGCGGGGACGGTGACCGAGCACCAGGCGGTCCGCACGACGGTCGGGCTGTTCGACGTCAGCCATCTGGGCAAGGCGATCGTGCGCGGGCCCGGCGCCGCGGCGTTTGTGAACTCGGCTCTCACCAACGATCTCGGCCGGATCCGTCCGGGCAAGGCGCAGTACACGCTCTGCTGCGCGCCGGACGGGGGAGTTATCGATGACCTGATCGCCTACTACGTGAGCGCCGACGAGATCTTCCTGGTGCCCAACGCGGCCAACACCGCGGCGGTCGTCGCGGAACTGCGGAAGGCCGCGCCCGAAGGCATCACCGTGACCGACGAGCACCGCGACTACGCCGTGTTCGCCGTGCAGGGCCCGCGCTCCGCCGAGGTGCTGACGGAACTCGGGTTGCCTACCGACCTCGAGTACATGGCCTACGCCGACGCCGAATGGGACGGCCGCCCCGTCCGGGTGTGCCGCACCGGCTACACCGGCGAACACGGCTACGAGCTGCTGCCGCGCTGGGACGACGCCGAACCGTTGTTCCGCGCCCTGGTCGACCAGGTGCGCGCCGCCGAGGGGCAGGTCGCCGGGCTCGGCGCGCGCGACACGCTGCGCACCGAGATGGGCTACCCGCTGCACGGGCATGAACTCTCCCTGGAGATCTCGCCGGTGCAGGCGCGCTGCGGCTGGGCGGTCGGCTGGAAGAAGCCGGAGTTCTGGGGCAAAGCCGCGCTGGAGCAGGAGAAGTCGGCCGGCCCGCGCCGAATCCTGCTGGGACTGAAGGCACTCGACCGCGGCGTACTGCGGCAAGGGCAGACGGTGCTGCGCGAGGGCGAGCCGGTCGGTGAAACCACCTCCGGCACCTTCTCGCCCACCCTCAAAGTAGGCATCGCCTTGGCCCTGCTGGACACCGCGGCGGCGATCGAGCCCGGCGCCGAGGTCGAAGTCGAGGTCCGCGGCCGCCGCCTGCGCTGCGAAGTGGTCCACCCTCCCTTTGTGGACACCAAGACCAAATAGTCGGCGTCCGCGCAGCAGGGTCGTGCCCCGCGGACAGCGGGCCGTGCGGATCGTCAGAGGGACCAGCTGGAACCCTGCGGCGCTGGAGCCGCCAGGGCAGGGCCGGCTGGCAATCGCGACAGGTGTGCGGAATCGGCCGGAACCCTGCCACGCTGGGAACCGGCCGGCGGGCGGCGGCCGGGTAATCGAGCGCGGCGTGCGACCGGGCAGTTACCTGGCAAGTAGGGCGTAGACCGTGAGTAGATGGCCGGATCGGTCCGGATAGTATCGTCGCCATGACCGCTGCCGCACAGTTCACCCGTGTTCCGCATCCCGCGCCCGTTCCGGCGCAGCGGCGACAAGAGGTACTGGCGGCGCCCGGGTTCGGACGGTACTTCACCGACCACATGGTCTCGATCGATTACGTCGACGGCGCGTGGACGAACGCGCGGGTCGAGCCATACGGTCCGCTGTCGTTGGATCCGGCGACGATGGTGTTCCACTACGGGCAGGCCATCTTCGAGGGACTCAAGGCCTACCGCCAGAGCGACGGCAGCGTCTCGTGCTTCCGCATCGACGCCAACGCGGCGCGTTTCCGCAGGTCGGCTCGTCGCATGGCGATGGCCGAGCTGCCCGACGAGCTGTTCATCGAGTCGGTGCGGCAACTGCTCGAAGTCGACCGGGACTGGGTGCCCGCCGCGGGCGGCGAGGAATCGCTGTACCTGCGGCCGTTCATGTTCGCGACCGAAGCGGGCCTGGGTGTGAAGCCCGCCGCCTCGTACAAGTACTTGCTGCTGGGTTCCCCGGCGGGCGCGTACTTCCCGCGCGGCGTCAAGCCGGTGCGCGTATGGCTGTCCACCGAATACGTGCGCGCCGCTCCGGGCGGCACGGGTGAGGCCAAGGTCGCGGGCAACTACGCCGCCTCGCTGCTCGCCCAGGCCGAGGCCTCGGCCAAGGGATGCGATCAGGTGGTGTGGCTGGACGCGTGCGAGCGCCGCTATGTCGAGGAGATGGGCACCAACAACCTGTTCTTCGTCTTCGGATCCGGCTCCGAGGCGCGTTTGGTCACCCCGGAGCTGTCCGGCTCGCTGCTGCCGGGCATCACCCGCGACTCGCTGCTGACCCTGGCCGCCGACTCCGGCTACCCGGTCGAGGAGCGCAAGATCTCCGTGGAGGAGTGGCGCAAGGGCGCCGAATCCGGTGAGATCACCGAGGTTTTCGCCTGCGGCACCGCCGCGGTGATCACCCCGGTCGGCTGGGTCCGTTCCGGCGACGGCGAGTTCACCATCGGCGGTGGCGAGCCCGGCGAAGTCACCATGGCCCTGCGCGACACCCTCACCGGCATCCAGCGCGGAACCTTCGCCGACATCCACGGGTGGATGCGCCGGATGTGACTCAGCCCGGCATGAGCATGTGCCACTGCTCCAGCGTCTGCGGACGCATGACGTAGTTTTTGTCCCGGACAGTGGACAGCGCCGCGTTGGGTTCCTCCGAATACCAGTGGCCCGGGTAGACAACCGGGTCGCCTGCGAGTCCGGCGAGGTAGCGGAGGCTGCGGAACATTTCGTCCGAATCGCCGCCGGGAAAATCGGTGCGGCCGCAGCCGTCGACGAACAGGGTGTCGCCGGCGATCAGCCGGTTGTCGAACAAAAAGCATTGGCTGCCCGGCGTGTGCCCGGGCGTGTGAAGTAATTCGATGTCGAAAGCGCCGACGGTGACCTTGTCGCCGTGCTCGTGACCGGTGAGCTCGCTCTCGGCTATCCCGGTTACGTTGGCCACCCACGACAGCTCCTTGGCGTTGACATGCACTGGGACGCTTGTCTTTTCGAGTAGTTCCCGCACGCCGCGCAGGGTGAAGCCGAGCATCGTGCCGCCCACGTGGTCGGGGTGGTGATGGGTGGCCAGCACTCCGCTCAGCCGTAGTCCGTCTCCTTCGGCGATGTCCACCAGGTCGCCCGCGGCGTAGGCGGGATCGACCACCACGCACTCGCCCGTCTCCCGATCGCCGATCAGATACGCGAAGTTGCGCATCTGCGTCGCGATCGGATCGCCCACGGCGTAGTCGCGTCCCGACAACAGCTGGCGAAAATACAGGCGCTCAGAAGACATACAGCACACCTTATTGCCCGACCCAGACGCTTCGCGCGCCGCGGCCGGAAAAATTCCAGTGCATCGGACTACCGGCCCGGCCGAACTGGATCGATGTTCAGGTGCTCTGACGAGGACGCCGTCGACCAGGTCCGCGCGACCGGGCCGCGCTTGTGCTGGACGATTGCCGGGAATTGGCCAATCGGATCGACATCGTCGGATAGTGGATCGAAAGCTACTCCATCCAACGGCGGTTCGCAGTGGTTACCGCCTAGTGACATATCTGCGTTCTGGATGAGACGGCGCAGGTAGGACGCTTAGCGGGAAGTGGGCAAGCTCGAGGGCACTTCTTCGGCGCTCTGCGCACCATAACGGTGTCTCGGGGGTAAACTTCGGTTTGCTCGTTAGTGACTGAACGGTGAACGCGACGGAGTGGCGATGAACATTTCCGAAGGCGCGGTAAACGTGATCAGCTGGACGGCCAACGCTACGACGGCCGCGGCCGGGGCCGTGGGCGGCGCCGCCGTCAACGGTGTGGTCGGCGGCGTGCAGGGTGCCGCGGCCGGTGTGAAGAACGGGCTGAGCAGAGGCAGCCATTCGACACCGGCGGCCGCGCTGACATTGGCGGCGATCGGCGCCGCGGGTTTGGTGGACTGGCCGGTGCTGCTCGGCGTCGGCGGCACCGCACTGGTGATCCGGCAGCTCGGTCAGCGGTCGGGCAGCCAGGCGGCGCCCGACGCCGGTCGTCCCGGACAGCTCGAGCCGCGTCCGGAAGGCGAGCGAACTCCCGGCCGAGGCGCTGAAGGCGGTCGGACGCCCGCGGGTAAGAGCGCGGCCGGGTCGCGGCGCTCGCCGAGCAAGCTTCAGCCGTCGACGTGAACCTGAGCGGGCTGGTACGGACCTCCGTGTCACTGCCCTTGCGCGCCCTCGACGCGGGTGTGCGGTCCGCTGCCGTCGTCACGGCCGCGGGCGTGGAGTTCGCGACCTTGCCGGTGCGCACGACGCCTGCCGCCCGCGTGATCGAGGCGATCACCGAGGCCGCGTCGGAAGTGCTCGGCGGTAAGCCGGCCCGGCGCCGTTGGCGTGGCGGCAACCGCTGCTGGATCGAAGTGCGGGGCCTCGCCGAACGGGAGCCGGACGACGATGTGGGCTCCGCGGTACTCGCCGCCCTGCGCGCGCATCGTGGTGTGATCTCGGCGGCCCTCAACTACCCGCTTTCGCGCGTCATCGTCGAGGTGGAGGAAACGACGACCGTCGACGAACTGTGCGACGTGGTGACCGCGGCCGAGAATCTGCACCCCGATTCCGGTCACCCGCCGGTGGATCTCCCTGCCGACGGCACCGTGCTGGCCGGCAGCATGGTCTTGGCGGCGATGAACACCGTCGGCTTGGGTGTCGCGCTGGCCGGCCGCGTGGTCGGTTTGCGGCGGCTGCCAGCGGGCCTCAATGCCGTTGTCGCGCTCGTCGATTACCAGCCGCGGCTGCGTCGCGCCGTCGAACAGCGGCTGGGCGCAGGCGCCGCCGATACCGCGATCGGGCTTGCCACGGCCGCCGCGTACACCGTCACCCAATTACCGGCCGCACTGGGCGTCGACTTGTTCATCCACCTCGCGAAGGCCGCCGAGACCCGCGCCGCGGCCACCATCTGGGAACGCCGCGAGCCCGGGCTTGCGCCACATGCGAGGTGTGTCGACCGTGTCCGGCCCGCGCACCGACCGAAGCCGCTGCCAGCGGGACCGATCGAGCGCCAGGGGGACCGCAGCGGACTGGCGCAGGCGGCCGCCGCACCGGCGATCGGCATTCTCACCGGCGACCTCGACGCCGCCGCCACCGCCGTCACGGTCGCCGCGCCCAAAGCGGCACGCACCAGCCGGGAGTCGTTCGCCGCGACACTCGCCCGCGGGTTGGCCGACCGGCACGGCGTGCTGCCGGTGCGGCCCCGGGTGTTCCGGCGCCTCGACCGGGTCGACGCCGTGGTCGTCGACCCTCGGGCATTGTGCTGCGACGAACTGCGAGTCGCGCGCATCCGCGACGTGCCCGAGCGCGAGCGTGCGGCGGTATGGGAGTGGGCGCAGGACCAAATGGACTGCGGTGTACTGCAATCCGGGTGGCAGCCGGTGCCACGGCTGGTGTCCGGCAATGGCAGCGGCAGCGCGGTGCTGGTGCGGTACGCGCATCATCCACTGGCGTCGGCGGTGCTCGGCGAAGTGCGCCGCAGCGGTGCCCAGGTGGTGTCGGTCGACGTCGACACACTGGACGACCTGCGCTCGTCCTTCGACGACCTCGATCCGGTGCGCGGGTCCCTCGACGAAGCGCTCGCCCGCACGGTGCACCGGTTGCAACAGGACGGCCGTACGGTCGCGGTGGTGTCCAGTTCCGCGCCACAGGCACTCGCCGACGCCGACGTCGCGATCGGTATCGCCGCGGGCGGGCCGCCACCGTGGCACGCCGACCTGCTCGTCGACGACCTGGACAGCGTGTGGCGGATCGTGCACGCACTGCCCGCGGCTCGGCGAGCCAGTGAACGCGGTGTCGAAATCGCCACCGGGGCTTCCCTTTTGGGTGCGCTGCTGATGATCCCCGGGGTGCGCGACCGCGGCTTGGCTCCGGTCACCGCAGGGGCCGCCGCGGGCGCATGGACGGGATATCGGCTCGCGCGCGGAGCTCTGGGGGCGTCACCGCCGCCTGCCGCGAGTGGGCACGAGTGGCACGCCATGTCCGTCGAACAGGTGGGTCATGTGCTGCCGCCGCCGCAACCCGCCCGAGCCTGCAAGCGCTCGTGGCTGGTTTCGGCCGCCCGCCCAGCGCACTCGGTGATCGATCCGGTGCGGCGGGCGGTGTGGGATTTCGCCGGCGCGATGCGCGACGAACTGTCCGACCCGCTGATCCCGGTGCTGGCGGTGGGATCAGCGGCCAGCGCGGTCCTTGGCTCGCCGGTCGACGCGATCCTGGTCGGGTCGGTGCTCGCCGGGAACGCGGCCCTGGCGGCGACCCAGCGGATCCGGTCCGAACGGCTGCTGCGGCGGCTGCTGGCCGCGCAGGACCCACCGGCTCGCAAGCTGGTCGGCGCCGATCGCTACGCGATGGTCCACGCCGCCGACTTGCGGCCCGGTGACGTCATCGAGGTGCGGCCCGGTGAAGTAGTGCCCGCCGACGCGCGGCTCATCCGCGTGCTGGACGTGGAAGTCGACGAGTCGTCGTTGACGGGTGAGTCGCTGCCGGTGTCCAAGCAGGTCGGCGCCACGCCGGCCGCGCCCGTCGCCGAGCGGGCTTGCCTGCTTTTCGCCACCACGACAGTGGTCGCGGGCACCGCCGTCGCGATCGTCACCGGCGTCGGTGAGCAGACGCAGGCGCACCGTGCCACCGCGACCACGCATCCGGACGGCTCGGCCGCCGGTCTGCAGACCCAGCTCAAAGATCTGACGAACAAGTCGTGGCCGTTCAGCCTTGTCGGCGGGGGACTGGTCACCGCGCTCGGGTTGCTGCGGCGCACCGGTCTGCGGCAGGCCGTCAGCAGCGGTGTGGCCGTCAGCGTGGCCGCCGTTCCGGAAGGGCTGCCGTTGGTCGCGACGCTGGCTCAGCAGGCGTCGGCGCGGCGGCTGACCCGCGCGGGCGCGCTGGTGCGTACTCCGCGATCGGTCGAGGCGCTCGGCCGGGTCGACGTGGTGTGCTTCGACAAGACCGGGACGCTCAGCGAGAACCGGCTGCGGGTGACCAGGGTGCACGCCGCGACCGGGTTGTCCGACGACGATGTGCTCGTCCACGCCGTGCGGGCCACACCACACGCCAACGGCGAGTCGCACGAACACGCAACCGATCGCGCGGTCGCGGAGGCCGGGCGACACCTGGACCGCGGCGAGTCGGCGGCCCATTTGCCGTTCCGGTCCGGTCGCCCGTTCTCGGCATCCGTGTGCGGCGAACAATTGTCCATCAAGGGTGCGCCGGAGGTGGTGCTCGCCGCGTGCGCGGACGCCGACGAGGAGGTACAGCGGCAGGTGCGCAAGATGGCCGCCGAGGGGCTGCGGGTGATCGCCGTCGCCACCCGGCAGCTTTCGCCGTCGCAGGCGCAATCGGTACGTGACGACGCTGACGACTTCGCCGAATCATGCGGCGACGGACTTCGGTTCGCCGGATTGCTCGGCCTGTCGGACACCCCGCGCGCGGCCGCGGCCGAGGTGCTGGCCGAGCTGGCCGACCGTGGCATCGGGGTGCGGCTGATCACCGGCGACCACCCCGTGACCGCCACCGCGATCGCCGCCGCGGTGGGCCTGCCCGTCGACGACGATCAGGTGATCAGCGGGCCCGAATGGGAGGCGCTGTCCCGGCGCGAACAGGAGCAGGCGGTGCAGAGCCGGTCGGTGTTCGCCCGGATGTCACCGGAGCACAAGGTGCAGATCGTGGAAACGATCCAGCGGCTGGGTCACGTGTGCGCCATGGTCGGCGACGGATCCAACGACGCGGCGGCCATCCGCACCGCGACCGTCGGCATCGGCGTGGCCGCGCGCGGCAGCGACCCGGCCCGCGTCGCGGCGGACGTCATGCTGCTCGACGGGCGGATCCGTTCGCTGCTGGACGCCCTCGACGAAGGCAGGCAACTGTGGCGGCGGGTGCAGGCGGCCGTGGCCGTGCTGCTCGGCGGCAACGCGGGTGAGGTGGCTTTCGCGATCGCCGGCACCGTGCTCACCGGCCGGGCGCCGTTGAACACGCGCCAATTGCTGCTGGTCAACGTTCTGACTGATGCGCTGCCTGCTGCGGCCCTCGCGGTCAGCCCGCCGAGTGCCCGGCTGCGCTATACCGGCCGGGGGCCCGACCGGGCCGCGTTGTGGCGGACGGTAGCGGTGCGCGGTACGACGACCGCCTCGGCCGCGATGGTCGCGTGGGTGTTGGGTAGGCTGACGGGCCGGCGGCGGCGCGCGTCGACGGTGGCGCTGGTGGCGCTGGTCGCGACGCAGTTGGGGCAGACGCTCATCGATTCGCACAGCCCGCTGGTGGTCGGCACCGCGGCCGGTTCACTGGTGGTGCTCGGTGCGCTGATCAGCACGCCGGGCGTGAGCCAACTGCTCGGCAGCACGCCGCTGGGTCCCGTCGGCTGGTGTCAGGCGTTGTCGACGGCCGCCGTCGCGACCGCCGTCGCCGCCATCGCTCCGCGGCTGTTCGCCGCGGGCGGTCGGCAACAGGATGATCAGTCGACGATCTCGATGACGCCGAGGCGCCACAGCACCGCGTACACCTCGCGCAACGGCACGGTCAACACCTGCGTCAGCGCGCCCGTCAACGCATCCGAGTCGGCCCCTACACCAGTTGTCATCACGACAGACACGGTGCGGACGTCAGGAGTCGAACTCTCGAATACATCATGACCGGGAGGCAACAAATGGCCGAAAAATTGCAGACCAGCCATCGAGAAGCCGTCGATCGGGTGGTGGCCGCGCATGGTTTCGCGGTGGACCTGCCGGTGGTCGGGCGGGTGCGCATCCCTCGGCCCGAGCATTTGGCGTACTACGGTGCGCTCGGCGCGCTGGCCGCGGCGGAGATCATCGAATGGCCCGTCGCGGTGGTCCTCGCGGCCGGTCATTGGCTGGTGGAGAACGAGCACAATCGCGTCGCCCAGGAAATCGGCGAAGCTCTCGAAGACGCTTAGCCGGCAAGGGACAGCACTGCCGCGGTGATCGCCACCGTGGTTTCGATGACGGCGCCGAGGACGTCACCGGAGAGGCCGCCGAAGCGCCGGGCACAGTGCCGGACGAGGATGGCCGAGGCGGTCAGCGCGACGACGACGGCGACGGGACCGAGCCACGGGCGGTCCGGCACAGCCAGGACCGCCGACGCGACCGCGGCCACCGACCAGCCCGCCGAGGCGAGTGCGGATTGGGTATTCGCGACCAAGATGCCGAACGCGGTGCCGGGAGCCGCCGTGGTACCCCGGCAGGCGAGTACGACGGCGACGCGGCCGGTCGCCACGGCGATGGCCACCGCGAACCAGCGGCCCGCATCGGCCAATGCCGCGAACGAAAACGCTTGCACCCCAATGGCGAACACAATTCCCGCGACACCGAACGGTCCGGCCCCGCCGCCCTTCATGATCTGCCTGGCCCGCTCGGGCGGACCGTAACTGCCGAGCCCGTCCATGGTGTCGCCGAGACCGTCGAGATGCATGCCCCTCGTAACCAACGCCAGCGCACCGACTACCAGCAAACCGGCCAGCGAAGCGCTCGCACCTGCCCACGTCAGCACCCAGAGCAGCCCCGCTGCCCCAGCCCCGAGCAGTGCACCCACCATCGGCGCCAACAGAATCGCGCGCCCCGCCGCCCGATCGACATCATCCGGCCCACGCACCGGCAGTACCGTGAGCCACGAAACAGCAAGCCGCATCCCGTTCACGCCGACCCCCCTTCGAGCCCCCGCTGCCGCCCGCCGAGTGGCACATGGCTGCGGCAAAACGCGAGTAGGCCCCTCCATGGTGTGCCACTCGCAGTACCACGGACCTTCCCGTCCGCGCGGTCTCGAGCCCGCGTGGAGTTTCGGTCGTCTCGTACTCGCTGTCGGCGGGTGGAGGCCGCACCCGGCTTCGACGAGTGGGCGTCGATGGCGCGCGGAGGCTTCATTTGCGGAGATTCGGCGCAGGGCCGGCCGGTTCGGGGTCGGCGGTGCTGACACCGGCTTCGGCGAAGGTGGACATGTCGGCGAGAGTCGCCACGGCCGAGCGGAGGATGGGCAGGGCGGCGAGGGCGCCGGAGCCTTCGCCGAGGCGCATGCCCAGGTCGATCAGGGGTTCCAGGCGCAGGTGGCGCAGCGCGAGGGCGTGCGCCGGTTCGGTGGAGCGGTGGCCCGCCAGCCACCAAGCGCCGGCCCCCGCGGCGAGGTCTTCGGCGACCATGGCCGCTGCCGTGACGACGACGCCGTCGAGAATGACCGGTGTGCGCCGGGTGGCTGCCTGAGCCAGGAAAGCGGCCATGGCCGCGAAGTCGGCGCCCGCCGCGACGCGGAGGAGTTCGACCGGGTCTTTCAGCACCGGGCGGGCGCGGCGCATCGCGTCGCGAATGGCGGCGACCTTGCGGATCCATCCCGCGTCGTCGACTCCGGTGCCGCGGCCTACCGCGGCAACCGGTTCGGTGTTGGTGAGGGCGGCGATGAGCACGGTGGCCGGGGTGGTGTTGCCGATGCCCATGTCGCCCGCGATCAGCAGGTCGGCGCCCGCGTCGATCTCCTCGTCGGCGATGGCCCGGCCCGCGGCGATGGCCGAGTGGACTTCCGCGTCGGTGAGCGCGTCCTCGCGATCGATCGCCCCGCTGGAGCGCCGCACCTTGTGCTTGGACACCTCCGGGTCGGTGTCGGCGTCGACGGAGATGTCCGCGACACGCACGGTCGCACCCGCCACCGCCGCGAGCGCGTTCACCGCGGCGCCGCCACCCAGGAAGTTCGCCACCATCTGCGCGGTGACCTCGCTCGGATACGCCGACACCCCGTGCCGCGCGATGCCATGATCCCCGGCGAACACCACGACACGGGCGCGCTCGAACTGCTTCGGCGGACACACGCCCTGGCAGGCCGCCACCCAGTTGCCGAGCTCCTCCAATCGGCCCAGCGCCCCACCGGGTTTGGTCAGCTGCGCCTGCCGCTGCTCGGCAGCCGCACGAAACTGTGCGTCCGGAGGCGCTACCGGTCCGAATCCGTGCGTCACTATCGAGCCTTTCCGGTCATGGCGGTTCCCGCCGACTACGCCGCCCAATCTTGCCATTGCCCATCCCCGTCGCCGGGCCGGACGGCGCACGGCGAACCGACTCCGTCCTATCTCCCGGACGCAGCAGCCGAGTTTCCTTGCAAGGATCAGCGCGGGGATACACGCGGCGTCCTGCAACTCCCGCCGACACTGTGTCAGGTACTCGCCGCGAAGCAGGTTGTCGACGGCGGCGAAGGGCGTGCCTGCGCCGAAATGGGCTATTTCAGGCGGAGCGGGAGACCGGCGACAACGAAGTAGGCTTCGTCGCAGGCCTGGGCCAGGCGTTGATTGAGAATGCCGATCTCGTCGCGGAACAGGCGGCCGGAGCGAGTCGCGGGGATGACGCCCATGCCGACCTCTGGCGTCACGATCACGAGCGTGCCCTGGTATGCGGCGACCGCCGCGACGAGGGCGTCGGTGTCGGGGGAGATCGTGCCGCGCGGCGCCTCCCACGCCTCCCGCGCATCGATGCGGGCGGTCAGCCAGGTGCCGATGTCGTCGATGAGCGTGACGGACGATGGGTTCGACGGCACCGTGGATTCGGCGAGAACCGTTGCCGGATCGGCACTTTCGACGGTCGACCAGCTCGCGGGCCGTCGGCTGCGGTGCTGGGCGATTCGGTCGGCGAAATCGTGGTCTTCCGGGTCGGGCACCGCGGTGGCGAGATAGCGCACGGTCTCGCCGCCCTCGCCCGCGAGTTTCTCGGCGAATGCCGACTTCCCGGACCGCGCGCCGCCGAGGACGAGGATGCGGCGCGCCGCGGCGGGCGAGAAACTATGCGACACGGCTGGCACCGTATCAATCGGATGGCAAGGTGAGGTCTCAGTCGACCCCGAGGGTGACTTCGGTGGATTTGATGAGGACTGTGACCGGGGAACCGTCGGCGAGTTGCAGGTCGTCGGCGGCGTCGCGGGTGATCGACGAGGTGATCTCATCACCGCCGGTCAGGCGGACGCGCACGACGGCCATCGCCTCGCCGCGGGTGACCGAGACGACTGTTCCATGCAGTTGGTTACGTGTGGATAGTCGCATGCCGCGATCCTACGGAGCGGGGGTGCCGATTTATCGGAGGTGCGGGAGCCCGGTGTCGGTTCGCTCTCCGGGAGCTCAGGCTGATGGCTCCGTCTCGGCATCCGTGCTCCTGCCGAAGCGGCGGCGGTACTCGGTGGGGGCGATGCCGACCAGGCGTTGGAAGTGGTGGCGCAGGAGGGCGCCGGAGCCGAAGCCGGAGCGGGCGGCGATGTGTTCCAGGCCGAGGCCGCTTTCCTCCAGCAGTTGTTTGGCGAGCAGGACGCGCTGGTTGGTGAGCCATTTCACCGGGGTGGTTCCGGTCTCGGCGGCGAAGCGGCGGGCGAAGGTGCGGGTGGACATGTTGGCGCGGGCAGCCAGTTCCTCGACAGTGTGCGGCAGGTCGAGATGTTCGTTCATCCACTCCAGGATCGGGATGAGGCTGTCGGAGGTGCACGCGGCGACCGGGCGTTCGATGAACTGACGCTGCCCGCCGTCGCGCTGCGGCGGCACCACCATGCGCCGCGCGATCGCGTTGGCGACGCCGCTGCCGAGTTCGCGCCGCACCAGGTGCAGGCAGGCATCGATTCCCGCCGCGGTGCCCGCGCTGGTGATCAGATCGCCCTCGTCGACGAACAGCACGTCCGGGTCGACGGTGGCCTCGGGGTAGTCGGCGGCGAGTTTCTCCACGTAACGCCAGTGCGTGGTGCACTTGCGCCCGTCGAGCAGCCCGGCGGCTCCGGCGAGGAAGGCTCCCGAGCAGACAGTGAGCACGGTGGCGCCGGACGCCGCCGCGTCTCGGACGGCCGCGACGACGCGCGGGTCGAATCCGCCGTCGGCCGCGGCGGCGGAGATGGCGACCAGATCGGCCTTGGCCAGCTCGTCGAGCCCGTACTCCGGCGTGACCGAGATGCCCGGACTGGTGGAGGTCAGCGGAACTCCCGGCTCGGCGCCGCACACCCGGAAGTCGAAGGCGGGCAGCCCGTCCGCGGTGCGGTCGAGGCCGAAAACCTCACAGATGACCCCGAATTCGAACATGGCCATCCGCTCGGACAGCACCACCGCGACCTTCGACAGCATGCCCGTCAGTCTACTGGCCGTATTTTTGCGAACATTGTCTGCACGGCCACTTTCGGCGGTAAATCACTGACCGCAAAATTACTGCCATGGTTACTTTCCTCGTTTCCCTGGCGGTCATCGTGGCCGTCGCCGCACTGATCGCCCACAGCACGGGCCGCGCGGGCTCCTCCGATGTCATCGACCGCGACGCCGAGCGGGTCCATTCCGAACTGGCGGCGATGCTGGGCCGTACCGCCCACCACCGCTGATCCCGGTAAAGCGCTCGTATTCTCGGGCTACGCGCGATACAGCAGTGGCCGAATCCGGCGCATCCACGAAGTCGCCAGCGGTAGTCATCGCGCGGGCAATCGCGAGGTCGACGCGCACCGGGTGCCCGCATGGCGCGGCGTGCCGATCTTCCCCTGCGGCAAGATTCCCGTGAGCGACACCCAGACCACGTCGCCGATGCGACCGATCAGGGAACGGCAGTGGGCACGTCGGTCCTACGGTCATCAGCGCGGCCACTCGGCCCAATCGCCGTTTCCGGGCGCAGCGAGGCCGAGCATTGCAAAAATCACACGGCGTCGCCCGGGCCGACCCGCGGCTTCGGCGCACGCATCTTGCGGATCTGGGAAGCGCGCACGAAGGCGTACCAGCCCAGCCGGTAGCCGGTGTCGGTGGCATCCGGGAACCGCTCCTTGACCCGGTTGTTCACGACCCGGCCGAGCAGAACGCCCTCGATGGCCATGAACAACATCATCACCAGCATGGCCAGCGTGACGATGGTCTGCAGCGCGGGCGCGACGAACATCGACAGGATCAGCACCAGCGCCATCGGCATGAACAAGCCGACCAGGTTGCGCCGGGCGTCGACGATGTCGCGGACGAACGCCCGTACCGGCCCTTGGTCGCGAGGCAACAGATACTTGTCCTCGCCCGCGAGCATGCGGGCGCGCCGGTCCTGGGCGGCGGCGCGCCGGTCGGCAGCGGCGGCCTTGCGCTCTTCCTTGCTGCCACGCACGGCCTTGCGCCGGGCGCGGGCCTCCTTCGCGGTAAGCGGAGCGGGTGCCACCGGGCCGCGGCGCTTGCCTTGCGCGTCACGGCGTTTCGGTGTGGGACGGCCTTTGCCGGCGGTAGCCGTCGGCGCCTTGCTGGTGGTACCTGCGGCCGAGCCGCCGTCCGTGACCACCGTCGATTCGGCGGTCGCGTCGGTGGTGCTGGACTCGCCGCGACGGAACAATTTCACAGCGACCAGGCTATTCGATGTGCTGCGCGGCGAGAAATGCGGTCCGATTCGCCGGGAGTGTGCGGGGTCACGGAGGTTGCGTGCCGCGTCGAGCCGGGTGGTGGCAAGATGGGGGAATAGCAGCCGGCCGAGTGGTGTTGACCCGACACGACCCGTGCGCTGTTCACGGGTTGACCACAGGTTCCTCGAGGAGAGTTCATGACTGTGCAGAACGAGACCGCCACCCACGGTGTGACTCTGACCGACGCCGCCGCGGCGAAGGCGAAGGCACTGCTGGACCAGGAGGGTCGCGACGACCTGGCGCTGCGGATCGCGGTGCAGCCGGGTGGTTGCGCCGGCCTGCGCTACCAGCTGTTCTTCGACGACCGTTCGCTCGACGGCGACCTGACCGTCGACTTCGGTGGGGTCACGTTGGCCGTCGACCGGATGAGCGCTCCGTACGTGCAGGGCGCCTCGATCGACTTCGTCGACACCATCGAGAAGCAGGGCTTCACCATCGACAACCCGAACGCCACCGGCTCCTGCGCCTGCGGCGACTCCTTCAACTGAGCGAAGTCCCGGCGCGGCCGCGCGCCGGGGGCAAACTCGCCGGGAACGCCCGAAACCGAGGCGGCACCGAAGGCGGGACCTGAACGCAAACCCACGCCGCTCGACTGGTACGGCCTGAGTGCCCGGAGAGGCGGGGAAGATCAGCTACGGTAAAACTGGGCTCGCGTCCCTGAAACGGGACGCGCGTCCGGTCTTGACCGCCTGCCGCCTACCGTTGAAGGGCTCAGCCACGTGTCCATCGCCGTTTCCGCGTCCATTGCGACCGACCACCTCATGCGTTTTCCCGGACGGTTCGCCGACGTACTGCTGGCCGATCAGCTCGACCATGTGTCGCTGAGCTTCCTCGTCGACGATCTGCAGATCCGTCGCGGCGGTGTGGGCGGCAACATCGCCTACGCCATGGGCCTGCTCAACCGCGAACCCCTGCTGGTCGGCGCCGTGGGCGCGGATTTCGCCGAGTACCGGGCGTGGCTGGAATCGCGCGGGGTGGACTGCTCCGCCGTGCTGATCTCCGATCGCGCGCACACCGCCCGCTTCGTGTGCACCACCGACGACGACATGGCCCAGATCGCGTCGTTCTACCCGGGCGCGATGAGCGAGGCCCGCGATATCTCCATCGCCGCGCTCGCCGAGACGCGGGAACTCGACCTGGTCCTGGTCGGCGCGAACGACCCCGAGGCGATGCTGCGCCACACCGCGGAGTGCAGGGAGCTCGGCATCCCGTTCGCCGCCGATCCGTCCCAGCAGCTGGCCCGGCTGGACGGCGACCAGTCCGTGCAGCTGATCGACGGCGCCGCATACCTTTTCACCAATAAGTACGAGTGGGCGCTGCTGCTGCAGAAGACCGGCCTGAGCGAGGAAGAGGTCGGGCAGAAGGTCGGTATCCGCGTCACCACGCTGGGCCCGGACGGGGTGCGGATCATCGATGCCGACGGCACCGAGGTGACCGTCGGCGTGGTGCCCGAGCTCGAGAAAGTGGAGCCGACCGGCGTCGGCGATGCCTTCCGCGCGGGCTTCCTCACCGGCCACACCGCCGGGCTCAGCCTGGAACGCGCCGCGCAGCTCGGCTCGCTGATCGCCGTGCTGGTACTGGAGACCATGGGCACCCAGGAGTGGACCCTGAACAAGGACGACGCCCTGGAGCGCCTCACCAAGGCGTACGGCGTCGAGGCCGCGGCCGAGATCAAGCCCCTGCTCTAGGCTGTTCCGCCGCTCCGGGTGTCCAGGCCGTACCAGTCTCGGGTGACTCGCCGTCGATGACGGCGGGTCCCCCGGGTGGCTGTTGCGTTATGGGCTTGGCGGCATACCCGGCGCAGGGCCGTCCGACTGGGACGGCCCCCAGATCCGGAAGGCGGGCAACTACAGCGAGACCGGGTACACCGGCTCCTGGATCTCCGGCTTGATCCGTTCTTCTACGAAGATGCCGTGCCACACCATGAACACCAGCAGGGTCCACAGCCTGCGGCTGTGATCGGCGTTGCCGGCGCGGTGGGCGACCAGCATCTCGCTGATCGCGGACTTGTTCAGCAGATGGTCGGTCTGCGACTCGGCGATCTGCTGCTGAGCCCAGTCGTAGAGTTCCGTGCCGCGCAGCCAGTGCCGCAGCGGAACCGGGAAGCCCAGCTTGGCGCGGTGCAGCACGTGCGGCGGGACGATGCCCTCCAGCGCCTGGCGCAGCGCGTACTTGGTGGTCTCCTTGGTGATCTTCTGGTCGAACGGCAGCCCCTCGGCCACCTTCAGCACCTCGGCGTCCAGGAACGGCACGCGCAGCTCCAGCGAGTTGGCCATGGTCATCTTGTCGGCCTTGACCAGGATGTCGCCGCGCAGCCAGGTGAACAGGTCCAGGTGCTGCATGCGGGCGACCGGGTCCCAGCCGCGCGACTGCGCGTACAGCGGCGCGGTGACGTCCTGGTGGGTCCATTCGGGCCGGAACTCGCGCAGCACGGCGCGCAGCTGGGCGTCGTTGAAGCTGCGGGCGTTGCCGTAGTAGCGCTCCTCCAGGGTAAGCGAGCCGCGGTGCAGTAGGCTCTTGCCCCTGGTGCCTTCCGGGATCCGTTCCGAGAGCTTGCCCGCCAGCCTGCGCAGCCCGCGGGGCAGTCTCTCGAAGGGCTTCAGCGACAATGGTTCCCGGTAGATGGTGTAGCCGCCGAACAGCTCGTCGGCGCCCTCGCCGGAGAGCACCACCTTGACGTGCTTGCGGGCCTCCTTGGCGACGAAGTACAGCGGGACCAGCGCCGGGTCGGCGACCGGGTCGTCCAGGTACCAGACGATCTCGGGAATCGCCTGGGCGAACTCGGCGGGGGAGACCACCTTGACGACGTGCCGCGCGCCGATCGCCTCGGCGCTCTCGGCGGCCACGTCGACCTCGGAGTAGCCCTCGCGTTCGAACCCGGTGGTGAAGGTGATCAGCTTCGGGTTGTGCCGCATGGCCAGCGCGGCCACCGCCGTGGAGTCGATGCCGCCGGACAGGAACGAGCCGACGGTCACATCGGCGCGCATGTGCTTGGCGACGGAGTCCTCCAGCGCCTCGGCGATCTCCCGGTAGCGCGCTGCGGCGGAACCGGGGGCGAACGGACGCACCGGGAACTTCGGCGTGAAGTACCGGGTGATCGCCGGCGCCGCGCCCGGCCGAACGGTGGCGTAGCTGCCCGATTCGAGCCTGCGCACGTCCTTGTGCAGCGTCTCCGGCTCCGGCACGTACTGCAGCACCGTGTAGTGCTCCAGCGCCCGCGGGTCCAGCGCGTCGCTCAGCTCCAGCGCGGGCAGCAGTTCCAGCAGGCTCTTCTTCTCGCTGCCGAACGCCGTTCCGCCCGGCCCGGTGGCCAGGAACAGCGGCTTGATGCCGAACGGGTCGCGGGCGAGGAACAGCTCCTCGGTCTCGGTGTCCCAGATCGCGAAGGCGAACATGCCGCGCAGCCGCCGCACCGCCTCCGGTCCCCAGTAGTGGAAGGCCGCGACGATCGCCTCGCTGTCGCCCTCGGTCCGGAAGATCTTGCCGTCCGGGAACTCGGCGGCGTGCGCCTCGGCGATCTCCGCCCGCAGCTCCAGGTAGTTGTAGATCTCGCCGTTGAAGGTGAGCGCGTAGCGCTCGGGCTGCTCGGGCGGGCCCCAGCGCAGCGGCTGATGGGAGTGCTCGATATCGATGATCGACAGGCGGTTGAAGCCGAAGATCAGGCGCTCGTCGTGCCAGGTGCCGCGCTCATCCGGGCCGCGGTGGCGCACGCAGTGCAAGGCTTCGTAGACCTGCTCCACCGTGCCAGGTGCTGCCTCGTCAGATGCCAGGAATCCGAGCAGTCCACACACGGCGTCGGCAACCTCGTTTCTCGCAGTCGGGATACGCGCTCACCGGACGGAGCGCAAGGGGACGAAATCCAGTGTCCGAGTATGCCCCAGATGGCGCCTTCGCGCGTCGTGCGCACCACGTCCCGGCCGGAAGCGCTGGTAAAGGTGATCCGGCCGTGGGCGGGGAGGTGTCGAAGCCGACCCGACGACAAACGGGGCGTCCGTTTGGTCTACGCTGCGTAGTACTCAGGTCTCTCTCAGGCGACCCGCGTGTGAACGCGCAGGCCCGGAGGGTGTCCTGAACGAGCTTAGGACGTATCGTCGGGGCCGATCGCAGCCCCGGCGATGCACTGTCGGAATGTGTGGCGACCAGGAAGGCGTGAGCGTGGCGCACAAGGCGAGCGAAGAGATCGGGGCACGACCCGTGAAGGGTCGGCAGGGCCGCATCCTTCGGCGGGCCGGGCTGGCGGTGTCCTTGGGGATCACCGCGCTGCTCGTCTCGGGCTGCTCGATCGACAATGTTTGGCTGCGGTTCGGCTGGCCCTCGGGTGTCACGCCGCAGGCCACCCGGATGCGGGAACTGTGGACCTGGTCGGTCATCGCCGCGCTGGCGATGGGTGTGCTGGTCTGGGGCCTGACCTTCTGGACCGTCGCCTTCCACCGCAAGAAGGCGGACTCGCCGGAGTTCCCGCGCCAGACCGGTTACAACGTGCCGCTGGAGCTGACCTACACGGCGATCCCGTTCGTCATCATCGCCGTGCTGTTCTACTTCACCGTGGTCGTGCAGAACTACGTGCACGAGAAGGTGAGCAACCCCGACGTCACGGTCGACGTGACCGCCTTCCAGTGGAACTGGAAGTTCGGCTACCGCAACGTCGACTTCAAGGACGGCTACAAGTACAACGGCATCGACACCACGCGTGAGGCGCTGAGCCAGGAGCAGCTCGAGGCGTACGAGGAGCGGACCGAGGGCGGTCACCCGCGGCCGGGCCCGGTGCACGGCAAGCCGGAGAACGACATCCTGTCCTACCTGCACTACGACAAGGTCGAGACGATCGGCTCCAGCAACGAGATCCCGGTCCTGGTGCTGCCCACCGGCAAGGTCATCGAGTTCCAGCTCGCCGCCGCGGACGTGATCCACGCCTTCTGGGTGCCGGAGTTCCTGTTCAAGCGCGACGTGATGCCGAACCCGAAGGAGAACAACTCCGACAACGTCTTCCAGATCACCAAGATCGAGAAGGAAGGCGCGTTCGTCGGCCGCTGCGCCGAGATGTGCGGCACCTTCCACTCGATGATGAACTTCGAGGTCCGTGCGGTGTCGCCGGAGAAGTTCACCAAGTACCTGGACGCGCGCCAGGCGGGCAAGACGAATGCCGAGGCGCTCGAGTCCATCGGTGAGTCCCCCGTCGCCACCTCCACCGAGCCGTTCAACACCAAGCGTGACGTCAAGAGCGCGGCCCCGGCCGAGAGCAAGTGAGGAATTGATCTGACATGAAGATCGAAGCGCGGATTTTCGAACTGCTCACGGTGTTCTTCATCATCGTGGCGGCGGTCTACGGCTTCTTCACCTCCCAGTCGCGCAGCGGCGTCGAGTGGGCGGGCACCACGGCCATGGTGCTGACCGCGGGCCTCTCACTGATCATCGGCACTTACTTCCGGTTCGTCGCCCGCCGCCTGGACCTGCGCCCGGAGGACTACGAGGACGCCGAGATCGTGGACGGCGCCGGCGACCTGGGCTTCTTCTCGCCCGGCAGCTTCTGGCCGATCACCCTGGCCGCCGCCGGTTCGGTGACCGCCATCGGCCTGGCGTTCTTCCAGTTCTGGCTGATCGGCATCGGCGTGGTCTGCGTCCTGGCCGCCGCCGCCGGGCTGGTGTTCGAGTACTACCTCGGGCCCGAGAAGCACTGATCCCGGTACCACTGGAACGGCCCCACCAGAAATCTTGGTGGGGCCGTTTCGTGTGTGCGGGTGAACAGGCGGCTCAGTTGTCTACGGCCATCACCACGGCACCGGACCCTCCTCGGCGAAGAGTCCGGCGGTCGGACCGTCCGGGCCGAGTGTGGCCAGGCGCACCAACACGGCGGCGCCTTGCGCGGGTGTGAGGAACCCGGTGTGGTTGTTGCTGTCGGTGTCGACGTAGCCGGGGCAGGCGGCGTTGACGAGGAATCCGTCCTTGCGCAGCTCGTTGGCGTACTGCACGGTCAGCGCTGTCAGCGCGGATTTGGACGGGCTGTACGCGGCCGACGGCAGGAGCGCGGCGAAGGGCCCGTCCGGGTCGCTGGCGAGGGTCAGCGACGTGGCGTGCGAGCTGACGTTGACGATGCGCGGCGCCAGCGACCGCCGCAGCAGCGGCAGCATGGCGTTGGTCACCGCGATCACCCCGAAAACGTTGGTCTCGAACACCGTGCGGACCATGGTCAGGTCGACGGTGCTGGGGACCTGATCGTAGGCCTCCCGCGGATCGACCTGCCCGGAGCCGGTGATACCGGCATTGTTGATCAGGATGTCGAGGTGGCCGAAGCGGTCCTCGATCTGCTCGGCGACGTGCTGGATGGTGGTCAGGTCGGTGACGTCCAGCGTGACCGCATGCGCGTCGCTGCCCGCACCGCGTAGCGCCGCAGCAACCTCCTCGCCTCGCCGCGGGTCCCTGGCACCGATCAGGACAGTCATGCCCAGCGCGGCCAGTTGCTCGGCAGCCGCACGCCCTATGCCCTTGTTCGCCCCGGTCACCAGCGCGATCTTCCGGTCCGAGGTGTGCTGTTCGCCAGTTGTCATGGCTTCGTCCTCACTTGTGGGAGCTGTGTGTTTCGAACGAACACCAGATGCCGATGACCGCGTTCGCGTGACAGAGCGACGATGTGACGTACGCCATCGGCTGTGGCTGTCACAGAACGGGCCGAGCCGGCATCCAGTGCATGTGCCGAAGTGGAACGAACAGACAGGATCCGCTCATGAGCAAGCCCATGGACCGCGCCACGCAGGCGTTCGTCGCCCACCGCAATCTGCTGTTCACCGTCGCCTACGAGTTGCTCGGCTCGGCCGCCGACGCCGAGGACGCCCTGCAGGAGACGTGGTTGTGCTGGGCCGACGTCGACCTCGACACCGTGCAGGACCAGCGCGCGTACCTGGTCCGGATCGTCACCCGCCGAGCGCTGATGCAGCTGCGCACCCGCGGCCGCCGCAAGGAGTCCTACATCGGCCCCTGGCTGCCCGAACCCTTGCTCACCGCGCCCGACGTCGCCGACGACGTCGAGCTCGCCGAGAGCGTGTCCATGGCGATGCTGCTCGTGCTGGAAACGCTCGCACCGACCGCGCGGGCAGTATTCGTGCTCCGCGACGTCTTCGACCTGTCCTACGACGAGATCGCCCAAGCCGTCGACAAGAGCCCGGCCGCAGTCCGCCAGATCGCCCACCGGGCACGCGCGCACGTCGCCGCGCGCCGACCGCGCGCACTCGTCTCCCCCGCCGAGTCCCGAGACGTGCTCGCCGCGTTCCAACGAGCGATCGAAACCGGTGACCTGCAAGGACTACTCGACAGGCTCGCACCTGACGTCGTTCTCCTCACCGACGGTGGCGGGCTCGCGCAGGCCGCCTTGGCGCCGGTCGTGGGCGCCGACCGCGTGGTCGGCGTGCTGAGCAAGATCGCCGCAGCATCACTCGAGTCCGCGCACGTCAACGGCTACCCTGCGCTGATCGTCCGGTACAACGGGCAGATCGACACCGTCGTGGCGGTACGGGTCGACGCCGGCCTCATCACCGGGTTCTACGCCGTGCGCAACCCCGAGAAGCTGTCGTACATGCAGCGGGAGACTCCTGTGACCCGCTGAGCCCCCGAAAAGCCACCACCGACGGACAGGTGACGCTGGAGTGCCGAAGTCCCGATCGCTCTCGAGGCGTCATGCTCGGTTACCCGATTGCGGTACAACGAGATTCGGTAGGCGGCGGGTGCCCGCGGTCAGTTCGAAGGACAGATCGCCGTAGCCGAGTGCGAGTTCGGCGAGTTGCTGCCATACGTAGTGGATTTGCGGCTGCTGTGGGTCGCGGTTCAACGCGGTGTGGGCAAGTACCGAGTACCTCGCGAGGCGGTCGACCACCGCGCCGACCGTCTCGGTGTGCATGTATGCCGCGCCCGATGCCTGCGGCAGCGCGGACGCGACCCAGCGGTCTATGGATCGAGTCAGCCTCGTGCGATGGAAGTCGATTTCCTGCCGTGCCGGATACGGGGTGTCCAAGCGTGCTTCGTGTAGCGCGGCCAGTTCATACGCCGTCTCGAGGACTGGATTGGGGTGCCGGATGTTGCCTGTGCACGCCTCGAGCACAAGGTTTTTCGAAGGCAGGAGTGGTTTGGTCTCCTTCACCGATCGCTCCCTTCGTCGGATGGGTGGCGCATGTCGCGTGCCAGGGCGCTGAGCCCGTCGAGGACCTGTTGAAACGTCCGGGCTTTCGGCATGCCGTCCGGACGTGGTCCGTGGTCGCCGTTGT
Organism: Nocardia amamiensis; assembly: GCF_015477605.1. Lineage (GTDB taxonomy): Bacteria > Actinomycetota > Actinomycetes > Mycobacteriales > Mycobacteriaceae > Nocardia > Nocardia amamiensis_A. The sequence goes on from NZ_JADLQX010000017.1 coordinate 100,559, forward strand.
CGGCGGGGAAAGCGATTCCGCGCAGGTATGCCCGTTCGCGTGGGCTCAATTCCGGTGGCTTGACGCGGCCGTAGTGGACGAGGGTGCAGTACGCGATCCACTTCCATGCGCAGCGATCAATCCGGCAAGTGCGATGCCGCTGCATTTGCCGGTGCGCCAACTCGATGTCGGCGAGGCCGCAGATGCTCGGCGGGGTGACGAGAGTGACTTCGTTCATCACGCGGCTCCGACCTCGACATCGGAAGCCGATCGCGTCCAAGTGCTATGCGGGCAAATGGTTTCCAGGTCATAGCCTTCGTCGCAGATCAGCGCGGGCTGGTTGTTCACGTGCTCCAGGTCGAACACGACGATGATCTCGACGCCGAGCCCAGCGGCCATGCCGAGCGCGTACCGGATCGGATCGCGCTCGTCGGCTGGTGGACGGACCGTGTACACGTACTGGTAGCCCAACGTGCGGGCGTGCCGCTGCACCTCGTTGGCATGGTGCGGGGCGTGCAACCCGGATACGTCGCCGCGCACGAACCCAATGGCTTTCGGTCGGTGGGTCGTTGAGGGCGCGATGCTGTCAGTGGGCGGTGGTTTGATGATGTGGGTGTAGGTCATGGTTCCCCCGGAACTCGGTCGGTGGGTTGATACTTGGGCGCCCGGGCAACCGGCATGAATTCGCTACATCCGCTGGTCTTGTTCCATGGGAGCCAACCTGGGGGATAGCTCCAGCTGTTGTGGCTCCCGCAAGCCTGGAGTTCGGCTACGAACTTGCGGTGTCACTCGAACGCCATGACCAAGCACACCACCAGTGACCGATCGGATTCAGGGAAATCGGATGTCCGACAGCAATTCATCCGAAACTGCACGTAGCCATCCGACAGTGCAGTAGAACTGACCCGATTTCGTGTGTGATCCGATCCGATTCCGCGATGAAGGGGAGGCCATGACCAGCGGTATTGACGATGACACCATCGACGCCGGACCAAGCTCGACATTGCCGAGGCGCCAACTCGGGCGTTTTCTGCGCGAGTCCCGCGAGGCAAGCGGGTTCACCCTCGCCGCTGCGGCGAAGCTGGTCGACCTATCCCCACCCGCCCTCCAGCGCATCGAGACCGGCCAAACTCAGAAGGTCCGCAAGCAAGACGTGCGCGCTCTGTGCGAGCTCTATGGCGTCAGTCCAGAAGACACTCAGCGCGCGATAGACCTCGCGGATCTCGCCAAGACACAGAGTTGGTATCACGCTTACGGGGGCCTGTTCTCCACCGCGTTCAACATGTATCTCGGATTGGAGCCGTCGGCGCGGCGATTGACGCAATATCACGAACAGGTTCCGGGTCTCCTTCAGACGCCCGACTACGCGCGCGCGCTGATTTCGGCGTTCTATCGAGGTGTCGACCCGGAGGAGATCAACCGGCGCGTCGAATTGCGTATGAAAAGGCAAGCCATAATCACGCGCAATAGGAGCCCGCTGAGGTTGGAGCTGCTGCTGCACGAGTCCGCGCTGCGCCGAAACATAGGCGGCCCCAAGGTAATGTCCGCACAGCTCCGACACTTGGCCGAGGTCAGCAAGCTGCCCAACGTCACGGTGCGGATTCAGCCGTACGAAGCTGGAATGACCTGGGGCATCCTGCACGGCCCATTCAGCATCATGGAGTTCGACACGAACGCCAGAGGCAAGCCTGTCGAGCCCCCGATCGTTTATCTCGAAGGAGGTCCATCTGCCGATGTGTACCTTGAGAAGCCGGAGGAGGTCCAGCTCTACAGTGGGCTTGCCTCAGACATCCGCGGTACTTGCTTGGATGAAGTGAGAACCCGAGAACTGATACGTCGGGTGACGAAGGAGTATGAGCAGTGAGCGTTGTCCTATCCGGGGCAGAGTGGTTCAAGAGCAGCTACAGCGAGTCAGGAGGGCAGTGCGTAGAGGTTGCGTGGCTGCCAGGCGGCGGAGTCGGCATTCGTGACTCGAAGAACCCGACCGGTCCCGCGCTGGTCTTCACCCCGGGGGAGTGGGACGCTTTCACCGCAGGCATGAACGACGGCGAGTTCAAGCGGCCCTGACCCCGCGTGGGTTGACCGCGTAACTCGCTCCGATTGAAGGCCCAGGTGCGAGCATGAGTGTTGATGCGTACGAGGCTGTTTGGTGCAAGAGCAGCTACAGCGGCGGCCAGACCGACTGCGTCGAGGTGGCGTGGCTTGGTGGGGGTGGCGTCGGCGTTCGTGACTCGAAGACCCCAGCGGGCCCAGCGCTGGTCTTCACGCCCGGCGAGTGGGATGCGTTCACGGCGGGAGTCATCGATGGCGGTTTCTGCCATCCCGCCTGACGTCTACCAGGAACACTGAGACGATCGAAACCCCGGTCCGTGCGTGCGGGCCGGGGTCTCATTCTGTTTGCCCGATCAAACCGGCTCATCCCGCCAGGGGCGCGCCTGATATGAAGGTCCGAGTGGGACGTAAGAAGTTGCTGGAGCCGACTCTGACGGAGTTGCCGCACGGGCCGCACGGTCTTGCGCGTGAGCTGGTGACCGGGTCGCAGCGGCAGCGGCTTTTGTATGGGGTGACGGTTGTCATCGCGGATCGCGGCTATCTCGCTGTGACGATTGCGGATATCGCTGCGGAGGCGAAGGTTTCGCGTCGGACGTTCTACCAGCACTTCGCGGATAAGGAAGCGTGCTTCCTCGCCGCCGCCGAGACGGGGCGGGATCTGATGATCGAGCATCTGGAGCAGGTGATGAGGCAGGTGTTCGCCGAACCGGTGGAACCGCTCGAGGCTTTGCGGCTCGGAATTCGCGAGTATCTCACCCTGTTGCGTGACGAACCGTCGTTCGCCCGCTCGTTCTATCTGGAGACGGCCGTGGCCGGGGCGCGCGCGATCGAGTCGTTCGAGCGATGCCAACGCTGGTTTGCCGGATTCATTCGATCATGGCGTGAAGCGGCAGGCCCCGTCGATCCATCGGTGCCGGATGACGCGTATGTGGCGGTGACCGATGCGACCAACGGGGCCGTCCGCCGAACCCTGCGCGCCGGAGGTGACTTGCTCGGGCTCGAGGACACCGTGCTGTACATCCACCGCGCGCTGCTCGGGCTGGCAACGCGTGCCGACTAGGGCACGACTTTGTCGCCTGGCCCGGTGAGGTCGCAGGAAGCGTCGTCGCTGGTGTTGCCGCCTTCGGAGACAATCCTCGCGAACACCTTCGCGCAGTTGGCCCGAGCGTTACCGGAGGTGTTTCCTGTGATGGTGGAGTTCCGCAATACCACGGTGCCCACCGGGACATTGACCACGTCGGTCACCTGGCGGGGGAGGGTGTCGAGGTAGGCGGGCGCCACGTTGATGCCGCCGCCCGCGTCCGAGGCACTGTTTCCGGTGATGGTCGCACGATCGAAAGTGACCACACCCCGGCCACGGACGTCCACGCCGCCGCCGCGTCCGGCGAATCCGCCTGGGCGGTACCACACTCCGGGATTGACCACGCGGTTGTCGGAGATCGTGGAGTCGGTGAAGGTGCAGGTGTTATCGCATCGCACGCCGCCCGCCTCGCCGGAGGTGTTGCCGGTGATGGTCGTGTTTCTCGTCCGCAGGTCCGACCCCGGCACGTTGAAGATCCCGCCGCCGTACCCGGCGCTGTTGCCCCGGACCACGACATCCTCGAGTACGAGGTTCGACGAATTGGAGATTCCGCCGCCGCCGGTGTCGTAGTACGGGATCTCGTGTTGCGCGGTGATTCCGCCCGTCACGGTCAATCCGGTCAACGTCACGGGCACGGAGATACTGAGCACCCGGTCGATCCCATTGGCATCCAGCACTGTCTGGTCGCGGCCCGCGCCACGCAGCGTTGTCGGCGCGGTGAGGTTCAGGTCTCCCGTGGTGGGATCCGGGTTGCGGCCCTGCACTTTCTGTGGATCGGGAGGGATCGTCAAGATGTAGCGGCCCTCGGGCACCACGACTGTGCTGCCCGGCCGGGCATTGGCCGTCTGAACTGCGGCGCGCAGTGTGCAGGTGCCGGCGGCCGTACGGCACAGGCCGCTTTGTGGATCGGCCGCGACGCCGTCTGCCGTGGTGTTGACGGTGATCACCGTTGGAGAACCGGGCGCGTCGGCGTAGGCCGCTGCGGGGAATCCGCCTGCGGTCCCAACGATCAAGGCTGTGATGGCGACGGCGCGGGCCGCCGTGTGAGATGAGTTCGTCCTCATGAAGTCTCTGATCCAATTCACGAACATGGAGTAAGGTACGCCCGCGTTCGAGTGGGGTACGCGAGCGTCTACCACTATGTCGCAGAGTGGCTACTCATTGGTAGTGATTCCGGAAATCCGCTCGGGAGTTGCTGATTCGCTTCAGCGGCCGCATCGGGATCGGACAGTCATCGGGACAACTGGCGAATCAGCCTGTCGATGCCGTCTCCGGTTACCTGGTCGAGCGTGGCGGCGCGGCCGGTGATCAGCAGCAGGAGGGCTGTGATAGGTCCGCGGATTTCGCTGCCGTTTCCGTATTCCCAGTCGATGTCGTTTGCGCTCAGGTGGATTCCGTCCAGGCGGTGACGGTCCCATACTGGCCACCCGACCTGGACGGCCCGGTCGGCCGCCGCCGCGGCCGCGGTGGGCGGGACGGCGATGCTGCGGCCGAGCGGGATCGCGATGTCCTGGCCGTGGACCACGGTGTCGAACAGGATGTTGCGGTAGTTGGTCAGTTTCGGTAACCGCCGCGAGGCCGCGTTCGTGCGGATTTGCGTAACCAACTCGGACGCTGGGCGATTCGCGTGCCGGATGGTCAGATCGTGGATGAACCGGTTGTAGTTGCCGCGGGCTCGCAGTCCGGCACCCAGCATCACGGCCGGCGATGGCGGGTCCGGTGTAATCGCGATATGGGCGGCCACATCACGGATGCGCCAGCCCGCGCACAGCGACGGCGTCTCCCATTGCTGTGGTGTCAGATCGGCGAGCAGATCGGCTATCGCACGGCGCTGCTGCTCGATGACCTGCCAACAGGTTTCGCGATCCACGGCAACCCCTATCGGAGTGGCGGCCGATGTCGGTGCCAGCGCGGGCTGGTGGCCACCGTATCTGAGTTTAGTAAGATACACTGACTAGTGTGGTCAGCTTCTCTTACCAAGTCAAGGGGTGAGATGTCCGAGGACGAGATGAACGCAGGTCTGCTGATGTTCATCGCCTTTCGATCCATGGAGGAGCGAATCTTCGCCGCGCTCGCCGAGGCGGGATACGGCGATATCAGTGTGGCGCAAGGCCGTTTGGCGGCCAGGATCGCGCCGGAGGGTAGCCGGATCACCGAGTTGGCCGAGCAGGCGCAGGTCACCAAGCAGACCGCCGGTTTCCTGGTCGATCAGCTCGAACGTGCGGGCTATGTCGAACGAATGCCGGACCCGCGCGACGGTCGAGCCCGTCTGGTGCGTCTGTCGGAACGGGGACGCAGGATGGCCGACTACGCCAACGAGATCGCCGACGGCATCCAGGCCGAGTGGGCCGCGCATCTCGGTGCACGACGCATGCGGAATCTGCGTGAGGCTCTGACGCGGCTGAGGGAGATCACCGACCCCTACGCCTGATCGATGTGCCGATCGAACGCCCCATCGACGTCAAGCCTGCGCAACCGCGCCAATCAACCGAAACGGAGGTCGCTTGAAGCACCCGTTCGGGCCTTGACAATTTCTCACGACAGTCACCGCAATTCGGCGTCAACGCTGGCTACAGGAATTCCGGGCCGCGCGTTCGACGTTTCTCTTCAGCACGGCCATCATGCGGGCCTGCATGATCCAGACGACCGGAACGTAGACCCAGAAGTTGTAGAACCGCTCCAACCATCGGGGTCGGGTGGCCTGATACCCGCCGATCACCAGACGCGTTCTACCGCCCTCGAGCTCTTTCAGCTGGAAGCACCACAGCCCTTCCATGTAGGCCCCGGGTCTGGGTTGTTTCGGGTCCAGGACGTGGCCTTGAAGATCGCTCAACCAGTACAGTCCCAGAAACCGATTCGGTTCGAGGATCGCGATCTCGTAGGAGTCCACGATCCCGATGCCCGGCGCTCGGAACTTCAGGCGATCACCGACGGCGCGGTCTTGCCACTCAGGGTGCACCTCGTGGGCACTCGACACGCCGGCGTTGTCGAGGTGATCCCATGAGTACCAGCCAGCGCGATCGCCGCCCAGCTGGACTAGCCAGGGCCAGACTCGATCTGGCGGCGCCCCTATCGTGACGGCCATCGTCACCCCGCGTGCGCCGCCGGGAACCCATTCCGCGCCGGGAAACGGCCCGGCGACTTCCTCGTCGCTGGCGCCCCAACGCCAGAGCCGGGGCCGCACCAGCCGGGCGTATACGAGTGCCGCCCCGCCGGCCGTCGCGGCTGACGCCAGTACGAATTCGCCCTTCATGCCGACAGCGTTCCAGGCATGGCACGGCGTCGGCAGAGACCAAAGTCACCCCCGCAACCCCATTTGGACACTTAACGACCACGGCAAAACACCCCCATCCACGGGTCTCGACACGCAAGGGGCACCTTGCCGCGCGACGCGGACAAGCGGTCCGACGCGGTGGGGGTCTGCGATCGAGCCTCGCCTCCAGGTGAGTGCGAAGTGGCCCCGGGACCACTTCGCACCTGCTTCACGACTCGTGTCGATCCGGTGCCGTGATGCCGAGAACGGCGAGGAAGGCGGTCGCCGCGGGCGTGCGACCGACGCGGCTCCAGATGACGTACTCGACGCGGGCCGGGGCGTCGGCGACCTCGATGGTGACTACGCCGTCGAGCTGGGGTGCGTAGGCGGAGGGGAGCATGGCCACGGCGAGGCCCGGACGGACGAGTCGGGCGATGTAGTCCGCGGTGGTCACTTCGAAGGCGACGTCACGGTCGAGACCGGCGGCTGAGAAAGCTTGGTCGGATTGGATACGTCCGGCTGTCCCGGCCGGAAGGTCCACGAATACCTCGGAAGAAAGCGTGCGAAGGTCGACCGTTGGTCGGTCGGCGAGTTGATGATCCGGCGCGACCACGGCGACGAGTCGGTCCCGGGCGAGTTCGTGGGCGGCGACGCCGCGCGGTCGCGCTGTGGTCGGCAGCCCGAGGAAGGCCACGTCGATGGCTCCCTGCTCGACCTGCGCGGTGAGGTCTTCGCTCGCACCCACCCGCAAGCTGATGCGCACGTGCGGGTACCGCTGGCGGAAGTCACGCAGCGCGCCCGGGATGTCGACCGCGGCGACGGTAGGGATCAGGCCCACGGCGAGCCGTCCGCGTACTTCCCCGACAGCCGCGGCGACCTCGGCGGCCGCGCGCTCGGCGGCGTCCAGGCACTGGCGGGCGGCCGGGAGGAACGCCGCACCGGCCGGCGTCAGCCGCACCCGGCGGCTGGTGCGCTCGAACAGCTTCGCGCCCAGTTCCCGTTCCAGCCGCGCGATCTGGTGACTGAGGACGGACTGGACCACCAGGCATCGTTCGGCCGCCCGGGTGAAGCTGTTCGTCTCGGCGACGGCGACGACGTAGCGCAACTGCTGAAGCTCCATAGATCAATCGTGAATCACGATTGATCAAGTGACAAACATGTGTTGGACTCATTGATCGCCGCCGGGTGAGATTGTGAGTGTGAATAGTCCAGCAGCACAGCGGGTTTCCGACGGGCTCAGCAGAGGTGCTCCCTACGGAAATCTGTCGCGCGTCGTCCTGACGGCGATCGCTCCCGTGTCGTGGGGCACGACCTATGTCGTCGTCACCGAGCTTCTGCCGCCGGGACATCCGCTGTTCGCGGCGGTCATGCGAGCGTTGCCCGCCGGGCTGATCGCGCTGGCGATCACCCGGATCCTGCCGCGCGGGGGATGGTGGTGGAAAGCCGCGGTGCTCGGCGTGCTGAACATCGGCCTGCTCAACGCGCTGCTGTTCATCGCCGCCGAACGCCTGCCGGGCGGTGTTGCCGCGACTCTGGCCGCGGCCCAGCCGCTCATCGTCGCCATGCTGGCGGTGATCGTCCTGCACGAGCAACCTTCCGCCTGGCGCCTCGCCTGGGGAGTGACCGGCGTGGCCGGTGTGGGTCTGGTGGTGCTCGGTCCGACCGCGGCGCTCGACCCGACCGGGATCGTGGCGGGCCTGGCCAGCGCGGCCTCGATGGCGCTCGGGTTGACGCTCACCAAGCGCTGGGGTCGTCCTGCCGGGGCCACTCCTACCGCTTTCGCCGGGTGGCAGCTCGCCGCGGGAGGTCTGTTCCTGGTGCCGGTCATGTTTCTCGTGGAGGGGCCGCCTCCGGCGATCGACCTGACCGCCGCCCTCGGCTACCTCTGGTTGGGCTTGGTCGGCGGTCTGATCGCCTATGTCCTCTGGTTCCGCGGCATCGGCACCTTGCCGGTCACCTCGGTCGCGGTTCTCGTTTTGCTCTCGCCGCTGGTCGCCGCCGTCCTCGGCGCGCTGTTGCTCGGACAGACGCTCGGTCCGATCCAACTGGTGGGGTTCGGGCTCGCGCTCGCCGCGATCGTCGCGGGACAGCTTCCCGCGTCTACTCGCTCACCCGATTCTGTTTCGACATCTGAAGGGACGCCCAAGTGAAGATTGCCGTCGTCGGCGCCAATGGCATGGTCGGCTCACGCGTCGTCAACGAAGCCGCACGCCGGGGCCATGACCTCATCGCGGTATTCCGGAAACAGCGGCCGACCGCTCTGCCCTCCGGTGTGCTCGCGGTCGAGGGCGACGCGAACGACATCGACCACATGAGCAGGCTGTTCGACGAAGCCGACGCGATCGTGGCCGCGACCCGTCCCGCGCCCGGGCAGGAGCACACCGTCACCGCGACCACAACGTCCCTGCTGGACGCGGCCACAACAACCCGGACGCGCATCCTCGTAGTCGGCGGCGCTGCCCCGTTGCAAGTCCCCGGACGCCCCGGCCAGCTCGTTCTCGACACCCCGGAGTACGTGCCACCGGCGATCCGGACCATCGCCGCTGCCAGCGCCGCGCAACTGGAGGCATGCCGAGCACACCCAGCCGAATGGGTCTATCTCAGCCCGCCCGCCCTCCTCGAACCCGGACGCCGCACCGGCGAATACCGACGCGGCACAACCACACTCATCACCGACGCCGACGGCGCGTCCCGGATCTCGGCCGAAGACCTCGCCGTGGCCGTCCTCGACGAGCTCGGGAACCCCTGCGGAAGCAAACAATTCACCGTCGGTTACTAGGCCCGATGTCGATCTCTGAACGCGCCCGCCACCTCGTGACGTCTGACGAGTGGCACACCATGGAGGGACCTTCTCGCGTTTTGCCTCAGCGATGTGCCAGTCGTCGCAATCGAAATCAGACGCGGCCCAAACGAGGGAGGGAATGAGGAGATGACCCGAGTCCTCGGTATCTCGGCCGTGCTCGCCTGCCTCGGCGTTATGGTGCTGGTAGCGGCGGACCCGGCGGTGGAGCGCCGTCCGGTATTCCCCGCTACGATCGACCTGCCATCCGGATTCCAGCCAGAAGGTATTGCGATCGGGTCGCTTCCAGTGGCCTACTTCGGCTCGCGGGCCGACGGCTCCATCTATCGCGCCAGTCTGGTAACCGGGCAGGGTGCCATCCTGAGCCCCGGGCCGGGCACGCCGTCGCTCGGGCTCGCTGTCGACCATCGCGGCAGGCTGTTCGTCGCGGGAGGGACCGGTGGTGACGCCCGCGTCGTGGACACCGCTACGGGAGCGGTGCTGGCGAGCTACCGGCTCGCGACACCGCCGGAGACGTTCGTCAACGACGTGGTGCTCACGCCCACGGGCGCGTGGTTCACCGACTCCCGCACGCCCGTGCTGTACCACCTGCCTCTCGGCAGCGACGGTGCGTTGCCGCCGCCCGACGCGGTGGTCCGACGCCCGCTGACCGGTGACATCGTGTACCAGCCCGGAGCGATCAACGCCAACGGGATCGAACGCACCCCCGACGGCACGGGGCTGATCATCGTCCATTCGGTGACCGGCAGGCTCTTGCGGGTCGACGCGGCGACGGGCGCGACACGGCAAGTCGATCTCGGCGCCGAAGCGGTGCCGGGCGGTGACGGACTGCTATTGCACGGCAGCACACTGTATGTCGTGCAGAACCGGCTCAACGCGATCGCCGTGGTTGCGCTCGACCACGCAGGCACCACGGGCACGGTCGAACGGCGCGTCACCGACCCGCGTTTCGACGTACCGACGACTGTCGCGGCGTTCGGAGAGCAGCTGTACCTGCCGAACGCCCGCTTCACCACGCCGCCTGAGCCGACCACACCGTACAACGCCGTCGCGGTCGATCGACCGCAGCCGCATTCTGTCCGATAGGCGAGTGTGCGCCGCGGTGTGCTGCTCGGGGCAGAAACGCTGCCGGTCGCACTCTCGAGCGGTACTACGACACGGGCCCGGCCAATTCGGGCTTGTGCCTACTTACGGCTCGTGGATGAGAGTGGCGGTCGGCAGGGTTAGTGTCGGGCTGTGGTCGAAGCCAGTGGTATCCGGTTGGGACGAGAAGCTGCAGCCCGGTTGGCAGAGCTGGGGTGCTGTGAGATCAGGCCGGGTTTGACCGACTCCGAGTTCGAACGGATCGAGAAGCGTTACGGGTTCGAGTTCGCTGATGATCATCGCGCGTTTCTCGCGGCCGGGCTGCCGGTGCGCGATCTCGATGAGGTCGATGCGGAATGGAGTGCATGGGAAAAGCCGTGGCCGGACTGGCGTGACGGTGCCCATGAGGACTTGCAGAGGCATCTCGAATGGCCGGTCGATCACGCTGTCCGGCCCGTCGAGCAGGAAAAGCTCTGGCTGCAGTGCTGGGGTGAGCGACCGGCCGACCCCGCCGATGCGGTGTCCCGGGCGCGGGCGTGGCTGCAGGGTCTTCCGAAGCTGGTTCCGGTATATGGACACCGGTTTCTGCCGCCCGGACGCGGAAGCTTTGGTCATCCTGTTCTGTCGGTGTGGCAGCTGGGTGACATCATCTGTTACGGCGGTGATCTGAAGACCTGGACCCGTCTGGAATTCACCGATGTCGACGATGACGACTGGCACACCGAAGAATGGAAATCGCGGGTGAGCATGCCGTTTTGGCGCGACTACCTGTTGTGAGGGCCGGCCCGCTTGAACAGGTCCAGCTTCGACCCCCGCCGCGGTTACTTCTCCGCTCCGGCGGCGCAGGTCCGCTGTGACACCCGATGCGGGTCCAAGTGGTGTTCATGACGGCAATGACGGCTGTCCGAAGATGATGGGAGGCTGGGCGAATCGACTCGTCGCACGTCGGTCGTTACTATCCCGCTGTGCGGCGGTTGGGGAGGTTCGGGGAGCGGGTGAGCCGGAGGGCGCATCGTTCGGCGTTGTTGCTGGCGGTGCTGCTGGCGGTAGTCGGTGGATTGCTGATCGCGGGGATCGCCTGGTGGCTGCTGTGGTTGTTCCTCGGGGCGAAGGCGGAGACGCCGAATCAGGTGGATCTCACCAAGATCGCGTTGACGGTGACCGCGGGTGTCGGTGGTGCCGTCGCGCTCGTGGTCTCTTATCGCAGGCAGCGCGATCAGGAGCGCGCACGCTTCGCGGAGCTGTTCGGTGCGGCGGCGAAACAGCTCGGTGATCCCGATGTGGCGGTGCGCATCGCCGGGGTGTACGCCATGGCCGGTGTCGCCGATGAATTCGGTGCACCCGGCAGGCGGCAGCAGTGCATCGATGTGCTGTGCGGATACCTGCGCCTGCCGTACGAACCGGACGCCGGGGCCAATCACCTGGTAGCCCGCTCCGAGACCGCCGAGCACAACGGCGTGGAGGTGGAGCGGCGCTACCAATTCCGGCAGAACGATCGCGAGGTGCGCCGCGCCATCGTCGACGTGATCGTCGCCCACGTTCGCCCATCTGCGGAAATATCCTGGTCGGACCGTGATTTCGACTTCGCCGACGCCGTCCTGGAGGATGCCGATTTCCGGTATGCGGTGTTCTCCGGAGAACGCACGTATTTCGCGCGTGCGGTGTTCACCGGGTCCCGCGCCACCACATTCGAATACGCCAAGTTCACCGGGCGATATGTTTCCTTCCGCGATGCGGTATTCCGCGGCGTGCGCACACTGTTCGACGATGTGACATTCGCACTCAGGGACTCGGCACGTACCGAGCTACGCGGAGCCGGCGTCCAATTCGCCGGTGCGGTCTTCGATTCGCCGGTCTCGTTTCACCGATCGGTATTCCACGGTTCGGCGGTCCGGTTTCGCGGCGTGACATTCCGCGGTGCGCGCACGTCGTTCGCCGAAGCCAGGTTCTTCGCCGATCGTGTCGAGTTCGGCGCAGCGACCTTCGAGGGAGCGCAGGTCGTCTTCGACAGTGCGATATTCGGCGGAGCGTACACCGATATCAGCGCGGCCCTGTTCCATGCCGCTTCCACCTCCTTCGCGCAGGCATCCTTCGGGCATCCGGGTGGGCGGTTGCGTCGTTTCGGCGGAGCTTCCCGCAGCGTCCGCTTCGACGGCGCCGAATTCCACGGCGATGTCTCGTTCGCCCACGCGCGGCTCGGCGGGCGCGAGGTGAGCTTCCAGGGCGGCGACTTCTTCGGCGCCATCACCTTCGCCGGGACTCGATTCGAGGCCAGGGAGGTACGGTTCGACCGCCCGAAGGCATGGGTCGGTGTCACGTTCGACTGGGACGGACAGCCCGGCGGCAAACCGGCGAGCGTCAAACCCAACGAGTGGCCGCCCGCCCTCGTCGAACCCCCGCCCGCACGGTCAGGGTGATCGTTCTGCGCCTAAAGGACCAGCAGTCGACTTCGAAGCCGTCCGGCGGAGGGCTCGCTGGGGCGGCCACGCCGAAGGACCTCCCCGCATGCCGACTGGGTCCCCCCTGTGCCGGTCGGCGCGAGGCTTCCGCTATTCGGCCTCGTAGCGCAGCGCGTTCTCCGAGCGGCAGACCTCCTCGATCCCGGACATGATGTCACGCAGGAGTTCCGACGCCAGTGCGGCTGTGCGAAGGCGGCAGGTGAAGGTGATCAGGCCGTGGTCTTCGGGGGAGAGGCCGCGGGCGGCCGATTCGGCGCGCAGATTGCGGGAGCGCACGCCGTAGGTCATCGCGGAGATGACGGTGAAGCAGCCGGTGCGTTCCCGGTGTCCGGAGAACAGGTCGTGCAGGCGGTAGAACACCGACGTGTAACTCGACAGCGGCGCGAAAATTCCTACCCGGTAGGCCGGGCCGCGCTCGGAGGAGCTGAGGGCCGTGTCGGCCAGATACTCGGCGTCGCGCAGGGTTTGCACCTTCGGCGCGAACAGCACCGCGCCGGCGGCCGCGTGGCGCACCGGCATGCCCGCTTTGCCGGGTGCGGCCGAGGCGATGGCGCCCAGCGATTTCCGCGCCCGGGACCCGACTTCGCGGCGGGCTCGCCGTCCTCTGGTGGGCGCGGTGGGGTACAGGCTCGACCACTGTCCGAAGCGGACGGTGCCCAGCTGTACGTGGCCGGTGCCGACCGGACGCGCCACCTTCAACGGCGCCGTGTCGACCCAGCGGCCGACCTGGAGTTCGGCGTTGCCCGGCCGGGCGATCTCGGTGTACGCGTGCTCGACGAACGACTCGAAGTCCAGGAACCGGTCGGCGGAGGTGGTCAGCCAGGTGTGGTCCTTGTCGACCTCGATCGCGTCCAGGGTGAGCGCGGTGATGATGCCCGCGCGCCCGCCGCCGCCCAGGATGCGCTGGAACCGATCGGTGTGGTGGGTGCGCCCGCACGTGCCGATGCGCCCGTCGATGTCGACGTACTCGAGATCGACGACCTGATCGATGAACAGGCCGTACTTGTGCGAAGCCGCGCTGACGCCGCCGACCGAGGCGAAGCCGCCCGCGGTGATGTCGCGGTGGTCGCCGACGATGGGCAGACCGAGCCCGTGCGCGCCGAGCCTGCGGTCGATGTCGGAGAGCTTGGCGCCCGCCTGTACCCGGACGGTGCGCCTGCCCAGGTTGATGTCCAGCACCTGGTTCATCCGGCGCAACGACACCACGGTCGGCTGCTCGGGCAGCGTGAGCCCCTCATCGAGCAGCTCGCCGCCGCGCACCATCAACCGTTGCGTTCGCCCCCGTGAATCCCGCACCGTGCGAACGACATCAGCGGTATCGCGGGGGAGGAATTCTTCCGCGTTGGAGACAGTGTGCGGCGTGCTCATGGCACGAAAGCTAACCACAGCGCGGCCCGTCACGCTCGCCCGATGCCGGGTGCTATCGGGACGCGGGTGAAAGGCGCTGGCTGAACAGCACGGATCCACTCGCATCGCACAGATCGACGGTCAGTTCTCTTGACTTCCCGTCGATGCGGACCTCGCCGAAGTGCTGGTAGGCGTCCAGTGGCGAACTGTTCTGCACCGGCGGTGCGTGCACGAAAACCGCCTCCGGACCGAACGTGCCATCCAGCTGGTTCGGGCCGAACGCGCCCGCGTTGAGCGGACCCGAGACGAACTCCCAGAACTCGTCGAAGTCGGTGAAGGCCGCGCGCTCGGGGGAGTAGCGGTGCGCCGCGGTGTAGTGCACGTCGGCGGTGAGCCACACGACGTTGGTCACCTTGTTCGCCTTGAGGGACGACAGCACCCGCGCGATCTCGCTTTCCCGGCCCGATGGCGCGCCGGGATCGGCGTTGGCCGGGCCTTCGTAGGCGCTGGTGTTCTTCTGCTCGCCGTCCGGGACGATCACACCCAGCGGCATGTCATTGGCGATGATCTTCCACGTTGCCCTGGACTCACGCAGGCCGTCGATCAGCCAGGTTGTCTGTGCCGGGCCGAGAATGCGGCCGTCGGGCCGGTTGTTGGCGTCGTTGGCGTCCTTGTTCGTTCGCATGTCCAGCACGAAGACGTCGAGCAGCGGGCCGTACGCGATCTTGCGATACAGCCGTCCGTCCACCGCCTCCTCGGGTTCCAGCGGCATCCATTCGTGGAATGCCTGCCAGGAGCGGGCGGCCAGGGTGTCCATGCTGCGTTCGCTGTACCCCTTGGACTCGGCGACCAGACCGCCCGCGTACCAGTTGTTCACCGTCTCGTGGTCGTCCCACTGCACCACTTGCGCGACCGAACTGTTGAAGCGGCGGTAGTTGTCGTCGGTGAGGTTGTAGGCGTAGTTGCCGCGGAACTGTGCCAAAGTCTGCGCGACAGCGCTTTTCGCCTCGGTCACGACATTGCGCCATATTCTGCCGTCGGGCAGGGCGACCGATTCCTTCAGCGGTCCGTCGGCGTAGATCGAATCGCCGGAGTGCAGGAACAGGTGCGGGTCGCGGGCGGCCATGGTGGCGAAGATCTTCATCCCGCCCAGGTCCGGGTTGATGCCGTAGCCCTGGCCCGCGACATCGCCGGACCAGTGCAGCTTGATGTCCGCCGCGGCGGTGGGCACGGTGCGGAACACGCCCGTGACGGGTTCGGAGACGGCGCCGTCCTCGCCCTGGAGGGTCACCCGGTAGTGCACCTGCTGTCCCGCGGGCAGGCCGTTGACCCGCACCCGGCCGGTGCCGTCGGAATCCGGTGTGAGCAGCGGCCCGGTGAAACGCTTGGCGTCGGTGAACGATTCGGTGGCGGCGGTCTCCACGATCAGCGTGGCGGGACGGTCGGCGCGCGCCCAGATCAGGGCGCCGTCGGTGCGCGGGTCGCCCACCGCGACGCCGTGCGTCAGAACCGGGCGCTGACGGACCAGGCCGGGGCCGTCCGACGAGCACGCGGCCAGCGCGGGCACGGCGACGAGTCCCAGGGCGGAGGCGCGCAGCACGGTGCGCCGGGAGAGTCCGAAGTCCGAGCCGGTCATGAAGGCAATCCTGGTGCGAATACCTCAACGCAACGTGAACGGGCTGGGTCCGAGCGGCCAACATGTGGACGATCCGCTGCGGGCCGGTTTCCTGGCCCACATCGGTTCCGAAACGAAACGGAGAAGACCGTCGGCGGCACAGCGAATCAGACGGCGACGGCTCCAGGCATTGCCGGATGCGGTGGCCGAGCCCGGCATTTGAGTTACCTGGTGGTATCGAAGGGTGACGGTTCCGTCGGGCGGAAAAGCGCCTGGTCGCCCCGCCTTCGGCAGATCCGTGACAACAACTGGGCCGATTGCGGCATGAACAGCCCGGTACTCCGGGTGTAGCGGCGGATGGCGTTGTCGGCCCTCAGTGCGCCAAGCGTTCCACGCGGTGGTGCAGTTCGCCCGTCCAGTCCACGCCGCCCAGGTGCTGGTAGTCCACCCAGAGCGCGTCGAAGACGTCGCGGCCCTCGGAGATCCATCCGCCGCGCTTGTCCGCTTCCAGGACCACGCTCATGCCGGTCTCGGTGGGGACGAACGTCACCTCGAGCTGGTTGAGGCGCGGGTAGTGCGGTGAGCCCGCGAATTCGATCTCCTGGTAGAACGGCAGCGTCTGGGGCGTGTTGTGCACCGTGCCCAACTCCACGTCCGCGCTGCGCAGGTGGAATCCCAAGCGTTCCACCGCTTCCAGCAGCACGTGCTGGGCGGGCAGGGCCCCGACGCCGATCGGGTCGGTGTCGGCGGCGTCCACCGCGCCCTGGATCTCCACGATCGTGCGCAGCGCGACCACCGTGCCGGGCAGGTGCCTGCCGTTGTAGAAGGTGATCGGCGTTTCCATCGGCGCGCGGGCCGCGAAACGGAATTCCAGCACCGCGCCCGCGGGCAGGTGCAGCGGGCCGTACACCCCTGTGCGGCCGAACGCTATATCCCGCAGACCCTCGTGATCCTCGTACTCCTGCTCGGCCCGCGTCACGAATTCCACGCCCACCGACGCGATCTCCTGCGCGACCTGCCCACCCCGCAACCGAACCACGCCCTCGACCGTGCCCCCGGGCTGCACCCCCGGCGTGAACAACTCGGTCTCCACCTCGGCCCCACCGACCCCGGCCGCCGCCAGCAATTTCTTGAACATGCCCCGCAGTCTCCCCGCCTCGCCCGAACAAAACCTTGGCGTTTCCTTACGCTGTGAGCAACCTCATTTCCCGGGTGGCAGCATTCGCTGCGACTGCCTTCCAACCGGTGTTCGCAATGGCGTATTCGGTCCTCCGACAAAGTCGCTCGCCGCGCTGCGAATCGCTGTTCGCGATGGCCTTCCGGTCATTGCCAGCACCCATGCACTGGCGGGCGACGCAGGTGCGGCGCGCATTCACGGCGACCGTGTCCCCGTTGTCGCTTTCCTATTCGCGTAGCGGGAACGGGGACCCGCATATGCAGCCGGGCCCGAGACCAAAGTGGTCTCGGGCCCGGGGCTGGGCTTCGGGTCAGCCGACGGCGGTGTCGGGGATGCGCACGGGGACGGCCTCGGGGCGGCTGCCGTTCGGGGTGCCCTTCTTGAGGCTGTGGGCGTAGACGTCGACGTATTCCTGGCCGGTGAGTTGCATCAGCTCGTACATGACCTCGTCGGTGACGGCGCGCTCGACGAAGCGGTTGCCGCCCATGCCGTCGTAGCGGGAGAAGTCGATGGGCTCACCGAACTTGACGGTCACCTTGCGGCGGCGCCACTTGAAGGGACCGGGCGGGGAGACCTTGTCGGTGCCGATGACGGCAACGGGGATGACGGGGACGCCGGTCTCCAGCGCCAGGCGCGCGAGACCGGTCTTGCCCTTGTACAGGCGGCCGTCGGGGGAGCGGGTGCCCTCGGGGTAGAGGCCGACCAGGCGGCCCTGATCGAGCAGCTTGCGGGCGGCGATGAGCGCGTCCTCGGCGGCGTCGGCGCCGCTGCGGTCGATCGGATACTGGCCGGTGGCGCTGAAGAAGAACTTCTGGAACCGGCCCTTGATGCCAGGGGTGGTGAAGTACTCGGCCTTGGCGAGGTAGTTGATCCGCCGCGGGCTCGACAGCGGCGCGAACAGCCAGTCGGCGAAGGAGAGATGGTTACCCGCCATGATGGCCGGCCCATGCGCCGGAATGTTCTCCACACCCTCGACCGTAGGCCGGTTGTAGAGGTGAATGAATGGTCCCAGCAGCACGAACTTCAGCAGCCAGTAGAACATGACGTCCTTCCCCCGAAGCCGGGATAGTTGCGGGCACCTGCGTCAAGTGCCGACTTTACCGCTGGTGCAAGATCACATCCAAGCGCAGCGGCGAATCTCACCACACTTCGGCGCGGCGCCGGAAGATCGCGATTCGGCAACGTGCGCCGCAGGCCACGAAGGTCATACCGGAGTCAATGGCTCGTCCGCGCCACCCGCGCCGACTTACGCGCGCCCGCGGGCAACGCCGCCCTGGCCAGGTCCGCGGCGCCGATCATGCCCGCCGCTTCGCCGAGCTGGGTGGTCCGGATGCGGGCAAGCGGCCGGTGCCCCGCGCCGGTGACCGCACGCGCGTATTCCTCGCGCGCCTCGTCCAAGAACAGCGGCGCCGAACTGCTCACGCCGCCCGCGATGACCACCAGGTCCGGATCGAAGATGTCGCTGACGAACGCGAGCCCGAGCCCGAGCCAGCGGGCGAAGTCGGCCATCACCCGCACCGCCAGCGGGTCGCCGTCCTGCGCGGCGCCGGCGACCCGGCGTCCGGTCAGCGACCCCGGATCGCGTGCCACGTCCCTGGCCAGCACGGATCGCACCGGGTCGGTGGCCAGCATCTCGATCGCGGTGTCGGCCAGCGCCGTTCCGCTGCAGTAACGCTCCCAGCACCCCTGCTTGCCGCACGGACAGGGCCGCCCCTGCGGAACCACTTGCAGATGACCGAGTTCCGGCGCGACGCCGTGCGCGCCCCGGTACAGCTGGCCGTCGATGAGCAGGGCGGCGCCGATGCCGGTGCCGATCGCGATGAGCACCACGTTGTGCCCGCCCGCCGCGGCGCCGAACCGGTACTCGGCCCACATCGCGGCGTTGGCGTCGTGCTCCAGGATCACCGGCAGCTCGAGGCGTTCGCTGAGCCGCTGCGCGACCGGCGCGTCCTGCCAGGGCAGGTGCGGGGCGAACCGGACGGTCGAGCGGTCGCCGTTGATGAATCCGGCGACGGCCAAGCCCACCGCGCTGATCGGGTGCCTGCCGCACAGGTCGCGCACGGCACGATCGAGCGCGTCCTCCAGTGCCCGCGCGGAGTGCGGCGTCGGCGCCTGGACGGTGTCGAGCACTTCGCCGTCGCCATCGATCACGGAGGCGCGAATGTTGGTGCCGCCGACGTCGATACCGGCGGTCAGCGGTCGCGCGCCGGCCATCTGGTGCGTCATGCCTTGATCGTCACGGGGATGTCGACGTAGCGGGAGCGCTCCTGGTCCTGCGCGTCCTCGCGCGGGCCGTGCTGATGCGGCGCACCGGTTTCGGGGTCGGCGTCGGCAGGCATGACGGGATCGACCGGCACCCCGGCCAGCGCCTCGCGTAGCACGGTCACGATCGCGGTGCTGTGCTCGGCGACCGCGGCCAGCACCTCGTGGTGCTCGCCGCGCACCAGCGCCGCGGCCGCGCACACCGGGCACCAGCTGCAACTGGACCATTCGACCTGTCCTTCGGCGGCGCGCCGCAACACCGGCTCGACGCGTTCCAGCACCGCCTCGGCCAGCAGTTTCAGTTCCTCCGTGAATTCGGCGATGCCATCGGGCCCGGCGTGGCCGCCGGCCTCGTCGTCCACGGGCGGACGCGGATCACCCGTCATAGTCGGCGCTTTCGGACATCGACCAGACCCGCGGATCGGGCCGGAATCGCACCACCAGGTATCCGTCGTCGAGTTCGGCGCCGTCGACCGTGCACCGCCGCAATACCGGCGCCAGGCGCACCCGGCGCCGCACACCGTCCGCTCCCACGATCAAATCGTCCTCCACTCGGCCAAGGCGCAGCGTCGCGGCGTCGACCACCGGTAGGTGCATGCGTAGCGCGTACACCGACTGCAACCCGGTGCCGGATTCCCGTCGAACCAGCGGTTCGCCGGAACCCGCGTCGACCTCCGTCTGATTGTCGCTCAGCATAAGCGCAGCGTCGCGGGTGTTGCCCGCCGAGTCCACCACGTACGACAGCGCGGCCAGCGAATTCAGGCCGATCGGCTCGGCGCCGGTGTGCGGCGCGATCAGCACCGGGACGCCTGGCATCTTGCGCCGCAACTCGGCGATCACGTCCGCTTGTTCGCCGCGCCGGTTCGAATACCACTGCACCGCAGGATGTTCGGCTCCGTCCGCATCGGGGGGCGCGAGGTCGGGCAGCACCTTGTTCACCACCACGGCGTCCAGCCGCAGGCCTAGCAGCGCCGCCGCGGAGCGCACCCGCTCGGATTCGGCCACCGCCACCCGCTCGGCGACCGTGACCAGCCGCGCCCCGGTGCGCCCGTGGTCGGTCAGCAGATCACGAACCTCGGTGACCGCCTTGACGATCCGGTCGACCGTGGCGGCGAGCACCGCGCGGCGCAGATCGGTGCCGACGGCGCTCATCGCCCGCGCGTGCGGCGGCCAGATCCGCTCCAGATAGCCCAGCAGCGTGTCCGGCGCGGTGACGATGCGCAGCATGTCCGCCGACGGCGGGCAGTCGACGACGATCAGGTCCCAGGTGTCCTCCGCGGTGAACTGGGTGATCTCCACCAGCATCAGCAGTTCCTGCACGCCGGGCAGCCCGGTGAGTTCCGCCGGGTCGAGTGCGGCGAGATCGATGCCGTGCTGGTGGCGACCTGTCGAGATCATCCGGACCACGTCGCGGAACCGGTCCTCGAGCAACGCGAGCGAGTCCACCTCGATCACGTCCACCCCGGGCAGCACGGTCGCGATGCCGGTCACGGTGCCGGGATCGTGCGGGAAACGGAAGCCGAGCGCGTCGCCCAGCGAGTGCGCCTGATCGAGCGAGGCGATCAGCACGCGGCGGCCCGACTCGGCCTCGGCCATGGCGGCGGCGCAGGCGAGCGTGGTCTTGCCTACCCCTCCCTTGCCGATGAACAGGTCGACCCGGGTCTTGTGCGCGATCAGTCTTCGACCCGTTTCTTCAGTTCCTTCAGCGCGGTATCGGTGATCACCTTCTCGGCCTTGCGCTTGAACATGCCGATCATCGGAATGTTCAAGTCGACGGTCAGCGTGTAGACGACCTCGGTCTTGCCGTCGGGGAGATCGATCAGCTCGTAGGTACCGTGCTGCGCTTTCTGCAGTTCACCGCTGAGCAGCGTCCAGCTGACCGCCTTGTGATCGGCCCGCCAGTCGTAGGACAGGACGTAGGTGTCCTTCACCACCCCGGTATCCAGCACGAACCGCGCGGTCTCGGCCAAGCCGTCCGGCCGCTTCTGGAGCACCTCGACCGATTTCGCCGCCGCCACCCACTGCGGGTAGGACTCCAGGTCGGCGATGACGGCCATCACCTGCTGCGACGGAGCCTCGATGACGATCGATCTCTGGGTCCGGTCGGCCATGCGGACAGCGCTTCCTTTCAGCGTCGGTGCTGGGGCGTCAAGACAGGTGCGCGGGCGCCATACCGGCAGGGCGACCCGCTTCCAGCCGGGACTTCAGTTCGAACGACATGTTCTTGCCCGCCACGCGGCGCGCCCGGTTCGCCGCGGCGAGCTTGCCCGCCGGCAGCGCGGGCACCGGCTCGGCGTGCAAGAAGTAGTGCAGGATCACGCCGTCGAGGGAGGTCTCGAGCCACACTTCCATGGTGCCGGTCAGCGCACCGGTCACCGACCAGCGGATCCCCTTCTCAGCTCGGTCTTCCCGGACCGCCAGGACCAGGTCCGGCCACCAGCGGCGCCAGGTGTCCGGTCCCGCCAGCAGCTCGGCGACGGCGGCTCCCGATGCGGCGACGAAGGTCTGATCTGCGACCTGGATACTGCTCACTCCGCTGAGCGTAGTAGATGCGACGCGGATCACCGCAGCAGCTGTCGCAGGCGTGCGCCCAGGCTGTCCCAGCGCCACTGCTGCTCGACGAACGCGCGCCCCGCCGCGCCCATCCGCGCGGCGGCGTCCCGATCGGACAGGATCTCCACCAGGGCGTCGGCGATCGCTTGCACGGAGCGGCCGTCCACCACGCGACCGGTCTTGCCCTCGATGACGGTTTCCGGCGCGCCCCCGGAATTGCCCGCGACGACCGGAACGCCGGACGCGGACGCTTCCAGGTAGACGATGCCAAGGCCCTCCACGTCCAGGCCCGCGCCCCTGGTGCGGCACGGCATCGCGAAGACGTCGGCCAGCGTGTGGTGCGCGGCCAGCTCGCCGGACGGGACCCGACCGGTGAACACCACGTCATCGGAGACGTCCGCGGCCACCGCCAGCGCGCGCAGCTTCGCCTCGAACGGGCCGCCGCCCGCGATCACCAGCACGGCTCCCTCGACCCGCTCCCGGATATCGCGCATCGCGAGGATCAGCGCGTCCTGACCCTTGCGCGGAACCAGCCGGGACAGGCACAGAATGGTCGGGCGATCGCCCAGACCGTAGCGTTCCCGCAACTCGGCGCGCGCCGCCGGATCCGGGCGGAACGCCTCGGAGTCCACGCCGGGCGGCAGGTACTCCAGCGCCGCGTTCGGCCCGAAGGCGGACGCGAACCGGCGGCGGGTGTAGCGGCTGACGTAGGTGACCACGTCGGTGTGCTCGCCGATGGCGCGCAGCGACTGCCGTGCACCGGGCAGCATCGACCAGCCGACCTCATGGCCATGGGTGCTGGCCAGAATCCGTTCGGCGCCCGCACGACGCAGCGCCGGAGACATGAGCGCCAGCGGCGCCGCCGCGCCGAACCACACCGTGTCGCACTGCTCGCTGCGCAGCAGGCGCGCGGCGCGGCGCAGCACCAGCGGAGTCGGCAGCATCAGGGTGGTGGGATGGCGCACCACCTGGAACTTCTGCTTGGCATCGAACTTCAGATGGCTGTCGCCGCGCCACCGCGGGGCATAGACCACCAGGTCATCGGGCGGCAGCTGACCGGCCAATGCCTGCAGATACGACTGGATACCGCCCGGCCGCGGCGGGAAATCATTGGTAACCAGCAAAGTTCGGGCCATGCGGAACAAAATACTGTGTTTGTTCGGCCGCGACTCCGTCGCGGCGTGTTCGCGGCCCCCCTGATGGCTCGCGTCCGAGCGAGCGCCGCTGGCGACTTCGTCGCAAACGCGGCGGCCACTCGGACGCGAGCCGGGCCGCGAACGGGAATGCTCGGTCTCGCTGCGCTCGAAAACGGGAGCGGGGCCGATATTGCCGCGCCGGGCGGTAACCGCCGTACCCGGGGTTGCGGTGTTCGATGGGTTGGGCTCGGCTGATTGCCCGCCGGTGGTTTGTCGTGCGCGTGGTGGCTGGCCGGGTGTGAGCCGAGGGTGATTCGCAGGCCCTCGGAGTGCGGAGTGCGGAGTGCGGAGTGCGGAGTTTGGGGCGGCAGGGGATTGGGCGGTGGTCAGGTTGTGCGGACGCTGAGCCAGGAGCGCCAGTCGGTGATGAAGTCGGTGCGGGTGGCGCCGAGGACGTCGCGGAGGACGCGGTCTTCGGTGGTGGGGGTCTGCTCGGCCGCGGCGATGCGGTGGTAGAGCTGGACCAGGCGGGGCCGATCGTACTTCTCGGCGACGAAAGCGCAGATCGACCAGGCCTGTTCGTAGGCGAGCGCGGCGTTGGGGCCGGAGAATTCGGCGTCGGTGGGGAGGTCGCCGGGGATGTCGCCCGCGTGCGCGTTGGCGGTGACCGTGGGAGCCACGTCGGCGAAGCGGCGGCCCTGCCCGTGGTTGGCGGTGTAGTCGGCGAAGCCCTCCAGCATCCACAGCGGTGCGCCGTCGACGGTGTCGGCGCGGGCGGCGATATGGGTGAGTTCGTGACGCAGCAGGGTGGCCATGCCCGCGGGATCGAGGCGGCGGCCGGTGTCGGGTCCGAAGACGACGCGCTGGCCGGTGGGCCGGCTGCCGGGCGTGAACGGGTCGGACACCGACGCGGCGGCGACCTCGGCGGGGACGAGGCCGCTCGCGCGAACCAGGCCGGCGAATTCGGACGGGGACGAGGCCACGACCACCAGCGCCGACTGCGCCCAACCGGTGCCCCACACGTCGGTCACCGCGGCGATGGCAGCGGGGAGCTCGCGCTCGAGGATGTCGATGTCGGACCGCTGGGCGGGATGGCCGACGACCAGGGACTGCCGTCCCGCACCGGTCGGGACCTGGCGGGCGACGATCGGCCCGAACGGTTCGACGATGCGCCGCACCTCGGCCAGCCGCGGATCAGCGGCCACGGTCTGGCCCACGACATCGGTCGACCCCGGTTGGGCTGCACGCATTTTCGGCAGCACCGCATTGGGCAGCATGAGCAGGGCGACACCCAGCCCGGTCAGCGTCACCACCACCGCGACGGTGAGACAGAACTCGAAGCGCCGCCGCGCCGACCACCACTCACGCAATCTCCGCAAGCCGGTCATCGGCGCGCCTCGGACTGGGGATCCGCCTCTCGGCGAGCAAGCGGACCGTGCGGCGCAGGCGCACCGCGCCTCGCCGATGTTCGAGTAGGTCGCGCCGCTGCCGGGCATCGCAGTCCGCTGTCGTTGCGTCGCGGCTCAGCGCTGGCCGCGTAGCTCTGGTGTCCGCCAGTATGGATTCCGGGCCGCTCGCCCATCGTGGCGACGCGGCGGTTGACTGCCCCGTGCACGACCGAGACTTTCCGCTCCCCGATCAGGACCGGGACATGCTGCTGCGGGGTTGTGGAGTCGGCTGTGCGCGAGGGCGCGCAGTGTTGTCGGTTCGCTCGCTGGCGCTCGCTCACGACTGCGCCTCGCTGGCGCTCGGCTCCGTCGTGCGCGAGAGCGCGCTGTGTCCTCGGTTCGCTCGCTGGCGCTCGCTCACGGCGCCTAGTATCGCCGAGCCGAGTGGAACGGTGTCGAGCCGAGGGGGGCGACCGCGACGGGGACGCCGAAGGTGGAGGCGTGCAGCATGAGTCCGTTGCCCGCGTAGATGCCGACGTGTGAGGCGTCGGAGTAGAAGAAGACCACGTCGCCGGGCTGCATGTCCTTCTTGGGGACGGGTGTGCCGTAGGCGGCCTGCTGGGAACTGGTACGCGGCACGGCCTTGCCGACCTGTTTGAACGCCCACTGGACCAGGCCGGAGCAGTCGAACTGGCTCGGGCCGGTGGCGCCCCAGACGTACGGGTCTCCGACACGGGTGAGCCCGGCGGCCAAGGCGCTGGTGCCGCTGCCGGGGACCAAGCCCTGCAGCAGGGTGTCGCGGTCGTAGCCGGGCGGGAACGGCGAACCCGCCAGCGCCGACTTGTCCGTGGCCGACAGCCCGCTCCATGCCTGCACCACTTCGGCGATGGCGCTGCCCAGGTCGTTGCGCTTCTTCTCCAGATCGCTGCGCACCGCGTCGGCCTTGTCGGCGGCCGAGCGGGCGGCGTCCGCGGCGGCACGGGCTGTCGATTCGGCGGCGGTCGCGGCGTCGGTGGCCTTCTTGTACTTGTCGAGCTGCGCGGAGGTCTGCGCGGTGACCACGTCCAGCGTGGACATCTGGTCGAGCAGTTGCTGCGGTGAGTCGCTGACCAGCACGGCGAACAGGCGGTTGGTGCGTGCGCCTTGATAGGCGGCGATCGCCGTGCGGTCGATGACCGGCTGATACCGGCGCACCTCGTCGCGGGCGCGGTCCACCGCGTCGGTGCTGGCGGCCAGCTTGGCCTCGGCGTCACGCTGGACGACGAGTTTGACGTCCAACTCCGTCTCCGCGTCCAGTGCTTGCTGATTGAGCTGTTCGGACTGGCGGGACAAGTCGATCATGCGCTGCACGGCTTCGGAGGCCGTCGCGGGAAGCGCGACCGGATCGGCTCCGGCGGGAGTGCCGCCGCAGAGCCCGGCGGTCAGAATCCCGGCTGCGAGCGTCGCTCCCACCAGACGTTTCGTGCGCTGTCTCCGGTGATGTTCAGCCACAGCCCGTAGTGCCCCGTTCTCTCGTGAAGCGATCTCTCGTGAAACCGACGCGGAGGCCTTCGTCGAACCCGGAAGTTTGCCAGACGCGAACCCGGGGTACTCAGCGAAAGGTCTCGGTTAGGTTACGGAACGGCGTGTATCGCTGTCCAGTAGAGAACGAATTGATCACGCCGTCCTCGCTGCGGTCGGGCCACGATGCGCGGCCCGACCAGCGGCGGCTCAGAACCGGCGGGCGCCCGCGATCGGCATCGAGGAGATCGGCGCGACCCGCACGGGCGTGCCTGAGGTGGAGGCGTGCACGATGTTGCCGTCACCGGCGTACAGGCCGGAGTGGCCGCCGCCGTAGAACGAGACCAGGTCGCCCGGCTGGAGGTCGTTCAGCGAGACCGGGCTGCCCGCGGCGAGCTGCGCGCCGCTGGTGCGCGGCAGCTCGACGCCGGCCTGCCGGTAGGACCACTGCACCAGCCCGGAGCAGTCGAACGCGTTGGGGCCCGCGGCGCCGTAGACGTAGGGGGAGCCCACCTTGCTCAGGGCGGCGTCCAGCGCGATCTCGCCCGCCGGCTTGGGGGCGGCGAAGGGCAGCGGAGCCGGACCGGGCAGCTCGAGACCCGGGGCGCCCTGCGGAACCGGGATCTCGTTCGGAACATCGATGGTTCCGATGCCAGGGATGGACACGGGCTGGGCCGACGCGGGGGCGGCCGGCAGCAGGAGCGCGCCGAGGGTGGCAGCGCCGACGGCCCCGGCGGCAACAGCGCGCTGTGCCTGACGCTTGACGGCGTTGGTCGTCATGATGCGGTACTCCTCATCTGCCTCACGACGCCGCACCCGGTGGTGCCGCGGACTTCGTCGGACTCCGTGAGGTCTCGAAAAGGTTACGAAGACATCACGGTCATTTGTAAAGCCCGCGGAATGTGAAAAGCCGTTGTCCGCGCAATTTGCGGGCGAATGGGTGTGAGATGCGTCCCAGGTAATCACGAAAAGATAACGACGGCGAAATGGCAGGCTCGACGGCCGTGCCGGAGCATGTGGGGTCCACCTCGTATCCAATCCGCATTCGGGAGTATTTCGCCAGGTAGGAGGCATAAAACGGGCATAAGGACGGGTATGGTGACGCCTGCGTGCGCCGTGCTCCCGGGGCTGGTCGACACGCCCGGGTGCGACGGCTCGGGCATTGCCCGACGCGCCTCAATGTTTGATACAGTTTTCGCCTATCGTGTGATCTGGATCTCTTTTGTGCATTTCTAGATCATTTCCCGGGAATCGCCACCGAATCCGCACGGTGTTATTCGGACATTTCGTGCCGTGATCGCACGTGCGGTTTCCTGTCGGACCGTGGTCCTACGCTGCACGCCGTGCCCGACCCAGCGCCGCACGCGACGGCCGCCAAGCAACTGGCCTTCGACGAACTCGACACGCCTCTGTACGAGACCACCTTCGTGGTGGTCGACCTGGAGACCACGGGGACCAGCCCGGGCTCGGACTGCATCACCGAGATCGGCGCGGTCAAGGTGCGTGGCGGAGAGGTGCTCGGCGAGTTCGGCACACTCGTCAATCCCGGACGGGAGATACCGCCCGCGGTCGTGCACGTCACGGGGATCACCACCGCGATGGTGTATGCCGCCCCGCGGATCGAGGCGGTGCTGCCCGGCTTCCTGGAATTCGCCGCCGGTGCGGTGCTCGTCGCCCACAACGCCCGGTTCGACATGGCGTTCCTGCGCGCCGCCGCCGCGCAGTGCGACACTCCGTGGCCGGCGGCGCAGGTGTTGTGCACCGTGAAGCTCGCGCGGCGGGTGCTCGGACGCGACGAAGCACCCTCGGTACGGCTCAGCGCGCTGGCCCGTTTGCTCGGCGCGACCACCCAGCCGACCCATCGCGCCCTGCAGGACGCGCGTGCGACCGTGGACGTGCTGCACGCCCTGATCGGCCGCGTCGGCAACCAAGGCGTGCACAGCCTCACCGAGCTGCTCGACTATCTGCCCGACGTGACGCCCCGGCAGCGTTCCAAGCGTTTCCTCGCCGCGGATCTGCCCGCCGCCCCCGGGGTGTATCTGTTCCGTGGTCCCTCCGACGAAGTCCTCTATATAGGGACGGCCGTGAACTTGCGC
Organism: Nocardia amamiensis; assembly: GCF_015477605.1. Lineage (GTDB taxonomy): Bacteria > Actinomycetota > Actinomycetes > Mycobacteriales > Mycobacteriaceae > Nocardia > Nocardia amamiensis_A. The sequence goes on from NZ_JADLQX010000017.1 coordinate 128,340, forward strand.
CGCCGCGTCCGCAACTACTTCACCGGTTCGGAGACCAGGGGCCGGATGAAAGAGATGGTGTCCCTGGCGACTCGGGTCGACCACGTGGTGTGCGCGCACGCGCTCGAGGCGGGGGTGCGAGAACTGCGGCTGCTGGTGGCGCACACCCCGCCGTACAACCGGCGGTCGAAATTCCCGAAGCGGGCATGGTGGCTCACCCTGACCGACGAGCCGTTCCCGCGCTTCTCCGTGGTGCGGGAACCGGCCTGGGATGCGCTCGGGCCGTTCAACTCCCGCAACGACGCCGCGGATTTGGGCGTGATCATCGCGGAGTTCACCGGCTTGCGCACCTGCACCGCCCGGCTGCCCCGCGGCGCGGTCCACCGATGCCCGCCCGCGGTCGTCGGCGGCTGCCCAGCGGGCTCGGACGGGAGCTCGCTGAGCACAGCCGACTACGCGTCCGCGCCCGCACTCGTGCGCGCACTGTTCGCCGGACGCTCCGACGCGCCGCTGCGGGCCATGCTCGACCGAATCGAAACCCACTCGCGCGCCGAACATTTCGAGGCCGCGGCGAGGTTACGCGACCGTGCCGTCCGGGTGCTGCGCGCGCTGCATCGCACCCAGCGACTCACCGCGGTGGCGCGAATCGCCGAGCTCGTCGCCGCGCACCCGGACGGCAACGGCGGTTGGGAATTCGCGGTCATCCGATACGGTCGCCTCGCCGGCTCCGGTACCGCGCCGCGCGCGGTGCCGCCGATGCCGATCGTGGAACAGATTGTTGCCGCCGCCGAAACGGTTGTTCCTAGAGGTGGTTTCGACCACCTCGAGCATGCGCCTGCGGATGGAGAAGCCCCCGTCGCCGCGCGCCGCCACGCCGAGCCGATCGTGGAATCCAGCGCGACGGCGTCGCCCGAAGGCTCGGGCTCGGCCGCGTCGATGCCGGATGCCGATTCCGTCGACTCGAGAGGCGCTAGCGGCGCGGAGAACTCGCCGGTCGTACCGCTCGCCGGATTGCGGCGGCCCGAAGAGCGTGCAAGTGAAGCAGAGTCGTCCGTGCACGCTGGACAGCCCGTTGCGCATACGGCGTTCGCCCCGGTCTCTTGCGTGGCGAACGATTCGATCGGCCTCCACGCCGACGTGTCCGAGCACGACTGCTCGCCCGCAAACGCCCCACCGTTGCGCGGGGCCTCGCCCGAGGAGGTCGCCTTGGTGGTGCGCTGGTTGGCGCGACCCGGGGTGCGAATCGTCCGGACGAGCGAGGGGTATCAGGAGCCGATGTACGGCGCGGCGCGGTGGCTGGGCTGGGTCGAGCTGGCCGACGCCGCGGCGCGTGCCCAACCGACCGAGCAGGCGTACCTGGACCGCTTAGGCTGAGCACCATGATTACCGCGATCGTCTTGATTCACGCCGACAACGCCCGCATCCCGGAGACCGCGCAGGCGGTCGCGGACACCGAGGGCGTCGCCGAGGTGTACTCGTGCGCGGGCGACGTGGACCTGATCGCGATCGTGCGGGTGCGTGATCACGAGCAGATCGCGGAAGTGGTGACCGGCCGGATCGACAAGACGGCCGGTGTCCTGCGAACGACGACGCACATCGCGTTCAAGTCGTACTCGCGCGCCGAGGTGGAGGCGGGTTTCTCGCTGGGTGAGTAGTCCGGCTCAGCCTTCGGAGTCTTCGATCTCGACGCTGTAGGCCGGAAAGACGTTGCGCTCGCCCGGTCCGAGTATGTCGACCACGTCGCCGGAGCATTCGGGCGAGTCGTAGATCCGCACGACGCTGTCGGTGTAGTTACGCACCTCCACGTCGGATCCATCGCCGACATGCAGGCAGCCACTCGGTTCCCGATAGGTCGTGTCGTCGATGATCAGAACCCCCGTGGCCGCCCCCGCGCAAGGCGCGGCCGCGACGATGCCTGCCGCGGCGACTACACCGAGCAGCGCCGAAAACGTGTATCGCATGTCTGTGCTCCTCGTCGGTCGAATCGACCGCGCGGCGCCCGATTAGCTGAGCTGTGCGCCGTGCGCCGGATTGCGGGGTGACCCTATCCGGCGCACCCACGCTGACCAGCGCGATCGCTCGAGACGGCGTGTTGGACGCCAGCGCGGCGGAGGGGATCGCCTCGGCCGATCGCTCGGCGAACTCAACAGCCAGGTGGCGACGCACCACCATCGCACCGGTAAACCGACGGCGTGATCTACGAGTTCCGGCGCGAGCGCGGGCGTCCCGCCGACGCGGCGTACCGTGCCGCGGTGGTTGGTCAGTTGTCGCCGAGCGTCTGCGTCAGCTTCGCCCAGCGCTCCAGCAACGCGGCCGCTTTGCCGCTGTCGATGGCATCGGCGGCGCGGTCGATGCCCGCGGCCAGCGCGTCGTGCAGGTCGGCGTCGGGATCGCCCTCGCCGCGCGACCAGTCGTAGGCCACGATCGCGGCAGCCGAATTGAGCAGCACCGCGTCACGCACCGCCGCGCCGCCGCCGGCGAACACCTCCCGCGCCACGCCCGCGTTGACCTCGGCGTCGCCGCCGCGCAACGCGTCCAGCTCCACCCGCGGGATGCCGATCCGGGTGGGATCGATGGTCGTCTGGCGGGTGCGGCCGCCGGTCACGATCCACGCGGTGGTGGTGTCGGAGGTGGTGATCTCGTCCAGACCGTCGTTACCGCGCACGACCAGCGTGCTGGCGCCGCGCTCGGCAAACACGCCCGCGATCACCGGGAGCAGATCGGGGAACGCGCACCCGACCAGGCCCGCGCGGGGCTGCGCCGGGTTGGTCAGCGGCCCGAGCACATTGAAGACGGTGGGAATGCCGATCTCCCTGCGCGCCGCTCCCGCGTACCGCAGCGCGGGATGGAAGACGGGCGCGAAACAGAATCCGATGCCGACCTCCCGCACACAGCGGGCCACCGCCTCGGGACCGAGCACGAGCTTCACGCCGAGCGCCTCCAGCACGTCGGCGCCGCCGCTCTTGGACGACGCGGCCCGGTTGCCGTGCTTGACGACCGGGACGCCGGCGGCGGCCACCACGATCGAGGACATGGTGGAGATGTTCACCGAGCCGGAGCGGTCGCCGCCGGTGCCGACGATGTCGACCGCGTCGCCGTCGATGGGCACCAGCCGCGCGTGGTGGAGCATGCCCGCGGCCAGACCGGTCAGCTCGGCGGGCGTGGGGCCCTTGATCTTCATGGCGACACCGAACGCGGCGATCTGCGCGGAGGTGGCGTTGTCGGACATGATCTCGTTCATCGCCCACGCCGTGTCGTCCGCCGCCAGGTCGCCACCGTCGGCGAGGGTCCCGAGCACCTGGGGCCAGCTGCGCACGCTCATTCCACACTTCTCCCGTCACACTGGTCTCGCGCACCAGTTCGTCCGCAAGCAGCCTAGGCCCACCACTGCCTTCCAGCGCACCGATACCGGGCATTCGCCGCCCCCGCCACATGAGCGAGCAGCGAATACGCAGCGCAGGCGGCAGTAACCAGGCCGTGGCTACGCCGGGGTCGGCGAACCTCGAGGCCCCGAGGTTGGCGCTGCGCGTGACCACTGGGCCCGACACCGTCTTTCGAGCGGAGCGAGATCGAGCATTGCAATCAAACACAGCTTGGTTGCAGGGCGTCCCAGCCGTCGGCGTTGCCGTCGTGGCGCTGTGCGAGACCGGCCATGCGCGAGCGCTCCTGTGCGCAGTGCAGCGCGTCGAGCAGTTGGACCCGCTGGAGGATCACCGCCTCGAAAGCGTCGGTGCCCGGCCCGCCGACCGGGGGCGCCGGCGCGTATCCGTCCTGTGCGGCGATCGCGCAGACGGTCTCGACGTGCCGGGGCGGGATGCGCAGGTGGTGGCGCAGCACCGCGGGCGCGTCCGGCGTCAGTCCGGTCGCGCGCGCCAGCGCCGTCGAACACGCCTCCGCGTCGTCGAAGCTGGAGACGACCACCACCAGATCCGCACGGTTCGGATCCAGCTCCACCGGCCGGTCCCGCCGGAAGAGCCGCCGCCACAGCCGTGGTGCCACCTTCGCCTCCATCTCAGCTTCTCCTTATCCGTGCCTGTCATGCTGGCAGCGCGTTCGTCCGCCAGTGCGACCGGTTCGGGGATACGCGCACACGGCGTCCCCTGGTCCGCGCCTGGTCGAGAGCCCGTCCTCCGGTGCGTTTTCCAACACGGAAGAACGAGTTTCGTACCCGGGTACTGCTGTCGTACTACGACGAGTCATACTTACCCCCGTGACGACCGCAGTAGGGACCCCAGGATCGGCCATTACCCAGCGTGTGCATTCGCTGAACCGGCCCAACATGGTCAGCGTCGGTACCATCATCTGGCTGTCGAGCGAGCTGATGTTCTTCGCCGGCCTGTTCGCGATGTACTTCGTCGCGCGCGCCCAGGCGCACGGTCACTGGCCGCCGGAGCCGACCGAGCTGAACCTGAAGCTCGCTGTGCCGGTCACCGCCGTGCTGGTCGCGTCGTCGTTCACCTGCCAGATGGGCGTGTTCGCCGCGGAGAAGGGCGACGTGTTCGGCCTGCGCCGCTGGTATGTCATCACCTTCCTGATGGGCGCGTTCTTCGTCGGCGGCCAGGGCTACGAGTACTACAACCTCGTCGGTGAGGGCACCTCGATCGCCAGCAGCTCGTACGGCTCGGTGTTCTACATCACCACCGGCTTCCACGGTCTGCACGTCATCGGCGGTCTCATCGCGTTCCTGTTCCTGCTGGCCCGCACCAAGGTGAGCAAGTTCACTCCCGCGCAGGCCACCGCAGCGATCGTCGTCTCCTACTACTGGCACTTCGTCGACATCGTGTGGATCGGGTTGTTCGCCACGATCTACTTCGTCCGCTGAGCGTGGACGTCGCGCCGCCGTGCAGCAGGCGCGGCGACACCCCAGATCTTTCGCACAAGTCGGTTCCGTCTACTCCAAAGGGACACAGATGAGTTCATCTCCCCCGTCAGCGCCAGAGCCCGCCAGCCCCGGGAACGGCCAGGCCAGCAAGACGCGCAGGCAGCGCCGCGTTCGCCGTCGCATCGCGGGCGGGCTTGCGCTGCTGGTGGGCCTCGTCGGAGCAGGCTTCCTGGCATCGGCCCTGACGCCGGACCCTCAGCGCGCGACCGCGAACGAGGACCAGTCCGCGCTGATCCGCGAGGGCCAGCAGCTCTACGACACGTCCTGCATCACCTGCCACGGCGCGAACCTGCAGGGTGTGCCCGACCGTGGTCCGAGCCTGATCGGCGTCGGCGAGGCCGCCGTCTACTTCCAGGTGTCGTCCGGCCGCATGCCGATGGCCCGCAACGAGGCCCAGGCGCAGCGCAAGCCACCGAAGTTCGACGCCCACCAGACCGACGCGCTGAGCGCGTACGTGGCGGCCAACGGCGGCGGTCCGACGGTGGTCCGCGACGCCAACGGCGAGGTCGCCCAGGAGTCGCTGCGCGGTGCGGACATCGCCCGCGGTTCGGAGCTGTTCCGGATGAACTGCGCGTCCTGCCACAACTTCACCGGACGGGGCGGCGCGCTGTCCTCCGGTAAGTTCGCGCCGCCGCTGGAACCCGCGAACGAGCAGCAGATCCTCGCCGCGATGCTCACCGGTCCGCAGAACATGCCGAAGTTCTCCGACCGTCAGCTGAGCCCGGAGGAGAAGCGCGACATCATCGCCTACGTCAAGAACTCGACCGAGGAGCGCAGCCCGGGCGGCTGGGATCTCGGTGGGTTCGGTCCCGCGACCGAGGGCCTGGCCATCTGGGTGGTCGGCATCACGCTCGTGGTCGGCGCCGCGATGTGGATCGGATCGAGGTCATGATGGATAAGGAGCGAGACGACATGGGTCGGCCGGATGAGGGCCGCGACACGCGACCGTCGCAGGAGCAGTCGGTGCCCGCCACTCCGGCGGAGCCGACCGAGGCGGAACTCGACGCGATGTCGCGCGATGAGCTGGTCAAGCTGGGTACCGAGCGCGACGGCGTCGACGTCGCCTACCGGCGCGAGCGTTTCCCGATCCCGGGCACCCGCGCGGAGAAGCGGGCCGAGCGCGCGGTGACCTTCTGGTTCGCCGTGTCCGGTATCGCGGCCGCGGCGCTGGTCGGCGTGTTCCTGTTCTGGCCGTGGGAGTTCAAGGGCAAGGAAGAGGAGGGCCACGGGCTCTACTCCCTGTTCACCCCGTTGATCGGCCTGACCTTCGGCATCTCGGTGCTGGTCATCGGCGTGGCGGTGGTGCTGATCCGCAAGCTGTTCATCCCCGCCGAGCTGTCCATCCAGGAGCGGCACGACGGTCCATCGCCTGAGGTCGAGCGCCGCACCCTGGTGGCCGAGCTGCAGGACGCGCTGGAGACCTCCACCCTGGGCCGCCGCAAGATGATCACCCGTACCGCGGGCGCCGGTGTCGGCGTGCTCGGTATCGGCGCGCTGCTGGTGTTCGTCGGCGGCATGATCAAGAACCCGTGGGCCAAGGGCGACAAGTCGCCGCTGTGGGTCTCCGGCTGGACCCCGGACTACCCGGGCGAGACCATCTACATCCGCCGCGACACCGGTCGCCCGGACGACGTCGTGCTGGTGCGTCCGGAGGACCTGGACGCGGGCGCCATGGAGACGGTGTTCCCGTGGAAGGAGAAGTGGCGCGGCGACGAGCACGCCACGCTGGAGTCGCTGCGCGGTATCCGCAACGCCGTCATGCTGATCCGCCTGCGCACCGAAGACGCGCAGAAGGCGATCAAGCGCAAGGGTCAGGAGAGCTTCAACTACGGCGACTACTTCGCCTACTCCAAGATCTGCACCCACCTCGGCTGCCCGACCTCGCTGTTCGAGCAGCAGACCAACCGGATCCTGTGCCCCTGCCACCAGTCGCAGTTCTCCGCGACCGAATGGGGCAAGCCGGTCTTCGGTCCCGCCGCTCGCGCGCTGCCGCAGCTGCCGATCACCGTCAACGCTGAGGGCTTCCTGGTCGCCAACGGCGACTTCATCGAGCCGCTCGGCCCGGCCTACTGGGAGCGCCGTTCATGAGTCCTTCTGTCGCAGCCCAAGCCAGCGAGGCGGACGAGCGGTACCGGGCCGCCGCCTTTATGAAGCGGTCGATCAACAAGGTCTTCCCGACACATTGGTCGTTCCTGCTCGGGGAGATCGCGCTCTACAGCTTCATCATCCTGCTGCTGTCGGGTGTGTATCTGACCCTGTTCTTCGACCCGTCCATGAGTCACGTCGTCTATGACGGCGCCTACCAGCCACTGCGCGGCGTGACGATGTCGCGGGCGTACGAGACGGCGCTGAACATCTCCTTCGAGGTGCGCGGCGGTCTGTTCGTCCGCCAGGTGCACCACTGGGCGGCGCTGCTGTTCGCGGCGTCGATCATCATCCACCTGTTCCGGATCTTCTTCACCGGCGCCTTCCGCAAGCCGCGTGAGGCGAACTGGGTGATCGGTTCGCTGTTGCTGATCCTGGCGATGTTCGAAGGCTTCTTCGGCTACTCGCTGCCGGACGACCTGCTCTCGGGCACAGGTCTGCGGGCGGCGTTCTCCGGCATCACGATCTCGATTCCGATCATCGGTACGTGGATGCACTGGCTGATGTTCGGCGGCGACTTCCCCGGCGACATCATCATCCCGCGCCTGTACATCGCGCACGTGCTGCTGTTCCCGGGCATCATCCTGGCGCTGATCGCCGCGCATGTGGCGTTGGTGTGGTACCAGAAGCACACGCAGTTCCCCGGCCCGGGCCGCACCGAGAACAACGTGGTCGGCGCCCGCATCGTGCCGGTGTTCGCCGCGGACCAGGGCGCGTTCTTCGCCTTCACTCTCGGCATCGTCGGGATCATGGGCGGCGTCTTCCAGATCAACCCGATCTGGAACCTGGGCCCGTACAACCCCTCGCAGGTGTCGGCGGGCTCGCAGCCGGACTTCTACATGATGTGGACCGACGGTATGGCTCGCTTGATGCCGCCGTGGGAGCTGTACATCGGTAACTACACCGTGCCCGCGGTCTTCTGGGTGGCACTGATCATGGGCTTGGTGTTCACCGTCTTGATCGCCTACCCGTGGATCGAGAAGCGGCTCACCGGCGACACAGCGGCACATCACAATCTGTTGCAGCGCCCCCGTGACGTGCCGGTCCGCACCGCGATCGGCGCGATGGCGATCGCGTTCTACGTGGTGCTGACGCTGTCGTGCGTGAACGACATCATCGCGCTGAAGTTCGACATCTCGCTGAACGCGACCACGTGGATCGGCCGCATCGGCCTGCTCGTCGCGCCGCCGATCGCGTACTTCCTGACCTACCGGTTCTGCCTGGGCTTGCAGCGCAGCGACCGCGCGGTGCTGGAGCACGGCATCGAGACCGGTGTGATCAAGCGTCTGCCGCACGGCGAGTACATCGAGGTGCATCAGCCGCTCGGCCCGGTGGACGAGCACGGTCACCCGATTCCGCTGGAGTACCAGGGCGCCCCGGTCCCGAAGCGGATGAACCAGCTGGGCTCGGCCGGCCAGCCGGGCACCGGTAGCTTCCTGCGGCCGGACCCGCAGGAGGAAAGCGACCGGCACTTCGAGATCGAGCACGAGGAAGAGCACAAGCAGCTGAAGGTGCTGCAGAGGGCTCAGGAGGCGTCGAACGGCAAGCACGGCCACTGACCCCCCACGCGACGGCCCCGAGTCGAATCCGACTCGGGGCCGTCGTGCGTCACACGGCGGGCGTCACAGGCGCGGCGCCGCGCGGCGGGCGGCTTCGATGGCTTCGAATTTGGCCAGGTTGTGCCGGGCGTCGGCCAGCGCGTCGTGGGCGTCGGGTGGGATCGGCGGCAGCTCGGGACGGCCATGCGCCTCCCAGTGCTGGCGTAATTCGTTGGTGTAGCGGGGCAGCGCGTTGGGGAGGTCGACCATGGACCCCCAGAGCTGGCACAGCGCCACATGGTCGTAGGCGGCGACCCAGGCCCACAGCTCCGGCTGCACGCTCGGCCTCGGCACCAGGAAGGCGTACAGCTCGTCGCGGATCCGCGCACGGCTGCGCCACAGCGGTGAGGACGGCGGCGGCAGCAGCGGCAACACGAATTTGCGCACCCACGGCCCCGCACGATCGGGATCGAACTCGGTGGACACCGCGTAGTACTCCCGGCCGTCCTCGCAGACGACGCCGATGGAGACCAAATCGATGGTCACTCCGTCTTCGATGAATTCGCAGTCGTAAAAATATCTCAGCGAGATCGGTCTCTCCTCGGCTTCCAGGTGCCTTTGCGGCAGATGACGAGTTCCCAGCAAACCCTATGGTGACGGCTGATGCCCGCTCGCAAGGGCCCATACGGTGGAGATTTCCGCCACCTTGGTGCGAGCTTCCACCACTACCACCGGGTATCCCTGGAGGGCGATCGGTCCGTATTCTGAACTGGTGAACTGGACCGTCGACGTACCCATCGATCGCCTGCCGGAACTGCCGCCGCTGCCCGCCGAGCTGCGCAGACGGCTGGACGACGCGCTGGCGCGCCCCGCGCTGCAGCAACCGTCCTGGGATCCGGAACAGGCGGCCATGATGCGCACCGTACTGGAGAGCGTGCCGCCGATCTGCGTGCCGGCCGAAGTGGAGGAGCTGCGGTCGCAGCTGGCCGAGGTCGCCCGCGGCGAGGCTTTCCTCATGCAGGGCGGCGACTGCGCCGAGACGTTCGCCGACAACACCGAGCCGCACATTCGTGGCAACATCCGCACGCTGCTGCAGATGGCCGTCGTGCTCACCTACGGCGCGAGCCTGCCGGTGGTCAAGGTGGCGCGGATCGCGGGGCAGTACGCCAAACCGCGCTCCTCGGACCTCGATTCGCTCGGCCTCAAGTCCTACCGCGGCGACATGGTGAACGCGCTGACCGCCGACGCGGCACTGCGCGAGCACGACCCGTCGCGCCTGGTCCGCGCCTACGCCAACGCCAGCGCCGCGATGAACCTGGTGCGGGCCCTCACCGGCGCGGGCATGGCCGACCTGCACAAGGTGCACGACTGGAACCGCGACTTCGTGGCCCAGTCGCCCGCAGGCGCCCGGTACGAGGCGCTGGCCGAGGAGATCGACCGCGGCCTCGCGTTCATGACGGCGTGCCGGGTCAACGATCCCAGCCTGAAATCGGCGCGCATCTACGCCAGCCACGAGGCGCTGGTCCTGGACTACGAGCGCGCCATGCTGCGGTTGAGCGAGAACGCGATCGGCGAGCCGGTGCTCTACGACCTGTCCGCGCATTTCCTCTGGATCGGCGAGCGCACCCGTCAGCTCGACGGTGCGCATATCGCGTTCGCGGAGCTGATCGCCAATCCGATCGGCCTGAAGATCGGCCCCTCCACCACGCCCGAGCAGGCCGTGGAATACGTCGAGCGGCTGGACCCGAACAACGAACCCGGCAGGCTGACCATCGTGTCCCGCATGGGCCACAGCAAGGTCCGCGACGTGCTGCCGCCCATCATCGAAAAGGTGCAGGCCACCGGCCACCAGGTGATCTGGCAGTGCGACCCGATGCACGGCAACACGCACGAGTCGTCCACCGGGTTCAAGACCCGCCACTTCGACCGCGTCGTCGACGAGGTGCAGGGGTTCTTCGAGGTGCACCACGCGCTCGGCACGCATCCCGGCGGCATGCACATCGAACTGACCGGCGAGGACGTCACCGAATGCCTCGGCGGCGCCCAGGACATCTCCGACCTCGATCTGTCCGGCCGTTACGAGACCGCCTGCGATCCCCGGCTGAACACCCAGCAGTCGCTGGAGCTGGCCTTCCTGGTCGCGGAGATGCTGCGCTGAGTTCCGGCGCACCGGTCGGCATCCGGTGCGCCGAGATCAGGGAAGCGCGACCAGTGACACGGTGCTACCGGGCTCGACGTTGGCCCCGATGGCGGGTGTCTGCGAAATGATCACCGACGAGTCCGACCGGGTGAGCTGGCTGACCTGGACCTGCAAACCCAGGCTCGTCAGCCGTGTCCTGGCGTCGCCGACGGTGGCGCCGAGCAGACTCGGCATCTTCAACGCGTTGGAGACCAGCAAGACGACGCCGTCGCCGGACTGAATCGTCGCTCCCGCACCGGGTTCGGTGCCGATGGCATGATCGGCCTCGACGCCGCGATCGAACTGACTCCGGTTCTCTCGCACCGTGATCCCGGCCGCGGTGAGAATCTTCACCGCCTCCGCGGCGGGGCGGCCGCGCACGTCGGGCACCCGCACGGGTTGAGACCCCTTGCTGCGGAACACCTTCACCTGCGCTCCGAGCGGCAGCACGGTGCCCGGCCTCGGTTCCACCCTGGCGATGGTGCCTTTGGGCGCGGTGCTGGATTCCTCCCCGGCGTCGACCGGCTGCAGGCCGTTGTCCCGGATCAACTGATTGACCTTCGACACCTGGTCACCGGGTTGGACGTCCGGCACCTTGGGTTTGCCGTTGGAGACCAGCACGGCGACCGTCGACGCTTTGGTGACCTTGGACCCGGCCGATGGGTCGCTGCCGACCACGCCGCCCACGGGGACGGTGTCGGACGCCTTCTGCCGGACCTCGGTCTGGAACCCGGCCTCCTGGAGCGTGGCGATCGCCTTGTCGGTGCTCAACCCCGCGACCGGCGGAACGGGCGAATAGCGGCCGAAACCGAGCCACCAACCGCCGATGCCGACCAGCAGGGTCAGGACCGCGACGATGGCCACCCACATCCACACGGTGCGCCGGGACCGATCGAGTGCGTCGGCGTAGGGCGAATACGGCGGCGCCGGGTGAGCCTGGCGCACGGGTGGCTGGTCGTAGCCGTCCGTCCGGTCGTAGCCGTCCGGAGGTCCATAGTCGACGCGGGGGCGCTGTGCGGTCACCACTTTGGTGTGCTGCACCTGTTGCGGTGGGTGCGGCTCACGCACCGACGCGCCGGCGAGACCCTGGCGGCCGTCGGGCTCCGGCGCGACGGCCCGGTAGCTTGCGCTGAGATGTTCGGCCGACTCCTGGGGCGCCGGCACCCGATAGGCGGGCAGTTGCAGGGCCGCGGCGAGCTGCCGCAGCGCGGCCGCCATCTCGGTCGCGTCCGCGAACCGGTGCGCGGGCTCGCGCGCGGTGGCCTTCGCGACGAACTCGTCGAACTCCGGCGGCACCCCGGAAATGAAACCGCTCGGGCTCGGCACGTCGTTCTCGATCCGCTGATAGGCCACCGACAGTGCCGTGTCGCCGGTGAAAGGCACACGGCCGGTGAGCATTTCGAAGATCAGCAGGCCGAAGGAGTACACGTCGCTGCGGGAATCGGCGGTGCCGCTGGTGACCTGCTCGGGGGAGAGGTAGGCGGCGGTGCCCAGGATGACGCTCGCCGAGGTGGTGTTCGCCGCGGCGACCGCGCGGACCAGGCCGAAATCGGCGATCTTCACCTCGCCGGCGTCGGAGATCAGCACGTTCTCCGGCTTGATGTCGCGATGCACCAGCCCCGCCGCGTGCGCGACGCCGATGGCCGCCAGCACCGGCTCGGCGACCGCGCGCACGGCGTGCGGCGGCATCGGCCCGCGTTCACGCAGCAGTTCGCGCAGCGTGCCGCCCTCGACCAGCTCCATGATCAGGAACGGGTGGTCGCCGTCGACGCCCTGGTCGTACACCGCGACCAGCGACGGATGCTTGAGCTTGGCGACCGCGCGCGCCTCGAACTCGAACCGGGACAGGAACTGCGGGTCACCGGCGAACTTGGGGTCCATCACCTTGATGGCGACCGGGCGGTCCAGGCGGGTGTCGACCCCCCGGAAGACCATCGACATGCCGCCGCGGGCGATCGGCGCGTCGATCCGATAGCGCCCTTCCAGCATCTGGCCGATCAAGTGACTTCCTCCGGCTTTCCCAAAGCTCGCACCCCTCGCGCACTACCTGCGCCGAGCGATCGGCCGCTCTTTGCGGCCCTCACGATGGTATCGACTCCCGCCGCACCGGGTGTCTCACGACGTGCGAGGCCAGACGGTCTACCGTTGTGCGGGTGAGTGCATTTCCCTGCAGTGAGGACGTCCTTCCCCAGTCGGTGACCCTGGTGCCGCTGCCGGAGGTGGCCGACCGACTCGGGCTGGTGGTGACCCGGGTGCATCAGATGCTGCGCGACCACCAACTGATCGCCGTGCGCAGAAACGGCGTCGCGGGTATCCCGGAGCGCTTCTTCGACGACACCGGCGCGGTGGTGAAGCCGCTCCCGGGCCTGATCACGGTGATGCGCGACGCAAAGTACACCGACGAGGAGATCCTGGAATGGGTCTTCACTGAGGACGACAGCCTGCCCGGCAAACCGATCGACGCCCTGCACGGCCCGCTTGCCCGTGAGGTACTGCGCCGAGCCGCGGCGGATCCGTTTTAATTTGCAGCGCCTGCGGCGCTGCGTGTTCGCGGCCCCCTTGTGGCTCGCGTCCGAGCGACCGCCGCTGGCGACTTCGTCGCGAACGCGACGGCCGCTCGGACGCGAGCCGGGCCGGGAACAGGGAATGCTCGCTCTCGCTGCGCTCGAAAGCAGGAGTTGTGCCGACGCGGTTGCGTGGGCGGTAGCTGGTGCGAGCAGGGGTTTTGCGGGGTAGGTTGGAGCGGCCGATGGTCGCCTTGCGCGGGCCGGGGCTGCGTCGGGCGGTTCCGGTCAGCGGCCGAGTGCGTCGCGGAGCGTGGCGGTGGTGAATTCGGTGGCGGCGACGCGGAGGCGGTGGTGGCGGGGGACGACGGCGCGGTGGTCGAAGACGGCGTAGCCGCCGCGCTCGATGTGGCGCAGGATGTCGGCGTAGAGGGTGGTCGCGGTACGGATGGCGGGGCGGACGCGCGGCTCGAGCAGGGCGATGCCGGGCTCGGCGCGGCGGTAGAGGTCGCGGTTGACCGCGATGAGGTGGGCCAGGGCCCGGCGGACGCGCGGGTCGGTGCGTCCGGTGCGGTGACACTCGAAGAGCAGGTCGTCATCGACGCCGAACGCGGTGAGCGCGTCGGCGGGCAGGTAGACCCGGTCGCGATCGAGGTCCTCGCCGACATCGCGCAGGAAGTTGGTGAGCTGGAACGCCTCGCCGAGCGCGGCCGCGGCTGGTTCCGCCTCGGCCACCGGGGCGATCGTGCCGAGCACCGGGAGCAGCTGCAATCCGATCGCGGCCGCGGAGCCGCGCATGTACTCGTGTAGCTCGGCCATGGTGGCGTACCGGTTCCGGAAACCCGGGGTGCCGGGCACATCCATCCGCATGGAATCCAGGAACGTCCAGAAGTGCTGCGGGGCGATGTCGTAGCGCCGGATGGTGTCGGTCACGGCGGCCAGGATGAGCGTGCGTGGCCGCGCACCGGCCTCCCAGGTGCGCTCGGATGCCGGGTTCGCGGTGGCCGAGGCCGGATCGTCGATCGGCGGCATCGCGCTGGTGTGCGGTTCGAGCGCGCGTCTGAGCTCCCGCTCGATCAGGTCGAGTGCGTCCGCCGGTCCGGGACCGAGAACTTGTACCCCCTCTGTTTTGCCCGGCTGATCGGCGCGGTCGACGATGTCGTCCACCATTCGCGCGAACGCGTACAGCGCGTGCACCGCGGGCCGCCGCTCGGCCGACAGGAGCCGGGTGGCCAGGAAATAGGTGCGGCCGTGGGTGGCCGCGATCTGTCGGCATTCCCGGTAGGCGAGTGCGAGCAGGACGTCGGCTGGTAGGTGATCGTCGGTCATGGAGCAGCGGGCGAGGGGGTGACGCTGGTGGTCTGTGCGGGGCTCGGCGGGTTGGCGCGCAAGCGCAGCGGGTCCACGGTGCGCAGCGACAGCGCCGCGACGACGGCGGCGAAGGTGGCGGCCGCGACGTGCCAGAAGCTGTACAGGCCGATCGAACCGTCCGGCTGGAAGACCAGCATGAGCCAGGTACACACGCCCACCAGCGCCATCAGCGTCGTGGTCGACAGCGCGAACCCGGCGGCCAGCGCCAGCGGCCACGAGTAGTACCAGGGCAGTGCGGCGGGCGAGAGGATGACGATCGCGACGAACGCGATCAGGATGCCGAGCACCGCCTCCCGCTCGCTGTGCCGGAACCGCCACCATGTCCAGGCCAGCACCGCGACCAGGGCCAGCGCGCACATCGCGCGGGTCACCTCGAGCACCGACTCCAGCCGCAGCGGGGTCACCCAGGTGACCGAGTGCGCCATCACGGTGGGAAGCGAAAGCCAGTTGATGATCTTCTTCGACCCGGACAGCGCGGTCAGCCAGCCGATACCGACACCGGCGATGGCCGAGGCGGCCACGAACACGGCCGCGAACACGCTGAGACCGAGACCGGCGATCTTGGCGAACATCAGCGCGGGATGCGGCATGTCCTCGGTGCGCTCGGCGGCGTCGCCGGGTTGCTCGCTGGCGGGCAGGTGCGCCGGGTCGCGCCCGACGCGCTGCGCCGCGCGGCGCTCGCGTTCGTGCAGCATCCAGATCCACACCAGGAACGGCAGCGCCACGCCCGCGGTCGCCTTGATGGCCACGCCGATCGCGACGACCACGATGCCCGCCACATGGTGGCGCTCCAGCACCAGCGCGATGCCCGCGCACATCAGGCCGACCATCAGCATCTCGTTGTGCACGCCGCCGATCAGGTGGATCAGCACCAGCGGGTTGAGCACCGCCAGCCACAACGCGACGGTGGGCTTGCCGCCGAGATGCTTGGTCAGATACGGCACCGCCCACATCATCAGCGCCAGGCCGGGCAGCATGACCAATCGCATCACGATGGTGCCCGTCACCACGTTGTCGCCGGTCACGGCGGTGATCGCGCGTCCGAGCAGCAGGAACACCGGGCCGTAGGGTGCGGTGGTCGTGGTCCAGACCGGGCTCACGTTGTCCAGCAGCACACCGGGATTGGCGACCGGCCCCACCTGGTAGGGGTCGAAGCCGTCGCGCAGCAGCGCGCCCTGCGCCAGATAGGAGTAGGCGTCGCGGCTGAACATCGGCACGGCGAACAGCAGCGGGGCGATCCAGATGCCGACGATCGCTCGCAGCTCGTTCAGCGTCACCCCGGCGCCGATCCGGTCGCCGGTGCCGATCGTGGCGCGCCCGAGCCGGACCCAGGCGGTGATCATCAGCAGCACACCGATCCAGATGCAGATGGTGGACAGCGCGTAGCCGTGCCCGAACCGCAGCCAGGACAGGTGCATGGCCTCCAGCAGCGGGTCGCGCTTGCGGACGCTGCCCGCGCCGAATCCGCCGAAGGTGATCATGATGGCGCCGAAGAATCCGAGCAGGGCGGCGTGGCCCTCGGGGCTTCTGGCGAAGTCGGCGTAGGCGCGCATCCACCACAGGAAACCACGGGGGGCGGCCGATTCGCGACGTGCGGAGGTGGGCGTTGCGTGTTCCATGATGCCGGTGGAGGCGGCCTCTGCGGTGCGCGTTTCGGGGGATGCCATCTGGTGTCGGTCCCCCCGAATGGTCGGCGGTCGCAACCGCGAGCGAATAGGTCGGCGCTTAGTTTACGGCGTCGCCTCGAACACTATCCGGCTGGTGCGCGCGGTTCCACGCGCAGCGGGCCGGATTTGTCCGGAATGCGGGTTGCGGCAAGTTTTCCCGACAGCAGTGCGGTCGGCACGCCGACGCCGGGGATCGTGCCGCAACCCGCGATAACCACGTTGTCGCTGGAGCGCGGGAAATTGCTCGGCCGAAACGGACCGGTTTGCCGGAATAGGTGCGCCGCGGAGAATGGTGTGCCCGCCAGCATTCCGCGGTCGAGCCAGGTCCGCGGCGTGTCGAGCTGATCGACGGCGAAGTGCTCGGCGATGCCGCGGTACCCGCGCGCTTCCAGAACCGCGAGCAGCTCGCGCAGATAGGCGGGACCGAGCCGGTGCCAGTCCAGCGGCGCGGCCACCAGATTCGGGCACGGCGCGAGCACGGAGAACGGTTCGTGCCGTCCGTCGCGCCGGTCGATGAACAGGCTCGGATCGGTGAGCGCGGGCCTGGTCAGCAGCAGCGAGGGATCGCTCATCAGCGCGCCACGACCGCGGCGCGCGGTGATCTCGGCGAAGGTGGTTTCCCAGGCGTGCCCGAACTCGATGGTGTGGTGTGCCTGCACCGGCCAGCCCGCCGCGACCGCGGCGGGGACGGTGCCGTGCGCGACGACCGCCGAGGGGGAGGCGCGCAGTCCGCGTCTGCGCCGCACGCCGAAACGGTCGAACGACCCGAGGTCGGCGGTGAGCACGAGCACGTCACAGTCGAAGGAGCGTCCGTCGGCGGTGCGGGCGCGGCGGGCCCGGCGACCCGCGTAATCGATCCCGACCACTTCGGCGCCGAGCTCGAGTCGGCCGCCCGCGTCGGTGAACGCCTGCGCCAGCGCCACGGCGATCGCCCGCATGCCGCCTTCGGGGAAATAGACGCCCAACGAGGTGTCCATATGCGGGATCGCGCCGTACACGGCGAGCGCCTGGGCGGGCGGAATGCCCGCGTAGAGCGCCTGGAAGGTGAACAGGCGGGCCAGGCGCGGATCGCGCAGGAACCGGCGCACCCTCGGCCCGAGCCGCCCGAAGCCGCCGATCCGCACCAATTCGACCAGCGCGCTGCGTTTTTCGGCGCTGCGCACCATGTCCAGCGGGGAGTCGAAGTTGGTGTCCATGAATTCGGTGAACTCGGCTGCGTAGACGCGGGCCAGCCAGTCACGCAGGCGCCGATATCCGCGCGCCTCGGCGGGGCCGCAGGTCCGCTCGACCTCCGCTGCCATCGCGTCCGCGTCATCGAACACCCTGATCTCGGCGCCGTCGGCGAACCGAGCGTGATAGCCGGGCGCCAGCCGCTGAATTCGCAGCGGGGGCACGCAGGTTTCCGGGGAGCGGCCGACGGCGGCGAGCGCGTCGGTGATCAGCTCGGGCAGCGTCAGCACGGTGGCGCCGGAATCGATGTCGTAGTCCGCGCCCCGATAGCGTCCGACCCGGCCGCCGGGGTGGTCGGCGCGCTCGAGCAGCGTGACCGTGTGGCCCGCGCCGGTCAGGTACAGCGCGGCCGACAGCCCGGCCAGGCCGGCGCCGACGACCACCACGCGATCGGTCGGTCCCGCAACGGTTCTCACTCGGTCCACCTCCTCGCCGGGCCGTGCGCGGTCGAAGACGCCGGGGCGATCACGCGGCGCGCTTGGTCGCGGCCAGCGCCATCGCGCGCAGCCGTTCTTTCGCCACGGGCGTCGCCGAACTGGACTCGATGGCGGCCAAGCCGTTGTCGGTCAGCTCGGTGATCCGGCGCTCCACCTCGTCGACCGCGCCGAGTTCGATGAGCAGCGCGCGCAGACGTTGCACCGCCTCCGCGCTCAGATCGGTGCCGATACTGGTGCGCAGCAGGGCGGCCGCGGCGGGGTCGGCGGAGTCGGCGCGGCGCAGCCCCTCGGCCAGCAGCACGGTGCGCTTGCCTTCGCGCAGGTCGTCGCCGGAGGGCTTGCCGGTCACCGCGGGATCGCCGAACACGCCGAGCAGGTCGTCGCGCAGCTGGAAGGCGATGCCGATGGCGGTGCCGAACGTGCGGTACGCCTCGATCAGCCTCGGTTCGGCTTCGGCGATGGCCGCGCCCAGGTGCAGCGGGCGTTCGACGGTGTAGGCGGCGGTCTTGTACCGGTTGATCCGCAGCGCGGCCTCGACCGATTCGTCGGCGCCCGCCTCGCCGTTGACGTCGAGCAATTGGCCGCCGAGCACCTCGGTGCGCATATCGGCCCACACCGGCGCGAACCTGGCGATGGCCGTGGGCGCGAGACCGGAGCAGTGCACCATGTCATCGGCCCAGGACAAGGCCAGATCCCCGATCAGGATGGCCACACTGGTTCCGAAGTGGGCCGCGTCACCCGTCCAGCCGCGGTCGCGGTGGCGCTGCTCGAAGTCGACGTGCACGGTGGGGAAGCGGCGGCGGGTGCGGGAGGAGTCGATGATGTCGTCGTGGATCAGCGCGCAGGCCTGGACGAGTTCCAGCGCCGAACAGGCGGTGAGCACCGCGGCGGCCTCCGGTCCGTGCGGATCGCCACCTGCGCCGAGCCATCCGGTCCAGGCGAACGCGGGCCTGGTGCGCTTCCCGCCGCGCAGCACGAACTGCTCCAGCGCGTCCGCGGCCTCGACGAAGACCGGGCCGAGGCGCTCCACGGTGTCGCGGCGGGTGGCGAAGAAGCTGGTCAGCGCGTCTTCCACGGCGGTGACGAAGGCGGGGGTGCCCGGCCGCGGCACGGCGGTCTGCGGCGTCTGAGTACCGGTTCCGGCGGACAGGGGAGCCTCCAAGGTCGTGCGGATGGTGGACGCACTCCGTTGCGGGGTGCCCGAGCGCTGCGGGTGATTCGCGGCCGAGCGAGATCGGTCGCGCGTGTCGTCCGGCGTGGCGGACATGCCACCTCGGTCCGAACAATACGCGGGCCGTCCGAGCGACCCGACGGCGCTGCCACCGGTCACCTTTACACTGAACCGGTGACTTTCGACAACGTGCGGGGAAGCTCGACCCCTGGCCGGCCCTCCCGGACGCAACCGAACGTCTCTGCCACGCCATCGGTCGTCCAGAGTCTGCGGGCCCACGCGGGGCCCACGGTGCCGTTCTCGGTGGAATTCAATCCGCCTCGCGACGCCGCGGCCGAGGCGCGGCTGTGGCGCGCGGTGCGGCAGTTCGAGTGCATGCACCCCGCGTTCGTGTCGATGACCTACGGCGCGGGCGGTTCCACCCGCGACCGCACCGTGCGCGTCACCGGTCAGCTCGCGCAGGAGACCACGCTGCTGCCGGTGGCGCACCTGACCGCGGTTGAGCACAGCGTCGCGGAGCTGCGCTCGCTGGTCGGCGCCTACGCCGACTCGGGTATCCGCAACATCCTGGTGCTGCGCGGCGACCCGCCCGGCGATCCGCTCGGCGAGTGGCACAAGCACCCCGACGGCGTCTCTTACGCCGAGGAGCTGGTGCGCATCGTGCGCGACCTCGGCGATTTCCACGTCGGCGTGGCCTCTTTCCCGCAGGGCCACCACCGCTCGCCGGACCTGGAGACCGACACCGCGTTCCTGGCCGCGAAACTGCGTGCCGGCGCGGAGTATTCGATCACCCAGATGTTCTTCGACGTGGAGCACTACCTGCGCCTGCGTGACCGTCTCGCGGCGTTCGACCCGATCGAGGCCGCCAAGCCGATCATCCCGGAACTGATGCCGATCACCTCGCTGCGCACCGTCAAGCGCGCCGAGGAACTGTGCGGCCGGGCGCTGCCCGCCGCCGTCATGGACCGGCTGCACTCGGCGGCAGGCGACGGCCCGGAGGAGAACGCGGCCGCGGTGCGCGCGGCAGGCATCGAGATCGCCACCGAGATGGCCCAGCGCCTGATCGACGAGGGCGCTCCCTGCCTGCACTTCATCACGCTCAACTTCGCCAAGGCGACCAGCGAGGTGCTCACCAACCTGGGCTACGGCGTCACCGCCGCACCGATAAGCGCATGAGTAGCGACATGCGCCGCGGCCCGCGCAGGGCCGGGAAGTAAGGCCGCCATCCTGCGCGGCGGGCTGCTCGCGCTCCGCGCTTCTGTGTGGGTAGCCGAATCTCTGAGTAGACGAGTAGTCGACACCTGGTGCTTTGGGAGAGGTTTCCAACCCGCCGAGGTCGAGGCGCGGTGCGTGCCGGGTGGTCGTGGGGTTATCGCGGCCACGTCGTCTCTGAACGGCTAGTCGAGTAATTCCAAGAGGTGAGTTTGCGGAGGTTGTACATAGGTCGCGGCTTCTGAAGACGTCGAGCGGCCGGCGGGAAGGGCTGCTACCCGTGGTTCGGCCAACTACGGGCTGCTGGTTGGCGGCGTGGTTGCTTGCTGCTCTCGTCCGGCTGGCCCTGCGGCAGCGGTCAGGTCAAGGGATGGCACTTCCAACCGTTGTCGTATGTCACCTGGAACTGGTCAGCCGCACCGAAAGCGGCTGCGGTGGCAGCGCAGGCCGCCGCTCGCATGGCCGTCGGCTCGGTATCAACCAAGTTCATGCCGGCCCAGATCAACCGCACCGTCCAGTCGGAAGCGTCGATACCGAGCTTGCCAAGCGCATCTATAGCATCAGCTGCTCCTGCGAGCGCTGCGGCTGCTTCCTCCCCGTCCCGTTCCGGTTGCGCGGACGTAGCGTCGGCTGGATCGACCGCCCAGACGACAGCGCAACCGCCAGTTGGATCGGCGTGAGCGAGAACCACCCGGACGTGTGCGAAACCACCACGACCACCCCCCTGACGCATCAGCCTGTACTCCCCAACAGACCCTTCCCTCGCTGGCATGGGAAATAGTCTTGCCAGGTGATCTCGGCCAGCGCAAGCGTGTGCTCCTGTATGCCGACACAAGAATTCCGGGTCAACCTTGCGGGCTGCAGGGCAAGCGACTCCCATTCCGCAGGGTCACATTGCTCCATGCTGCCGAGCGAGAGGCA
Organism: Nocardia amamiensis; assembly: GCF_015477605.1. GTDB lineage: Bacteria > Actinomycetota > Actinomycetes > Mycobacteriales > Mycobacteriaceae > Nocardia > Nocardia amamiensis_A. Next base: position 149,576 of record NZ_JADLQX010000017.1, read on the forward strand.
CCGGAAGACATGCGGTTTCGTTCGGCGGCTCACGCCGTCTTGCGCACCGTAGTCAAGCGCGGTCGTCGGCCGGTAGCCACAGAAGCTTCGCGGCTTGCCCTGCGTATCGGTCTGTTGGCGTGAAAGTTGAACCGGTAGTCCACCCGAACTGACAGTTCGGGTTACTCGACGGTACCCGCCCTAACGTCCTGGCAAGCATCACCAGTGCTGCGATCAGGGGAGGTAGTCGAAATGGCGGTTCAACACTTACCGGCCCAACTGGCGGTCGGGGTCTATCTGCTGAAGAGCATGCACGGCCGCTCGCGCCGAGGCGGTGAGCGATGAGGGGAACACTCAACGAATCACAAGCCGCCGTGCTCGCACCAGGCGGAATGCTGACGATCGCGCAACTCGCACGTGACTGTGAGCTGACACAATACCGCGCACGGGCAGCGGTCTCAGCGCTGTGCTCGCGCGGCCTGGTCGTTTGCGGTCGCGGACGGCGGGATGCGCGGTATGAGATCACGGCGCGCGGGCGCAGCGTTCTCGTCACGCGAGGCAGGGCGTTCTTCCCGCGGCCTGAGAGAGCGCGGTCATGACCATGTCGACGACACAACTCGTGTGCGCGACCATCGCCATTGTTCTGCTGCTCGGCATCGCAATCTTCTACATGTTGCCATACGTGGTCGACCGGCCGGGACGTGTTGATGGCCAGCTGCCGGTCGCCGAAGTGCTTGCGCGGGTAGCGCGACCAATGCCACCGAGCACCGGACCAGCCGTACAGCATCGCCGAAGCGCAGCGGGTGTTCCGTAGGCGCATCGATTGTGATGTGAATACTTGCGGCGCAAAAAACGACGCATTCTGGCTGCTCGTGGATGAGGGTTTGATCGTGCCAGCAAGGGAGGTTTCGCGGTGAGCTGGACTACTCGACGGGAACAGTCTCCGACAGCCCGCGCGATGCGGTAAGCCGACGAAACATGCGGCGTCCGAGTCCGATCTCGTAGTGGCTTGATTGCTCAGCGGGGCGGTATGGCGACTCGGCGAAGGCCCGCAGCTCCGACCGATGCGCGGCCGATGGCGCGCCCGGTCGAAACCGGATCATCGTGCGTGGGCGGCAGTCACATCCATTTCACCCAGCTGGGATTCGCGCCGCGCGCGCCGCGCGCAGGCCCCACGCCTCGGCGAGCAGGCGGTGCGATTCCAGCCGGTCGGCGTGCCGGTAGGTGACGCTGGTGACCAGCAGTTCGTCGGCGCCGCTGACCTGTTGCAGCGCGGCGAGCCGCTCCACGACGGTGCTCGGTGCTCCCACGAACTGGGTGGCCAGGCGGTCGTCGACCAGGCGTTGCTGATCCGCGGTGAGCGGCTCGATCGTGGCCGGGTCCGGGTAGGGGGCCGCGCCCGCGCCGCTGCGGATGCTGTGCACCCAGTGGCCGTAGCCGGCGGCCAGGAGCTGTGCGGTCGCGTCGTCGTGCGCCACGACCACGTCCGCGGAGATCACCACGTACGGCTCGGCCAGGATCGGGGAGGGACGGAACGCCGCACGGTAGGACTCGATCGCGTCCAGCGCGGTGCCGGGCGAGACGTGATAGGCCGCGGCGAACGGAAGACCCAGTCGCCCGGCCAGTTCCGCGCTCTCGCCCGCCGTGCTGCCGAACAGCCACAGTTGCACCTGCGCGCCCTCACCGGGAACAGCATGCAGCGCAACGCCTTCCGGGCTGACGAAGGCTCCGTCCAGCAGCGCCCGTACCTCCTCGACCTGTTCGGCGAAATCCAGCGGCTGCGCGCCGCGCTGCTGCAGCGTGCTCAGCGAGGCGATGAACCTCGACCGGTCCACAATGCGCCTCGGATCGAACGGCGGCGGAACGACGACACCGTCGCGGATCTCGGTGCGGCCGGTGACGGAATCGCCCACCGTTTTGCCGCCCTTGGGCCGTGCGGCCTCCGCACCGAACTGAATGCGCCGATGACCCGAGCGGCCGAGCCCGAGGTCGAGCCGCCCCGGGTACAGCGCGTCGATCGTGCCGAATGCCTCCACGATCGATGCCGACGTGTGGTGGCCGACCTGCACGGCCGCCGAGCCCACCCGGATACGCGTCGTGGCCGCCGCGACCAACCCGATGAGCGTGATCGACGACGAACTGGCCACCGCGACGAAGTGGTGTTCGGCCAGCCAGTACCGGTGGTAGCCCCACTGTTCGGCGTGCTGGGCCAGATCGATGGTGTTGTGCAGCGCCTGCTGCGGGGTCGAGCCCGTGCTGACCGGGGAGAGGTCCAGGATCGATAGTGGAACGGTCATGCTGCGTCTCCTTTCCGGTGTGAGCTGTGCCCTCCGTGGCGACGGCTGCGCTGCCGCCTCTGGTCCGGACCGCCCATGACTCCGCCTCGGCGGCGCTGGGCTCCGTCATGCGCGGTGCGCGGTGTGTTGCTGGTTCGCTCGCTCACGCCGCCCGCCCCTGCCGGGGATCCTGTTCGCCCGCCTCGATGGCCACGCGCAGCCGGTTCTGTGGGGGCGCGACCGGGCAAGTCGCGAAATCGGTGAACGCGCAGGGCAGATTTGCCGCCCGGTTGAAGTCCAGCACCACCGTGCCGTCCGCGTCCGGTGCGCCGACCGCGAGCGAGCGTGCCGCGGGGTAGGTCGTGACACCACTGGTCGCGTCGGTGAACAGCACGCGCAGGTTGCCGGGATCGCCGAACGCGACGACGCGTTCGGCAACCTCGCCGATGTGGAATTCGATGGTGCCCGAGGCGTTGTGGTGGTGCTCGAGGCCGTCGACCACGGCTCCGGTGGTCACGGTCCGCGGTTGATCGAAGGGCGTGAACCGGCCGTGCACGACCCAGCGCGGGTCCGGCGCGTATGCCGGGATTCCGGCGAAGGTCAGCAGGCCGGGCGCGGCCGGATCGTGCACCCGGACGGCGTAGCGGCCGGTGCGGCGGATCACCTCCAGCATCCGATTCTCCTGCCGCACCAGCAGTCCCGGCGCACCCTCGGCGGGCGTGACGATCTGCACGCCCGCGATGCCGAGGCCGTCGTACTCCAGCCGGTCGGCGGGCTGCGCGGTGATGAATACCTTGTCGTCGGTGACCCACCAGGTGCCCGGCACGTCCGGCAGCCGCTCGGGACGGTCGGTCAGCCAGTGCAGTGCGGTCAGGCTGAGAAAGCCGAGCGGGTCACGCAACTGGTCCTCGCGCGCGTGGTGCCAGCGCGCCCACTCGGTCTCGAAAACGCTGGTGATGCTGGTGGTCATGGGGCTTCGGCTCCTTCGCGGGCGGTGGTGGGGGGTGCGCAGGCCGGGCTGGTCGCGCGGGTTGTTGCGGTGTTCTCGACGGCGACCGAGCGGCACGCCATCAGGCCGTGCCCTCCGCGTCGATCTGCCGGCGCAGAGCTGGGTGCGCGCCGGCACCAGCCACGTCGGGCGCCAGGAGCAGGGCCCGCTGCCACAGGGCGGTGCGCCGCCCGCGCGCCGACCTCCCGACACGGCCATCACGTTCGGCGCGGACCGGCGCGACAGGGGTCGACGGGTCCGGCACGCGGGTGACGAGGGTGAACAGCAAGAACTTCATGCGGTCGCTCCCAAAATGGCGGCGGGCAAGTGCTTTCCTCCATCGGTCCCGGCGGAAGCACCCGCACCCGGTCACCGGGGGGTTGCTGCGACGTCGACGAGCCAGGTCTCTCGGTCGCTCTGGATGGTTGGTGCCGAGCCCCGTCAGACGATGTCAGGGTCGAGCCGAATCATGATGCCCAGCAAGCGAACCCTCGGACAAGAGAAGTAATCACCGTGAGCGCAGATCTTGTCGCGCCCGGATTATCGGATCCTTGTAGTAGCCAGGCATGCGCTGCCGGATCGGTCCCGGCGTGGTTCCGCCATGTCATCAATGGCGGACGCGTGGCGCCGAACGGCGGCGACCCGGTGCAGCATACGGCCTCGCCCGCCGGATCGGATCAGCGCGGCCCATCCGACCCGGGCAAACCGGACTGCTATGAAATTGCTGTCGGCAATCTCGGCTGTTGAGGGCGTTTGCCGGAGTACTGTGCCCCTCGATCGTTCCGCCGATGAGGAGGTTTCGTGATCATTTTGCGCCGTCTGACCATGTTGTCCGCTGTCGCGACGGGCTCGGTCGCCCTCGCGCTCGCCGGACCGGGCGCCGCGCTCGCGGCACCGGACGCCCCGGCTCCCGCATTCTCCGAACAAACCACCCAGACCGCGGCGCCCGGTGACCTTTTGGGCGTCTACAACTCCGCGGTCAACGCACTCCGCACGCTGGGCATCGAACCGTTCCTGTATCCGGCCGCGGCGGCGTTGTGCCTCGACAACACGACCCTCGGCCTGGCGCCCGCGGTGGCCGGCTCCATTCCGGGCCCATGGCCGAAGAACACCGTACAGATCCCCGGCCTCGACCTCAACGCCGTCAAGGCCGGGCAGGCCATGTTCACCTTCGTGCCCTACGGGCTCGGGCCGGACGGTTCGAACACCACTGGTATGCAGGTCGCGTGGGTCAACCTGAACACCGGGCGCAGCGGCGCGGCCAAGATGGGACCGCTGTCGGAGGTCTCCCGCGCGATGATCCCCGCTGCCGTTCCGCCGGAGCTGCGGCCCGCCGCGGAGGAGGCGATCCGGGACTTCCTCTTCGCGTCGCTCCCGATGGGCGGCGTCCGCGCGGTCCCGGTGGACACCGGCCGTGGCACCGTGCTCGCCGCGGTGTTCGGCACGGTCCAGAACGGCGGCAAATCCTGCCACTTCTTGCCGACGGTCGGAATCACCACCGTGTCATGAGGTTCGACCGGCAGCCCCGTGTTCTGACCATGGCGACGGTCGCCGGGGCGCGGGCCTGAGTGAGCGCAGTGGACGAGCAGTTACGCGGCCGAGCGCTCGCTCGTGCCGGAGCCGAGCGTTGATGAGTCGGAGGCATGAGCGAGCGCTCGGCGAGGCGCGCTCGTGAGCGCTATTCCAGCGGGCGACCTTTCCAGCGGACCGTGCCCCGGCGTCGGGCGCCGTGCGAACGCGCCCACAACAGCAGGTATGCGCCCACTGACAGTGGATGCGCCAGGGCGGCAAGGACATCCGTGTGCCGGAGCGGTCCGCCGGTTTCCGTCGAGCGGGCCAGCAGGCGGCCTGCGACGGCTGCGAGATAGCCGAGCAGACCGGTCCGCCGGACCGGTCCGCTGCCGAGCACAGCGGCAGCGGGCGGCAGCAAATAGGCAAGGGCGGCAAGCGCTCCCACCGCGGCTCCGCCTGTGATCGTGCCGTCGTAAGCCGACCAGAGCCAGCGGGTGTAGCCCGCGTCCAGCTCGCCCGCACCCTGGTACATCCTGGTTCGCGCGAGCGGACCCGCCGCCGCCAAAGCCGTGTAGTGACCGGCCCGGCGCAGCGTGCGCGCGATCTCGAGATCCTCGGTGACGCTCCCGGCCACCGCGGCGTGGCCGCCCACCGCGCGGTACGCGGCGTTGTCGAACACGAGGAACTGGCCGCAGGCCACCGCCGTCGACGGGCGCAGGCTCCGAGCGGCGGCGTTGATCGGCAGCGTCGAGGCCCACGACCAGCACAGCAGAGGCTGCACCACCGCCTCGGCCGCCGACCCGGCCAGCTGGTGCGGCCACGGTGAGACGAGCGCGACGCCACTCCTGCGCAGAGCGCCCACCGACGCCGCGAGAGCCATCGGGGCCAAGCGCACGTCGGCGTCCAGGAAGATCAGCACCGGCGTCGTCACACCCTCGGCCAGCCGGACGCAGGCCGCCGCTTTGCCGGTCCAGCCAGGATCCGGGTCGGACTCGGTGCGCAGCAGGGTGAATCGGGGATCGCCATCGATCGCCGCGCGTGCGGCGGCTGAGGTGTCGTCGGTGGAGCCGTCATCGAGGATGCGCACCGCCATGCGCGGGATGCCCACTTGGGCGCGTAGATCGGCGATCAGGCCGGGTAGCCGGTGGGCCTCGTCGCGTGCCGGGACGCAGACGGTGACCGGTTCGATCACCGTCGTCGGCGTATTCGCCAACCGCGGCACGGTGAACCGGTTGTATAGCGCGACACCCGCGCCCAGCGCCGCCAGCGCCGTGGCACAGGTGGGCAGGATGGAGGTCGCGCGCAACGTCTTCGGCCGATCGGCACTCACCATGGGCGCCACGCTATCCCGGCGCACCGACCGTCCGCTCAGCGATTCTGCGTTACCGAGCGCCACCAGCGGCTCAGGGAGAACCCGACTGGAGCGCCGGGCGCGGCGGGGTTGCGGTCCAGGTACGCCAGGGCGGCGATGATGGCGGCCACCGCGAGCGTGATGCCGCCGACGATGCCCGCCCAGCCCGCGAACGAGCGGGTATTCGGATCGGCGTAGCTGACCTCGGCCCGGAGCGTGGAGACGTCGCCGGGCGGCAGCTTCCAGGAGACCACGTTGTCGCCCTCGCGGCTGCCGTTGGTCTTCGCGACGCGGGCCGGGAACGCGATGGTGAACTGCACATCGGAGCCATGCGGCGGAACGGATTTCAGATCGACCCGGCCGGTGAGGCTGACCAGGTCGCCAGTGCGCTGGAACTGCAGCTGGAACATGCCCTGGGTCTGCTCGGACAGCTGCCCCAGCTGCTGCACCTCGCCGAAGGACAAGTCCTCGAAGAACACCTGACTGCCCGTGTATCCGTCCTGGGCGTACGGCTCCACCCGCACCTTCGCGGCGAGCGACTCGGGCGCCTTCAGCTGCGGACCCTTGTCGTCGCCGCCGGTGGGCACCACGGCGGCGACGATCCGTCCGGAGACCCGGTCGTTGGACGACAGACCCATCGACACCTGCACCCGCAGGCAGCTCGCGAGCACCGGGACCAGCAACGCCGCCAGCAGGACGGCCGCCGCGACCCGCACGCCGCGGCGTGGGCCGCTGCGCTGCGGGCGATCCGGGGCATCGGGCATCGTGGTGACGGGACTCGGCTGCACGGGTGACATCGTGCCAGGCCATCCGTCCGGAATGAAACGCACCAGTCGCGACGCGCGTCGGCCGCACAGCGGCTCGATGGCGGCCGTGTGCCGCCGCAGCGAGCGGATCACGCCTGGTCAGCGCCGCCCGCGAGCGATGACGGCCAGCAGGGGCACGCCGAGCACACCCATCCCGACCAGGCCGTAACCCGCGGACGACGGCAGGTCGAGGAAGACTGCGTGGGCCAGCGCCGACCCCAGCCAGGTCCACAGGAACAGGGTGACCGGCACGGCGAGCTCGGCCGCGCGGCCGCTGGCCGGCCGCGCCGGGACAGGACCGGGCGCCGCGTGTTCCCAGGCCGCCAGCAAAGCCGCCATCACGAGCGCGACACCGAACCACCCCAGATAGTTCGTGTATGGAATGTGCGTCAGCCCGGGCAGGCCGGAGCCGGCGTCGCACCAGGTCCACTGCCCGTCGGCGACCATCTGCGGATCCAGGAACAGGTCCCAGCCCACCGCGCCGATCGCGGTGAGCGCGATCCGCGACGCCGTACACCGTGACACCATCCCGGCCACCACCCACACCGGATACACCCCGCCGGTCCAGGCCAGCGCGACGATCAACGGCACGCCCAGCAGAGCGGGACCGAGCCGGTCGCTCGCGTAGCCGTAGCAGCCGAACGGCAGGCCCGTCGTCGTGCCGATCACCTCGGCCAGCAGCCCGATGCCGGAGACGAGCACCAGAAAGCCGAGGGCGTACCGGATTCCCCTGGTCGCGGTCGCATGCGCCAGCGCGGCACCGGCGGAGAGCAGCACGACCGCAGCCGTGATCCGGTCGCGCGCGTCACCCGCGGTGAGCGGATAACCGACCTGCGTGACCACCGTCAGCACGACGAGGATCACCGGAAGGAGAAATCGCGCGGAGCGGAACCGGCGTGCGAGATGCTCAGCGGTTTCCGCGGGATGTTCGCGTGCCGGTTCGGTCCGGTCTGCCGCTGTGTGCGGAGGGTCTTCCGTGCGTGTCATCGCCGAATCACCACGGATGCCGGCACGGATTCCAGGGGGTGTTCGCGTGCCGGTTCGGTTCGGCCCGCCGCCGCGCGCGGCGGGTCTTCGGGGTCTCATCGCCGAACCGCCGTGGGCGTCGGGGCCGGTTGTGCGCGGTGTTCGCGTGTCGGTCCGGCCCGCCGCCACGTGCGGCGCGTCGCCCGTCATCGCCCGAACCACCGTGGACGTCGGTGCCGCCGCAGGTCGCGCAGCGCGAGCCGGGCGGCGGTGCGGCCGCTCGCCCCGGAGACGCCGCCACCGGGATGAGTGGACGCGCCGGTCAGATACAGGCCCGGCGCGCCGGGAACCCGCTGCCGGGACAGTTCCGGCAGCGGACGCCACAGCATCATCTGGTCCAGCGACATCTCCACGTGCATCACGTTGCCGCCGACGAGCCCGAGTTCGCGCTCCAGGTCCACCGGCGTCTGCACGTACCGGCGCAGTACCGCGTCGGCGAAACCGGGTGCGTAGGAGTCGACTTCGGCGACGATCCGGTCGCCCTCCCGCTGCGCGATCGTGGCCCAGTCGCGGCCGTCGGCCAGCCGGTACGGATGCCACTGCGCCCACAGCGACAGCTGGTGCTCGCCCGGCGGCGCGATGGTCGGGTCCAGCGCGGTGAAGCTCATCGCCAGCACCACCGGCCGCGGCGGCAGCTCCCCGGCCAGCGCCGCGCCGTGCGCGCGGCGCAGTTGCGCCCGATCGGACACGAGGAATTGCAGGCCGCGAGCGGAGTGATCGGTCGGGCTACCCGGGTAGTGCGGCAGCGCCGTGGCCGCGACCCGCACGACCATCCCGATACCTGGACCGACCCGGATGCGCCGCCGCCAGTCGTCCAGCGGTGCGGCGTCGAACCCGCCGTCGCGCAGCAGATCCAGCGTGGTGAGCACGTGGGTGCCCGCGATCACGATGTCGGCGCGCAGTTCTCGCCCCGACGCGGTGCGCACCCGCCAGCCGTCGCCCGCGCGCTGCAAGGCGGTCACCGCGTCGCTCGCGTGCACCACACCGCCATCGGAGCGCAGCCGCGCCACCAAGGCCTCGGTGAGCGCGCCGCTGCCGCCGACCGCACGACCCGGCGGCAGCGTATGCATGAGCGCGGCGAAGCCGGCCATCGGCGCGGTGCCCGGCTCCGACATCGGCGGACCGGATTGCGCGCCGAACCAGGCCAGCGACGCTTTCAGCCGTTCGTCCTCGAAGAAGGTGTCCAGCAACGCGTCTCCGGATTGCAGGAATTCCCGCGACAGCGCGCTCCCGCCGCCGCCCGCGTCAAGCCCCCAGAACGACCGCACCAGCCTGCCCGGCGTCGGCCCGCCGCCGAAGGCCCGCATCACGCGGGCGCTGCGTGGCCCCCACACCTGGACGAACCGGCGGTACGCCGCCGCGTCCCGCGGGCCGCAGGCCGCCGCGATCGACGCGCACGTCGCGTCCAGGTCGCGGTGGAACACGATGGCCGGGCGGCCGGCCTGAGCGGGCGTGAATCCCCATGGGTCGCAGTCGATGTAGCGCAGCCCGAAGCGGTCGAGCTCCAGCTCCTCGATGATGCCGGTGTGGCGGATCATGATGTGCGCCGACGAGCCGCGATCGACCCGGTGGCCGGGGAAGCGCTCGACCGTCGACACCGCGCCGCCGAGCACGTCGTCGCGTTCCAGCACGTCGACCGCGTTCCCCGCGCGGGCCAGATAGCACGCGGCGACCAGGGCGTTGTGCCCGGAGCCGACGACGACTACCGACACGTCACCCTCATAGCGGCAACCGCCGGCCGAGGATCGCGAACGGCCGGTTGTCGCCTGCGAACACGAAGTTGCGGACCACGTCGGTGAATCCCTCCCTGCGGTACAGCCGCCAGGCGCGGTTGTCCTCGCCGTCGACCTCGGGGGTCGACAGCAGCACGGCGCGCTCGGTCCGGTCGCGCAGCAATCGCTCCAGCAGCGTGGCGCCGATGCCGCGGCCCTGCGCGGTGGGATGCACATGCAGTTCGGTCAGCTCGAAATAGTCCGAGAGCAGTTCGCGCGTGGAGTTTTCCGGCCAGCCCGAGCGCCGCATTCCGCTGTGCACCTGCTGGTGCCACCACTGGTGGGCAGCGCCGCGGTAGCCGTAGGCGATCGCCACGATGGGTGCGCTGCGCAGATCGATCCGGCCCGAGTCGTCGGGCACCACCGCGGCGACGGCCTGCCAGCCGGGACGGGTGGTGTGCTCGGTCCACATCGGCGCGCGATGGTGTTCCGTGCCGCGCGGATAGTCCATCGCCGCGACGTAGACCGCCAGCGCATCGTGCAGCCGGGAGCGCAGCGCCGCCACCGAGAGGTCGACGACGGCAGGTGCGGGAGTGTGATTGGGCTTGACGGCGGTCATGGCTCTCGTCGGTCGCGCGGACGCGGAAGTTTGTCGGTGGGCGTCTCTATATTCAAGCTCAATTCAAACGTTCGAATACCTGTTCGGTCCGAGTGGTGCTGGAATGCAGTGTGGCACGCCGCCTCCAGTGCATGCCCGGACCAGGGTGTGCGAGGTGGAGGGACGGCGATGTCTGGTCGAGTGGAACACCCGGGGCAGCCAGGCCGGGCCGGCAAGCTGCTGGAGCGAGCGGACGGTTTGCTCATGCAAGCGGCGGGGGAACGTGATCCGCGGGAGCGGTTTCGCACCGCCTACCTGGCCGCGCTGCGTGGTGCTGGCGCTGTGCTCGCGCTCACGGGCGCCGACGCCGCGCCGCGTTCGCGTTCGCGCAACGCGTGGGTGCTCATGCAGCGCGCCGCGCCCGAGTTCGTGATGTGGGCCGACTACTTCAGCGCCCGCTCGGAGATCCGGGCCGCGTTGGAGGCCGGCCTGGATCGGAATGTCGACGATCACGAGGCGGACGAGTTCGCTTCCCGGGTCGGAGCATTCCTTCACGACGTGGAAGATCTCCTCTCGGCGTCGGCTCGGCTTCGGCCCGCGCCGGGCTGGACCGGCGGCATGAGCGCTTAGCGGCCGCGCGTGCGGGCTGAAGACGGACTACGTCCGACTGTGCCCATTAGGTGGTCTGGCCCTGATCGAACTCGTATCATTGGTGTCAGATAGCCGCCAAGGTCGGCTATCTGTCGCCTACCCGGAGGCGACAGCCACGTCCTAGTGCCGGGGGAGGTACCGTGCCACTCTCCGAGCACGAGCAGCGCATGCTCGAACAGATCGAGAGCGCTCTCTATGCTGAGGATCCCAAGTTCGCCTCGTCCGTCCGCGGCGGACGGCTTCGTTCGACCTCGAGTCGTCGCAGACTCCAGGCCGCGGCGTTGTTCGTCCTCGGCCTTTTTCTCCTCGTCGCAGGGATCGCAGCGCCCGTGAAGCCCGGCGGCTTCCCGATCATCAGCCTGATCGGGTTCATCGTCATGTTCGGTGCAGGTGTGCTCCTGCTACTCGGAACCTCCAAGAGCGTCGCCAAGAACGACCGGTCCGGCGGCGGTGACGCCTCCGCGAGCGGCGGCTCGGGCGGACGTGGACGCCAGCGCAAGTCCGGTGGCTTCTCCGAGCGCATGGAGGACCGCTTCCGGCGACGGTTCGAGCAGGAGTAGCTCGCCCGTAGCCTGACAGCTTCAGCACAGCCGGCGACGCCGCATCGCAGTGGTGCGGCGTCGCTGGCTCGTGCGTGCGGACACCGGCCGCGCGGATGATCTTCCTGCGGGGCTTCCCGCTTCCCCCACACCTCCCCACAAACTTCCCCCACCATGCCCCCCAGAGCGGCCCGGGTGGGGCAGATCAGAGCGTTTGCTGGGTGTTTTCGGGCGTTTGTCCCCGGGGTCGGCGCGTGTCGGCAGAACTCGCGAAAAGTTCTCCACGCCGGTGATAGCTGGAATGACCTGCGGAATCGTCTGGGTCGGGAGCCAGATCACCGGCTGTTTCGATTGAAAGTGGGGGAAAGTGGGGTAATGTGGAGCGCGCAGTACTGAAGAACCGACCATCGAGGTGATCGACCAGGGAGGTATCGAGATGTTTCTCGGTACCTACACACCTCGCTTGGACGACAAGGGGCGACTCACGTTGCCTGCGAAGTTTCGAGACGATCTGGCGGGAGGGTTGATGGTCACGAAGGGTCAGGACCATAGCCTTGCCGTGTACCCGAAGGAAGAGTTCACCGCGCTCGCCCGGCGGGCCGCGGCCGCGTCTCGAAGCAACCCGCAGGCTCGGGCGTTCGTCCGGGCACTCGCGGCCGGAACTGACGAGCAGCGTCCGGACGCGCAGGGCCGGATCGTGTTGTCGGCCGACCATCGTCGCTACGCCAACCTGAAACGGGATTGCGTGGTGATCGGCTCGGTCGACTTCCTGGAGATATGGGACAAGCAGGCGTGGGAGTCCTACCTCGCCGAGCACGAGGAGGACTTCTCACAAGCCAGAGACGAGTCGCTGGGCGGAATCTTCTAGCCGCGGGCGAACGAGTGCCGCGCGGTCTCTGCCCGGACGCGGACCCTGACGTACTTCCCCGACGCCAGGTGCCGAAGTTCGGTCAGAGACCACGGGGCATTCGTATCCGTATCGAAAGCGCTCGGTATCAGAAATCACTGTGTATCAAGGCGACCCGTGTGCGGTGCGCGACGACGCGAGGCAGGACTCCGGGAGGTCGAGGTGAACCGTGAACAGCGCGGCCCCCGCCATGTTCCGGTTCTGCTCGAACGAGCCGACGCGTTGCTCGGTCCGGCTCTGTCCGAGCCCGGCGCGGTCTACGTCGATGCCACCCTCGGCCTCGGTGGTCACGCCGAACACTTTCTGCGCACCTACCCGCACATCCGTCTGGTCGGGCTGGACCGCGACACCACCGCGTTGAAGCTGGCCGGCGAGCGGCTCGAGCCGTTCGCGGACCGAATCACATTGGTGCACACCCGCTATGACGGCATCGCCGACGCGCTGACCGAGGCGGGACTACCCGCCACCGGATCGGTCTCGGCCATCCTGATGGACTTGGGCGTCTCGTCGATGCAGTTGGACGAGGCCGACCGTGGCTTCGCCTACTCTGTCGACGCCCCGCTGGACATGCGGATGGACCCGACCAGCGGGCCCACCGCCGCTGACGTGCTCAACACCTACAGCCACGGCGACCTGGCCCGGGTGCTGAAAACCTACGGCGAGGAGCGGTTCGCGAGCCGGATCGCCGCCGAGGTGGTCCGGCGTCGCCAGATCAAGCCGTTCACCACCAGCGCCGAGCTGGTGGAACTGCTGTACGCCACGATTCCCGCGGCCACCCGCCGCACCGGTGGGCATCCGGCCAAGCGCACCTTTCAAGCGCTGCGGGTGGAGGTCAACCGAGAACTCGATTCGCTGCGGGTCGCGCTGCCCGCGGCGCTCGCCGCGCTGCGTGTCGGCGGACGCATCGTCGTCATGTCCTACCAATCGCTGGAGGACAAAGTGGTCAAGCACGAGCTCGCCGCGCACACCACGTCCAGGACCCCGGTGGGCCTGCCGGTCGAACTGCCCGGCATGGGACCGGAGTTCCGGCTGCTGACCCGCGGCGCGGAGAAAGCGACCGAACAGGAGATCGAGGACAACCCGCGGGCCGCACCGGTCCGGATGCGCGCCGCGGAGCGGATCCAGGAGGCGCGATGACGAACCATCGCGCGGAGGAGGGGAACCGATGAGCGTGCGGACACGGACCATCGAAGCGCCGGGCCGGGTCGCCCGACGGGTCCAGGATGCCGAGCGGGTGAAATCAGGTGCGGCGCAGCGTGCCTACGCGCGGCGGCGAATGCGCGCCGAGAATGGCTCGGAACTGGCCTTTTTGCCTGCCGTGCGGCGCTCGGCGATGGCCGCGCGCATCCCGTTCGTCACCGCGCTCATCGCGCTGCTCGGCTGCGGCCTCGCGCTCACCCTGCTGCTGACCACCCGCGCCGCCGAAGACAGCTACCAGCTCGGCGACGCACGGGCCACCAACCGGCGGCTGGCCGACGAGCGCGCCGCGCTGCAGCGCGAGGTGGAGGCCGCCGATTCGGCACCCGAGCTGGCCGCTCGAGCACGGGAACTCGGCATGATCCCGGCCAAGGACCCGGCCCGCCTGCTGGTCGGCCCGGACGGTTCGGTCACGGTGATCGGCAAGCCGACCCCGGCGCAGGGCGCTCCGGTGCCGCCGCTGAACGCATCGCCCACTCCGTCGCGCGCGGCCATGGGCGAACGGGTGGTCCCGGTCACCACCACGCCTGGCGCTCCGGCGCAGGGACGTCCGAGCACCGGCCCGCAGAGCAGCGCTCAGGCGAACGCGACGCCCACACCGGGGAACCCGGCACCGGTGTCTCCTTCGCCGGTCAGCCCGCCGCAGGCCGGTCCGTCGGACGAACCCGCGGCGCCACCGGCCGGCGCGCCACAGCCGCAGGCCCCGCAGCGGCAGGTGGAGGCACCGCAGCAGCAGGGCGTACCCGGCGGAGTGCCGCGGTGACGCACCCGAGGCAAGCGCAGCGCAGCCGCCGCGGCCCCTCGGCACCCAGGGCCACGGGCAGGCCCCGCCAGGCCACGGTTTCCGTCTCGGACGGTCCCCTCCGGCTGCGCCTCGGCGTCGGACGGGTGGTCATGCTGGTCGCGCTCGCCGTGGTCGCGCTGCAACTGCTGTGGGTGCAGAGCGTCGCGGCGCCGGGGCTGTCGGCGCAGGCAGCCAGCCAGCGCACCACCCATCAACCGGACCCGGCGATCCGCGGACCGATCACCGACCGCAATGGGAAGTCGCTGGCGTTCACCATCTCCGCGAAAGCCTTGACCTTCCAACCGGTCCGGGTTCGGCAGGAGCTGGCGGACGCCAAGGCCGAGAACGACAAGGCGCCCGACCCGGACGAGCGGCTGCGCGCCATCGCGCGCACGATCCACGAAAAGGTGGGCAAGGACGCGCCCGCGGAGGCGGACCTGCTGGCGAAGTTGCGCAGCGATGAGCCGTTCGTGTACTTGGCGCGCAACGTCGATCCGCGTATCGCGGGTGAGATCACCGAGCAGTTCTCCCAAGTCGGCTCGGAGCAGCAGAGCATCCGGGTGTACCCCGGCGGCTCGCTGGCGGCGAACGTCGTCGGCGCCACCGGCTGGGACGGCCACGGACAGGTCGGGTTGGAATCGTCGCTGGACTCGGTGCTGGCCGGTACCGACGGGTCGCACACCTACGATCGCGGCTCCGACGGCGCGGTCATCCCAGGCAGCTGGCGGGACGAACAGCCCGCGGTCAACGGGTCGGCCGTCGAGCTGACCCTGGACTCGGACCTGCAGTACTACGTGCAGCAACAGGTCCAGCAGGCGAAGGACGTCTCCGGTGCGGGCTCCGCGTCGGCTGTCGTCCTGGACGCCAAGACCGGACAGGTCCTGGCGATGGCCAACGACAACACCTTCAACCCGGCGCTGGGACCGCAGAAGTGGGCCGGCGCCGAACTGAGCAATCCGTCGGTCACGGACGTGTTCGAACCGGGTTCGGTGAACAAGATCGTCACCGCGGCCGCGGCCGTCGAGTACGGCTTGACCGATCCCGACGAGGTCGTGCAGGTGCCCAGCGCCATCCAGATGGCGGGGGTCACGGTGAACGACGCGTGGTCGCACGACGTCGAGCCCTACACCACCACGGGGATCTTCGGCCGATCCTCGAACGTCGGCACGCTCCTGCTGGCACAGCGGGTGGGGGAGAACCGCTTCGCCGACATGGCGCACCGGTTCGGGCTCGGCCAGCGCACGGGGATCGGCCTGCCGGGAGAGAGCGCGGGACTGATGCCCGACCGCGACCAATGGTCCGGCGGCACGTTCGCGAATCTTCCCATCGGGCAAGGACTTTCGATGACGACCTTGCAGATGGCCAGTATGTACCAGGCGATCGCCAATGACGGCGTCCGCATCCCGCCCCGCATCGTCCGCGCCGAGATCGCGCCGGACGGCACCCGCGCCGAGGAGACCCAGCCGGACGGGGTGCGGGTGGTGAGCCCGCAGACCGCGGCCGCGTTGCGGACGATGTTCCAGGCGGTCGTGCAGCGCGACCCGATGAACGCCAACCAGAACGGCACCGGATGGCCCGCGGCCATCACGGGCTACCAGGTGGCGGGCAAGACCGGTACCGCGCAGAAGGTGGACCCGAACTGCCGGTGCTATTCCACGTCGTCGTTCTGGATCACGTTCGCGGGCATGGTTCCCGCGGACAATCCGCGCTACGTGATCGGTCTCATGCTGGACGCGCCGGTCCGCAGCTCGGACGGCAGCGGTGGCGTGTCGGTGGCTCCGCTGTTCCACAACATCGCCTCCTGGGCGCTGCAGCGGGACCGCGTTCCGCCGTCGCCGCAACCGTCCCGGCGATTCGTGCTGCAGGCAGGGTGATCCGACCGCTCCCTCGGCGTGCGGCCTGCGTGATCGGTAGGAAGGCTTCAGCACTGTGCACAGGAAACAGCAGGTGAGCGACGTGTTCGAGACGCGGCGGGCGTCGGCGATCGGCCGTGCCCGTCGCGGTCTCGCCCGGCGGCGTCCGACCGGCGCGTGGCGTGCTCCGGACCGGCGGCGCGAACCCGTAGGGTGCGGTGGGCGAGGTACCCGACCTTGCGGTGGGGCGCATGGTCCCGCTGTGACACGTCGCCGGTAACCTGACACGTCGATCGATGCCCCCGAAAGGAGCCTGGTTTCTGTGCAGTCCGGTCAACCGCGCGCATTGCGGCCAGAGCATTCGCCATCGACGCCGCTGGCGTCGCTGGCCGCCGCCACCGGGGCGGTGACGAGCCCAGGAACCGCTGCGCGCGGCGTCTCGGTCACCGGCATCGAGCAACGTTCCGATGCCGTGCTGCCCGGCGATCTGTTCGCGGCGCTGCCCGGCGCCCGCTCGCACGGCGCGCGTTTCGCGCGAGACGCCGTCGCGCGAGGCGCGGTAGCGGTGCTGACCGACGCGGCGGGCGCGGAGCTGGCGGGTCCCCTCGACGTGCCGGTCTTGATCCGGGAGAACCCGAGGGCGGTACTGGGCGAGCTGTCCGCGACGATCTACGGCAACCCGTCCGAGCGGCTGCGCATCGTCGGGATCACCGGCACCTCCGGCAAGACGACGACCTCCTATCTGGTCGAGGCGGGACTGGCGGCCGCGGGGTTGTCCACCGCGCTGATCGGCACCATCGAGACCAGGATCGGCGGCAGGCGGGTGCCGAGCGCGCTGACCACCCCCGAGGCGCCGCAGTTGCACGCGATGTTCGCGCTCATGGTCGAGCAGGGCGTGGACGCGGTCGTGATGGAAGTTTCCAGCCACGCGCTGGCGCTGGGCCGGGTGGACGGGGTGCGGTTCGCGGTCGGCGCGTTCACCAATCTGTCGCAAGACCATCTGGACTTCCACGCCGACTTCGAGGACTACTTCGCCGCGAAACGCAAACTGTTCGAGCCGGATTCGCCGGTAGCCGCGCGCACCGCCGTGATCTGCGTGGACGACGAGTGGGGACGACGGCTGGCCGCTGGGCTCACGCGCCCGGTCACCGTGTCGACCACCCGTTCCGCCGCGTGGAGCGTCACCGGCGCGGTGTCGGCGCACGGCGGCGAACAGGACTTCGTCGCGTCCGGTCCGCAGGGGGATGTCGCTGTGCGCCTTCGGCTTCCGGGCCACTACAACATCGCCAACGGCTTGCTCGCTCTCGCCGTGTGCGCGGCCGCGGGTGTCGAGCCGTCGGTCGCCGCGCCCGCGCTGGCGACCGTGGACGTGCCCGGCCGGATGCAGCGGGTGGAGCGCGGACAGGACTTCCTGGCGATCGTCGACTACGCGCACAAGCCGGCCGCGCTGGAATCCGTGATCGCCACGCTGCGTGGTCATCTCGCGGCGGACACCGGGGGGCGTCTCGCGGTGGTCGTCGGCGCGGGCGGCGACCGCGACGCGGCCAAGCGGCCGCTGATGGGCGCGGCGGGCGCACGGGGGGCAGACCTGCTGATCATCACCGACGACAATCCGCGCACCGAGGACCCGGCGGCGATCCGCGCCGCCGTGCGCTCGGGTGCGCTCGAGGTGCCCGAGGCCGAGCGCGGCGAAGTGCGCGAGATCGGTGATCGGGCGGACGCGATCGCAGCCGCGGTGGACTGGGCGCACCCCGGTGACGTGGTGCTGGTCGCGGGCAAGGGACATGAGGCAGGGCAGGAGATCCAGGGCGTGAAGCACCCGTTCGACGACCGCGACGTCCTCGCGGCCGCATTGGAAAGACGCAGTCCGCAAGGTAACCACGCGGAGGACTTGACGGTTTCATGATCGAGATGACACTGCGGGAGATCGCGGACGTCGTCGGCGGCACGCTGCACGACGTCGCAGACCCGGAGGTGCGAGTGACCGGCGCGGTCGAATTCGATTCGCGCCGAATCGGTTCCGGCGACCTGTTCCTGGCGCTGCCGGGCGAGCGCGCCGACGGCCACGACTACGCCGGTGCGGCCGTCGCCGCGGGCGCGGTGGCGGTGCTGGCGGCGCGGCCGGTGGGCGTGCCCGCCATCGTGGTCACGCCGGGCCGTGCTGCTCTGCCGTCGAATTCGGTAGCCCTGACGCATGATTCGGACGGCTCCGGCGCCGCCGTGCTCACCGCGCTCGCGGCGCTGGCGCGCGCGAGCGTGTCGCGCCTCGCTGAGGGCGGGCTGACCGTCGTGGGCGTCACCGGCTCGTCCGGCAAGACCTCGACCAAGGATCTGCTGGCCGCCGTGCTGGCTCCGCTGGGTCCGGTGGTGGCGCCGCCGGGTTCGTTCAACAACGAACTCGGTCACCCGTGGACCGCGCTGCGCGCCGACGCGGGCACCCGTTTCCTCGTGCTCGAGCTGTCCGCACGCGGGCCGGGCCATATCGCCGCACTGGCCGAGGTCGCGCCACCGAGCATCGGCGTGGTGCTCAACGTCGGCACCGCGCATCTCGGCGAGTTCGGCAGCCGCGAGGCCATCGCGAAGACCAAAGGCGAGCTGGTCGAGGCGCTGCCGCCGACCGGGCTCGCCGTGCTCAATGCCGACGATCCGCAGGTCGCGGCCATGGCCGCGCGCACGCCCGCGCGGGTGGTGACGGTCGGTCAGGCCACTACCGCCGACATCCGTGCCACCGACATCCGCCTCGACGACCAAGCCCGCGCCGAGTTCACCGTGCACACGCCCGCGGGCAGCGCCCCGGTGCGTCTGGCGGTCCATGGCGAGCACCAGGTCGGCAACGCGCTGTCGGCGATCGCGGTCGCGCTGGAATGCGGCGCGGATCTGGATACCGCGGTGGCGGCGCTCTCCGGTGCACGCGCGGCTTCGGCCCGCCGGATGGACGTGCGAACCACCGCCGACGGGATCACGGTCGTCAACGACTCCTACAACGCCAACCCGGATTCGGTCCGCGCCGCCCTCAAGGCATTGGTGAGCATGGCGCGCTCGGGCGATACGCCGCGGCGCAGCTGGGCGGTGCTGGGCGAGATGGCCGAGCTCGGAGCGGAGTCGGTCATCGAACACGACGCCATCGGGCGGCTCGCCGTGCGATTGGACGTCAGCCGTGTGGTCGTCGTCGGCACCGGAAGGCCCTCCCGCGCGCTGCATCAGGGAGCCGTGATGGAAGGGTCGTGGGGCGAGGAATCGGTCCTCGTGCCGGACATCGAGGCGGCGATCGCCCTGCTCGACGAGGAACTCGCGGCGGGCGACGTCGTGCTGGTCAAGGCATCGAAGTCGGTCGGCCTGTGGGAGGTCGCCGAGCATCTGACCGCCCCGGGCGCCGTGGCCGCACGCCGCGGCGCCCCGGCGAACAGCGGGGCGGGACAGGACACGGAGGCAGCAGGATGAGACAGATTCTCTTCGCCGCGGCGATCGCGCTGACGGTCTCGATCCTGCTCACGCCGCTGTTGATCCGATTGTTCGCCAAGCAGGGTTTCGGACAGGAGATCCGGGTCGACGGCCCCGCCAGCCACCAGGCCAAGCGCGGCACCCCGACCATGGGCGGCGTCGCGATCCTGGTGGGCATGTGGGCCGGGTACCTGGGCTCCCACCTGATCGGCATCGGCTACAACGCCGACGGGCCGTCGGCGTCGGCGATGCTGGTGCTCGGCCTGGCCACGGCGCTCGGCGCGGTGGGCTTCATCGACGACTTCATCAAGATCCGCAAGCAACGCAACCTCGGCTTGACCGCGGCGGGCAAATACCTCGGCCAGCTATCCGCGGCCGTGCTCTTCGGCGTGCTCGCCTTGCAGTTCAAGGGCGGCAGCGGGCTCACACCGGCCAGCAGGCATCTGTCCTACGTGCGCGACATCAGCACGGTGACCATGGGCGTGGTCGTCTTCCTGGTGTTCGTGTGCTTCGTGGTGGTCGCCTGGTCCAACGCGGTGAACCTCACCGACGGCTTGGACGGGCTGGCCGCCGGATCGATGAGCCTGGTGCTCGGCGGATACGTGATCATCACCTTCTGGCAGTACTACCACGCCTGCGAGACCAAGCCGGAGACCGGTTGCTACAACGTGCGCGATCCGCTGGATCTCGCCCTGGTCTGCGCCGCGGGCGCAGCGGCGTGCGTCGGGTTCCTGTGGTGGAACGCCGCCCCGGCCAAGATCTTCATGGGGGACACCGGTTCACTTGCGCTCGGCGGCCTGCTGGCCGGCCTGTCCATCACCACCCGGACCGAACTGCTGATGATCGTCATCGGCGCGCTGTTCGTCGCCGAGACGGCGTCGGTGGTGCTGCAGGTCGCGGTCTTCCGCACGACCCGCAACCGGCTGTTCAAGATGGCGCCGTTCCACCATCACTTCGAGCTCAGCAAATGGGCCGAGACCACGGTGATCATCAGATTCTGGCTGCTGGCCGCGATGGCCTCCGCCGTCGGGCTCGGTCTGTTCTACAGCGAATACCTCTCCGCGGTCGGGTGAACGAGATGGTCGAACATTCTCCGCGGGCCCTGCGCACACCGGGGCCCATGCTGGAATTCCTGCGCGGCCGGGACGTCCTGGTCGCGGGCTGGGGCGTGTCCGGGCGCTCGCTGGTCGAGCCGCTGCGCGACATCGGTGCGCGGCCGGTGGTCACCGACGGCGGCGCGGCCGCGCTGGCCGAGGCCGCCGGGCTCGGCTTGGACGTGGCCACCTGCACGGAGCTGGAATCCGCGGACTGGAGCCGGTTCGCGCTGGTGATCACCAGCCCGGGCTGGCGGCCGGACTCGCCGGTGCTGGCCTCCGCGGTGGCCGAGGGCACGCCGGTGTGGGGTGACGTCGAGTTCGCCTGGTGGGTCGACCAGGCCAGGATCTACGGCCCGGTCCGCAAGTGGCTGGTCATCACCGGCACCAACGGCAAGACCACGACCACGCAGATGACCCACTCGATCCTGCGCGCCGCGGGTGTCGCCAGCGTGGCCTGCGGCAACATCGGCCTTCCGATCCTGGACGCGTTGCGGCGCAATCCCGGTCCCCAGGTGCTCGCGGTCGAGCTCTCCTCGTTCCAGCTGCACTGGGCGCCGTCGGTGCGCCCGGAGGCGGGCGTGGTGCTCAACGTGGCCGAGGACCACCTGGATTGGCACGGCGGCCTGGACGCCTACGCCGCGGCGAAGGCGCGAGCGCTGGTCGGCCGGGTCGGCGTGGTCGGCTTGGACGACCCCGTGGCTGCTTCGCTTGCCCGCAAGTCCAAAGCCCGCCGGACCGTTGGGTTCCGGGTCGGGGTGCCCGCCGACGGCGAACTCGGCGTGGTCGACGGCAAACTGCTCGACCGTGCGTTCACCAAGGCAGCGATCCTGGCCGAGGTCGCCGACATCAGCCCGCCCGGCCCCGCCGGTGTGGCCGATGCGCTCGCCGCCTCCGCGCTGACCAGGGCGATCGACGTCGCGCCGCAGTTCGTCCGGGAGGGGTTGATCGAGCACAAGGTCGGCCCGCACCGCGCGGCGTTCGTGCGCGAGCTGGCCGGGGTGGGATTCGTCGACGACTCCAAGGCCACCAACCCGCATGCCGCGCGATCGTCGATCCTCGCGCATCCGCAGGTGATCTGGGTGGCCGGCGGCCAGCTCAAGGGCGCGCACGTCGAGGACCTGATCGAGGAGGTCGCCGACCGCTTGGTCGCGGCCGTGCTGATCGGCGCCGACGCGCCGGTGATCGCGGCCGCGCTGGCGCGACACGCGCCCGAGGTCCCGGTCGTCGAGCTGGTCACGGGAGACGATGCAGGGATGGGTGACGAAGCGTCGCGGAGCGCCGCGGCCGACGCGGTGATGGCGCGCGCCGTGCGTGCGGCGGCCGGATTCGCCCGTCCCGGCGACACCGTGCTGCTGGCTCCCGCCGCCGCGTCTCTGGACATGTTCGCCGATTACACGCACCGGGGCCGCAGCTTCGCCGCGGCGGTGCACGCCCTGGAAGACGGTGACATCGGACGGCGGCTATGACGGAAGCGGCGCGGCGCAAGCGCGAGTCGGTGCCTCGATTCTGGGCCTGGCTGGCGCGGCCGCTCGCGTCGTTCCATCTGGTGGTCACCATCGCCACCCTGCTCACCGTGCTCGGGCTGGTGATGGTGCTGTCGGCCTCCAGCGTCGAGGCGTACGCCGACGGCGGATCGGCCTACTCGCTGTTCATCCAGCAGGCCATGTTCGCCGTGATCGGAACGGTGCTGTTCTATCTGGCGCTGCGCATCCCGCTGCGCAGGTTGCGGCAGTGGTCGTTCCCGTTGTTCGCGCTCTCGGTGCTCGCGCTGCTGCTGGTGCTCATTCCCGGCATCGGCTCGCAGGTGCAGGGCGCGCGCCGCTGGCTGGTGCTCGGCCCGGTCTCGGTGCAGCCGTCGGAGGTCGTGAAGGTGACGCTGGTGGTGTGGGGGGCGCACTTGCTGGCCTCACGCCGCGCCGAGCACGCGAGCCTCAAGGACGTCCTGGTCCCGCTGGTGCCCGCCGGTCTGCTGGTGTGCCTGCTCGTCGTGCTGCAACCGAACCTGTCCACCACGATCGCGCTGGGCGTGGTGCTCGCGGCGCTGCTGTGGTTCGGTGGGCTGCCGGTGCGACTGTTCGTGACGATCGCGCTGTCCGGTGTGATCGCCGCCGGGGTGCTCGCGCTGTCGGCGGGCTATCGCTCCGATCGCATGCGCGCGTTCTTCAACCCCGGCGACGACCCGCAGGGCATCAACTACCAGGCGCGCCAGGCGTTGTACTCGCTGGCCGACGGCGGCATCTGGGGGCGCGGGCTGGGCCAGAGCCGGGCCAAATGGAGTTACCTGCCCAACTCGCACAACGACTTCATCTTCGCGATCATCGGAGAAGAACTCGGGTATCTCGGCTGCGCGCTGGTGCTCGGCCTGTTCGCGCTGTTCGTCTACACCGGCCTGCGTATCGCGGCTCGCTCGGTGGATCCCTTCCTGCGGTTGCTCACCGCCACCGCGACGACCTGGATCACGGCGCAGGCGCTGATCAACATCGGTTACGTCGTCGGCCTGCTCCCGGTAACCGGACTGCAGCTGCCGCTGGTCTCCGCGGGTGGATCGTCGCTGGCCATCACGCTGTTCATGTTCGGCATCATCGCGAACGCGGCCAGGCACGAGCCGGAGGCGGTGGCGGCGCTGCACGCCGGACAGGACGGTCGTTTCAGTAGGCTGTTGCGGTTGCCCAAACCCGAGGTGTACGCACCGGCGCGGCGCGGCCGAGCGCCGAGACCGGCCGACCGCGGACCGTCGGCGCTGTCGCCGGGCAGGCGCGGACGGTACGGTAGCGAACCGCCGCGGCGCCGGTCGCCGGAGAGCCGCGGCACCAGTTCGGCGCGTGCCACCAGGGCATGGGAACCCAGCTATCCGGTCAATCACGCAAGGGAACGAGGAAGATCCAGGTGATCTCGGTAATCGTCGCGGGCGGCGGCACCGCCGGCCACATCGAACCGGCACTGGCGGTGGCCGACGCGTTGCGACGGCTCGACGATTCGATCCGGGTGACGGCGCTGGGCACCGAGCGCGGGTTGGAGACCCGCCTGATTCCCGATCGCGGCTATCCGCTCGAGCTGATCCCGCCGGTTCCGCTGCCGCGCAAGCCGACGACCGACCTGCTGCGGTTGCCCGGACGGGTGCGCGCCTCGGTGGCCGCCACCAGGGCGGTGATCGACGCGGTCGAAGCCGACGTGATCATCGGTTTCGGCGGATACGTGGCGCTGCCCGCGTACTTGGCCGCGGGTCCGGGCGCGCTGCGTCGCCGGCGCGCGGTTCCGGTGGTGGTGCACGAGGCGAACGCCAAGGCGGGCATCGCGAACAAGGTCGGCGCGCGCCGCGCCGCCCGTGTGCTGGCCGCCGTTCCGGACTCGGGCTTGCCGAACGCCCAGGTCGTGGGCATTCCGGTGCGCGAATCGATCACGGGACTGGACCGCGCCGCGCTGCGCGCCGAGGCACGCGCCCACTTCGGCCTGCCCGCCGAGGGGCCGGTGCTGCTGGTCTTCGGCGGTTCCCAGGGCGCGCGGACCCTGAACGAGGCCGTGTCCGCGGCCGCGCCGCAGCTGGCCGCCGCGGGGATCTCGGTCTTGCACGCCCACGGTCCGAAGAACACGCTCGAGTTGGGTGCGGCCGCCGCTTCCGGTCCGGAGGACGCCCGGTATGTGGCGGTGCCCTACCTGTCCCGGATGGATCTGGCCTACGCCGCCGCCGACGCGGTGGTCTGCCGCTCGGGCGCGATGACTGTCGCGGAGGTCTCCGCGGTGGGTCTGCCCGCGTTCTACGTGCCGCTGCCGCACGGCAACGGGGAGCAGGAGCTCAACGCCCGCCCGGTGGTGGGCCAGGGTGGTGGCAGAATCGTCCCCGATTCCGAGTTGACGCCGAAGTATGTGATCGATGAGGTGATTCCGCTGCTCATGGACCCCGCACGGCTGATCGAGATGGGCCGGGCCGCCGCAGGCGCCGGGCACCGCGACGCCGCCGACGAGGTGGCGCGGATCGCGAGGGAGGTGGCGCGCCGGTGAACGAGCGGACCGCTCTGCCGCCGGAACTGGCGCGCGTGCACATGGTCGGCATCGGCGGGGCCGGGATGTCGGGCATCGCCCGGATTCTGCTCGCCCGAGGCGGTGCCGTGTCGGGGTCGGACGCCAAGGAGAGCCGCGGTGTGCTCGCGCTGCGGGCGCGCGGCGCGCAGGTGCGCATCGGGCACGACGCGACCGCGCTGGACCTGCTGCCCGGCGGCCCGACCGCGGTGGTGACAACCTACGCGGCCATTCCGAAGACCAATCCGGAACTGGTCGAGGCCAACCGGCGCGACATCCCCGTGCTGCTGCGCCCCACCGTGCTCGCCTCGCTGATGCAGGGGCATCGCACCCTGCTCGTCTCCGGCACGCACGGCAAGACCTCGACCACCTCGATGCTCATCGTGTCGTTGCAGCACTGCGGTGTCGACCCGTCCTTCGCGGTGGGCGGCGAGTTGAACGAGGCGGGCACCAATGCCCACCACGGCACCGGCGACATCTTCGTGGCCGAGGCGGACGAGAGCGACGGGTCGCTGCTGCAGTACGAGCCGGACGTCGCGGTGGTCACCAACATCGAGTCCGACCACTTGGACTTCTTCGGCTCCGATGAGGCCTACGTCCAGGTCTTCGACGATTTCGCCGATCGGCTCGCCGCGGGCGGCCTGCTGGTGGTGTGCCTGGACGATCCGGGCTCGCGGGCGCTGGCCGAGCGGGTCGGCACGCGTCTGACGGAGAAGAACGTCCGAGTCCTCGGGTACGGATCCGGTGACCTCGCCGACGCGCCGGTCCCGGTGGGCGCCCGGCTGCACAGCTGGGAACCGCGTGACGTCGGCGGTATCGCGCAGTTCCAGCTCGCCGACGAGGCCGCGCCGCGCACCGTGCGACTCGCGGTGCCCGGCAGGCACATGGCGCTCAACGCGCTCGGCGCCCTGCTCGCCGCCCGGGCCACCGGCGCCGACGTGGGCGAAATCGTCCAGGGCCTGGAGGGTTTCGGCGGCGTGCACCGCCGGTTCCAGTTCGCCGGACGGGAAAACGGCGTGCGCGTGTTCGACGACTACGCCCATCATCCGACCGAGGTGCGCGCCGTGCTCGGCGCCGCCGCCGAACTGGTCCAGCAGGAGGCGCGCGACGGCGCCCGGTCCAGGCAGGGGCGGGTCATCGTGGTCTTCCAGCCGCACCTCTACAGCCGCACCGCGACCTTCGCGGAGGACTTCGGCGCCGCGCTGAGCCTGGCCGACGAGGTCGTTGTGCTCGACGTCTACGGCGCGCGGGAGAAGCCGTTGCCCGGCGTGAACGGCGCGCTGGTCGCGCAGGCGGTCACGAAACCGGTCCACTACCAGCCGGATATGTCCCGGGTGGGCCGTCAGGTCGCGGGGTTGGCGCTGCCGGGCGACGTGGTGATCACCATGGGCGCCGGTGACGTGACGATGCTCGGCGGTCAGATTCTGGACGGACTTCGGGCGCGTCCCCAGCACGGACGGTGACCCGGCGTGCGCGGGGTCGGGTCGGCGCGCGGGGCGCGGCGCCGCGCGGGTGATCGGTTCGCCGCGGTGGACTGGCGCCGGATTCGGTTGTGGGGCTTGCTGACCGTGTGCGTCCTCGCGGCGCTCGGGGTCAGCGCGTGGTACACGCCCGTGCTTTCGGTGCGCACCGTGCGGATCGAGGGCACGGTAACGGTGCCCGAGCAGCAGGTGCGGGAACTGCTCGAAATACCCTCCGGCCGATCCATACTGCGCATCGACACCACCGCGATCGCGCGTCGGGTGGTGACCATTCCGAAGGTGCGCATGGCGCGGGTGCAGCGCGTTTTTCCGTCCACGGTGCGTGTTACGGTCGACGAGCGCGTTCCGGTGTTGTTCTACGACAGCCCCGATGGCGCGCATCTGCTCGACGCGGAGGGCGTGGAATTCGCCATCGAGCCCACCCCGATCGGTGTGCCGAAGTTGATCACCGATCGTCCGGGCGGCGCGGATCCGGTGACCGCCGCCGCGGTGTCGGTTCTCGCCATCGTCCCGCCCGCGCTGGCCATTCAGGTCGACGAGGTTGTGGCACGGACCATTTCGGACATCTCGCTGAATCTGAAGGACGGCCGCACGGTGCTGTGGGGCGGGACGGGCGATGGCGAACGGAAATCGGCGGTGGTGTTGCCGCTGCTGACACGCCCCGGAACGGTGTTCGATGTTTCGAGTCCCAATCTGGTCACGGTAAAGTGATCCACACCCATTGCGCCCAGGGAATTTTCGACGGCCCGGCAGCGGCTCCCGTCGAGGACGGGGCCGGGGGGCAACCGTTCACCATACGACGTGTGGAGCGGCGAGACGAGCGGGATCACGCAAGATTCTGGCTCTCGTTTCGGCGCGCCTGCGCACGTATCGCGGCGGCTGCGAATAGCGTTCCGCACCAGTCGGATACTTGACATAACGCTAACCCTATGGTTGAGCTTTAGGGTTTGCCCGCGCCGCGGTTCGCTCCCTGCAGCGACCCGACCCCGGACGGGTCGAAAGGCGGCGTGCCGAGCATCCGGAAACGACAGGCTTTAGATCGAAGGAAGGCGAGAGCCCATGACGCCCCCGCACAACTACCTTGCGGTGATCAAGGTCGTCGGTATCGGCGGCGGCGGTGTGAATGCCGTCAACCGGATGATCGAGCAGGGACTCAAAGGTGTCGAGTTCATCGCGGTCAACACCGACGCCCAGGCGCTGCTGATGAGCGACGCCGACGTCAAGCTCGACGTCGGTCGTGAGCTGACCCGCGGTCTCGGTGCCGGCGCGGACCCGGAGGTCGGCCGCAAAGCCGCGGAGGACCACAAGGACGAGATCGAAGAGGTGCTCAAGGGCGCCGACATGGTCTTCGTGACCGCGGGCGAGGGCGGCGGCACCGGCACCGGTGGCGCTCCGGTCGTCGCGCAGATCGCGCGCAAGCTCGGCGCGCTCACCATCGGCGTGGTCACCCGCCCGTTCTCGTTCGAGGGCAAGCGGCGCGGCAATCAGGCCGAAGTGGGCATCAATCTGCTGCGCGAGTCGTGCGACACGCTGATCGTCATTCCGAACGACCGGCTGCTGCAGCTCGGCGACGCGGCGGTGAGCCTGATGGACGCGTTCCGTTCCGCCGACGAGGTGCTGCTCAACGGTGTGCAGGGCATCACCGACCTGATCACCACCCCCGGTCTGATCAATGTCGACTTCGCCGACGTCAAGAGCGTGATGTCCGGCGCGGGCAGCGCGCTGATGGGCATCGGTTCGGCGCGCGGCGAGGGCCGCTCGGTGAAGGCGGCAGAGGCGGCGATCAACTCGCCCCTGCTGGAGGCGTCCATGGACGGCGCGCACGGGGTGCTGCTGTCCATCGCGGGCGGTTCGGACCTGGGTCTGTTCGAGATCAACGAGGCGGCGTCGCTGGTGCAGGAGGCCGCGCACATCGAGGCCAACATCATCTTCGGCACGGTGATCGACGACTCGCTCGGCGACGAGGTGCGGGTCACCGTGATCGCGGCCGGCTTCGACGGCGGCGGGCCCGCCCGGCGCACCTTCGACGCCGCGAGCCGGGGCACCATCGGTTCGGCACGCTCGGGTGAGATCGGGCATCGAAGCGTTGGCGAAATCGCGGCGCGCGGCACCGACAGCTCGTCGAGCACGTCCGGCGCGAGCGCCTCCAGCCGTGGGGCGGTGCCGAGTTATCGGGACACCGAACGGCCGCGCACCTTGGCCGAGCCGACCGCAACGACCACGCCGCGGTCATCGGTCACGCCTCCGGGTGACGATGACGATGACGACGACGTGGACGTGCCGTCGTTCATGCGCAGGGGCTGATTACCGATTCGGCCCGGCGCAGGCCGGGCCGAAGCCGGACCGTACTACTGCTACTGCCAAACGATTTCGACGACAGAGCTGCCGGGCCTCGGCACGGCGGCTGGGGAACCGAGCGGTTTCCGCCACCGGCTCGGCGCCATTTTTCCGCCTCTACCTGGGCATTCCGTCACCGTTCTCCGGCCGCCGTTAGGCTCGTCGCCATGACAGTTGTGCCGACTACGATCGTTCGACGGGTCACCACGACCAGGGCGGGTGGCTACTCGGCGCCACCCTACGACTCGTTCAATCTCGGCGACCACGTCGGCGACGATCCCGTGGCGGTGCGGCGCAATCGCGATCGGCTGGCGCAGGGAATCGGCCTGCCGCCCGAGCGCCTGGTCTGGATGGAACAGATCCACGGCCGCTCGGTCGAAATCGTCGACGGCCCGCGTGCCGAGCCCGTTCCCGCCACCGATGCTCTCGTGACCACAGCCCCCGGCCTCGCGCTGGTCGTGCTCTCCGCCGACTGCGTGCCGATTCTGCTGTCCGACGACGAGGCGGGCGTGATCGCCGCGGTGCACGCCGGGCGCATCGGCGCCCGCATCGGCATCGTGCCGCGCGTGCTGGAGGCCATGGTGTCGGTCGGTGCGCGCCTGGACCGCGTCGGCGCCTTTCTCGGGCCCGCCGCCTCCGGCAGGCAGTACGAGGTCCCCGCCGCGATGCGCGACGACGTCGAAGCACATCTGCCGGGCAGCGCGACAACGACCGTCCGTGGAACCCCTGGGCTCGATCTGCGTGCCGGCATCTCCAGACAGCTCCGCGAGGCCGGTGTCGCCGGGATCGCCGTCGACCCCCGCTGCACCATCGAGGACCGCACCCTGTTCAGCCATCGTCGCGGCGCGCCGACCGGCCGGATCGCCGGGGTGATCTGGATGGAGGTCACCGCGTGAGGGAACCGGCCATTGTCGCCAGTGCGGTCATGCCGAGGGTCGGTGCGGTGCGTGCACCGAGAGGACGGGCCGCCGGCCCCGCCGTCTCGCCGGAGTCGAGCGGCGATGAGATGCAGGCAGTGCGGAGCGTCTGCGAGGTACGAGTATGAGCGCCGGACCCGAGACTCTTGTGGAGCAGCGCGCGGCGAGAACCGCCGAGCTGTCCGGCAAGCTGACCGGCCTGCTCGCGCGAATCGACGCGGCCTGTCGCGCGGCGGGGCGCGCACCGGAGGCGGTGCGGCTCCTGCCGGTTACGAAATTCTTCCCCGCCTCCGACGTTGCGATCCTGCACCGGCTCGGGCGGCGCGAGTTCGGGGAGTCCCGGGAGCAGGAGGCGTCCGCCAAGGTGTCGGCACTGCGTGAGCAAGGCCTCACCGGCATCCAGTGGCACATGATCGGGCGGTTGCAGCGGAACAAAGCACGGGCCGTGGCCCGCTGGGCGCACACCGTCCACTCGGTCGACAGCGAACGTCTGGCAACCGCACTGGACGTCGGTGCGCAGGCAGCGCTGGAGGCGGGGGAGCGCACCGCACCGGTCCGGGTGTTGCTGCAGGTGAGCCTGGATGACGACCCCGCGCGCGGCGGTGTGGCGGCGGGTGATCTCGCGGCGCTCGCCGACCACGTGGCGACCGCATCAGGATTGTGTTTGTCGGGTCTGATGGCCATTCCGCCTCTTGGGGTCGAGTCTGATGCGGCATTTGCACGACTTGCGACGTTGCACACTCGATTGCTCGCCGTTCATCCGGACGCGACAGAACTTTCCGCGGGAATGTCCGGCGATCTGGAATCCGCGATCGAACACGGTTCGACGGTTGTGCGTGTCGGTACTGCCTTGATGGGTATGCGACCGATAACCTCGGCGTAGCAAAGAAACCTCATCAGTCACATTCGACACATATGCTACTGACGAGGGCTGAGCAAGACTTCAACACCCGGCCGCCACCGGGGCCGAAGGAAGGTCGACCAGAATGAGCGAGCGCAGTGAGCGAGTAATCGGCGCAGCCACCATCGCGGTCATGAGCGCGCCGAGCGTCAGTGAGGCGCGGTCATGAGCACTTTGCACAAGTTCAAGGCGTACTTCGGCATGGTTCCGCTCGAGGATTACGAAGACGACTACGTCGACGATCGCGCCCCCCGGGGTGTGGATGAGCGCGGTGCCCGTCGGCCACGTCCCCGTGACTACTCCGAGCGCGACGGCTATGCCGACCGCTACGGCGAAGACCGATACGGGCCAGACCGTTTCGACGACGTCGACTATCCCGAGCCCGCCTACAAGTCGCCGTACAAGGCGGGATACCCGGTGTCGCGGCGCGACGACTACACCGACGAGCCCTACGGTGACGACCGATACGAGGCGCCGCGGCGACCCACCCGGATCGACTCCGGCCCCTCCGGCCGGTTCCGGGCGGGCGGGAGCGCGCCGACGCTGCGCGGCGCCACCCGTGGCGCGCTGGCCGTCGATCCCGACGCCGAGGCGCGCAGGCTGGAGGAGCGCGTGCGTCCCGAGCCCGCCCCGGTGCGGCGGCCCGGGATCTTCGAGGACGGAGGCCCCTTGTCCAAGATCACGACGCTGCGACCGCGTGATTACAGCGAGGCCCGGATCATCGGCGAGCGCTTCCGTGAGGGCAATCCGGTGATCATGGACCTGGTGGATCTGAGCAACGCCGACGCCAAGCGGCTGGTCGACTTCGCCGCCGGTCTGGCCTTCGCCCTGCGCGGATCGTTCGACAAGGTGGCGACGAAAGTGTTCCTGCTCTCACCGGCGGATGTCGACGTATCAGCCGAAGAACGTAGGCGGATTGCGGAAACCGGCTTCTACAACCAGAAATAAGCTCGTGATCTGGGGGGTGGAGCAGACCGGTCGCACGTTCTGGGGCGCGGTCATTTTGCGCGACGCGATTTTTACGGCAGAGTGAACTCGTGGCCTTGTTCGCGGTGCTGTACTTCGTACTGTTCATCTTCTGGCTGTTGCTGATCAGCCGGGTGATCGTCGAGTTCATCCGTAGCTTTGCCCGAGACTGGCGTCCTACCGGTGTCGTGGTGGTCGTGCTCGAGGTGATCTTCACGATCACCGACCCTCCGGTGAAACTCCTGAGGCGGTTGATCCCCCCGGTGTCATTGGGGGGAATTCGCCTGGATCTGTCGATAATGGTCCTGCTTTTCATCGTGTTCATCCTGATGTCGATCGTGGGCAGGCTCGGGCAGCCGGTAGCTCCGGTGTGACAGAATGGGCCTGTAGACAGCTTGCTAGACCTGCTAGATCTCCAAAAGACGCGTGAAGGGATCCTTCCATGCCGCTGACCCCAGCCGATGTGCACAACGTCGCGTTCAGCAAACCGCCGATCGGGAAGCGCGGCTACAACGAGGATGAAGTCGACGCGTTCCTGGATCTGGTGGAGCAGGAGCTCTCGCGTCTGATCGAGGAGAACGCCGATCTGCGCCAGCGGGTCGCCGAACTCGACGCGGAACTGGCCGATGCCAAGAAGAATCGCGGCCCCGCCGTGGCGAGCACGGTGAAAGCGCCGGTGCCGCAGGCTCCGCCGCCGCCGCCGGAGCCGATCAAGCCGCCGGTTCCCGCCGCGCCGCCCGCCCCGATGCCTGCCGCGCCGATGGCCAAGGACGCCAGCGCCGACGCGAATCTGCAGGCCGCCAAGGTGCTCAGCCTCGCCCAGGAGATGGCGGATCGGCTGACCAGCGACGCGAAGTCCGAAGCGGAGAGTTTGCTGTCGAATGCCAGGGCGAATTCCGAGCGACTGGTCGGCGACGCGCGGACGCGGTCGGAGGCCATGATCGCCGACGCCCGCCAGAAGTCGGACGCGATGCTGACGGACGCGCAGAACCGCTCGGACAGCCAGCTGCGCCAGGCCAAGGAGAAGGCCGACGCGTTGCAGGCCGACGCCGAACGCAAGCACACCGAGATCATGGCGACCATCACCCAGCAGCGCACCGTGCTGGAGAGCCGGATCGAGCAGCTCAAGACGTTCGAGCGGGAATACCGGGTGCGGTTGAAGTCGTACCTGGAGTCGCAGCTCGAGGAGCTGGAGAACCGCGGCTCGGCCGTCCCGGTCGACGGCGGCGAAGCGTTCGCAGACCGGGACACGGCGAACAACCTCGCGCCCGCCTCGTTCGCCAAGGGCGGCAAGTAGCGCGACGCGCCCCAGTGCAGCGGTCCACCCACCGCTAGGGGATCGGTCGAGCCGCCCGGCATGCCTTGGGGGTCATCATGCTCGTCTTGACACTCGTCCTTGCCGCGATCGGCTTCGCCCTGCTCGTGGCCGCGCTCACTACGGGATCGGTGATCTGGGCGTGGGGGTGCATCGTGGTGTGCGTCATCGGTGCTGTGCTATTGCTGGTGAGTGCCCTGTCCGTGCGAAGTCCGGACGGTGATGCTCCGCCGCCTCCTGGTCGTCATGCCAAACAGTGAAGCGGGCCGAACTCTGACCTGCCTCGCAAACTGAGTTGACCGCGCTGGCTAGAATCAAACCTGAATACGGCGTCGATCCGGCTATCACCGGGGAGCCTTCGGAAGAACGGCGGCACGGCCCTGGGGCCTGCCGCTCAGTAGAACCGAACGGGTGAGCCCGTCACAGCTCGCGAATGAGAGGTCCGGCGTAGTGCCGGACAAGCGGGGTGGTACCGCGGTTTCGGCGCACCGGGCGCCGGCATCGTCCCCGTGCCAACCGGACACGGCACGAGGAGACGCATCCGCCATGGCGGACCACACTTCCAGCAGCAGCGCGTACCCGCGCGTCGACCTGGGCGTCGGCAACGGGACGTCGTTCCCCGAGATGGAGCGCCGCGTGCTCGACGCATGGGCGGCCGCCGACACCTTCCGCGCCAGTATCGAAAACCGTTCCGGCGCAGCGGAGTTCGTCTTCTACGACGGCCCGCCCTTTGCCAACGGTCTGCCGCATTACGGACATTTGCTCACCGGATACGTCAAGGACGTCGTCCCACGTTTCCAGACCATGCGCGGTAAGCGGGTGGATCGCCGATTCGGCTGGGACTGTCACGGATTGCCCGCGGAAATCGAAGCCGAAAAGCAGCTCGGTATCACGGACAAATCACAGATCGACGCGATGGGTCTCGCGGAATTCAACGCGGCCTGCAAATCGTCGGTACTGCGCTACACCGGGGAATGGCGCGATTACGTGACGCGTCAGGCGCGCTGGGTCGACTTCGACAACGACTACAAGACGCTGGATACCGACTTCATGGAGTCGGTCATGTGGGCGTTCAAGTCGCTCTACGACAAAGGCCTGATCTATCAGGGCTTCCGGGTGCTGCCCTACAGCTGGTACGAGCAGACGCCGCTGTCGAATCAGGAGACCCGCCTCGACGACGCGTACAAGATGCGTCAGGATCCGGCCGTCACCGTCGACATGGCGCTGCGGGTGCCTGCCGAGCATCCGCTGCACGACCTCGACGGGGCCAACGCGCTGATCTGGACCACCACGCCGTGGACGCTGCCGTCGAACCTGGCGATCGCGGTGCATCCCGAGTTCACCTACGTGCACCTGCGCGGCAAGGACGGCAAGCGGTACCTGCTCGCCGCCGAACGCGTCTCGCACTATGCCCGCGAGTTCGGCGAGGAACCGGAGGTGCTGTCGGAGCATCTCGGCGCCGCGCTGGCCGAACTTCGTTACGAGCCGCCGTTCGACTTCTTCGCCGGGCACCCGAACGCGCACCGCGTGCTGAACGCCGACTACGTCACCACCGACTCCGGTACCGGGATCGTGCATCTCGCACCGGCGTTCGGTGAAGAGGACATGGAGGTCGCCGGCGCGCACGGCATCGAGCTGGTGCAGCCGCTGGATCCGGGCGGCAAGTTCACCTCGATGGTTCCGCCGTACGAAGGCCTGATGGTGTTCGACGCCAACCCGGTGATCATCAAGGACCTGAAGGCCGCTGGAAAGCTCTTGCGGCACGAGACGATCGAGCACTCCTACCCGCACAGCTGGCGCTCCGGGCAACCGCTGATCTACATGGCGGTGCCGTCCTGGTTCGTCGCGGTCACCAAGTTCCGCGAACGGATGGTCGAGCTGAACAGGCAGATCACCTGGGTGCCAGAGCACATCAGGGACGGCCAGTTCGGCAAGTGGCTGGAGGGCGCGCGGGACTGGAACATCAGCCGCAACCGGTACTGGGGCAGCCCGATCCCGGTGTGGGTGTCCGACGACCCGGCCTATCCGCGCGTGGACGTGTACGGCTCGCTGGACGAGCTGGAACGCGACTTCGGCGTGCGCCCGGCCGATCTGCACCGTCCGATGATCGACGAGCTCACCCGGCCGAACCCGGATGATCCGACCGGCAGGTCGACCATGCGCCGGGTGCCGGAGGTGCTGGACTGCTGGTTCGAGTCCGGTTCGATGCCGTACGCCCAGGTGCACTACCCGTTCGAGAACAAGGAGTGGTTCGACAGCCACTTCCCCGGCGATTTCATCGTCGAGTACAACGGGCAGACTCGCGGCTGGTTCTACACGCTGCATGTGCTGGCGACTGCTCTGTTCGATTCACCCGCGTTCAAAACCGTTGCCGCGCATGGCATCGTGCTCGGCGACGACGGGCTGAAGATGAGCAAGTCCAAGGGCAACTACCCGGACGTGAACGAGGTGTTCGACCGGGACGGCTCCGACGCCATGCGCTGGTTCCTGATGAGCTCGCCGATCCTGCGCGGCGGCAACCTCATCGTCACCGAGCGCGGCATCCGCGAGGGCGTCGGCCACGCCTTGCGGCCGCTGTGGAACGCCTGGACTTTCTTGCAGCTCTACGCGCCGAAGCCGGGGACGTGGCGGACGGACTCGTCGCATGTGCTGGACCGCTACATCCTGGCCAAGCTGGCGCAGACCAGGGACGTCATCACCGAGGCGCTGGAGGTCTACGACATCGCGGGCGCCTGCGAGGAGCTGCGCTCGTTCGCCGACGCGCTGACCAACTGGTACGTGCGCCGGTCGCGGTCGCGGTTCTGGAGCGAGGACCGCGACGCGGTGGACACCCTGCACACGGTGCTCGAGGTGGTAACCCGGCTGGCAGCGCCGCTGCTGCCGCTGATCACCGAGGTGATCTGGCGCGGGCTGACCGGCGGCGATTCGGTACATCTGGCCGACTGGCCGAAGGAGGGCGAACTGCCGGATGATCCGGAGCTGGTCGCCGCCATGGACGAGGTGCGGGTGGTGTGCTCGACGGTGCTGAGCCTTCGCAAGGCGCAGAACCTGCGGGTGCGGCTGCCGCTGGCCGAGGTCACCATCGCCGCGGCCGACGCCGAGCGGCTGGCGCCGTTCACCGACATCATCGCCGACGAGGTCAACGTCAAGAAGGTGGACTTGACCACCGACGTGGACGTCCACGGCCGTTTCGAGCTGGTGGTCAACGCCCGCGCCGCGGGCCCGCGCCTCGGCAAGGACGTGCAGACGGTGATCAAGGCGGTCAAGGCCGGGGAGTGGTCCGAGGGCGCCGACGGCGTGGTCAAGGCCGCCGGAACCGCTCTGCTGCCCGAGGAATACACCCAGCGCCTGGTCGCCGCCGAGCCGGAGTCGACTGCCGCGCTGCCCGGCAACGCGGGCCTGGTGGTGCTGAATTCCGTGGTCACCGAGGAGCTGGAGGCGGAGGGCTGGGCCCGCGACCTGATCCGCGACCTCCAGGAGACCAGGAAGTCCTCCGGCCTCGACGTCTCCGACCGCATCACCGTGGTCCTGGAGGTTCCCGCCGACCGGGCAGCGTGGGCCGAAACCCACCGTGACCTGATCGCGGGCGAGATCCTCGCGACCGCACTGACTTTCGGGGACGCGGGCCCGGAGGCCGCCGATCTGGTCGGTGGCGTGCGAGCGAAGGTCACCAAGGCCTGACCGTTGGACTCCGAGTCGGGGCGGGACCGAAACGGTTCCGCCCCGACTGCTGTTCTGAGGTTTCCCGCGCAGTAGGTCCGGGCTGGGGCTGTCGATGCCCCGCTTGCATGTTCACCCCGGGTCTCCCGCGACGCCCGCTGTCCGGGGCGCATGACGCACCGGGCTCCGCACTGCCCGGTCTCTGAGGGGGCATTCGAATTCCCCCATTGTGCGCGTCCGAATCGTCCAATTTGGTGAGATAGGTCACATGCTGAGAATTTGCTGATTTCTCCCATTTGACCGGTCCGCGCGAGAGAATCGGCGATGTTGCTGTTGGTGCGGAGGTGACTCCTGAGGCAGCAGTTAATTCATGGTTCGTTCTACCTGCACTGTGTCGCGTCCGGCGCGTATGCGCCAGGCACGGTTACCCGCGGCTCGATCGCGTGACGCTGCCGGTGGCCGTGCATTAGCCAGGGCCGCCTGCTGCGGCTCGCCACACCGGGCCCACGGAAGGGACAAGCACGTGCCGAGGAGACCGTTGCGCCGTATCGCACTCGGATTCTTGCTATCGATCACCGCGACTTTCATGCTCACCGGCACCGCATGGTGCGACACCGGCAGCGCCTCCGGCATCGAGCTGGGCTATGGAGACGGGTTGGTGTCGGGCCTCAGTCCCGGCAGTGCCAGCGGCTCGGCAGGGATACCGCTGCCGATGCCGAGTGCGACCGGGCTCCTGGCGCTGGCGGCGGCGACGACACAGCTCGGCAAACCCTACGAGTGGGGCGGGACCGGACCGTTCAGCTGGGATTGCTCGGGTCTGGTGCAGTGGGCGTTCCGGCAGGCCGGGGTGCGCCTTCCGCGTACGACCTGGCAGCAAGCCAAGGTGGGCACCCCGGTCCCGCGGGCAATTCTCATGCCCGGCGATGTGGTGGTGCTGAACCGGGACGGTTCGCACGTCGGCATCTACGCGGGTATGGGCCAGGTGCTGAATGCCTACGGCTCGGGTGTGCCGGTCGGGTTCACCCCGCTCAACCAGTTCGACATCTACGCCATCCGCCGCTTCTGACCGCACCGCGTTCGGCGCCGCCCGTGGATCGGGCGAGCTGGCTGGACGGCTCGTGAACACCTGCTCGACAGGAGCGTAGAAGCATGCCGGGCTGCAGATCGGCGACGCGAACCCGCGTGGCAGCGCCGCCGATCGCAATCGGCGGGGGACCTTGCCCGGACCGCTCCTCAGGCGTCGAGGCCGTCGGCGAGGTTGCGCAGCAGCGGTCCGTATTGCGGATGGGCGAGCGCCGAGGCGAATTGCGCGACCAGGTAGTCGGCCGGATTGCCGGTGTCGTACCAGCGGCCGCGGATCACCTGGCCGAAGACCCGATTGGTCGCGGCGTGCACGTTGATCGCGTCGGTGAGGTACACCTCGCCGGTGCGGTGCTCGTACCACGCCTCGGTCTGGGTGCGCAGCTCCTCGATGATTCCGGGCGTGACCACGTAGCCGCCGATCGCGGCGAAGGACGACGGCGCGTCCTTCGGCTTCGGCTTCTCGCGCAGCCCGGTGATGCGCAGCAGACCGTTGCCGTGGTCGTCGGCCACCACCGGCACGCCGTAGCGCTGCGATTCGGCGGGGTCCATCGGCATCAGCGCGAGGACCGGCGCTTTGGTGGCCTCGTAGGCGTCGATGAGCTGCTGGGCGCGGGGCACCTCCGCCACGAACACGTCGTCGGGCCACAGCACCAGCATCGGCTCGTCGCCGAGATTGCGTGCGGCATTGAGCACCGGGGTGCCGTTGCCGTACGGGCCGTGCTGGTCGAGGTAGGTGATGTGGCCGAGCCGGGACAGTTCGCCGACCTCCTCGACCGCGTCGGCGAATGCGGTCTTACCGTCCGCGCGCAGCTGGGCCACCAACGCCGGGTTGGGGCGGAAGTGATCCTGGATCAATGATTTTCCGCCGCTGACCACGATGGTGATATCGGTGATGCCCGAGGCGACCAGCTCGCGGACCGTGTGCTCGATCACCGGCTTGTCGCCGACCGGCAGCATCTCCTTGGGGATCGCCTTGGTCAGCGGTAGCAGCCGGGAGCCGATACCGGCGGCCGGGATGACGGCCTTGCGGATATTCATGGGTCCGATCATCACATATCGGAGCCCCGGTCAGGCTCAGCCCCGCGGCTATAAGGGCAGATCAGGGCTGGGTGGCCCGACAGGGAACACAGAGTTAGCGCACAGCCACCCGACAACGTCACCGCCGGTCCGGACGTGTCGGTGGACCGGCGTACATTGCTGCCGTGCGTACCGAAGAGGCGAACATCGCCGGGATTGCCGAGCACGGGGCCGCGCCCGCGATCCGTCTTCGGTCCCGGTCCGGACAACGGTTGGCGAAACGCTGGTGAGCAAGGAGCGTCCGTCCGTCCTCGCCGACGCGGACAGCACCGCCAGGCGCTGGGTTCTGCACATCGATATGGACGCGTTCTTCGCCTCGGTCGAGCAACTGACCAGGCCGACGCTGCGGGGGCGGCCGGTGCTGGTCGGCGGGACCGGCGGGCGCGGCGTGGTGGCGGGAGCCAGTTATGAGGCGCGGGTGTTCGGTGCGCGCTCGGCGATGCCGATGCATCAGGCGCGCAGGCTGGTCGGCGCCACCGCCGTGGTGGTGCCGCCGCGCGGCGCGGTCTACGGAGTGGTCAGCGGACAGGTCTTCGACGTGCTCCGCAGCCGGATCCCGGTACTGGAGACGCTGTCGTTCGACGAGGCGTTCGGCGAGCCCACCGAGCTGGCCGGCGCGACGGTGGCGCGGGTGCACGCGTTCTGCGAAGAACTGCGGGTCCTGGTGCGCGAACACACCGGGCTGACCGCGTCGGTGGGCGCGGGCACCGGAAAGCAGCTGGCCAAGATTGCCTCGAACCTGGCCAAACCCGATGGCGTCCGGGTGATCTCGCCGGTCGAGCAATCGCGGCTGCTGGCCGGGCTCCCGGTGCGCAAACTGTGGGGCATCGGTCCGGTCGCGGAGAGCAGGTTGCGCACGCTCGGCATCGAGACCGTCGGCGCCTTCGCGGCCCTGCCGGAATCGGAGGCGGTATCGATCCTCGGCGGCAGCATGGGCGCCGCGCTGCACCGGCTGGCACGCGGCATCGACGACCGCCCGGTCGCCGAGCGCGCCGAGGCCAAGCAGATCAGCGCCGAGACCACCTATGAAACCGACATCGTCACCCTCGCCCAGCTGCGTCCGGCCATCGAGGACATGGCCGCGGCAGCGCATCGGCGCCTGATCGGGGACGGACGCGCCGCCCGCACCGTGGTGCTCAAGCTGAGGAAGTCCGATATGAGCATCGTCACCCGCTCCTGCACCCTGCCCTATGCGACCGAGGACCTGGCCACCCTTGCCGCCGCCGCGCAGCGCTCGGCGCTCGACCCACGCGACCTCGGCCCGATCCGTCTGGTCGGGGTGAGTTACGGCGGTTTGTCCACCGTCCGCCAGGAATCGCTGTTTCCCGAGCTCGATCGCGGTCCGGCCGCCGAGATTCCCGCGGGGGAACCGGAGCCCGAACCGGGGCTGCCCGACAACGGCGCCGCGCAGTCCAGCCTGCCCGTCCCGGTCTGGCATCCCGGCATGGATGTGACGCATCCGGAGCACGGTCATGGCTGGGTGCAGGGCGCGGGGTCGGGCGTGGTGACCGTTCGCTTCGAAACATGTTCCACCGGGCCGGGTCCCGCGCGCACCTTCGCGGCCGACGACGCCGCGCTCACCCGGGCCGACCCACTGGGCAGTCTGCTCTGACCGCCCGGTCGACGGCTCGACATCGCCCGGGCGGACGCGTACTTTCGCTGCCGACGACATCCGTCGGTCCCGTGGATCCGGGCGGCGATGCCCGGTGCCGGTAGCCTGGGGCCTCGTGCAGCGCCGCCGATTCGGGTGGCGGTTGCCAAGGTGGAACCCGACACGGACCTCTCGAACGCAAAGGACGAGCAGTTGAAGCTTCGTAAGACTGGACGCATCGCGATCGCCGGCCTGGCCATCGTCGCCGCGCTCGGCATGACCGCGTGCGGCAGCGACGACAAGGACAGCAAGCCGGCCGCCAAGACGTCGACCAGCGCCAAGGCGACGGCGACCCAGAGCGCGAACCTGCCGCCGGTCCCGACCGTCGCGGAGCTGAACACCGCGCTCTCGCGTGCGCTCGACCCGACGGTGCCTGCCTCGGAGAAGCTGGACAATGTCCAAGGCGCCGAAGCCGATCCGACGCTGCCGGAGCGCCTGTCCCAGGCCGCGTCCGGCGCGGACGTGAAGATCGAGGTCACCGATGTGACCTCGTTCGGCGACAGCGTGAACGCGAAGGCCAAGTTCATCCTGAACGGCCAGGAGAACATCGTCGACGTGCCGTTCGTCGCCGACAACGGCAAGTGGAAGATCCAGAAGGCTTGGGCCTGCACCATGCTCACGAACCTGGGCCAGCAGTCTGCGGCCTGCGCATAAATGATCGGTCGGGTCGGCCACCGGAGTGCATCCGGTGGCCGACCCGTCTTCGTGAAGCACGCCGCGGCACTGGGTGATTCGAGTGGTCGCGGAAGCCGGTGCCGCGCAAGCTGTCAGATCATCCGCAGGATCGCGCAGGTCGCGGTGGCGTGCGCGTAGAGGTCGCCGTCCTCGACGCCGACCAGGCGCGCCTCCGCGCTGGCGGTGGTGGTGCCGACATGGATCGCGGTGCCCTCGCAGCGCAGCGTCCGGGTGTCGGTGCGCACCGATCGGTGCACGTGGATGCCGATCTGGACCGAGGTGGACCGCGTCCCGCCGGGCAACCGCGTCAGCACGGCCGCGCCGAGGGCCGCTTCCAGCAGGGTGGTCACGAAGCCGCCGTGCACACCGGCCATCGGGTCGAGCAGGTGATCAGCCGGCTCGCCCTCGAACACCACCGTTCCGTCACCGACCTGCACCAGCCGGAAACCGAGCGCGGTCATGAGCGGTGCGGCGGGGAACCGTCCGTCGAGCGCTGCCTGCAGGATTTCCCGGCCGGTCATGCCGCGGATATCGGTGGCAGTCGCGGGACTCGGCCGGAAGATGTGCGTGCCAGTGTGAAGAGGGTGGGCCGCTGTCATGCGTCGAACGCTACGAGGGC
Organism: Nocardia amamiensis; assembly: GCF_015477605.1. Lineage (GTDB taxonomy): Bacteria > Actinomycetota > Actinomycetes > Mycobacteriales > Mycobacteriaceae > Nocardia > Nocardia amamiensis_A. The sequence continues at coordinate 190,992 of NZ_JADLQX010000017.1, forward strand.
CGCGACACCCATAACAGTGTCGGATCCGACACTTTCGCGACTATTTCCGACACTGCACGTCTGACGTGTCGCCGAAATCATGCCGCAACCTGTCGGTCCACATTCCTTCTTCGGCGCGAACTCTCACAGCTTGATGACCTCTAGGCCGGGCATCGCGTCGTAATCGCCATGCTGGGTCACGACCGGAATGTCGTGAGCCAGCGCGGTCGCCGCGATCCAGCTGTCATTGATCGGCGCCTTGCGTCCGGCGGCCCGCAGACGCGACACCAGCAGCGCCCAGCATTCCGCGACGGTCTCGTCCACATCCAGCGGGTGGAATCGTTGTGCCAACTGGTATGTCGACAACCTGCGGGCCGATGTCTCAGGGTCCGAGGCGTGCAGGACACCGAGACGCAGTTCACCGAGCGTGACTACCGAGACACCCCATTCGTATCCGGAGAATCTGGCGGGATCGAAACGCTCGGCCTCGAGACCGATGAATATCGACGTATCTGCCAATGCACGGTTGGTATTCACCATGGCAGGTCGTCTGTGGTGTCGGGCAGTGCCTCGCGCAACTCCTGCCGCAGTCCTGTGGTGTCCGGGCCGATGCGACGCAATTCTCGAATGACTTCAGCCGCGGGAACCCACTGTCGACGCCGCGGCAGCGGGATGATCTTCGCGACGGGCCGGTTGTCTTTGAGGATTTCGATCTCCTCGCCGGCCTCGACGCGCCGCAGCACCTCGGCGGTGTGATTCCGCAGATCGCGGGCAGGCAATGGAGTCATCCTACAATCGTAGCCACTTGCTACGAACGTAGCGATACTGGCGCTCGCTACATCCAGTCGCTGCGGTCCCACCCGGTGCAGTCGAATGCAACTCGCGTGCGACTCACGTACCGCTCGTTCGGGTGGGCGGTTCGGTGATGACGCCGGGCGGCGTCTGCCGGACGCGACGGGAACGCTGCAGCGCCTCGGCGGTGAAGATCGCCAGGGCCGCCCAGATCAGCGCGAAACCGGCCCAGCGGGAGGCGGGCATCGGCTCGTGCGCGACGGCGACGCCCCAGGTCATCTGCAGTGCGGGTGTGAGGTATTGCAGCAGGCCCATGGTGGACAGCGCGACCCGCTGGGCCGCGACGGCGAACAGCAGCAGGGGGACCAGGGTGACCGGTCCGGTCGCGATCATCAGCGCGAGATGCCCGGGGCTGGAGGCGAATTCGCTGCGCCCGGTGACCGCGAGCCCGATCGCGAACGCCAGCGCGAACGGCGCGGAGACCATGCCTTCGGCGGCGATGCCGCGCAGCGCGTCCAGCGGGATCACCTTCTTCACCAGACCGTAGGTGGCGAAAGAACAAGCCAGCGTCAGGGCGATGATCGGCGGCCTGCCGTAGTCGACGGTGAGCACGGCCACCGCCGCCGCGCCGAGGCCGAGCGCTGCCCACTGTGGGCCGGTCAGCCGTTCCCGGAAGATCACCACCCCGAACGCGACGGTGACCAGCGGGTTGATGAAGTATCCGAGCGCGCACTCCACGATGTGGCCCGAGGTGACGCCGTAGACGTACACGCCCCAGTTGAGCGCGATCGCGGCCGAGGCGACGGCCGCCAGCCGCCAGGTCCGTCCGCCGATGCCGCGCAGCTCGCGCAGCCGCCCGCCGGCCGCGAGTACCGCGAGCACCACGACGAGCGTCCAGACGATCCGCTGTGCCACCACCTCGCCCGCGCCGGCGAACGCCAGCAACCCGAAGAAGGCGGGGAACAGCCCCCAGAGGAAGAACGCACCGGTGCCGAACGCTACACCGGGGATGGACCTGCTTCGCCGCACGAGACGAACGTAGTTGTCCCGTAGCCTTGCGGTCATGTCGATTACCGCGCAGGCGCTCGCCGCCCCCGGACTCAGTTCGGCTGAGGTCGAGCAACGCCGTCGCGACGGCCGGACCAACGACGTACCGGATCGTGCCAGCCGCTCGGTGCGCGAGATCGTGCGCGCGAACGTCTTCACTCGGATCAACGCGATCCTCGGCGTGCTGTTCGTCCTGGTCTTGGCCACCGGATCGCTCATCGACGGCATGTTCGGCCTGCTGATCGTCGCCAACAGCGCGGTGGGCATCATTCAGGAGATCCGCGCCAAGCGCACCCTGGACCGGCTGGCCATCGTCGGGCAGGCCAAGCCGACCGTGCGCCGGGACGGCGCGTCCATCGAGATCGCGCCGCGCGAAGTGGTGCTCGACGACCTGATCGAGCTCGGCCCCGGCGACCAGATCGTCGTGGACGGCACCGTCGAGGAGTCCGCGCAGCTGGAGGTGGACGAATCGCTGCTCACCGGCGAGGCCGACCCGATCGACAAGGCGGTCGGCGCCCCGGTGATGTCCGGCAGCTTCGTGGTCTCCGGATCCGGTGCCTATCGCGCCACCAAGGTCGGCCGGGACGCCTACGCGGCGCAGCTGGCCGAGGAAGCGAGCAAATTCACCCTGGTGCACTCCGAGCTGCGCAGCGGCATCGACAAGATCCTGAAGTTCATCACCTACCTGCTCATTCCCGCCGGCCTGCTGAGCATCTACAACCAGCTGGTCTCCAGTGGGGAGTCGTGGCGGCCCGCGGTCACCGGCATGGTCGCCGCGCTGGTGCCCATGGTGCCCGAGGGGCTGGTGCTGATGACCTCGATCGCGTTCGCGGTCGGTGTGGTGCGGCTGGGCCGGCGCAAGTGCCTGGTGCAGGAACTGCCCGCCATCGAGGGGCTGGCCCGGGTGGACGTGGTGTGCGCGGACAAGACCGGCACGCTGACCGAGAACGGCATGCGGCTGTCGGACCTGAAGACGCTGAACACGTTCGACGACGCGGAGGTTCGCACCGCGCTGGCCGCGCTGGCCGCCGACGATCCGCGCCCGAACGCGAGCGTGCAGGCGATCGCGGAGGCCCTGCCGGACGGTCCCGGCTGGCGACGCACCGCCGTCGCGCCGTTCTCCTCGGCCAAGAAGTGGAGCGGCTGCTCCTACGGCAAGCACGGCGACTGGCTGCTCGGTGCGCCGGACGTGCTGCTCGACTCGGACTCCCCGGACGCGCGCGTCGCCGAGGAACTCGGCGCCTCCGGTCTGCGCGTCCTGCTGCTGGCCCGTAGCGACCGTCCGGTGGACGCGCCGGACGCCCCTGGCGCCGTGCGGCCCGCAGCCTTGGTCGTGCTGGAGCAAAAGATCCGGCCCGACGCCCGCGATACGCTCGACTACTTTGCCGGCCAAAATGTTTCGATCAAGGTGATCTCCGGCGACAACGCCGTATCGGTCGGTGCGGTGGCCTCCTCGCTCGACCTGCCCGGCGGCGACCACCCGATCGACGCGCGCGAGTTGCCGGAAGACCGCGACGGACTGGCCGACGTGCTGGACGGCAACACCACCTTCGGCCGGGTGCGCCCGGATCAGAAGCGCGCCATGGTGGCGGCCCTGCAGTCGCGCGGGCACACCGTGGCGATGACCGGCGATGGCGTGAACGACGTTCTGGCGCTGAAGGATTCGGATATCGGCGTGGCCATGGGCTCGGGCAGCCCGGCGACCAGGGCGGTGGCGCAGATCGTACTGCTGGACAACAAGTTCGCCACCCTGCCCTACGTGGTCGGCGAGGGACGCCGGGTGATCGGGAATATCGAGCGGGTCTCGAACCTGTTCCTCACCAAGACCGTCTATTCCGTGCTGCTCGCGTTCCTGGTCGGCGCGGCCGGGGTCGGCTCGCAGATCTTCGGCTACGAACCGATCGGCTACCCGTTCCTGCCGCGGCACGTGACGATCGCGGCCTGGTTCACCATCGGCATCCCCGCGTTCATCCTCTCGCTCGCGCCCAACAACGAGCGCGCCCGCACCGGCTTCGTTCGGCGGGTCATGCGGTTGGCCATCCCGTCGGGCGTCGTGATCGGCGTGGCCACCTTCGTCGCCTACCTCATCGCCTACGCGGGGCCGCACGCGAGCGAAGAGCAGAAGGTCCAGGCGGGCACCACCGCGCTCATCACGCTGATCATGATCGCGGTGTGGGTGCTGGCCATCGTGGCGCGGCCATACGTGTGGTGGAAGGTCGTGCTGATCGCGGTGTCGGTGGCGGCCTACGTCTTCCTGTTCACCGTTCCGTTCACCCGTGAGTTCTTCAAACTCGACCCCTCCAACCTCGCGCTCACAAGCGCGGCGGTGATGTGCGGTGTGGTCGGTATCGTGCTCGTCGAGGCCGCCTGGTGGGTGAGCGCGGCGATGCTCGGCGACAAACGGCAACTTTTCCCGAGCTCGCCGGGTGGGGGCGCTGTCTGATTTGCAGCGCCTGCGGCGCATGCGCTTCGGTCACTCGGACGCGAGACGGGCCGCGAACGGTGCTCGTAAGACTCGCGCCCGAGGGGTCGGGAGGGGGAGCGCGGCGGCGTCCGGAGCTCGGCCGAGGAGTGCTTCCGTGGCGAGTTGCGTTTGTGAGGCGTGTACGGTTCAGTTTTACGAGAAGCCTTGTGCGAGGCGGGCATTCAGGGTTGGAGTACCTTCTCGGATATGGAGGTACTGCTGCACCAGATCGACGCGTTCGCCGACGCACCGTTCTCGGGCAACCCGGCCGCGGTGATGCCGCTCCCGTCGTGGCTGCCGGATGCGTTGCTGCAACAGCTGGCCGAGGAGAACAACCTCGCCGAAACCGCGTTCTACACCCCGCACTTACCTCCCGAGGCGGGTATGCCGCCGGGCGAGTGGCCCGCCTTCCACCTCCGCTGGTTCACCCCGCGGGTGGAGGTGGCCCTGTGCGGGCACGCCACCTTGGCCAGCGCCGCGCAGATCCTGGTCGATATGCACCCCGGCGCGGACCGGGTGAGCTTCTACACCCGCAGCGGCTGGCTGCACGTCGACCGCACCGACGACGACGAGTTCGTCCTCGACCTGCCGATCGTGCCGAGCATTCCGGTGCGGCCGGATCCGGCGCTCGTCGCGGCGCTCGGGGTGCGTCCCGTGCGCGCCTATTCCGGCACCGACGAGGTGATCGTGGTGGCGACCGAACAGGAGGTGCGCGACGCCGCGCCGGTGCTGTCGGCGTTCCCCGCGCTGCCGCGCGCCGCGATCGTCACCGCGCCCGGTGACTCGGTCGACTTCGTCTCCCGGGTGTTCGCTCCTGGGGTGGGCGTCCCCGAAGATCCCGTGACCGGATCCGCGCACGCCCAATTGGTTCCGCTGTGGAGCGAGCAACTCGGCCGCACCGAACTGCGGGCGAGGCAGCTGTCGCGCCGCGGCGGCAGCCTGCGCTGCGAGCTGGCCGACGACCGCGTGCTGCTGTTCGGCCGGTGCCACCGGTACCTCGACGGGGTCGTCACGTTGCCGGACTGAACGGCACCGGTAGCGACCACGCCTGTTGATCCGATGCTCGTGCCGGTTCACTTGCTCACGCGGTGCAGCGCTATCGCGTTCGGCGATCGCGGTCCCGGCAACAGCTCGGCGCCCACGGGCATCGCGGCCTACCGGATCGAAGAGCTCGCGGTCGAATGCGCGCGTGATCGACGGTAGCCCCGGGCGGACGGACTCCGGCCTGGCCGGTTCGGCCTGCTGCGGCACTGCGTGCTCGCGCTCCAGATAGTGGCGCAGTGTCTCGGCCGGTCGCTCAGCGGTCCGGGACCGGACCGTCATCGGGTCCCGGCACGACGACGTCGTGGTAGTCGGGCAGCAGCGGGATGACCGCGAAGCTGCCCGCCACCGCGTCGGCGGGAAGTGCCTGGACGGCACGGATACCGTTCTGCTCGGCCAGTTTCCGCAATTGCGGCAGCCGCCCCCGCACGACGAGCCCGACCACGCACGCGCAGCCTGCGCGAAGGCGCGCGGCCGAGACGGAGACGACCTGAGCGGAGCGGTCGTCGGCGGGACGGGGGAGCAGCCACGCCGCGTATTGCGCCGAATCCACGGCGGCTTCGATCCCTTCCGGAACAGGCACGGCCACCAGCGGCGTCTGCACACGTGGGATCGGCACCCGGTACAGCACCTGGGCGATGCGCATCCCGCCGCTGTGCGCCGGAATTCGTTCCGGAGCCAAGGGCTCGGTGAACGACACCAGCGCCCAGTGCCCGGCGTCGTCCTCGCCGGCCAGCGAATCCTCGGCGCGCCAGAGGTAGTCCGCGACCTGTTCGCCGTAATCCGGCCCGAGCCGGTCGGTGGACACTCCGGCCTCCCGCGGCGGATTCAGCACGCCCAGCACGAGGATCAGCGCGATGAGCGCGACTGCCGCGGCGGCGAGGGCGGCCCCACGCCATCGCGGCACCCGGCGCTCAGGCATTGCGCAGAACGTCCAGCGCGTGTTCCAGGTCGTCCGGGTATTCGCTGGTGATCTCCAGATAGCGGCCGTCCGCGGGATGCTGGAAACCCAGCGACCGGGCGTGCAGCCACTGGCGTTGCAGTCCGAGCCGCTCGGCCAGGCGCGGGTCCGCGCCGTAGGTGAGATCGCCGCAGCAGGGGTGGCGGATCGCCGAGAAATGCACCCGGATCTGGTGGGTGCGGCCGGTCTCCAGATGGATGTCCAGCAGGCTGGCCGACGGGAACGCCTCGACGGTGTCGTAGTGCGTGATGCTCGGGCGTCCGTCGGCGGTGACGGCGAACTTCCAGTCGTTGCCGCGCGCCCGGCCGATCGGGGCATCGATGGTGCCACTGCTGGGATCCGGATGTCCTTGGACCACCGCGTGATACCGCTTGTCGACCGTGCGCTGCTTGAACGCGCGTTTGAGCACCGTGTACGCGTGCTCGGACTGGGCGACCACCATCACCCCCGAAGTGCCGACGTCGAGGCGGTGCACGATGCCCTGCCGCTCGTGGGCGCCCGAGGTGGAGATGCGGTAGCCCGCCGCGGCCAGCCCGCCCACCACGGTCGGCCCGCTCCAGCCGACACCGGTGTGCGCGGCCACGCCGACCGGCTTGTCCACCGCGACGATGTCGTCGTCGGCGTAGAGGATCTTCATGCCCTCTACGGGTTCGGCCTCGATGGTCAGCTCCCGCTTGGGTTCCGGGAACACCACCTCGAGCCACGCTCCCGCGGTGAGCCGGTCGGACTTGCCCGCCGCGATGCCGTCGAGCTGCACCGCGCCTTCTTCGGCCAGCGCGGCCACGGCGGTGCGGGACAGGCCGAGCAAACGGGACAGGCCCGCGTCCACGCGCATGCCGTCGAGCCCGTCGGGGACGGGCATGGTCCTGGTCTCCCTCATGCCGCGCTGCCCTCGCCCGCGCTGTCCGCTTTGCCCTGACCGACGCGCGTGCCGTTCGGCTCGAAGCCGAACACGGTGAGCACCACGAGCAGGATCGCACCGCACACGATGGCGGAGTCCGCCACGTTGAACACCGGCCACCAGCCGATCGCGACGAAATCGACCACGTGCCCCTGCAGCGGGCCCGGCGCACGGAACAGCCGGTCCACCAGGTTGCCGAGCGCGCCGCCCAGCACCATGCCCAGGCCGATCGCCCACCACAGCGAGCGCAGGGTGCGGCCGATGCGCACCACGCCGATCACGACGCCTGCCGCGACCAGGGTCAGCAACCAGGTCATGCCGGTGGCCATGGAGAACGCCGCGCCCGGATTGCGCACCAAGGTCAGGCGCGCGAAGTCGCCGATGATCGGCACCGGGTCGCCCGGCGTGAGGTTCGCGACCGCGAGGGTCTTGGTGAGCAGATCCAGGCCGAGTAGAACCGCGGCGATGACTAGTAGGGTCCGCAACCGCTGCGGCGGGGTATTCGTCATCGGGTCGGCGATGTTCGTCTGGCTTTCCTCGGGCGGCCGGTCGTCACTCACGCCGACCATCATCTCTCGAGCGGAATCACGAGCGGTGCGCGCGTCCGATTGCCTCGGCCCGGCTGCCGGTTCGGGTTCGTACGGCACGCCCGCTTCGATGTCCCAGCGGACACTCAGGAAGCGGTCGTACTCTGTTGCTCGTGACGGTGTTGTCTTACCACCCCCACCTTCCCCGAATCGGGCGCTCGGGTGTGCTGCTCATGGTGTTCGCGGTCGGGCTTTCCGCCTTCGGCGTCGGTTGCGCCGACAGCGGCGAATCGCGCGGTGAGATCGACGGCACCGAGCCCCTCGGCCTCCGCAAGGAGGTGACCGTGCCCATTCCGGCCGCGGTGACCACAGTCGTCTCGGCCGGGGACGCGCCGCGTTCGCTGCTGCGGCCGGATTACCCTGCGGGCACGGAGCAGCGGGTCACGCTCTACACCGCGCACCACATCGAACAGCAGCTCGACGAGCAGCCGAAGCGCGATTTCTCCACCCCGCCGCTGACGATTCCGATGACCGCGCAGACCACCGCGGATGGCATCGATCTGACCCTCGGCTCGGTCACCTCCCCGGACCCGACGCTGTCCAGGGCGCTCACCAAGATCGGCGGCTCGCACGCCGGATTCGACCTCACCGATCTGGGCGCGATCACCGCGTTGCGGCTCGAGCCGGCGCCGGACGCGTCCAACACCGCGCGCGCCGCCCTCGAGCAGGCGTTCTACCAGGCGGTCTACCGTTCGATCGCGTTCCCCGACCAGCCCGTCGGCGAGGGCGCGGTGTGGACGGTGCGGCAGGAGGTGAACGGCGGCGTTCTGCTCGACCAGGTGACCACCGCGACGCTGACCGAGCGCGACGGCGACCGGCTCACCATCGAACTGCACGTCACGCAGAAGCCGAAGTCGCTGGTGTGGAACCTGCCGAACAACGCGGGCACCCTGGACATCCGCGACTACGTCATGCAGGGCGCGGGCACCATCACCGTGGATCTCGGCTTGCCGCTGCCCGTGGCCGGGTCCATCACCGTCGGCGGGCACCAGTCCTACCGTGATCCGCGCAGCGCCAGCACGCTGCGGCAGACGATCGATACGCAGGTGTCGTGGACCGAGTGACCCGTGCGTGCGGACTGTTGACCGCCGCCGCGTCCGCCGTGCTCGCCGCGGGCTGCGGTTCCCCAGAACCCGCCGCCGAATCACCTGATTTGCCGCCGCTGGGTCCCGTGGTTGCCGCCGCCCCGGCAACGGTCGCACCGGAGACGGATTCCGATCGGTTGCGCGACCGATTGCTCGGCGACGCCGACCTGCCCTCGGGCTTCACCGCCCTGCCGCCGCGCGCCGATGCGGGAATGGCACCCGCCGACACGTCGCCCACGAATCCGGCGGAATGCGCGAAAGTGCTCACGCCGCTCGGCGCGCAACAGTCCGGCGCGCTCGCGCAGGCGTCCACGCAATATGCCGGGCCGAATTTCTCCAGTATCGATATCGACGCGGCGAGTTATCCGCGCGACGCGGTGCCGGGGGCGTTTTCGGCCGTGCAGGAAATCCTGCGCCGCTGCACCCGCTACTCGGGTGCCGACGCCACCGATATCGCGGTGGAGTACCGGATCGGTGGGCTCGCCCAGCCCGCTGCGGGCGATGCCGTCGCCGCATTCCAGGTGCGCACCACCAGCGAGGGGCTGACGCTCGGCTCCTCGGTGGCGATCGTGCAGGTCGGAAACACACTGGTGCAGGTAGCGGTAACCGCGCCGGAGGCGGTGGACCCCGGTGTGCTGAGTGCGCTGACGGCCGCGCAGGTGCGTCGGCTGAAGGGCGTCGCGGGCCCTTGATTTCCGACGATCCGGCATGGCGCGCCGGTCGGCGGGAATAGGCTCGACAGGGTCCGACACAATGCCTCGACCGGAGGTCAACCATGTCTGATGTCAAACCCATTCCGGAGGGATATCCGGTGGTCTCGCCCGGGCTGGCCATCGATGGAGCGGCGGCGGCGATCGAGTTCTACAAGAACGTTTTCGGCGCCACCGAGCGAATGCGCATGCCCGGCCCGGAGGGCAAGATCGCGCACTGCGAACTGATGTTCGGCAATTCGGTCGTCATGCTCGGCGACCCGGCGCCCGATATGGACTTCCTCGACCCGAAGACGGTCGGCGGCAGCCCGGTCAACCTCTACGTGTACGTCGAGGACGCCGACGCCGCGTTCGCCGCCGCACTGAGCGCGGGCGCCAAGGAACTCACGCCCATGACCACACAGTTCTACGGCGATCGCAGCGGCTCCTTCGAGGACCCGTGGGGACACCGCTGGACCGTCGCGACCCATGTCGAGGACGTGCCGCCCGAGGAGATGGACCGGCGGATGGCCGAGCAGTTCGGCGGACCATGAGCCGAGCCTGCGCGGTCACCCGGCGATAATCGAATCCCCTTCGACCCGGATGCTTTTCGGGGCGAGCGGGCTGGCCGCCGGTCCGTTCGCGACCGAGCCGTCCAGACCGAACTTGCTGCCGTGGCAGGCGCAGTCGATGGTGCCGCCGGACACCCTGACGACCTTGCATCCCGCGTGCGTGCAGATCGGGGACAGTCCGACGAAGGTGCCCGCGCTGGGTTGGGTCACCACGGTGTCGCCGAGGATCACGCCGCCGCCGACCGGGATATCGGTCGTCTTGGCGAGCACCTTCGCGGCGCTGGGGCGGCCATCCGGGGCGGGATTCGCCGCGGGTGTCGCATCGTCTTTCGCTTCGGCGGTGCACGCGGTGAGCGCCGCCGCGGCCGCGACGGCGCCGGCTCCCGCGATGACCACGGTGCGCCGGGTGTGGACCTGTTCGTCGGATGTCATGCGTCGCGCTCCTCGCCAACCGCGGCGGGCGGGATGCCTGCCGTCCAGCGATCGCGGTATTCCGTGTTGTGCCGGTACCGCTTTCGCGTAGTCCACGGAAAGGGCGGCCCCGCGGTTCAATCGGGCAGATCCCAGCCGTGTCGGCGGGTGTAGCGCACCGATCGGTGTTCCGTCCCGGAGACCGCGTCTTCACCTGTGGCTCAACGGAAGTCGGCGTAGGACACGAACGGCGGACCCGGACCCCCTCATCTGTTCATGGCCGGGTCCGCCGCTCCCTGGTGGTTACCCGCGGGCGATGGCTTCGAACACTTTCGGGTCGAGGAGGGTGGAGGTGTCGCCGAGTTCGCGTCCTTCGGCGACGTCGCGTAGCAGGCGGCGCATGATTTTGCCGGAGCGGGTTTTGGGGAGTTCGGGCACGATGTGGATTTCGCGGGGTTTG
>NZ_JADLQX010000178.1 GCF_015477605.1 Nocardia amamiensis
CAGGCCAGCGCGCCCGCAGCGACTTCAGCAACGACAGGAACTCCTGCCATCGCTTCCGATCCCGGATCCGATAGTGGAGCTTGCCGGTTGATAGATCCAGAGCGCCGAGCAGGTGCCGCACGCCCTGGGTGCGCCGGTAGGTGGCCGGCAACCGTTTCGGACTCCGGCGAGGGAACCAACCACGACCGGCACGGGGTTGCAAGTTCAGCGGTCCGAACTCGTCCACACAGACCACCCGCCCGCCGGTGGGCCGGTGGTCGTAGAGATCCAGAACCCGGTTCAGCTTCGCGGTGAACTCGGGATCGGTCCCCGCTTTCCAGGTCTTGACCGCCTGCCACGACACCCCCTCGGCCTTGAGGATCTGACGCAGAGTTTCGCGGCTGATATCGGCGATTCCGTTGCTGATCAGTACTTCGCGTAGTTTCGACAGGCTCCATGTCGAGAACGGCCAACCCAGGTCCCGCGGGCAGCACCGGGCGATGCAAGCGATGCGTTCACGCGTCGCTCGATCGACCTTCCGCGGCCTGCCCGCGCTCCATTTTGGGTCCAAAGCCTCGAACCCCCGTTCGTTGAAATCGTGGATCACCTGCCGCACATACGCCTCGCTGACCTGCATCAACCTCGCGATCGCGGGAACCGGCTGCCGCTGGGCCGAGGCCATCACCACGATCGCTCGTCGCATCCTGACCGGTTGTTTGCTCGTCTTCGTGATCTTCTGCAACCGCCGCCCCTCCTCCGGGGTCACCGCTCGCACAAACACTTCCGGCTTCCGGGCCACCGGCACCACCTCCACCGGCAGCATCACCGGCAACAGGTCCACGATCAACCCGACACCCGGTTACCGAGGCAACCTACTTGGACAAGGCACTAGC
>NZ_JADLQX010000179.1 GCF_015477605.1 Nocardia amamiensis
GTGCTGGCCAAGACCGGCGACGAGCTGCTGCCCACGGAGATCCCGCCGAACGTCTACCAGGGGTTGAAGGCCAACAAGGCCGTCGAGGTGCACGTCTTCGGCCGCCGCGGTCCCGCCCAGGCCAAGTTCACCCCGCTGGAACTGCGCGAACTCGACCACTCCCCGACCATCGAGGTCATCGTCGACCCCGCCGACATCGACTACGACGAAGGCTCCGAAGCCGCGCGCAGGCATTCCAAGCAGGTCGACATGGTCGCCAACACCCTCGAGCAGTGGGCCATCCGCGATGCGGGCAACCGGCCGCACAAGCTGTTCCTGCACTTCTTCGAGTCCCCGGCCGAGGTGCTCGGCGAGAACGGCAAGGTCGTCGGGCTGCGCACCGAGCGCACCCAGCTCGACGGCACCGGCAACGTCAAGGGCACCGGCGTGTTCACCGACTGGGACGTGCAAGCGGTGTACCGCGCCGTGGGCTACCTGTCGCAGAACATCAGCAGCCTGCCCTTCGACGACCAGGCCGGCACCGTGCCCAACGAAGCGGGCCGCGTGATCGCCGACGAGAACGCCGACGGCGCCGACCGCTACCTGCCCGCCACCTACGTGACCGGCTGGATCAAGCGCGGCCCGGTCGGCCTGATCGGCCACACCAAGGGCGACGCCAACGAGACCATCGCCTGCCTGCTCGACGACGCCCCCGGCTTCACCCCGCCCGAGCGGCCCGACCCCCAGGCCGTCACCGAGTTCCTCGAAGGCAAAGGCATCCCCTTCACCACCTGGGCCGGTTGGTACCGCCTCGACGCCCACGAACGCTCCCTCGGCGAACCCGAAGGCCGCGAGCGCGTCAAGGTCGTCGAACGCGAAGACATGCTGCGCG
>NZ_JADLQX010000180.1 GCF_015477605.1 Nocardia amamiensis
CGCTGCCGCTGCCGCTGCCGCTGCCGTCGGCGTCGTCACCGGCGGGGACCGGGTGGCCGCGGTCGTCGCGTTCCACCGGCTCGTCGGCTCCGGTCTCGAAATACGTCGACGTCGTGTCGAAGAACAGCAGGTCCACTTCGAGGTTCAACAGGGTCGCGACCTGGTCGAACACTTGCCGTTCCAGGTCGTCGGTCACCGAGTGCAACCAGTCCATCGCCCGGTAGCAGGCGTCGTCGCTGGTCTCGGCCAGCCGATCGATGTGAACGTCGTGGTTGACCCAGCCCGCCGCGGCCAGTTTCGACGACGGTGCCAACGCGCGGTTGGCGACCAGGGCGAACAGGGTGCGTTCGGTGGCGGTCATGTCGCGGGGCCGGCCCCGGCGGGGCTGCCCCAGCCGAGTCACGATCGTCTCCATGCCGAGGCGCTTCCATAGGTGGTCGAGCACGTATGTGCCGCCGAAGGGCCTGGAGGACACGAACTCCAATCCCTCGCCGGTCGCGCCGGCCGCGAGCGCGTCGCCGGGTTCCAGCAGTCGGGACAGGGATCCGACCAGGCGTTTCACCGCGTCACGGTCGAGTTCGTCCTCGCGGCCGAAGGTGAACAGCACCTTCGGAGTCGCGCGGCCCTTCTCCGGATCCCACACGTTGTGGGCCAGATGCAGATACCTGACCGTGCCGGACTTGTTGTCCCGCTTGGTCATCTTCACGTACACGACTCCAGAAGTTACTGCATCACAGCAGCTCACGCTACTCGAATTCAGCGAATCGCGTCTCTAGGCAAATTTCAGAGTTTCTCTCGTCCGAGACCCCGCGACCCGCGGAAACCGGCAGTCTTGGGCTCCGAAACCCCGGAATTATGCGGAACGCAGG
>NZ_JADLQX010000181.1 GCF_015477605.1 Nocardia amamiensis
CGCACGGCGGTCTCCGGCGCGGCGACGGCGGCTTCGAGCACGCGCAGGTAGCGGCGGCCGAACTCCGCGACGGTCGGGGCGTCGAACAGGTCGGTGGCGAAGGAGATCACCGCGGCCATGCCCGCGGGCTCGCCGTGCGTGCCCCGCTCTTCGGTGACCGTCCACTGCAAGTCGAACTTGGCGATGTCGACCTCGAGCTCGTCGGCGCTGACCGACAGGCCGGGCAGTTCCAGGGTCGCGTGCGACATCTCCTGGAACGACAGCATCACCTGGAACAGCGGGTGCCGGGCCTGCGAGCGGGTCGGGTTGAGCACCTCGACCAGCCGCTCGAACGGCACGTCCGCGAACGCGAAGGCGGCGAGGTCGGTTTCCCTGGTACGGCGGAGGAATTCGGCGAACGGCTCGTCACCTTCCACCTCCGAGCGCAGCACGAGGGTGTTGACGAACATGCCGATCAGGTCGTCGAGCGCCTGCTCGCCGCGCCCGGCGACCGGGGTGCCGATGGCGATGTCGCTGGTGCCCGACAGCCGGGCCAGCAGCACGGCCAGCGAGGCGTGCATGACCATGAACAGGCTGACGCCCTGCGCGCGGGCCAGCGCGACGAGGCGCTGATGCAACTCGACATCGATCTCGAAGGTCACCCGGCTGCCGCGGAAGCTCTGCACGGGCGGACGCGGGCGGTCCGCGGGCAGGTCGATCTGGTCCGGCAGACCCGCCAAAGCCCTACGCCAATAGGCGATTTCGCGCGCCGCCATGGAGCCGGGGTCGGCTTCGGCGCCGAGCAACTCGCGCTGCCACACGCTGAAGTCCTGGTATTGCACCGGCAGCGGCGCCCAGTTCGGCGCCTCGCCCGCGG
>NZ_JADLQX010000182.1 GCF_015477605.1 Nocardia amamiensis
CTGGAACAAGCGCTGCGGACGCTGAAGCTATCCGGGATGCTGCAGACCCTCGAATCCCGCCTGGCCCAAGCCCGCGCCGGTGACCTCGGGCATATCGAGTTCCTGCAGGTCCTCTGCCACGACGAAATCGCCCGCCGTGATGCGCAGTCGATCGCCCGCCGGATCCGCCGCGCCCACTTCGAACAGCAACTCACCCTGGAGGAGTTCGACTTCGCCGCCAGCCCGAAACTGCCCGCCGCGCAGATCCGCGACCTCGCGGCGCTGCGCTGGCTGCCGGTCGGCGAGTCCGTGGTCCTGTACGGGCCCGTCGGCGTGGGCAAAACGCATGTGGCCCACGGTCTCGGACACCTGGCGATCCGTCAAGGCGCCGAGGTCCGGTTCACCAAGACCAGTCGGCTGCTGGCGACATTGGCCGGTGGTCACGCCGACCGGACCTGGGACAAACGGTTGCGCGAGTTCGTCCGGCCCGCGGTGCTGATCCTCGACGACTTCGGCATGCGCGAACTCACCGCCACACAAGCCGACGACCTCTACGAACTGATCTCCGAACGCACCTCCACCGGCGGCTCCATGATCCTGACCTCAAACAGATCGCCCGTCGACTGGTACCCACTGTTCCCGAATCCCGTTGTCGCCGAATCACTCCTGGACCGCCTCATCAACACCAGCCACCAAGTGTTCATGAACGGCCCGTCCTACCGGCCCAACAAGCGCCCCCGCGGCAACCACGAACCCAAGACACAGAACAAGGAGGTCGGGTAGAACATCACCCAGGACCCACCACCTGCCCAATTACGTGAACGAACGGGCCGGGAAAAACGTGAACGTCGACA
>NZ_JADLQX010000183.1 GCF_015477605.1 Nocardia amamiensis
TGTCGGGTATCGGCAGGTGTGGGCGCGGTTGTGTGCCGGGCTGGCTGGTGGTGCGGGCGGGTGCCCGGGTTCCTCGGCGCTGTCGCAGGCGCTGCGGCGGGTGGGCCCCAAACCCTTGCAGGTGTTGTTCGACCTGGTGCGCGGGCCTGCCGCCGGAGCGGTGCGGTGGCGGGGGACGGCTGGTGTCCGCGATCGACGGCACCAGCCTCTTCGTGCCCGACAGCGCGGCCAACGTGGCCGCTTTCGGTCGTCACGGTGGCGGCCACGCCCAAGCGGGTTATCCGATGCTGCGGTTGCTCGCGGTGGTGACGTGTGGCACCCGCACCGTCGTCGATGTCGTGTTCGGCCCGTTGCGCACGGCCGAGACAGCGTACGCGCCAAGGCTTTCCGGGTGCCTGCGGCCGGGCATGTTGCTGCTGGCCGACCGGAACTTCGCGGTCACCGCGTTGATCGAGCAGATCACCGGCACCGGCGCGGATCTGCTGATCCGGGCCAAGCTCAACCGGCGCGTGCCCGCGATCACGCGGTGCAGCGACGGATCATGGCTGACTCGCGTCGGCACGGCAACCGTGCGCGTGATCGACGCCGAGATCGCCGTCCGCTGCGCCGACGGGCCCCGGCGGGTCGAGCGCTACCGGCTGATCACCAGCCTGACCGACGACAAGCGTTACCCTGCAAAGGAATTGGTTGATCTCTACCATCAACGGTGGGAGATCGAAACCAGCTATTTCGAGCTGAAATCGACCATTCTCGGTGGGCGGGTGCTGCGTGCCCGCACTCCGGTCGGGGTCGCGCAGGAGGTCTACGCCCTGTTGATCACTTATCAGGC
>NZ_JADLQX010000184.1 GCF_015477605.1 Nocardia amamiensis
GGTGAGTGTGACGGCGTGCCCGTCACGGACTCGGATTGATCCATATACCCAGACCCTGTCCGGGCCTCGCGAGTATTCCAGGGGCGCCTTGATCCGGTGCCCGTCGACCGACCAGCCCGGTGCCGGGGCGAAGGTGCGGGGCGAGACCGGGCCGAGTTCGTCGGCGCAGACTACCGTGGCGCCCGCGGGTGGCTGCGTGTAGAGACCGACGATATGGGTTCTTTTGGGACGAAGTACGGATCCTTGCTCGTCGTCCAGGACCGTGGCCGACGCCATCGAACACCCTCTGCCACCAGGATTCTGCGTACTTGACTACGGCCCACAACAATGCCTTCAGCGCGCAGGGCGGCGGCGAGAGAATCCAAGGTCCAGCTCGACGGAGCTCCGTCCTGATCGGCTTCCAGGGCGCCGTCGGGTCGCCGGGTCATTCGCCCCGGTGGCGTGGTCGCGACCAAGGCGACGATGCGGCTGCGTTCTGTTTCGGTCAGCCGAGGTCTACGTCCTGACCCGCGTCGATCGCCGAGGCCGTCCACGCCGTGAGCGTTGAACCGGTGCAGCCGTTCTCGCACCGTCTGCGGATGACAACCCAACTCGCCCGCGATCTGCGCGGTGGACTTCCCGTCCCAACTCGCGGTGATCATCCGCGCCCGACGGATCCAATCTCCCGGCGCATGACGAGCGCTGGCGAGTTTGCGAATCTTGCGCTCCTCCAGAGCATCTCGTGCAGGACGCGCAACCAGCACTTTCGGCAAATCCACCTCAACCACACCCGAAGCACCAAGACCAGCAACAAGATACATGATCTTTGAGGAACGCAGCA
>NZ_JADLQX010000185.1 GCF_015477605.1 Nocardia amamiensis
ACGCTACTCGAATTCAGCGAATCGCGTCTCTAGGCAAATTTCAGAGTTTCTCTCGTCCGAGACCCCGCGACCCGCGGAAACCGGCAGTCTTGGGCTCCGAAACCCCGGAATTATGCGGAACGCAGGGACCACGCGGCAAGGGAAACGATCCGCGGCACCGGATTTGGTGCGGCGGCAGTTCACCGCCATCGCCCAGGACGTGCTGTGGGTCGGCGATGTCACCGAAATCCCTACCTTGGAGGGGAAACTGTATTTGGCTTCGGTGGAGGACCGGTTCTCCGGGCGTCTGCTCGGCTACGCCACCAGCGCCCATCATGATGCCGAACTGGGGGGGTGAAGTGCAGGTGGAAACGTGGGTGGGCTGCCAACCATCGGTTGATGGCCGGGGTTTTGTGGGTGGCGTAGTTGTCGCAGATCAGGTGGAGATCCAGGTCGGCGGGGGTATTGGCGTCGATGGTCTTGAGGAACCGCAGGAACTCCTGGTGGCGGTGCCGGCGGTGGTGCTGGCCGATGACCTGACCGGAGGCCACGTCCAGTGCGGCGAACAGGCTGGTGGTGCCGTGGCGAATGTAGTCGTGGGTGCGGCGTGCGGGCACTCCCGGCATCATCGGCAGCATCGGCGCCGACCGGTCCAGGGCTTGCATCTGTTGGGTCGAGGACGGGACGCCGTGCAGCATTTCTGCTGTCGGTTTTCTAAAAAATAACCCTGGAGTTCGTTGGGGTCCGTGCTGACGGTCTCCGTGCTGGACCTGGGGGTTCTCCGTGTTTCGCTGGTTCTTGGCCGTTGTGACTGAACTTCGGATAGCCTGAGCCGATCTCA
>NZ_JADLQX010000186.1 GCF_015477605.1 Nocardia amamiensis
CTGCTCGGCACCGTCGGCGAACCCATCAACCCCGAAGCCTGGCGCTGGTACCGGCACGTCATCGGCGCCGACAACACCCCGATCGTGGACACCTGGTGGCAAACCGAAACCGGCGCCATCATGATCTCCCCACTGCCGGGCGTCACCACCACCAAACCGGGTGCCGCCATGCGACCCTTGCCGGGCATCTCCGCGAAAGTCGTCGACGAAGACGGCAACCCCGTCCCACTCGGCGAAACCGAAGCCAACGGCTACCTCGTCCTCGACCACCCCTGGCCGTCCATGCTGCGCGGCATCTGGGGCGACCCCGACCGCTACCACGCCACCTACTGGGAACGCTACAGCCGGCACGGCTGGTACTTCGCCGGCGACGGCGCCAAACTCGACACCGACGGCGACCTCTGGGTCCTCGGCCGCGTCGACGACGTCATGAACGTCTCCGGCCACCGCATCTCCACCGCCGAAGTCGAATCCGCCCTCGTCGGCCACGCCGGCGTCGCCGAAGCCGCCGTCGTCGGCGCCACCGACCCCACCACCGGCCAAGGCATCGTCGCCTTCGTCATCCTCACCGCCGACACCGAAAACACCGGCCAAGACCTCGTGAACGAACTCAAAGCCGAGGTCTCCCGCGAAATCAGCCCCATCGCCAAACCCCGCGAAATCCACATCGTGCCCGAACTCCCCAAAACCCGCTCCGGCAAAATCATGCGCCGCCTGCTACGCGACGTCGCCGAAGGACGCGAACTCGGCGACACCTCCACCCTCCTCGACCCG
>NZ_JADLQX010000018.1 GCF_015477605.1 Nocardia amamiensis
GATATCCGCCACACCGGATTGACCAGCAACCCGATCATGCGTCACCATCACCACACGGCCCGCGACCAGACAACACGGTCCCATACCCGTGGCAAACCGGTGGTCCCATCACCCTGGCAAGCGACAGTAACACGATCCTGCGAGGTCACGAAATGCTGAACAGGACAAGCCTGTGTTGCGCCATGCGGGGTGAGTCTGCGGCGTTCAGGTCTCATCGCAGGGAATGATGTGCCCGCAGCCGGGCATCACAGGATGGACGAGATCGTCGGTGGTCGGAGCCAGTTGCCGGGCCAGCGTCGGCGCGTCACCCACTGGATGGGCACCGACGGCCATGGTCGGCACGGTCAGCCGGGTGGTCGCCACCGTTGTCTCGGATCTGTTTGGCGCGGGTAGGCGTGCACGGTGGTAGGACAACGCACATCGAAGCGCCGCTGGGTCGGCGTAGGCATCGAGGGTCGACCCACGCCGCAGTCGGCTCACCGAGCGCGTCCGACAACCCTTCGTCGTCTGCAGCCTGAATCGTGTCATGGGCGGATTCGCTGCGTCATGGCCATCGATGGCTCACGCGCTGGCTGGAGGATACGCGGGTCATGTGCACTCCCGTGGCCTGCGGATCTTTATGTTTTTCGGTGCTGGTGCGTGTACTGGTCATGACCGTGCTTTCCGGGATCCACGCCCTATGGAGCGAAACCCCGCTATCGTTCGTCCTCGTCGCGGAGCCGGGCATCTGGTTGAGTGCTGTCGGTTGCGTGCAGCACATCGAGATTCCAACGACCTTGCCGGAAGCGCCTATCGGGGGCTGCGTGGTCCTTGTTGCCCGCCGAGTTGCCTCGATGTCGGGGTGCATCGTTGAGGTGGGCGCTGCAGCGGGTGCGCTGCGCTGCTCACCAGCATTGCCATCAGTGTTGTCACCAGTGGGGGAGCTGTCCTCGGTATGACGAATGACCGGCTGACGAAACCGAATCGTGAGCGCTTCGAGGCACTGTATCGACTTCACCGCGGCTCGGTACGGCGGCATCTGCTGATCGCGTTGTGCGGGGACGGTGCCCGCGCCGACGACTTTGAGCATGAGGTGTTCTTGCGGGTGTTCAAGACCTACGGCCCGGCTCTGGAACGCAAGACCGAGGATCAGCAGAGGGCCCTCCTGATCAAGGTCGCCAAGAACTGCGTGGTCGAGATGTGGCGCAAGGACAGCAAATTGGTCTTCCGCGACGCCTATATCGAATCCGATGTCCCACTGGGGAAGCTGCCGGCCAGCGACAGCGAGGAATTCGACCAGGTACTCGACCGGGACCTGGTGCAGCGCTTCATCGCGGTGGCGTCCAGGAAGCTCACGGTGGGGGAGTTCCGGGTGGCGTTTTTGGGCTGGTTCATGGACGAATCCGACGCGGCGATCGCG
Organism: Nocardia amamiensis; assembly: GCF_015477605.1. GTDB lineage: Bacteria > Actinomycetota > Actinomycetes > Mycobacteriales > Mycobacteriaceae > Nocardia > Nocardia amamiensis_A. The sequence goes on from NZ_JADLQX010000018.1 coordinate 1,400, forward strand.
AAGGCGTTGGGTACGTCGGTGAAAACCGTGCGGGCACACAGGTGTTCGGCGCGCACGAAGATCAGGACCTTCGCCAACCGCGACGGGCATGAGATCACCTTCGCCGATGCTGAGGCGGCGGAGCAGAAGAACACCACCCCCGGTGTAGGAGAAGTGACGGTATGAACGACGGCCGGGAGAACGTGAACACGGTCGAGTCGATCACCATCGGCGACGCTTTCGAAGAATTGGGGGACTTCTTCGTCGAGGCAGCCGGTGACGGCGACGGCGATGCCGGGTGGGCGCGGCTGCAGCGCGCCTTGGACGCAGACGAGGACCGACCCACAGACGAGTCCATCGAGCGGATCGCCGCGATGGTCGAGGCCATCTCCAGGATCATGCGCACGCTCTCGATTCGGGCGAATGCTTTGGGCTGGGGTGTGATACTGGCCGATGCCTTGCTGTTCGCGATGAACCCATACGTTGCGGCGGTAGCGCTCGGCCTGGAGGCCGGCGGGTGGGCAGTCCTGTCCGCGTGGCAGCGGGCGCGGTTGCGGGCCCAAGCGGGGGCGCGCGCAGCCGACTGTGAACAGAAGTCTGCCCCGCCGTTGGACCGGAAGACTCCTCTCGGCCAGACCTTGCCGGTGCTGCGGGTGAACGGGCTATTGAACGATGCCGCCGCCGACACTGAGCAGCCGCACACCGACGCAGCCCACGCGAAGCGATGTGGTGTGCCCGGTGGCGTGGTCGACCTCAGCGGCGCCGACCTGCGGGATGTGGACCTGGCGGGGGTGAACCTGATCGGCGCGCAACTGGCCTGCTGCAACCTCGAGGGCATGCCGCTGCGCGGGGCGAACTTCTTCGGCACCAACCTCATGCGGGCGCAACTGTTCAGCACAGACCTCTCCCGCGCCGAACTCACCGACGCCGACCTGACCGCCGCGGACCTGACCAACGCCGCGTTGATCGGCGCCCGCCTGTCTGGTGCGCACCTGCCGTACACGCGGATGATCGGTGCGAACCTCACGGGCGCGAACCTCTCGGGCGCGGACCTGTCGCGCGCGGACCTGTCCGGTGCTGTCCTGTCTGGGGCGGACCTGTCCTGGGCGCATCTGCCGAAGGCGAATCTGTCCGGTGCGATCCTGTCGAAGGTGGTGTTCTACGGTGCGGAACTGTCCGGCGCCCGGTTACCGGACGCCAATCTGCGTGGTGCCTATCTTTCTCGTGCCCACCTCGCGCGCGCGGACCTGTCTGGAGCGAATCTGTGCGGCGCCAACCTCAACTACTCGATCCTCGTCGACGCCGACCTCACCGGCGCACGCCTACCCGACCTGACCGAGATCATCGAAGTCACGTGGTCGGTGAAGACACAGTGGGGCGCCTACCAGCACGACGTCTTCCAACGATCGATCCCCCTCGGAGGAGGCCGCTACCAGCTCAACCCCTCCAGCGGCACCCACGACGACATAGTCATGCCAACCGCCATGGTGTAGGGCTGGCCGCGGCAGCCAACGGTGACCGATCCACGGCATCGCTTCGCAACCGACGAGTTGTGGGCCAATCGCGTCACCGATCACCACGCACCAATGGCCCAATCACACAGTGCCTCAATGGGTTCGGTAGATTCCGGCGCCTCGACCGTGAACCGGTCAGTGGTGTGCAGCGCCGGTGCACGCGGCTTCAGCTCCGCATGAGTGAGGTAGCGGTGAAGGCGTCGGTCCGCCACCGTGGCACGAGGAGCCCGGGCGAGGCGAGGACAGGATCGAGTCGGATCACCAGTCTGTGTCCAGGATGTCGCCAGTCGTTTCGAACCAGCCACTACGTCCCGACACCGGCAACGCCGACCAGCTCGACCGCGGCAACGGCCATCCGGCTGGGCGGCGATGAGCGGCAAACCCATCGACATCTTTCAGTTCTGCTCCACCGCCGCCGTGTTCGGCGGTCCGACTCATCGACATCAACGTCGTCTCAGGCCGAAGAGACCGGTTCACGGTCTGTTCAGGAAGGAACCCGACATGCAGCTCAGCGACATCATCATCAACAAGGACGGCGACCTCGTCACCATCGCCGACCTGCTGGCCTCCATCGACATGCACGACGGCTGGCGCGTCGACCAGCCCGCCGGGCCCGACTCCCACCACCTCCGCAGTGACGGCATTGCCCCCACGGGCGAGCCCCAGCTCGACGAATCTGCCGTCGGCTCTGTCAACCACGACAAGATCAACGCCATCACCGCGACATTGGGCCAAGTGCAGGAGAAGATTCAGACTGTCCTCGAGCACCTAGACACAGACCCCTACGCGGGCCGCCACCGCAAGCCCTAGCCGATGGAATGACTCGACCTTGACCTCGTTGAGGCTATCGCGGTGGCGATCGCGACCGTGATCGGTGCGGTGGGTGGCAGGAGCGTTCTTCGACCCAACGTCAGTCGGTGCTGGGTACGCCGCGGACCTGCCTGAATCTGGTAGGGGTCCGCTGATCTGGTGGCTGCCTGTGCTTGCCCAGCGATCTACGCTGTCCTGGCCAGGATGTCGAATCGTGTTCGGAAGTGGTCGGCGTCGTCGCCGCGGGTCTGTTGTGCGGCGATGTATACGGGCCGCAGTTCATTGACCAGTCGCGGTGATGTCACCGGGCCGTCGAGCATGGTGAGCGCGGCGAGTCCTTCGTTGATGGCGGTGGTGGTATCGCCGAGGCGCGCGAGGGAGGCGGCGTAGTAGGCGCGGTAGGAAGCTTCGTCGCGGGGTGGGTGGGTGCCGCGTGTGACGCTGTCGTGGTAGATGGTGACGGCCTTGTCATGCTGGCCGAGGTAGCGGCGGGCGTGGGCTTCGATGGTGCGGATCTCGGCTTCGGTGATGTAGTACAGCCGGACGGGGTCGTTGGAGTCGTCGAGACCGCGGTCGACTTGGCGCCAGGCGGCGGCGAGAGCCCGTTCGCATTGGCTGCGGTCGCCGACGGCAGCGTAGGCGACGCCTTCGCGGGCGGCGAGCAGGGCTTGCAGGCGGGCGGAGGGGTCGTGGCGGCTGCGGGCGCTGGCGCGCAGGCTCAGTTGGAGGGCTTCACGCATCCGGCCACCAGTCCATGCCTGCTGCCGCAGGGCGTCGATGATATCGGCGGCCAATGAGTCGTCGCCGCCGCGTTCTGCGAGGATCAGCGCGTCCTTATAGCAGTCGCTGGCGGTGGTCTGGTCGCCGCCGTCGTAGGCGAGCCAACCGCTGACCAAGCCGAGATTGCCTGCGACAGCGGCTAGTTCGGTGCCGGTGCGAGGATCGTAGTCGGCGTGGTCGAGCAGCCGTTTGGCGATGGTGAACTGGTCGAGCGCGGTCTGGACGAGTCCGCCGCTGCCGAAGTCGTTGTCGTGTGCCCACAGCCGATCGGCGATTGCGGCGAAATAGTGCACGTGGTCGGATCCCACGAGCTGGCCGGTGGCAGCGTGGGAGGTCGCTGCGGCCGGGGTGGTGGTGAGGGCGGCGGCGAGGATGAATGCGCTGGCCTGCCCGAACTGCCTACGGTCCACGTCGGCTCCTTCGCTGTCGGTGAATTCGATGTTCCCAACGTCGGGCGTTTCGAGCAAGGCGGGCAGTAACGCGAGCCGCGGGATGCCCAGGGCATCGGCGGTGCGGCCCATCTGGTAGATGTCGCAGATGGTAGCGACTTCGTCGCGTTCGACCCGCCCGGCGTGGGTGCGGTCCCAGTGCATGAGCTCGCCGAACCCGGCCTGGGTCATACCCGCCGCCTTGCGCACGAGCATGAACGCGCGCCCGGGACGCCGAGCGGCCAGGTGGGCGCGGAACTGTGGTGTGTTCCACGCGAAGGTCGAATCCTCGGCCATGTCTACCCCTTGACCTGCGCCGATTTGCGTCAATACGGACACACTGTAGGCCGCCGGGTGTGGTGTCGACCGCAGATTCTGCACATCCGGTGGTCCGATCGACGCTGTCGCCCAACAGCATTCGCCGCGTCAGGCTGAATCCAGCACCAGGCGCCGGGCATGTGCCCTGAACCTCACTCCTGTCTCACCGGATCAATGAGGCTGCGGCGAAGCAGGCGCCCGGTCGGTGAGCCCCCGGCGCCTGGTGCCTTCCAACCAGGAATGGAAGGTGGTCGGAGATGACACGCACGGTCGGATGCGTCGTTGTGGGCGGCGGGATCGCGGGGCTGATGACCTCTGTTCGGCTGGCTGCTGCGGGCTGGCAGGTGGTGTTGCTGGAACGTGGCTTGCTCGGCTCCGGAGCGACGACGAGCAATCACGGCATGATCCACTCCGGCGCGCTCTACGCGCGCTGGCATCCGGAGATCGTCACCGCCTGCCAACAGGCGCAAGCCGCCTACCGGTCGTCGTTCCCCGAATGCCTGATCACCACCGAATCCTGTTGGTATGTCGCGACCTCGGAGACCCTGCGCGCCTACGAATCCCTGTGGCGACACCACGACATCGTCTACCACGGCGTGGATGCTCGACAGCTGCGCGAGCTCATCGGTGAGCAGGGTCGCGATGTGCGGGGATGCGCGGTCGGGGAGCTGATCATCGACACCCGCGCTTTGCTGGCAGAGCTCACTGCACGGTGTGCAGCCCTGGGCGTGGAGATCGCGGTGGACACGGGCGCGCAGCGCATCGAGATCGAGGACGGCGGCGTCCGGGCCGTTGACACCGCGCAGGGACGCATCAGCACATCGAATGTCGTGGTGTGCGCGGGGATCGGCACCAAACAACTGCTGGAAGGGTCCGGGTCGGTGATCGGTGGGCAGTTGAGTTCGCGGCTGGAGATGATGATGGCCTATCCGGGGCAGCTGCCGCGCCCGATCATCGGACTAGAGTTCGGCTGGCCAGCGCTGGCCCCCGCCGCGGCGGCAGGGACCGTGCTCGCCTCTCGATACGGCGCAGTGCAGCGATGGGTGGACCGACCCGGTCGATGGCCCGTTCCGGCCGGGGAGGCCGCCGCCTTGAACAGTGAACTATCGGGGTGGCTGGTCCCCGGTGTGATCGACCACGACGGCGGCGTGGCCTGGGTGTGCTCGAAGACCGAACACGCTGGCGCACAACAGGATCAGTGGGGCACGGCACCGAACTACGCCGTCATCGACCACTCGGCAGCCGAAGGCATCACCGGGTTGTGGACAGTCCTGCCCGGCAAGATGACCCTGGCGCTGCACGCCTCCCGCGAGCTGGTGGCCAGGATGACCGGCAGATCACAGCCTTTGGCGTTTCCCACGCGGCACCCGGCAGCCGATGACGTGGCCGCCGAGTTGGTCGCGGCATCTCCATGGGCCGCACACGGGGAGGTGCAGCTGCGATGATCCCTCCCTTCACCGCAGCCGTGCCGTACGGGGAAATCGCACATGTGCTGGCGGCGGTCGAGCAGATCCTGCGCTCAGGCAGGCTGGTCCTCGGCGAGCACACCGAAGCGTTCGAAGCCGCGGTCGCCGAAATGGCTGACGCCCGATATGCGGTCGCGGTCAACTCCGGGTCCACCGCGTTAGAGATCATCTTCCGCGCCTTGGAGGTCCGCAACCGCGTCGTGCTGGTCCCGGCGAACACGAACTACGCCACCGCCGCCGCCGCGATACACGCTGGAGCGCAGCTACAGCTGTACGACTCGGGTTTGTACCCAGACATCGCCGACATCCAGCAGCGGCTCACCCCAGACACCGCGGCGGTGGTGGTCGTCCACATCGGCGGCTACATGTCCCCGGACCTGCCGCGTCTGGCTCGGATGTGCGAGCGGGCCGGGGTGGCGTTGATCGAGGACGCCGCGCACGCACACGGCTCGAATCTGGCCGGGACACCGGCGGGTGGTTTCGGCTATGCGGCCGCGTGGTCGTTTTTCGCAACCAAGGTGGTCAGTACCGGTGGTGAGGGAGGCGCGATCACCACCGACGACCCGGACCTCAACCGGGTTGCCCGCATGTGCCGCAACCAGGGCAAGAACCGCGACGGCCAGCATGTCATGGCGGGCAACAGTTGGCGGATGACCGAGATCGGCGCCGCGATCGGTTCAGCACAGCTCGCTCACCTGCACCGCGACACCATCGGCCGCCGCACCGTCATCGACCGCTACACCACAGGTTTGGGCGGCCATGGGCTCACGTTTCCTGCCATCAGCGGCCGCTCTCAGGTCAGTGGCCACAAATGTGTGGCCGTGCTCGACTCCGGAGTCCACCGGGCCGCGCTGCGCGGCGTGGTCGCTGAACACGGGGTGGAGCTGGCGCGCGGGGTGTACGAGGCACCGCTGCACCGCCAGCCGATATTGGCCGGCCTGAACGTCGGCGACGGATTTCCGGCCGCTGATGATTTCGCCGGCCGCCACATCTGCCTGCCGCTGTGGCGGGCCATGGACCACGCCACGGTCGAACAGATCATCGGCGCCGTCGCCACCAGTATCGACACCATCTGCAAGAGGTGAAAACCATTGGCCAACATCGTCATAGCGGGAGCGTCCGGGTTCATCGGCGTCAACTTGCTGCGCCGCATCCACCACGACCCCGCGTTCGAGCACTTCGAGCAGCTGGTGCTGGTGGATCCGCTGCAGTATGGGGTGCAGAAGATCCCGTCGCGGATCCTCGCCGATGAACGCGTGCGCTTCGAGCGGATCTCCATCTACGCACCCGGGGTGGCAGCCCGGCTCATCGGTGCCGGGGATCTGGTGATCCATTCGGCCGCGGAGGTCAATACCGCCGACAGCCCGCAAGACGGCGTCGGGGACGACCCGATCGGCTACCTGCGGGCACTGTCCGACGCCGGGATCGGACGGCTGCTTTTCATGTCCAGCGCCGACGTCTACGGCATCAACGACTCCGACGATCTGCGCGAAACCGACCCGGTGAGCCCCACCACCATCTACGCCGCCGCCAAAGCCGCGTTCGAGGCATACCTGTCGGCATTCCATGCCAGCGAGGGACTTCCGGTGGTCGTGTTCCGACCGGTCACGATCTACGGTCCCGACCAATACCCGGGCTGGCTGGTGCCGGTCGTGATCACCCGCGCCCTGGCTGGACGGCGGGTAACCCTTCTCGGCGACGGCAGCGCGCGCCGCGACTGGATCCACGTCGACGACGTCTGCGAACTCCTGGCCGCCGCATCCCTCACCGACCGCGACAACGTGCACGGCGAAGTCTTCAATATCGGCACCGGCACCGAGGACACCGTGCTCGGCCTGACCCGCTACATCCTCGACACGATCGACCATCCCGACTGCGGCCTCGACCTCGCCCCGGCGCGCCCCGCTGATCCGCGCCGGCAGGTCACTACCGCGGCCAAGGCCCGCGACACCTTCGGCTGGGCGCCCAGGATCGGGTTGCGCGAGGGCCTGGACCGCACCATCGCCGCCTACCGGCAGCCCGCCTCAAGTGAGGTGTGAGTCCGATGTATGTACTCGGCATTCACGGAACCTTCGGCCGCGCCGATCACGACGCCGCCGCCGTACTCGTCCACGACGACCGAATCATCGCCGCGGCCGAGGAAGAACGATTCATCCGCTACAAGCACGCCGTCGGACTCATGCCCGACCACGCGATCCGGTACGTGTTGGGCGAGGCGGGGATCGGCATGCACGAGGTGGATGTGATCGCATTCCCGCGCGCCACCTGGCGCGACTTCGGTCCTCGGTTCGAGGCGTATCTGTGGTACCAGTTCGGGCACGTTCCCGTCATCGAGTACGTCGATCATCACCTGGCGCATGCGGCCTCGGCGTATCTGGTGTCGGGTTTCGACGATTCCCTGGTGGTCACGGCCGACCAGGCCGGTGACGGTATCTGCGCGGCGGTGTTCCGCGGCAGTGCCGGCACACTCACCCCGGTCGAGTCGGTGGCGTTTCCCGACTCGATCGGCCTGTTCGCTGCCGCCCTCACGCAGTACCTCGGGTATCGCAGTCAGCACGACGAGTACAAGGTGATGGGCCTGGCCGCCCACGGCGTCCCGTATCGTCGGCAGCCGCTGCTTGCGATTGATGCCGGGCGCCCGCACCTGAACACCACGCTGCTGCACCGCGAGGTCTTCCACCGGCATCCGCTGTTCCACACCGACCAGCTGCCCATGATCGCCGAGGACACCCTGCCCGGCTTCCCGCCCCGGCGACTGCCCGGCGGCCCGCTGCACCGCGAGCACGCCAACGTCGCTGCCACCGCCCAAGCCGCCATTGAAGCCGCAGTGCGGGGGCTGGTCGAACGCCACCGCCAACCCGGCGACACGCGCTTGTGCGTGGCCGGCGGGGTCATGGAAAACTCCGTCGCCGTCGGCAAACTCCTCACTCACGGCGGGTTCATCGACGTCTATGCCGCTCCCGCGTGCGGAGACGCCGGAACCGCCCTGGGTGCGGCGCTGGTCGTCGCCGTCGCCCACGGCTACCGTCCGGCCCGCCTGGACGACACACGTCTCGGTCCGGCCTACAGCGATGACGCGATCGAGTCGGTGCTGCGCGAATGCGGGATCACCTACCAGGTGACCGAGGACCCCGCTGCCAGCGCGGCGGAGTTGCTGGCCGCGGGGCGGATCGTCGCGTGGTTCTGCGGCCGCATGGAATTCGGGCCCCGCGCGCTCGGTGCCCGGTCACTGCTGGCCGACCCGTCGTCGGCGGCGATGCGGGAACGGGTCAACCGCATCAAGCGACGCGAAGAGTTCCGGCCTTTCGGGCCATCGGTTCTCGCCGAGCATATTCCGGACCTTTTCGGCCGCACCGATATTCGGGCACCGTTCATGTCATTCACGCTGCCAACCGCCAACGGTGACCCGATCGTGGCGGCCATGCACGTCGACGGCACCAGCCGACCCCAGACCGTGCCGCCAGGCCCCGGTGCATATCGGCGGCTGATCGAACAATTTCATCAACTCACCGGGGTACCCGCAGTGCTGAACACCAGCCTGAACTCCGGATGGGAGCCGATCGTCGCCGACCCCGCCCACGCCCTGGCCTTCTTCGGTTCCTCTCCGGCCGATGCCCTGGTGATCGGCACACACGTCGTCACCAAGAGCGGCCGCTGAGCGCATGGACGACTCGCTCGCCCTGCTGGACGACCAGATCGCCATCCACAAGCGTTATTCGCAGCACCCCTACGACCTGGACGCCGATGTGGCCGGCGCGCTCGCGCTCACCGGAGACGAGCAGATCCTCGACGTGGGTTGCGGGACCGGAGAATTCCTGCGCCACCTGCTCCACCACGGCCATCGAGGACCGCTCATAGGCATCGACCTCCGGCCCGCGGCGGTCGAAGCCACCAACCGCACTCCCGGGTTGCGCGCCTGCAGAGCCAACGTGGACCAGTTGCCGTTCACTGCGTCGATGTTCGACCGCGCCACCGCCAAGCATGTCCTCTACTACCTGCCCGACCCGGCCCGCTCGCTGCGCGAACTGCGCAGGGTGACCCGGCCTGGTGGGCGGGTCTGCGTGAGCATCAACCACACCCAGACCGCACCCCGAATCCACGCGCTCGTCGCCGCTCACGCGGCCCGGTCCGGATTTGCCCCACAGCCGGCTTCAGCGGTGTGGGCCGCGCAGCCGGGCATGCCGGATTCGGTCACCGTGGCCACCGTCGCGCCACTGATGCGGGCCACGTTCGGCAATGTGACCATCCGCCGCCGCGACAACGCCCTGCTGTTTCCGAGCGTGGCGTCGCTGCTGCGGTATGCCGAAGTGATCGTGCGGTTCTCCTGCGGCGTGCCGCCGCAGAATTCGCACCACGACGCGATCCTCGCCCAGGTACGCGACGAGGTCCGGGCGTGGTTCGCCGCCAACAACAGCCGACCGTGGCGCGACGCGAAGGGCTACACCGTCTTCACCAGCACCCGATAGCCAACGCTCAGGGGCTTTCTCAGCTTCGTGGCGAATCCGCACCCACTCGACTCCAGTCGAACCCGAGTTCGCCCTTGTCCGCGATGATCCGCTCCCACCAGTCGCGGTTGTCGCGATACCAGCCGACGGTCTCGGCGATCTCCGGTTCGAACCGCCGCACTGGCCGCCACCCCAGCTCGGCTTCGAGCTTCTCCGGATTGATCACGTAGCGGCGGTCGTGATTCGGGCGATCCTCGATGTGCTGGATCCATTCGGCTGGGTCCAGCCCCAGCTCGGTCACCACCATGCGGGCGATATCGAGGTTGGTCACCTCGTGACGCGCCGAGATATCGAAGATCGGCAGCAGCCCGGGATCGGTCGCTGCCGTCTTCGGGATCGGCCCGAGCTCCGCGTGCAGCACCCGGTGCACCGCATCGCAGTGGTCCAGGACATGCAACCAGTCACGGCTCTGCAATCCGTCGCCGTAGACGGGGATCTTGCGGCCCCGCAGCACGTTCGTCACGGCCAGCGGGATCAGTTTCTCCGGCAGCTGATAGGGGCCGAAGTTGTTGGCGCAGTGGGTCAAGCGGATGTTCATCTCGGGGTAGGTCGCCATGTAGGCGCGCACCATCTGATCCCCGGCGGCCTTGGCCGCCGAGTACGGTGTCTTCGCATTCAGCGGGCTGCGCTCGGTGAACCACTTCTCACCCGGCGGCAGCTCCCCGTACACCTCGATCGTCGACACGTGCACGTGCGAACGGACCGGGACCAGGCGGCTGGCTTCGGCCATCACCTGCGCACCCAGCGCGTTGGACCGCATGAACGCCGATGGGCCCAGGATCGCGCGGTCGTTGTGGGACTCGGCAGCGAAGTTGACCACATAGTCCGGCCGATACCGCCGATAGATCGCCTCCATCACCTCCAGGTCGGCGATGTCGGCTTTCTCGAAGGTGATGCGGTCGATCACCGGGTCCAGGTTGGCCATGTTCCCGGCGAACCCGATGTAGTCCACCGCCACCACCTGCGCATCCGGTTCCCGCTCCAGTAGGAAATGCACGTAGTTCGCGCCGATGAAACCCGCGGCGCCGGTCACGAGGTAGACGGCCATGACTGGCGAGCCTAGCCGACCCCGCGCACACGCGGAGCCTTCCCTCGTCAGGCAACGGCCGCACTCCGGCGCTGACCTCAGGTGGCTTCCGACACAGCATGAGAGAAGTCCGCGCCAGTGCTCGTCTGCGTGGTGGGTGGAACGCACCATGCTGGAGAAGGTGACCGTGCCGAACGACGCCCCTTCGCATGCACTGGAAGCGAGGGCGATATCCATGCTGCGGCGAGATGCTCACCACGTGCGTGGTACGAACAGGGGCGTTGTCACTTGCGCGCGCGCCGAGCGCGCTGCGCGCGAACTCTGGCATGAGGGCGGCGCGGAGCTTCGAGCAGACATAGACGACCACAGCGCGGCGGCCGATTCGATTTCGCCCAGCTGGCGGCTATGGCCACAGTCCTATGCTGGCCGCCAACGCTCTGCAGCCTGCACTGAGCGAGGCAACCGCGAAACACAGCTTGATCTACCGCCAGCGGCAGACGCTCGATGAATACCTCGACGCCGAGCGCGCGTCCTGCTTGTGCGCGTATCGGACGGCCCGCGCGGCGCGCCCGCCATGTTTGGTCGCAAGTCCGGATCCCGCTGGCTGCTGAGCCGAGGCACGCGACGGAAGGTAGTAGAGGTCCCCAATCGCGACAGGCACAGTTGAAGCGAAGCGCGCCATGGATGTGTGCGCGAGCGGGGGAACTGGCCCCCGCCTCGTGCGCGCCGCCGCGCACACTGCGCATGCCAGGCACCCATGGTGCGCGCGACGCGCGCGACCACCGAGCCCGACTGCTGAATCGTGCTGCTCTTCCAACGTGAGCAGGGCGTCCTACATCGAAGGCTGCGCTGGGTAGCCCCCGCAGGAACTACAGAACCGCGCACCGCGAGAGAAACTGGACGACTGTCAGTCGGCGATCAAACCAGCCAGCGCGCCAACGACTTGGCGCATGGTCGGCTCCGTCACGACACCCAGGCGTTCGGTGAACCACGGGACATACAGCGGAGTGATGCGGTAGACGACCGCGGACAAGCCGGAAAGCGGGTCGTCGTCGGACAGCTCCACCGCCAAACCGGGCATGCGAGGCGCGGCCTCGATCGGCACCGCCAGCACGGTCGGCAGCACCGAGTTGATTCCGGTGCGCTGCACCACCAGCACCCGATCACCACTGAGCGCCGAGGGCTTCTCACGGCCAGAGATCGTCGGCAGATAGCGCCACAGCTCCCCGCGGGCGGGCGGGGCTGCGGTCACCAGGAGGACCCGCTGGCGCGGATCGCGTCGTTCATCGCCGCGCGCTCAGCCTCGGCCTCGGCGAAATACTCGACGGTGGCGCGCCCCTGGCTGTGTTCGTAGTTGGCCGCGATACGGGCCGAGTTGCGCATCACTTTATCCAGCAGCGCGGACTCCGCCCACGCGGACAACGTCATCCCATCGGCGGCAGCGGCCTGCTTGGCCTGCTCCAGCACCGCAGAGTCCAAGCTCAGGGACGTATTAGACTTCATAATAGGAATCGTAACAGTCCCGGCCGGTCTGGGATAGGCGCTGTCGCGGCCGTCGTCGGCGCTTCCGGAGGCTGCCGAACGCAACAAGGAACTGCTGATCAGCGTAGGACCACCGCGTTGCCCGTAGTGGGGCCACCGACAGCAACGCGGAAGTGGAAACAGGTTATTCGCGTTGTCGATTGGCCGACGCCGCGTTTCCGAACGACTGATATGCGGCATGTCAGTGCCTTGCTTGCCGCTACGGGACGTCGTACGGCTTGGTTCCTTTTGCCCACCGACGTGCTGCGCCAGGCCGGATTTGAACACGTACGCCGTATGACTTGCCAGCGCTACCACCCAGGAGGGTACTGTCGGGTCCACCTACGAGAAGCGCGGAGGCGACGAGGGACTGACCGGTGGTCGCCAGGCGATCGACGAGCGGCCGGACCTGCCGAACTGCATCAGCGTGCAGGTAGCTGACCATCATTCCGTCAATCAGAACTTGGACGGCGTCGTCCCGGTCAGACCGCACAACCGCTGGTATGTGCTTGTCGAAAGGATGACGCCACGGTCGGGGTGTGCGCGCGACCCGGGCAAGAACAGTCTGATACCTGCTTGTACCTGCTATCGGATAGATCGTGGCCGAACCCCTGCCGACGTTCATGTACCCGTGATTCCAGGTGCCTGCGCAATACGCAGCGAGGGCGTCTTCGAGTTCAACGTGCGACAATTCAACCCGTAATAGTTCGTGAGGCCCCGCCTCGGCCAACGTCTGTGTGGCTGTGATCTCGAGTTCCTTGATCTTGCCGTCGGCCAATGCGAAATTGAAGCGGGTAGGACCGTTGAACCCGCACCCACCGACGTTGGCCACGATGCTGATGCGCTCGCCCTCGCCATCGACGCGGGTCGGGGTCCAAGTTTGCTCAACCCCTATTACCTCGCACTCAAGCCAATTGCGGAGCGTGCAGCGAGAGCCCAAGTCGTCGACCACACCGTCGGCGACGAACTGGGCAAGAAATGCGTCAGCGTCTCCGGAGTTGACGGCGGCGACAGCCTTGTCGATGGGGGATGGCAGCACGACTGCGGACATGACTCAAGTCTCGCAATAGCTCATGGCCTCCACACCATCAACACCACCGGTTGGTCCCACAATGAGGCGGCAAGCGACAACCGACAATGTACGCAACCGCCAAGAACAGCTGGGAACTACCGCCAACGACACCTGGGAACGGCACAGAGCTGATCACTCGCCCGCCAGCCGCCACCACAGCTGGGAGCCGCACGGGGAGGCGATACCAGATGGCAGTTCGGCTTTCGTTGGAAGAGGCGGCACTGAGCACGGCGACCACACAGTGGCGCGGTCCGGTCGCGCACCGGAGCCGGTCGCTGAGGCCGCCCGCGCCACTGAGGCCGACGTCCCGAATCAGGTGGTTCCTGCATTGGTCGGGCTGGACGCAATGGCAACAACGGTGGCCACACTCGGCGCGACACCCACCGCTGCCGGTGCCCGGAGTAGCGAGGGTATCAGGTGTAACGGCGAAGGCGTGGTTCTGGCGCAGATGCTCGGGGTTCGAGGTGGTCTATTCGCTGAATGGTGCCGATTGGACCATGAGGTCGAACATTCCGAACCGATGCAGTAGAGCGGTGCGGCCGTCGGGGACAGCGGCTGCCTCGCGGGCGACCACGTCAATGACAAGACGCTTGAAGTCCAGGCGCGGGTGGTGAGCGATGACTTCGGTGACCCACTGCGGGTCGAGTTCGTGTAGGCGGTTGCCGAACAGATCCACTCCCGCGCCAGCAGACAGCGCGCCGGCGAGGTCGGAAAGGTCGGAGTCGACGCCGAGGGTCATGTGTGAGGCGATGCCGTCGCGGATGAGGGCGACGCGATCGGCGGGCTCGCCGAGTGCGCTGAGGATGCGGGTGGCGTGCTCGGCGCCGCGGACTGCGAAGCAGCGGTTGGGTTGTGGGTGTTCCAGTTCGATGTCGTGCAGCATCGCCGCGGTGAAGAACAGTTCGTCATCCAGTTGTGCACCGTGTGCGTGGGCTAGGGCCTTGCCGAAAGCCCACACGCGGTAGGAGTGTTCGATCATGGTCGGGCTCAGCACACCGTGGGCTTCTCGTTGGGCGGCTAACGCCATCGCCGTATCAGGCGGCCGCAGCGCCGCCTCATCGAGCCGGGCTTTTGCTGCTCCGGTGCCGAAGAACGCCGCGACGCGCCCGCCCAGCACTGTCGGCATCGCGAACAGCAGCAGCCCGAGCAATTGATTCATTTGCCGCCGGGTCAAGTTTCCGCCGCTGGTGGCTGCCCAGTGCCAGTCGAATCCCTGTGGTGGTGCCATCGCACACCTCGATTTCCTTGCAGCAGCGGGACCAGAAATTCGCACGGACAAGCGGTGCGTCACCAAGTCGCTGAAATGTAACTTTCCTCTGTAACCAGGATTAATAGGTGTGCAGCTGTCGTCAATAGCAGCAGCCGCCCCATTTTGTATGTGCGTAAGTGCGCAGACACCCACACTGGGTGCATCATTACGCCCAAGATGCGAGCCGGGATAGCCGCAGGATGGCGACCGCGGGAGAACCTTCAGCGCGTCCCCATCTGCGGCGTCACGTCATTTTTCGGCCACAGCATGTCATCGCACCGGGTGTAGCACTCCATTTCTTCATCCAATACGGTCGGTAACAGCAGTCATAGACGAAACGCTTCGAGCGTACACAGTTGCAGTGGAGTAAAAATATTGGATTCCGGGTAGTTCGGCGCGGCGACGGCCGTCCTGCGGTCGCGGCGGGCGCAGTCATTCAGCCGGAGCGCTTCATTCGGTTATCATTTGGAATTCCGAAATTCTATCCTCGGTTAGTGCCCGTTGCCCGCACGCGGTTGGGCACTAATGGTATTAAGTGGCGAATTGTCGGAGGCTGGTGCGATCCTCGACAGAACAGATTTGTATCGGGAGGTGAGCATGAGCAGCGCTGTCACCACGGTGGCGCAGGAAGCCTCGACCCGAGTGTCAGTGCCGCGGTCGCTGTGGGCGCGTGAAGAGCTGGCACGCTTCGACGCATATCTGGCAGGTCGAGACGACCTGTCACAGCGCTCCCGGGAGACCTACCGCGAGCGTGTCGCGGATCTGCTGACGTGGCTGGAGACTCGCAGCGAGCGCCAGGAGGCATTGTGTGATCCGACCGTTCGGGATCGAGTGGTGCTGGCGTATCAGGATCATCTGATAGGCGAGCGGCGGGTGAAGCCGTCGACGGTCAACCTGGCCCATGCAGCGATCAACACGTTCTACCGGTGGCGCGGCGTGGGACCGACCACGCTCGCACGGATCAAACACCCACCGCGCACACCACATACGCTCACCGCGGCACAGCTGAGCACTCTCCTGCGTGCTGCTGCCGCACACAGCCACCGCGATCACGCCATCATCGGACTTCTACTCAACAACGGCCTGTCGATGTCCGAAATTCGCTTGCTGAACGTGGAATGGTTGACACTGCGCGCGGACACCGGGCATCTCAAGGTACGTGGCCCTTCGGGGAACTCTCGCACCGTCGTCTTAGGGGCCAGTACCCGACGGCTGCTCGAGCTGTGGCTTGTCGAACGGCGCGCATTACTCGGTGCACTACGCCCGCGCGCGATGTCGCGCACCGTGCGCGCACCGGAACCCGGCAGGCACCGAGCCCGACGCCGCTGTCCTTCGCGCAGGATGTGCTTCAATGCCTGCGTGAAGATGCGCGGCGCTGACACCGTGCCCGCTGGTTCGGCGGGCTATGACGCAGGCAAGAAGATCAAGGGCCGCAAACGCCACATCGCCACCGACACCTGCGGGCTGCTGCTGGCGGTCGTGGTGATTGCCGCGTCGATCCAGGACCGCGACGCCGCCCACCGACTGTTGGCCGCCGTGCGGGCCTGCCTCGCCACCGTTTCGCTGGTCTTCGCTGACGGCGGCCGCTCAGTGAGATCGGTGGTGTTCGCGACCCGCGCCGAGGGCACGTTGTTGTCGGCACGGCGCCAACCGCACGAGCCGCGGCGCAGTCGGGGTAGTAGACCGAGGACGTCGACGGCGGCTGCGATGGTGCCGGTGCGCTGCGCCGTGGGAGTGTCGATGCCTCCGGGATCGCCGCGGTGGTCGTGGTCGCGGAGAGGGGTGGGGAGGGAGGCGGGTCGATGTCGGTGCCGCAAGCCACGGTCGGGAGCGTGATTGCTGCGAGAGCGGCGATGGTCAGGACGGGTCGCCGTGGGATGGTCATTGTTGCCTGATTTCGAAATGGGGGAGTGGTCGCACGCCGCGGTCAGTGGGGCGGTGCGGTGTGCTCGGTCCAGCTCGACCCGTTCCACCAGCGCAGCATGGCTGGCTCGGCGGGGTCGGGATACCAGTTCGCGGGCGGGGCCGGTGGTGGCGAAGCCGCCGCGCTGACCGCGGGATCGACGTTGAGCGTCTTGCGTGCCGCAGTGGCTTCGGCAGGCGGGCAGGCGTTCGGCTCACCGGCGAGCGCTTGAGCCAGCGCAGCGCGCAGCGGCGCGAAGCGCGCGGCCTGCTGTTTGGTCACCACGACGGTGTTGGCATCCGCCGCGGCGGCGGTGACACCGCGGGCCGGTTGCTCTTCGCTGGTGACGACGAACCGCAGATACCCGTTGACCAACGTGGAGGGCTGCTTCCATTCGACGTGCTCGACCCGATCGAGCGGGATCCGTTTCGACTCGTAGGCGTTGACTGTGGCCGCCAGCCGCGCGAGCGCGCCGCTGCGTTCGATGTCGATCCACCATCCATCGAAGGTCACCGTGCCGTTGTGGCCCTTGGCGCTGATCGGCTGCGTCAGCGCCACCGGCTGGAGTCGGCGAGGCGCGATCGGTGGCTGTTCCAGCCGAACCTCCGGCTTCGATGTCACCGGGCTCTGCGGGCGTGCGGTTTTGTCGGCTGCTGCGACGACCTTGGTGTCGTAGATGCCCGTGCCGGGCAGACGAAGCGTGCGCCGAACTTTGCCGTCCGCCCCGAGACCTACCCGTACCGGACCGGCGCCGGCGCTGACACCGAGGCCCTTCTTCGACGCGGTGATCCGCACCGGGCCGAACTTCTTGGACTTGCGGAACTGCACCATACTGGCTTATCGGTGCAGGTGAAGAGGCTGATACGCCCGAGGTGCAAAAGCATCGTGCCGGTCCGGTTGGTGAGCCGGATTCGGGTCTGGGCCGACCCCCTATCACCACGATCTCAGGCGTTGCAGAGCCAGCCCGCCTCACACCGCACGGGATTCGTGTCGTGCGGCTGCCGCGCTCGATCAGACCCTGTCCCCCTGGTGGGGACTCACCTGGGTGACAGGTGCTTCCACGGTCACCCACTGCCGGCGTTCGGTGTCCCAGCCCAAGACCTTTCCGTGCAGCCCTGGCTCGGTGGGGTCGAGGTCCAGCAGCGCCAGGCGCGCCTCGTCGGGAAGGTCGGCGGTGACCAGGATCGCGGCCGTGTCCACGTTCTCGAGGTCGAGCACGGTGACCACCTCCAGGTCGCCGTGGGATCGTCGTGCCCGCCGAAACCAGCGTTGGCGCAGCTGGGCCGGAAGTGCTGCCGCGCCGTCGGCGGCGCGCTGAGCGAGTGCTTCGAGGAATGCCTTACCGAACACTGTCGCCGCGGGCGCCACCGCGCCGAACGTAGCAGCTGAGAATTGCAGCAGATCATGCGTGATTGAGCCGGGTTCGACCGGCGGCAGGCCACCACCCCGCGACGGTTAGAACAGGCCGACCGGCAATGTCCAGTCCTCGGTCAGGCCGATCTCCGGGGCCACCCGACCGTGACGCTGTTCTTCGCCGCGGGCGATCATGACCGCGGTGGCAGCTGTCATTCGACGGGTGCCGCTCAACGCTGGGCATCCCGACCAACCCAGTGTCAGCGGTCTGACTGTGCTCGCAGTCGGGGCTGGTTGGCCTGCGCTCGGTGCTGTGCGCCTGATTCCAGGAGTCCGACGCGCGCTCCGGTGATGTGGGCGTCGCGGCGGATTGCGGTGAGCAGATGATGGCCCAGGGGTACCGGTAGTGCGGTGCCGTGCAGGATCGCGCCCAGCAGCCGGTGCTGGACGGCGGGTTGAACGCCGCCGCGGAGAGGCTGATACTTGCGGCGCTGGTGGTCCCAGTCGCCGTGGACGCCGATCTGGCCGGGCAGGGTGTGAAGGCCACGTCGTCGGCCCACGAGCTGGATGTTCGGCGGATCCAGGTGTGGATGCGGTCGCGGATGGTGGTGAGGTCCTCGTCGACCCAGTCGCGGATCATCAGGCGTCCGCTGGAGGAGACGGTGATGGCGTGGAAGCGTCCGGGCGGGTAGTCGGCCGGGTCGTGGTTGAGGTGCGCGGCGACTTGCTCGCGGGGTGTGCTGATCAGCAGTGTCATCGGGTCGTCGTTTTGGCCGAGGTCGTGCGAGAGCGGGCCGGGCAGGACACCGACACTCCGTGCCGTCAGTACTTCGTCGGCGCATCGAGACGTGAGATTTCCACTCGGTATGCTGCAGGTTTCAACTGCAGGTCGCCGCCAGACCCCTGTGTCGGACCGATCGCGCCGGCGGGGGCTTCGATTGTGAACGGCTGCTGATTAACATACTCCGGCCATGCTCGACCGGATTCGAAGAAATTCGGTGATTGGGTCGCCGGCAGCTCCTGAATAATTTCATCACAGAAGGATCGATATGATCCTCGGAACTCGCCACGGCGCCAGCGATCCAGTAAAGCTGCAGTGAACACGCCGTGCCCATCGTTTTCCAGCGAAACCTGATTGTCTTGACAGGCGGCCATCAAGATGATGCTCGCATTGACCGCAATTTCGTTGCTTCTGGGCGTTGAGGACCGAATACGATGGTAGAGGTCGCGATGCTCCTTGAGCACGTCAGCTTGCAAAGCTGGGGGAGCTTGGCGTGCCTTCAGCTTCCGTTGTTGACGATAAGTAGCTCGATCCCTCGAACCTAGGCGCGCAGCGACCTTCGTGTACGCGTCGGCAGCAAAGCCGGACTCGGTGAGAACCGACTTATAGTATTCACGCGCAACTGTACCGCTGTGGCAGCTGTCCGAGATTAAAAGGACCCGCACCCCGTTTCGGAAATCCGAGAACGCCATATTTAGCTCGTCATCGAGAATTTCTCGATCGTAGAGCAGCCAAGTCTCATCCAGTTGGTCGGCCTCGTCTCCGGTTATGTCCTCAAATTGACCACCGTGGCCCGCGTATGTCAGCACGAAGATGTCGCCGGGTTCCAAGGTCTGTGCAGCCCCTGCGATCGCGTCGAATATCGCGGAGGTGGTTGCCTCCGCCGAGAGCAGGGTGCGACTCCGATAACCGAGATCAGCAGTCAGGTCAGCCATTGTGTTGGCGTCGTTTTCAGCAGCGTACAACCTTCCATTCCAGCCCGCATACGCCGACGGATCCAGAAGGTCCAATCCGATGTGGAGCGCAAAGGCACTACTCATGGTTTATTCTCCATTTGTTCTACGGCTGGTCTCCATACCCGCGAGCAATGGCAGTACCCGGTGTATATTCTTCTTGATGGGGGGGCAAGCATGATCCCCATTGAGTCGCATTCTTTCGGCCGGACACGCATTTCCTTGACACGCCGGGCGGAATGAGCAGGAATAGCAGGTTCGATCGGATTCTGCGCCAGTCTTCGTCCACAACGACATCCGCTCTTGGTTGAGCGCTATGTCGCCATGCTCGGACAGTGCTCCGACAAGGTTTCGGGGGTCCTTTAAAGCGACGGTACATTTGTATACCGACCCGTCCGAGCCTATTACGAATGATTTCGGGTCTGCAGCATAACAAACGCTACCAAAAGGCTGCATCGCCTGCCGCCATGCCTCCATTTGAAATCCATTTTCAGCAGCAGTCTGCATGAATTCCAATTCGAAGTTCTCTGCCGCCCGCTTATCGCAGATTTCGATCTCGTCATCATGAGGGCCGCCCCAACGGCCTACCGGATGAAACCATATGGTAAAGCGCCTATCGTTACCGAACCGCTCGCCCATGTAGCGGAGAAACTGAGGAATATGGGCCACGAGAGCAGGAGTGAAGTTCACCCGAATGCGAACGGAAAAGTCATCCTTCCGCTCAGATAAGTGCATGAGGTTTTCCACGATAGTATCAAATGTTGGACGGCCGTTCTGGAGCACTCTCAACTTATTGTGCGTTTCCGCTGTTCCGTCCAAAGTTATCTGGTATCGCCTGATGTTCAGTCCCAAACATAAGTCCGCAGTTTCCCTGGTTAGAAGAAATCCATTAGTGGTCATGGTAGCGGAATAGTTGATGCCGTTATCAGAGCAAACTTCAATTATTTCCTTGGAGATGCGCTCTACAACTGGAAGTGCGCTCAGCGGCTCGCCGCCGAACCAGTCGATACGAAGACGTTGAAGCTGTGCAGCTCGCTTCGCCACCAGCCCGACTACGCCTCGCATGACAACATCGGACATTCGCCCTTTCGCGAAATCCTCATAGCAGTACAAGCACCGAAAGATGCATTTTTCTGTGGGCATCAGTATGAGGTTCAGCGAGTGCTCGGTGAGCTGGTATTGTTCTTGCAGCTGCTCGACAGCGGCCAACTCGTCGATCGCCGCATCGATGAGAATTCCAAGACCCGCGAGTTCCCTTGCGCCGGGGGTACCTTGAGGCACAGAACTGCGCGAAAGCATATCCTCCACAATTCCCGCAGCCGGTTGCGTCAGCCGGACGAAACCGCTACTGAAACTGTTGTAGATCAAAATATCGCCCATTCCCGGGTCCGATCCGGACCAAGCCACGATATTGTATCGGGAAGGCTTGTATTCGAAAGAGGGTATCGCCGTATTCATATGAACCTCCGGCAGGCGATTTCATTAGCTTCTGCAACGGTAATTAATCCAATTTTGGGCTTCTCGTTAAGTGAGTTGATATCCACTCCCTGTCCATCTTTCCGCCGCGCCACCGCCGCCGCAGTTACAGTTGTCCATGAATCCTGAGGAGCTAGCTTCATCGATCGCTTCGCGGATCAATGCGTCGCTGCCCGTGGCAATCGCCATATCTAGTTTGGCTTCTTCCCAGTTGAGTGAGTTGATATCCACTCCCTGTCCATCTTTCCGCCGCCGCCGCCACCGCCGCCGCAGTTACAGTTGTCCATGAATCCTGAGGAGCTAGCTTCATCGATCGCTTCGCGGATCAATGCGTCGCTGCCCGTGGCAATCGCCATATCTAGTTTGGCTTCCCAAAGGATCGCCATCTGGCGGGCGATTTCTATTTTTGCGTCCCGGACTGTGGCCGCCTGCCCGCGTAGCGCTCGTGCCGTCGCCTCACGAGCAGTTGTATCTCGGGTGCCGCCGCCATCGCGGGTAGGCTGTTGGTTGCGATCACCGTCATCGTCCCATATGGCGCTACCGGTATTGGGCATCCGTGAGTTCCCTCCTGCCGATTTCGATGACTGCGATTTCTGGAACTTGCATTCTTTTGACTATCTCGGTTCGGCAACGATCACGTGCGCGCCGCCGCCGCGTCCGCCGCCTCCGCCGTCGCCGTCGTCGCCGTCGGCATCAAGAAGTTGTCGCATTATTGGGCGGAAGGCGAGTTCGTTTCCACGCAAATCAATAGTTGCAACCTCGACTAGCGCAGCTTGTTGGAGTACCCTATCGATTCGGTCCACTGTTTCCGCCGGCAATTCGATTCCCTCGACAACTATCTGAAAAGTTGTACGCGACACTTCGCTCATTTCCTTTCTCGATTCACCTGTTGGCGCCGGAGTCTTTAGTGGATGGCGGGGTGGTAGTTGAATAGTGATGGGCAAACTGCACAAGCCTCGCGGCCCCTCTGCGAGAACCATTGGCATGTGGGACGAATCGCGCAGTGGGGCAGGCTAGCTATGTCCGCATTTGTGCCTTCTGTGTCTTGCGCGGATAGAGCCAGTTCGACGACCTGACATTTCGACTGAGACCAGTACTTGCAGATTGATCTTGCACACGTGTGCGCAAATCGGAATCGCTCTTCTGCGGTGCGTCCGCAGGATGCAAGCTCTAGGAACCGTTGATCCACTGGCAGGGCCGGATTCAGATAGCCCACACGACCACTGCGGTCGATAATGCCGATCAGTGTCGCCCCAACGGCGGCCGTATAACTCGGACAATTCTTTGGACCAGAGTCCGCACGCTCGGTCGTCATTGTCACCGACCTTTCTTGTCTAGTACATGACATGAGAAACGGAGGGCCGGGTCCGTGGGCCGCTGGGTCAGCCAACGGCCCACGTGGAGCCGGGAGGCACCCTATGGGGATTTTTGGATGCCGAACACAACCTCGATATTGCCGATCCGTGATCGCGTTGATCGGCTCTCGACCGCATTCAACGCAGCGCGCGTGATAATTTCGGCGCACCGTTCCAGCTGGACCGCGCCGCCGCCGCCACCGCCACCCCCGCCGCCTCCGCCGCCTCCTCCGCCTCCTCCGCCTCCTCCGCCTCCACCGCCGCCTCCACCACCACCACCGCGTCCTTCGTCGTCTCGACCGCGTGTCGGAGACATCAGATTCGCCTTAATCCAAAATCCGGCCATGAGGGCTCCTCCGCCTCCTCCGCCTCCTCCGCCTCCTCCGCCGCCTCCGCCGCCTCCGCCACCACCGCCACCACCGCCACCACCGTCGTCGACACCGCGGGATAGGGCCGATGTAAGGGAGAATATAAAGTCATTGAGTGTGATGTCATTCTCATTACCTCTCCGGTCATCATCGTCGTCGTATGTCATCGTCCGTCTCCGTTCTATACGTTGGGTTTGTCATTTACTTCTATTATCAGACGCGCAGCACCGACGTGAGCACCAAGTCTGCTAGCTTGCCCTTCCACCGTCGTTTCAACAGATTCGACAGTCTCTCCCAAGACCTCGCTCGCCCAATCGCGATCAGGCTTGTTAGGATCTGCTGCCCTTATCGCATCTTTGAGGCGCGATAGTTCGGTGCCGACCTGCCGACTGGGCATGTCCGGAATGTCTGGAAATACGCGGATCTGCGGCTGAGTCGTCCCTAGGCGGATGTCCAGATGAATCCCGATTTGAAGATTATCTACTCGGTCAATCTCGCGCACCGCGCATACAAGAAGGCTGATTAGGTCGGTAAGATCCATGGATTCTCCCACGTGGCACCTGCACCGCCCCTATGAGTTCGACAATCTGTGGACGAGGTTCTTCGAAATGGCGAATCTAGTGTGCTTCACGCGACCGGCTAAAAGGGCCGGACTCGACCCCTCTGATGGAGCAGCGGGCCGTCGGGTAATGGATCTGTGTTCGGGTTCTCGATAGGTTGGAGAGTTACCTACACAACCTCTATCTTAGCGCTCTACGCTCGGGTCGTCGCGAGTAGTGGAGTACTCGAATCGGACCGCGGGTACTACTCGAAGTCGGATGCACCCCCTAGCTTGTCTGGCGTTAACGCCGGGCAGCTTTCAGCAGGATCAGCGGGTTGCAGACGGCAGTGAGCAAATTATGCCACCAGCTCGGTGCCGTCGTCCGCGGATTCAGGAACAATGGCACAAATAGTCACTCCGGGCCTGGCGCCGGTTTGGAAGCGGTTCTCCATACCGTGGTGTTGCTCCAGGGCGCTTTAGACCCATCCGAAGGAGCGATATGGACACAATTTCTGGTCCCCCGGATGTCAGACGATACCGAGTCGAATGTGTCCGTCGGTGCTCGACTCTGAGAGCGATGGTGCTCGAAATGGTCACGTCCCTGGCGCGGCGCACTCGACGCCGGTTCAGCCCAGCTTCGTGCTTCTGCCGCCTCAATCCACCCGCGGAACGTTGTCGGTGGCCGATCAGCTGGGAATTAGCCGGAGGCTCCGCTGTCGGCGGTGGTCCAGATGGTGCTCCAGATGTGGTTGTCATCGCTGATGACGAACAGTCCAGGTTGCCTAGCGCTCGTGAGACCACGGCGAACTGTTGGTTCCCGCGGTCGAACACCGCGTGTCCGGAAAGCGGGCACCAGTCAGAGTTCCAGCTCATCGTTCCGACTCCCTAGCTGCTCTAGTTCCACTAACCCTTTGGTGACAATCCCGCTCGGGAAGGTATGGCATCGCCGATTGAGTATTGCCGCCCAATCGCTGCGGACTGGTAGCCACGCCGATCGACGCACGTATTTGCGTCCACAAAATGGACGCTCCGATTGATGCATGACCATCAACCCGGCGGACGACTTGATTCCTATGCGTCAACCATGTCTTGACGCCTAGGCATCACTGCCGCCGGGCCCCTTCGTTGTGGTCGCTCTTATACTGCAACGGCAGTCAGGTGAGTGAGCGGCGGTAGTCGCCGCAGTGGCGGCCGCGCAAGCTCCGAATACGGTGCGCGCCTACGTTCGGACTGGCATCGCTTCGAAATTCTGCGGCGCACGAGGTTTCGCGGCACTTCCCGTGGAGCCGGTGCACCTGGCGGTGTATCTGGCCGTCACCGCCGCCACCCGCACCGAGCGTGGGGAGCGGGCCTACGCGCTGTGGCGACATTGCGCTGGGTGGCCGCGATCAATCGCCGCCACGCCGAGGCCGGGTACCCGCACCCCGGGTCGCCGCTGCTGGTCCGCCAGACGATCACCGGGATCGATAAGCCGACTACGCAAAGGTGGGCGCGCGCCCGCCGCGCCAGGCCGCGCCGCTGGTCCTTGAGGACATGCTCGCTGTGATCACCCACTTGCACACCAGCCCGGGCACCTTGCACGCGCGGGTGCCCGCGCTGCGGGACTCCGCGCTGCTGTTGCTGGGCTACGCCGGCGCGTTCCGCCGCGGCGAGCTGGCCGAGCTGCGGGTGTCGGACGTGCGCCGCCGCCACGGACCCGGCCGCTGCCCCGGCAGCTCGCCGCTGACCTGCCCGCCGTGCGCGCACCTGCGCTGGCTGCGGGTACTCGCCGCCCACGACGACGGCGGGCGCCCGGCGATCATCCGGATGCTGCGCGAGCCCGACCCCGCCCTCGAGCACGTATGCGACGGACGCTGGCCGGTCGTCGAGGACCGGGAGGTGCCGCTGTTCCGGTGGGTGCGCGGCACCGGGCTACTCGCCGAGACGCACCTGTCCGGGGGACGCGATCAACCTCATGGTGCGCCGCCGCGCCGCCGAGGCCGGGCTGGTCGCCGACATCGGCGTCTACGGCGGGCACTCCACTCGCGCCGGGCACGTGACCGAAGGATTCCGGCGCGGGCTGGACGCGAGCACCGTCATGCGCGGCACCAGGCACAAGAGCACACGCACCCTCGAGGGCTACCGCCGCGAGGCCGACCCGCTGGCCGGGAACTCGGTCACCCGGATCGGGCTGTAAATGAGCGCGGCGAAGCAACGCCCGTTCCGGCGTGCGCGCGATCTGGCGCTGTTCACCGACTGGTGCGCTGGGGTCGAAGTCCCCGCTCGGCCCGCCGACCCAGCTACCCTCGCCCAGTTCCTCGCCGAACACTCCGATGCCGTCTCGACCCAACGCCGCCGCATCGCCGCGATTAACCATGACCACCGCACCACCGGCGATCCCGAACCCGGACGGGCTGCGGCGGTGCGCGCCGCGCTCGACGCTGCCCGCGCCGCCCGCTCGGCGCAACTGCGGGCAGTCGTCGACGACCTGCTGCCCGCCCTGCCGAGGTGGGGGTGGACGGCCGCGCTGCTCGGGCGCGCGACGCGCTGCTGCTCACCCTCGCTGCCGGCGGGTTGCCGTTCGCCGCGATCGGACGCCTCACCCAAGCCGACCTCGACGTCACCGACGACGGGTACGTATCGGCGGCGCCCCGGTGCTCGAGTTGCCCGCCGCCGGCGACCCCGCGCGCTGCCCGGTCGCGGTCACGCGGCGGTGGATCAGCGTTCTGGTGGTCGCCGAAACCGCTGCGGGAAAACCGAAACTGCAACACCATCTCACCCACGAGACGCTGCCCGAGGCCGACCTGCATCCCGACCACGGGCACCACCCGCTGCTCCTGCCGTTCGACCGGCACGGCTACACCCCACTCGCGCTGACCCGACTGTCCGCGGAGTCCGCGCGCGCACTCGTTCTCGCCCACCTCACCGGCCGCGCCCCGGTGCACCGGCCGCCCCGTGTCCGGCGCGCACCACTGACACCGGCCGCCCCGGCGCCGGTCGATCATCGCGAGATCGTCTTATCCGACGACTACTACGATCACGGGATCGCCGCCCGCGCCCGCGGGCAGCAGCTCCTCGACGACATCCCCGACCTGCTGGACGATGTCATGACACGCACCGACCAGATCCTCGCTGACCTCCTCGACCTGTTCGGGCCCGAAACGCACTGAAACCGAACGCAATCGAGGTACCGATCGAGGTACAGGCCACGAACTGTCACGTGACGCTCACTGGGTACAGGGCGTGTCGTTGTAGCGCGAACTGCGGATTGGGCGTAGTGCACATTTTTACCCGAGCCGTGTTCGACGGC
The DNA here is from genome assembly GCF_015477605.1 of Nocardia amamiensis. Taxonomy (GTDB): domain Bacteria; phylum Actinomycetota; class Actinomycetes; order Mycobacteriales; family Mycobacteriaceae; genus Nocardia; species Nocardia amamiensis_A. Next base: position 28,088 of record NZ_JADLQX010000018.1, read on the forward strand.
GGCAGCTCACACACGCAGTAGCAGGTTGTCCGGATGGCTTTCGAGGATCTCGACGTCATCTACCTCGGGTCCGGTCACTGCTCAAGTATCGGGTCGCATGATCGTCCGGACATGCGCACCTGCGCCACGCCGCGATCCACGCGGTCGCTGGGGGCCTCGCCTCCGCACCGATCAGTCGGCGTAGACGGTGATCGAATGGGCAGGGCCGCCAATTTGGGTCCAGGTGGTGCCGTGCCCGGTCCACCGGTCAACGGCGTCCTTGCCCGGCCTCAGTCCGTAGATCCCGTCGTCGCCGACCACGAACTGGGCGCCGGGACCGCCGAGCTGTGTCCACTCACCAGGGCTACGGTCGTATCGGTAGACGCCTGTGGGATTTGTTGCCAGAAGCCTCCTGCTGAAACCGCTGCTAATAAGCCGGTCTGCAAGAGCGCCGATCTTGAACCAGTCGTCGGTGTCGTAGTTCTGGTACACGGCATCCTTGTGCGGCGTGAGGCCGTAGATATCGAAGCCGTACACGAATTGGGCGCCGGGGCCGCCGATGCGCGTCCATTCCTCAGGTGTTCCTCGGTATCGGTACACATCGCCCGCGGGGTCGATACCCAGCAGCCCCCAGCCGCCGCCATACAGCTGGCGTGCTGGGCCGCCAACTTTGGTCCAAGCAGTGCCGGATCCGGTGTATTCGTACACGGCCGTCCGGTCCGGATTCAGTCCATAGACACCACCCCCGGTGACAACGAACTGCGCGGCGGGCCCGCCGATACGCTCCCACTCGTTGGGTGTACCGGTGTATCGGTAGAGGTCACCGGCGGAGTCCGTTCCTACCAGGCCAAAGCTGCCGCCGTAGAGCTTGCTCTTGGCGTCGCCGATCTCGAACCAGTTGTCCCCGCCGCTGTACTGGTACACGGCTTTCCTATCCGGCGTAAGTGCGCACAGAGGCATGGCTTGCCCTCCTTCTGGGCGGATCGCGGAACAGTTACGAACTCGCACCTATTGGGATCTGCATAGGGGGTATTCGTGTGGACGTGCCCGCCGGATCGGTCGCGCCCTTCCAGCACGAGAGATGGCTCTGTCACCACCTGGCTCTGTCAGTAGGTCGACGCATACTTCCCTGATAGCCACCGCTGCACAACTACGCGCCGCAGCCGCTGCGCTCGGCGTCACCCTCTACCGCCCGGTGCCGGGAGGCTCGCCTACTGGGCGTTCCGAGCGCCGGAGCGGATCCTTTCCGCGGCCGCCGACCATCTCTACGCCGCTGGCCTCAGCGACGAGATCGACATCGCGGTGTCGGCACCCTGCTATGCCGGGTCGTCGCGCGCGGTCGTGGAGATCTGGGGCAGTATCCAAAGACATCCGTTCACCTTCAGCGACCGGTCCGGATCGATCGACGTGCCAGCCAGCAAGTGCGCACCCCGAGGATAGGAGCCAGCCCATGAGTTCGGATACGACAGCGTCGCGGCAACTGCGCGACGACATCCAGGCCCTCAGCGAAAAAGTCGCCGTGACGGTGGGTTCGGATCATCCGGCAGTCTCGACACTGATGCGAGCAGCCGATGAGCTGGCAGTCACAGCGCTGGACAACCAGCCACGCACCTACGGTGATCTGACCGACCGGGAGTGAGCAAACGGCGCGCACGTAGCGCGACGGTGAGCGGGTATCGGAACAGGCCGACCGGCAATGTCCAGTCCTCGGTCGGTCCTATCTCCCGGAGCAACCACGCTGCGCCGCGCGCAACGAACGCGCCGCACCAGACCGATGATGACGGCCGCGGACCTGATCCAGAACGCATTGGTCACCCACACCGCGTGGCAGGCAGCCACAAGTCACTGCGCGAAATCGACCGAGCCACATCGCTGTCCACCTCAGCGGCAACCATCAGCACTAGCCGGTTCTATCCGGCCCAGGGTCGTCGCCGGGCAGGCCCGGCGCGCCAGGCCCAGGCCGAAGGCGCTGGTACCAGTGGGTTTTGGTTGGATGCTGCCGGAGTCCGCTCGTGAGTACCTGGAGATCAGCCTATTGTGGTTCGATGAATTGAACTTCTTTTCCGTAGAAGTATCTGGAATGTGTTTCCTTGACGCTCTCCAGTGAATCGGCAGAAAGAACTGCAATCTCGAATTTATCTTCGGCGAATTTGCCTTCCGACTCGAGGAGTAGGCGATGGTCCAGGGCCGCCCGGTCGCCCTCGCTTCCGTCGTATTCGACGATCTGATACTCACCCGACTGCCTCTTGTAGAGGACGAGAAATCCTGACATTTCGTTTATGCTTCCTTTCGCCGTCTGTTGGCGATAAATTCTTCCATCAACTTCATCTGTTGGATTAAATGCTGGTCATTCTTATCATTGGCTGCGTCGTCAATCTGTCGATTTTGAGTCTCCGCTTGTCGGTCAACTCGGCATTTCTCCAGCTTTGCAGTATATGTATTCCACTGAACGACATCGCCTTCGGGTAGCTGCTCCAAGACGTTCATCAACGCAACTTCGAGTTGTTCGGTAGCGCGGTCCTGCGCCATGCGAGACCTTCTGAGCACTCGCTTGCGTTCTTCGATGGTCCGGAACGATGCGGACAGCCTCAATGCGCCTTCGACTTCACTTCGCTCCTCGGAGTTGGCCGGAAGCGTTCCGTATCGTATCTCTCTACCAAGGTTGTCGGCGAGAGTTTCATAGAGGTTGGCCCAGGAACTCTGAAGTGCAGTGCGGATCTGTATCTCGACCCTGCCAGCAGGAAATCTAGCGCGCAGGTGTAGCGCCCTATACCCGGAACGCGGAGAAGTTCGGGTGTCACTGACCACTGCGTCGAAGCCTTGATTCAATTCACGGGCAATAATAGCCGCCAAATCATCTTGGTCATCCAAGTCCATCGCCGCCTCGACACGAACCCCGGCCAAGTCGACAATACTAGGGAGCTGCAAGTGTGGGCTCGCTATAAGCTTCTGACGTAGTGTGTGGATTGTTTTTGGACGTGAATTAACCTTCGCGATTTGGTCACCGAGGACAGAGGAGAGATCAATTTGCTTGATGAGTTCTCGAACGGAGCTAGCTAGGTCGCCATACCACCTAACTACTTCATTGTAGGACACATCAGAATCGACTTGCTCACGCTGGTCCCGGATCGCATTTCCGAATTTCTTTAGCTTGCTGGATGTCCACGGAGGCTTGTCAGTGATCTTCACGCGGAAACTGTAGCCTTCTGGGTGCTTGCACAGCTTCTGAGAGGGCCCGCCGCGCGAGTGTGAGCCCTGGACGCACCTCACAGGATTGGATCGCCGCGCCGGACTGTCGGGCACCGCTCACGCTATGACCGGGTGCGCTGATGGGCGGCCATCTATCGGCGCACCACGGCCAAGGCGTGGTGTAGACGGTGTCGAACCGCCGGAACCGCTGGCCGCCGAGGCTGCGGGCGTCCGCGCGGAACTGGTCGAACTCCGACCGCGGCATGCCGACAGATCCGAGGCATTCGCCTCGACCGACGCCAGCTGCGCCGCGGGCTCGGCCACTGCGGCGAGCAACCCGCTCAGATCGGTGGCTACACACAAGCCGCAGTGCCCTGTGAGGTCTTCAGGGTCGGGGTGCGGCAGCTCCCCACGATCATCGGCGGCTCCAGGATCGCGGGGCGCCTGGACGATCCGCTATCGGCCCTGGGAGCCCCCGGATGCGGGCAACAGCTAGCTGTTGCGGGTCGGCTTCCTTTTGGGCTTGACGAGCTCGGCCCCGGCTCACCGGGCAGGCCGTGAAGCACCTGCCCCGGGGGCGCTGCCGCCGGGCAGGGGGAATCATGTGCTTGGTTCGGCGGCAGCGCGCGTATCCAACGTCGGGGTACCGGCCACCGGAGTGGTAACCAAAACATCTGCACCCAATTGGTATTCGTCGCCGCAGGCCCGACCGTTACATTCCGACACACCGAAAACACTGTGGGCTTTTCGGCTCCGTGGGACTTCGCCTCGGCTCATCACCCGCCACCAGCCGGTGTCGGAAACGCGCGTCCACGACGGTGAGTTCCGAAGGAGGGCTGCCGGAACGGTGGATGCCACCTTCACCCCGGTGGGACGCTCGTAGATGACGATCGAGTCTGCTTCGATCAGCCAGCGCCCACCAGCGATCGGCACGTTGGATGTCTCCACGTAGATCTCGGATGCGACGCTGGGGCAGATGGCGTCGGATGTCGTGTGCGCGGGTTTGCCGAGGGTGCTGGCCGAGGATCGTGCCCACTGCGCGGACGGCGATCCGGTGTGTTCATGGCTGCCGGTCTCGGGCACGACGCGCACACCGCGCGCGGATTTGCCCGGAGCGGTGGGCGCCACCGCGACGGCACTGGGTGTGGTCACGGTGGGCGGGCATTTTGCCCTGCGGGCGCTCTCGCGTCGGGGTCCGCTGGACGCCGCAGTGTCTGTGCAGGGGTCGGGGTGCCTTCCTATCTCGGCTCGGTGAAGCACAGTGGCTGCGCCGGTCGCCCGCGGCTGCCCGGCCGCGATGCGGAGTTGAGGGTGAGCACGTTCGCGTCCGGTGTGCTGGTGGAGCCAGTGCCTCCAAGTTGCGCGGTGTTGGTGATGGCGAGCGAGGCGTTCGATGCGCCGGTGGTGGAGGCCATGCGCGTGGGCGATGTCATCGAGGCTGGTTGTTCCAGGTTGTAGCCGCCCGTGGGTATGGGTGATCAGTCCGGCGGTGGTGAGGAGGGCCAAGGCGTTGTATCCGGCGCTCGAGCTGATGCAAGCCGCGGCGAACACATCGGCTGGAGTGGTAAGCCCCTCGCGGGTGGCGAGTTCATACACATGTCGGCAGTGCAGGCCGAGGACCGACCAAGCGGGATGGACGGGTTCAACCCAAGTGCGGCCGATTTGGCCGTCGTTGGGGCGAATGGGGCGGCCGCCGTGGTGCGGCGTGACCAAGGCGTAGCGGTCGGCGAGCAGTCCTTGGCCTGGGCGGATACGGAAGATTGGTGCGCCGGGTAGTTCGCGCAGTTCCCGCAGGACGCCCCAGACGGTGGATTCGGGTAGATGACCCGCCGCCACCGACAGAGACCGGCCACCGAACTCGACGACGGGCACACTACGCGCGACCTGGCCCCCCACCGCCGACGCCCACGCCAATGCCTGCAACACCGCCAGCACCGCCCACCGCCGCCGGGACCGCGGCCACTGCGTGTGCGCCCACAAGGTAGCCGCCGCCAGCCACCGCTGATGCGGGTGGGCCGACGGCCGGGGCCCGGGTGACCCCCCTGTGTCTTTTGTCTTGTGCGCTATAGACAGGAATTCGGGGACAGTGCGCTCGGCCCACCGACAAGCCGAGACCCAGTCGCGGCGCATCGCGGCGTCCGCGCCACGTCCGTAGCGGCGGTAGGCGTCGGCGAACCCGCGCCAGCTGCCGCCAGCGGCAGGTAGTTGCGCGCGCACATCGAGGTAGCAGTAACCGCGCACAAGGGCGGCGGCGAGCACGGATTGGCGTGCTGCGGAGCGATCCAACCGGCCCGCGCGCGTCATCCAGCGGCCATCAGCGGGCGCGACGCCGTCACGCGCGAAGGCTTCGACGGTCGCGGAAATCGGACCCTGGCGGTGGTATTCCGCGCGCAACCGCGCTCGCTCGCCGTCGCCCTCCCACAGCTGCACACCGCGCGCGATTGCGTCGGCTGTGCGCGGCGCGCGCGGTGTCGTGCATGCTGTGCGCGCGGTGGTCGTGGCGTGCGCGGTCCCGGCCACCAGTTGTTGCAAGTGGGGGAGGAAGCCGGGCGCGGATCTGGTAGCGAGGGTGTCGAGGGCGTCGTCGATGCTGCCGTCGAGGCGGCGGTATCCGCCTTGTTTGCAGCGTGATCCGGGAGGGGTGATGCAGCCGCTGTCCGCGTTGAGCATCGGTGTGATGTCCAGGGCGGGCAGCCGCTCGGCCAGCAGGCGGACGACGGATTCGGCCTCGGCGAGATCGAGGGTGACCCCGAGCGGCAGCGGGATGAGAATGTGACGGCCGCCGCTGGTGGAGCGGTCGGTGATCGCTCGGCCGCCGGCTTCCCGAATCCAAGCCAGGCACCGGTGGACGTCGCGGTCAACCGCGGCGATGCGGTCGCGGGTGCTGTCGAAATCGAGCGCCAGCAGGCGGGTCCGGCCGTCGCGATAGATCGGAATCGCTGCGGGCTGGTCGGGCAGTTTCCGGGTCAGTGTTTGGGCGCAGTCGTTGTAGCCGTCCAGGCTCGGGTTCCATAGGCGCATCGAGCGACGCGCGGCCAGCAGCGGCGCCAGCCGCAGGAACACCGCACGCGCCATCGCGTCATCCGCATGATCCTGACCTGTTGCGTGCGAACACGTTTGAGGAAGAGAGGGAAGCTCGACCCTGGCGTGACGTGCGTGGTCGCCGCGGCGGTCGGCAGCGGTTGATGACGCACGCAGGTGTGAGCTACCCTTGGCAGTGCTTAGCATCAGCAGCCTTCAGGGTTGTCTTGTTGGTAGTGCCCTCAGCCGCTAACTGAGGGCACTACGCGTTTTCGGGGGCTGTGGACCGAGCGGCGAAGCCAGCCCACAGCGGCACGTCTCTGTAGTGGCGTCCTTTCTGACCGGAACTAGTGCGTCTGCAGGCGGGGTGCGACACCAGCAGTGTCCGCAGGCACCACGCAAGCAAACAATGGGCTAGGCGGCCACCCCCTGGTCGGCGGTGGTGGGGTCGAAGCCCAGGGATTCGGCACGGGCGATGATGCGGTCGACTGTGGAGCGCGCCCACGGCGTCGAGGTGATTGCGCTCATCTCGGTGGCGATCCGGTTGGCATTGAACCCTTGCGCGGCCAACTGCAGAATGGCCACGATCTGCGGGGCAGGCTTCTGCACGAGTTTGCGCAGCACCAGCTGCTCGGCGATCTCACCGCACGGGTCGACCACCACCGTGGTCATAGTGTCGCCATCAGCTCTCGCTGTGGCTTCAGCGGGCGGGTGAGATTTTGCCTGCGCATCGAGATCGTCTCGCGTGGCAACAGCGGTTTCCACGGTCCGGGGTAACGGTGCGGAAACCGCCGATGTGGACGCAGCGGCCGCGATGGTGGTCGCCGAGGTGTCATACACCGGACGCGGCGTCACCGGCGACAGCACCGGCCGACCCGTCGATGCAATCGCGCGCTGCGCAGAGCTTGCGCCGCTGGCGTCCGATGCAGGAGATTCGTGCGCGGCGGTTTCGGTGCGGCGGGCGGCGATCGCGGAGATCATTTCGGCGTTGCGGGCAGTGAGCCAGGCGTGCAACCACATCAACACCACCACCATGATCGGGGCGACAGAATATTCCGCGGCGCGGCCGAGATCACCGGCGGCCAGGTGCGGGCCACTGTTGAGCCCGACCGTGGACGTCAACAGCACGGCCTCGAACAGCAGGATCTTGGTGCGTTGCACCGTGATGCCCAGCCGCGCGGCGGTGGCGGCCTGAGCCATGATCTCAAGGATCGGCACCGAGATCATCGCCTCGATACCGAAACTCAGCGCCCACAGCAGCCACCAGCTCACCTCCCCGCTCGCGCCGTCAGGGGTCAGGTTGCGGCCGACGTTGACCGCCGACCACAGCAACCCGATGGCCATGACCGCCCGCAGCCGCCACGACGAGCGGGTCGCACGGCGGTGCAGCATCCCCTCCAACGCATCAGGATTGGTTTCGCGGCGCCGCTGCGCGCGAGCGCGCCGGTGCCAGCGTTGCTCGGCGGCGTCCTCACGCTCGATCGCAGCCGAGGTGCGGCGGTCACGCGCTGCATCGGCCAGCTCGGCACGGAATACGCGTTTGCGCTGGCGGCGCTGCTTGGCACGCATCCACACATGCAGTCGGCGTTCGGCGGCGATCTCCCGTTCACTGTGCACGTCATACAGCGCGCTGTGCCCCTGCCACGGCAACTGCTTCTCGGCCAGGGCGACACGCTGCGCCAGATCCGTTGCCACCATCCGGCCGCTACGACGCGACCACCACCGTCCGGATTCGACCATGAATTCGCCCGGCTGCCTTGGTGATTCCTCGGATGTGGGGACTGGGGTGTGAAGGCTGTTGGTCATCGTGCACCCTCCAGGGCAGGGATGTTCGCCGCGCCGATCCCGGCCTTGTCCAGGCTCGATGGTGTGGTGGCCAAGGGGTGGGGTTCGCCGGTGAGGTGGGCCACAGCGGCGGCGACTTCGTTGATGGTGGCGGTGGTGTAGATGCCGGTGGTCCCGCTGCCGTTGTGGCTGTGGCGGGCGAACTCGCTCGCTACCGCCGGGCCGTAGTGGCGTTCGACCCACGTCGTGGTGGTGTGGCGCAGCCAGTGAATGGAGATGCCGTGCGCGTGGACCCACGGCAGGTGGCGGCCGAGGCGTTCGAACAGGCCGTTGTAGCGGCGGCGGGTGATGGGCTTGCCGTTGCGTGCGCGCAGCAACTGCTCGTTCGGTGCCGCGCCGCGCTGTTCGCCGTGGCGGCACAACGCGCGCATCAGGGTCGGGGAGACCGGCTGCCACAGCTGGGTGCCGCCCTTCTCCCGCAGCAGGATCAGCGACTGCACGGGGTCAAGGTCCTGCGGCCGCAACCCCAGCGCGCCGCCGCGGCGGCATCCGGTTTCGGTGTGCAGCCGCAGCAACAAGCTGTCCAGCTCGGGGTCGTTGCCCGTGGTCGCCGCGACATGCACGATTTGCGCGAGCAGGTCGCTGTGCAACGCACGCCGGTTCGAGCGGGTGCGTGTGGGTTTCTTCAGCCGGGCGGCGGGGTTGTCGCGCGGGTCGATGACCCGGTTGTCCTCGGCATGCGTGTACAGCCGCCGCAAGGCGTCGATGACATGACGCACCACATCGCGGCCGCCGCGGTCGCTGCGGCGGAGCACCCGCTGCGCGCGGATCGCCTCGCACAATCCCTGTAGATCCGCGGTGGTCGGCTCGTCCAAGCGCCGCTGCGCCCATCCGGGCTGCGCGAGGATCTTGTTCCAATACGTTCGGTAGTGCGCCCGGGTGCGCCCGTCCGGCATCGCCGCCAGCACTGTGGCGATGTATTCGGCGAATGTCGGTACCGCCCGGAAACAACCGGTCCCCGCTGACAGGTCGGCGACGGTGAGCCCGAGACGTTCCATCATCATCTGGACCGTGGCGATGTCGGCCGCGGAGCGCGCGCTCATGCGCCCGCTCCCTCGGCGAAGCGGCGCGCGAGTATCTCATCGAGCACACGCGCCGGGTACACCACCAGCAGAGCCTGCTCGGTGTCGGCGGCCAGCAGGACCCGGTCGTGGATGCGGATGCCCGCCCCGCGACGGACCGGCGCCGGCAGCGACAGGTGCCCGTACTTGGTCACACCGCGGCGACCGTAGCCGGGGCGGGTGATCACGATCAGCCCGCCGCTGATGCGCCACGACAGCAGGTCCCCGGGCCGCCAATCCAACGCCGTCAACACGGCCTTGTCGACCACGCGACCGTTGGAATCGACCGGGCGGATGCTGTGCACCGCCGTGCGCTGCGGGGGTTGCTCGACATTGCCCAGAGGCAAGCCCGGCACACCGGACACTGCTCGATCGCCCACGGCGCGGTCGAGCGCGGAGAAGGACGGAAGCAGCGGCAGAAGTGTGCTCTCGGTCACATTCTCACCCCCGCTCGGGGGTGAAACCGCAGTTCACGGATGCTTCCGCGGGATGAGTGTCCGGGCAGCGCCCGGACACGTTTTCTGTCGCAGAAATGAGTCGTTTTCTGTGTCCGGAGGGGGACTTGAACCCCCACGCCCGATAAAGGGCACTAGCACCTCAAGCTAGCGCGTCTGCCATTCCGCCACCCGGACCGGTGTGCTCAGCAAGATTATCGGATCACCGGGCGTGGACCAAATCGCGGCCTGACCTGGGGATTGTTGGAGGGTTGCCGAGGGGTGGATCGGCGCGGGCCGAGCCGGGTTTCGCCTGGCGCGGCCCGCGTGGTGGATCAGTGGAGTTCTTCGAATGTGCGTTCGAAGGCCAGGGGGCCGTGGCCGTCGGCTACCTGGCGGTCCAGGAGGTTCTTCAGAGGGGCGACGAAGTCGAGGGTGACGCCCGCGTCGCGGCTGGCGCGGTTGATCGCGTCGAGGGCCGCCTTGTGGAAGGCGATGGGCTGGATGAAGACGCCGGTGTAGTCGGCGGCGTCGATGGCTTGGCCCTGCAGGGGGAGTGTCTGGGTCATCGCGGTGAGCCATGCGGCGGCTCGTTGGGCGAATTCGGCGGCGGGCACGCCGACCGAACGCATCATGGCCGCGCCGTGCAGGAAGCCGCCGAACATGGCGTACATGGCGGCGAGCAGGGCGAAGTCGTAGGTCGACGCGAAGCCGGCGTCGTCGCCGAAGTACTCGGCAGAAGCGAGCAATTCGAGGGTCTCGCGGTGAGTGTCGAAGACGGTCTGCGAGCCGCTGTAGAGGATGGAGGCGCCAGGCTGGCCGATCATGGGCGGCACCGCCATGATTCCGCCGTCGAGGTAGGCGATGTCGTGCTCGGCTGCCCAGCGGGCGAGTTCACGGGCCTCTTCCGGCGCGGTGGTGGTCAGGTTGATCAGCTGCCGGCCTGCCAGTTGGTCGGCCACCGGGTCGAGGGTGGCGTGTACCGAAGCGTGGTCGAACAGGACGGTGATGATCGGGCCGCCCACGCTGATTGCGTCTGAGACAGTCGCGGCGCCGAGAGCTCCGGCGGCGACGAGGTCGGCGTCCTTGCCGGGGGTGCGGTTCCAGACCGACGTCGTGCGGCCGGCCTTCAGCAAAGTCGCGGCGAGGGCCTGCCCCATCGCACCCAGTCCCAGGATGGCTACCGGGGTGTTCGTGGTTTCCGCCATTGCGGGTTTCAACTCCTTGGGTTCGAGAACGTCCTGGTCAGCGCGCCGCAACCAAGACTGCTCGATACCCGGTGACTCGACAAGTACCTACTATTTTGTCTGGTACTTACTAATTGGTGTGTGAACAGGTAGAGAGGATGCGCGATGGGCGCGAAGCGATCGGGACCGTACTTCTGCGGCATCGATGCCGCGATGGATGTGATCGGCGGCAAGTGGAAGGCGTTGATCCTGTGGGAGCTGGAGAACTTCGGTGTCCGGCGTTTCGGCGAACTGCGCAAGGGGCTGCCGGGGGTCTCGGAGAAGATGCTGATCCAGCAGCTGCGTGAGCTGGAGGAAGACGGCATCGTCGAAAGGACCGTGTACCGCGAGGTCCCGCCGCGTGTCGAGTACCGGCTGACCGGCCTCGGCGTCGCACTGAACGCGGCGCTCGAGCCGCTGGGCGCGTGGGGCCGCGACCGGATCGATCGGATCGGTGCGGAGCGGGTGCATCAGGCGCTCTGAAGTGAATCCTTCAAAAGTGAATGTTTCATCTTGGCAACATCATCCAGCGAAAGATCAAGCTACTAGTTGGTAACTTTAGTTAATTTTGTGCACACAGCCCGTAATTGACGGTTAACCGGGGCCGTCGTATGTTCCACGTCACAACTTTGCTCGATGTGGGTGGCGTGGCTGATGGCGGATGATGGGTACGACCTTCGGGTCTTGCTGACACGGGCATTTCGCCGGATTCAGGAGTTGGAGGCAGGGCCGGGGCGCGAACCGATCGCTGTCATCGGTATGGGCTGCCGCTTCCCCGGCGGTGCCGAAAGCCCGCAGCAGTACTGGGAACTGCTCTCCTCGGGGCGCGGCGCGATTGTCGAAGTGCCGGAAAACCGTTGGCCGGTAGCGGATTCGGCGCCGCGGAGGGCGCGGCGGCGGGCCGGTTTGCTCGCCGGGCCGATCGATGCCATGGACACGGAGTTCCTGGGTATCGCGCCGCGGGAAGCGGCATCGATGGATCCGCAGCAGCGCCTGGTCCTCGAAGTCGCTTGGGAGGCAATGGAAGACGCCGCGTTGGTGCCGGACGGGCCCGCGGCGGCACGCACCGGCGTCTTCCTCGGTGTGAGCTGGCAGGAGTACCAGCGCACGATCACGCCGGACTGGGTGAGCTCGGTGGACGCGCACACGCTGACGGGAACGATGTCGAGCATCGCGGCCGGGCGGGTGTCCTATGTGCTCGGGTTGCGTGGACCCGCGGTGGCGATCGACACCGCATGCTCGTCGTCGCTGGTGGCCGTGCACCAGGCGTGTCGCAGTCTGCGCGCGGGGGAGTGCGAGGTCGCGCTGGCGGGCGGGGTGAATCTGCTGCAGTCCGAACTCACCTCCGAGGCGCTGGCCCGGATGGGCGCGCTCTCACCGGACGGGCACTGTCGTCCCTTCGACGCGCGGGCGAACGGGTATGTGCGTGGCGAAGGCGCGGGTGTCGTTGTCCTGAAACCGCTGTCCAGGGCACTCGCCGACGGTGATCCCATCCGGGCGCTGATCCGAGGCTCTAGCGCGAACCACGACGGTCGTTCCATGGGACTGACCGCGCCGAACCCGACCGCGCAACGCGAGCTGCTGCGTGATGCGCTGGCCGACGCCGGATGCGAAGCCGACCAGGTCGGCTACGTCGAAACGCACGGTACCGGTACGCCGCTGGGCGATCCGATCGAGATCGAGGCGTTGTCCCAGGTCCTCGGCGCGCCGAGGGCGGACGGGTCGGTCTGCCTGCTTGGTTCGGTCAAGTCTCAGATCGGTCATCTGGAAGCCGCAGCGGGCATCGCCGGGCTGATCAAGGCGGTGCTGCAACTGGAGCACGAACGCATCCCGCGCCAGCACGATTTCGCCACGATGAACCCCAAGATCGCGCTCGACGGCACGGCGCTGGCGGTGCCGACCGACGATGTCGCGTGGCCACGCACCGACCGGCCGCGGCTGGCGGGAGTGAGCTCGTTCGGGTTCGCGGGCACCAATGCGCATGTGCTCTTGGAGCAGGCACCCGAACCGGCGCCGACCGTGGACCCGCAAGAGCCTGCGCTGCTTGCGATTTCAGCGCGGACCGCCTCCGCGCTCGACGCGCTCTCACGGCGCTACGTCGAGCATTTGGACACGACGCAGTCCTCGCTCGCCGACATCGCCGCCACTGCGACGCTCGGGCGCTCGCATTTTGTTCACCGACACGCGATCGTTGCACGGACGACCGCGAACGCGGCCCGGAAACTCGCAGGACCGTCTGGTCGGTCGACCGACCTCGAGCCGGGGAAGCCGCGGGTCGCGATGCTGTTCACGGGGCAGGGAGCGCAGTACGCGGGGATGGGTGCCGCGCTTGATCGCAGGTATCCGGCTTTCCGCGCGGCGTTGGACCGCTGTGACGACATCCTGGGACCGCTTCCTGGCGGGATGCGTTTGCGGTCGGTGCTGTTCGACGCGAACGACGAGATGCTGATCCGCACCGAGTACGCGCAGCCAGCGCTGTTCGCCATCGAATGGGCGTGTGCCGAACTGTGGGCAGCGTGCGGCGTTCGTCCCGATATCGTGCTCGGGCACAGTCTCGGTGAGCTGGTGGCGGCGACCGTGGCGGGGGTTCTCGATGTGGAGGCCGGGCTGCGGCTGGCAGCGGAGCGCGGTCGGCTGATGCAGAAGGTCGCGCAGCAGGGGGCGATGGCGGCGGTCTTCGGGAAACCCGAGGAGTTCGAAGCGCTGCTGGGCGAGCTGGCGGCGGAGGCGGCCGTGGCGGCGATCAACAGCCCGGGACAGTTCGTCGTCTCCGGAACGGCGGAGGCGGTGCGCCGGATCCTGGAAGACGCTGACCAGCGGTCGATACGCTCGGTGATGTTGCCCGGCGGCACGGCATTCCACTCGCCGCTGCTGGATCCGATGCTGGACGAGTTCGAAGCGCGGGTCGCCGAGCTGGTTCGCGTGCCGCGAGCAGCGGCGATTCCGCTGGTGTCGAACGTGACCGGCACGCGGATCGACTCCAGGTTGGACGCCGCGTACTGGCGTGCGCATGCCCGCGGGACGGTACGGTTCGCCGACGGCGTGCGGACGGTCGCCGACTTCGGCGTGAACGCGTATCTCGAAGTGGGACCGCATCCGGTGCTGCTGGACTTCGGCCGGCAGGCCGACCCGGACGCTCTGTGGGTGCCGAGTATGCGCCGGACGTCCACCGACGACGAGGTGTTGCTCACCGGGATCGGTCAAATGTATTGCTCGGGTGCGGACATCGCCTGGACGTCGGTGATTCCGCCGCAAGCGCGGCGGCGCAACGGGCTGCCCACCTACCCCTTCGAACGAGAGCGGGTGACTGTGCCGATCGCGGGCGCATCCTCGAACACCGGATATCTCGCCGAGCATCGGTTCCAGGACCGGGCCGTGGTGCCCGCCGCGTATCTCGCCCTGCGAGCGTTGCGCGCGGTCGGTGGCGTGGAGGGTGAACTCGTCGACTTCGTCGCGGCCCGGCCGGTGCCGCTGGAGGAATTGACCGACCCCGTCGTGTCCGGTGCGGATGGCCGCGCCGATGTTCGGTTCCAGGTCGACAACGGCGCTCGCACAGCGGCTTCCGGATCGGTGCAGGCCGCCACCTCGAATCGACCACGTGACTCCAGCGAACTTGCTGTGGCACGCCGCGCGGCGTCCACCGACTGGGAGGTCGCGGATTTCTATCGCCGCTGCGCGGACGCGGGGTTGAGCTTCGGTCCGCGGTTCCGCTGGATCACCCGGCTGCAAGTCACCGACAACAGCGTGCTCGCCGAACTGACCCGCCCAGCGGAATTGGCCGGCGAACCGGACGCCGCGCTGGCGTGCCTGCTCGACGCCGCGGTGCAGACCGGTCTCGCGCTGACCGCCCGGCAGACTCATGCGGCGCAGTTGCCGGTCGGCATCGGCAGATTGCGTTTGCCCGGCCGGGAAGCGGCGGCGAAAGCGTGGGCACTGGCCGAACGCACCGACCGCACAGTCCGCGTCACCGTTTTCGATACCGCGGGCGCGGTGGTTTGCGAGATCGACGACGTGTGGTTCGCCGATTCCGGCGCGGCAGAATGGCCGGATCGAGACCTCGTGTCCGGCCTGGCGCACCGTCCGGTCTGGGAGCCTGCCGCGACCTCGGCGAGTGGCCGCGGCCCCGGTGCGGCGCTGGTGATCGGCGTCGGGCGGCAGGCGGACCGGCTCGCCGCCGCGTTGCGCGTAGCGGGCGCCGACGCGGTGGCGGTGGAGCGCACGACCGATCCCGCCGCCTGGCCCGACGGCGACCGGGCGGTGATCTACCTCGCCGACACCGAGGCCGACGACAGCGCGGAGGCCGCTCGAACGGAGACCGATTTCGTCCTCGGCGTGGTCCAGGCGATGGCGCGGACGGCCTCCGCCGGTCCGTTGTACTTGGTGACGATGGGAGTCGCCGGCGCGCTTCCCGGCGAACGTGTGCGGCCCGCAGCGGCCACGCTGTGGGGACTGGGCGCGGTGGTGCGCACCGAACTGCCCGAACTGCGCTGCCGCCTGATCGATCTGCCGGTCGGCGCACGCTGCGACGACCGCCGACTGGTCGACGAGATCTGTTCCACTACTTCGGACCCCGCCGTCGCGCTGCGTGGACGCCATCGCTATGTGATGCGGACGGAGTCGTTCGACGACGGCGGGAGAGTGCCGCGAATCGAGCGCGATGCGGCGTATCTGATCACCGGCGGGCGCGGAGCGTTGGGGTTGACGGCCGCGCGGACGCTGGCCGAGTCCGGTGCGGGCACCGTGGTGCTGGTCGGTCGCAGCGCCCCGGACGCCCGGGCCGAGAGCGAGATGGCGCGGATCGCCGCCTTGGGTACCCGCGTGGAGACTGCGTCTGTAGACGTCGCAGATCGAAACGCCTTGTCCGACTTGCTTGCTCGCTTCGGTGGTGAGCTTCCCCGGTTGGCTGGAGTCGTGCACTGCGCGGGCGTTCTGGACGACGCGATGCTGATCGAGCAGACCTCGGCGCACGTCGACCGCGTGTTCGCTGGAAAAGTCGCGGGTGCCTGGCACTTGCACGAGCTGACCGCGGAGAGCCCGCTCGAGCTGTTCGTGTTGTTCTCGTCGGTCAGCGCCACTGTCGGCACGGCTGGACAGGGCAACTACGCCGCGGCGAACGCGTATCTCGATGCCCTCGCGCGCCTGCGGCTCGCCGACGGGCTGCCTGCCGTCAGTATCGCGTGGGGCCCCTGGGCGGGCACCGGCATGGCCGGAGGGCTGAGCGACGCGGCCCGCCGGGCTTGGGCACGCCACGGCGTCGCCGAACTGGCCGCCGAGGATGGCGCTCGGGTGCTGCGCTCGCTGTTGTCGGCGGAGGGGGTCGTCGCGGTATTTCCCCCTGCCGCAGACGCTTCGGTGCGGCAGGAGGCGGTGGCCGACGCCGACGATCAGGATATGGACGCCCCGCGCGAGGCGGCGGATCTGGTCGAGCTGGTCCGCGCCCACGCCATGACCGCGCTCGGTCGCAGCGCGCCTGTTGCCGACCGCACGCCGCTGCGTGAACTCGGGCTGGATTCGATGATGGCCGTCGAGCTGCGCAACGCGCTCTCCGCCGACCTGGGGGTGCGGCTTCCAGCGACCCTGCTGTTCGATCATCCGACCGTGGCCGCGGTGTCCGAGGAAATCGCCCGGCTGAGCGCGCGCAGCGCCGCCGCCCCGCGCCGCATGGCGCGGGAGCAGGCCGAACAGCGACCGATCACACGCACCTCCGAGCAGCTCACGCCCACCGTGTACCCAACTGAACCGCCGGTTACACCTACTACGTCCGACGTGTCGCAGCTCACAAGTGCTGAATCCGATGCCGCCGCCGACGATTACGCCGACGCGATCGCGATCATCGGCATGGGCTGCCGCTATCCCGGTGGCGTTGGCGGACCAGCGGACCTGTGGCATCTACTCACGACGGAGACCGACGCGGTGACGGAGGTGCCCGCGCACCGCTGGGACGTGGACGCCTATTTCGATCCCGACCCGGACGCCGAAGGCAAGACATACACGCGCTGGGGCGGTTTCGTCGATGCTGTCGAGGAGTTCGACGCCGGATTCTTCGACATCTCCGTCGGCGAGGCGCGCATGCTGGATCCTCAGCAGCGGTTGCTGCTGGAAACGTCCTGGGAAGCATTGGAAAACGCCGGATATCCGGCGAGCCGGTTGGAGGGCAGCCGGACCGGGGTCTTCGTCGGTTTGATGTCCAACGACTACGCCGAGCGGATGGCGCGGGCGGATGTGGCGCCCAATGCCTGGTTCGGCACGGGCAATCTCTCCAGCGTCGCCTCTGGGCGGCTCTCATATTTCTTCGGCGCCAACGGACCGAGTCTGACCGTCGATACGGCGTGCTCGTCGTCGCTGGTGACAGTCCATACGGCGGTGCGTAGCCTGCGCAGCGGCGAATGCGACCTCGCGCTGGCCGGCGGCGCCACCGTTGTGCTCACTCCGTCGCTCGACATCTACTTCGCCCGGGCGCGTGGACTGGCCGCCGACGGGCGATGCAAGAGCTTCGACGCGCGGGCCGATGGTGTGGTCTGGAGCGACGGCGCGGGAGTGCTCGTGCTCAAACGGCTGGCGGATGCCCGGCGGGACGGCGATCGGGTGCTCGCGCTGGTGCGCGGGTCGGCGGTCAACTCCGACGGGCGCAGCCAGGGACTCAGCGCGCCGAATGGTCCGGCGCAGGAGCGGGTCATCCGAGCGGCGCTCGCCGACGCCGCGGTCGAGGCCGCCGAGATCGACTACGTCGAGACCCACGGCACCGGAACCGCTCTCGGCGACCCGATCGAAGTGAACGCGCTCGCCTCGGTGCTGGCCGACGACCGCACCGAGGCCGCACCGCTGTGGATCGGTTCGGTGAAATCGAACCTCGGGCACACCCAGGCTGCGGCCGGTATCGCCAACATCATCAAAGTGATCGAGTCGATGCGGCACGAACGCATCCCCGCCTCGCTGCACTTCCGGTCGGGTAATCCGCATATCGACTGGGATTCCGTCGCCGTCCGCGTGGTGGCCGAGGAGCGGCCGTGGCGGCGTTCGCGGCGACCGCGCCGGGCGGGTGTGAGCGCGTTCGGGATCAGCGGCACCAACGCGCACGTAGTGATCGAGGAGGCGCCGCCGACGCCGGAAACCGGTCCGGTCGACGACTCCGGACCTCACCTGCTGGTCCTGTCCGCTAAGAGCACCGACGCGCTGCGCGAACTGGCCGGCAGGTACCGGGACTTCCTGGCTACGCATCCCGAGACCGGGCTGGTGGATGTATGCGCCGCGGCCGCGTTGGGCCGGACGCATTTCGGCGAGCGGGTGGCGATCACGTTCGATACCGCGGCACAGCTGCGCGCGGCGCTCGACAATGTCGCTTCCGGGATCACCGCGAGTGGATCGGTCGCTGATCTGGCCGAGTCGAGCGAGGCGGACGACCTGGCCCGCCGGTATGTGAGCGGAGACGAGATCGACTGGAAACCGGTGTACTCCGCTCGCCCGCGGCGCCATGTCGACTTGCCGACCTACCCGTTCCAACGCAAGAGGCATTGGCTCGAACTCGAGTCACGGCCGGATACCACGCCGACGTCGCGTGTCCTGCGGGTCACTCCGGAGATGTTCGGGGGTCACCGGCTGCGCGGCGTGCCGACCGTGCCCGCGGCATGGCTGTGCACCCAGTTGAGCGGCATTGCCGCCCAGCTGCCCGGTGCATGGGCGGTCACGGGGCTGCGGCTGGTGACGCCGCTGGAGGTCACCGCCGAAACGACGGTTCGGGTGACGCTCGACCCCGGCTCGGACGGATACGACGTGCGCATCATGGGCGCCGACGGAACTTCGGTCGCGGACGCGAAACTCGCTGTCGCCGAGCAGAGTTCCTTTGACGATGCAGCCGACGGCGCGGCGTCGGCCGATGCGCGGGTATGGCCTGCCTACTACGAGAAGCTGGCGCGACTGGGGCTGGATTTGGGCGCGGACTACCGCTGCGCGACCGAGTTCCGGCGGATCAGCGACACCGAAGCCGAGGCAGTGTTCCGACTGCCCGAGCACGACGCGGAGACGCTCGATCCGATCCTGCTCGACGCCTGCTTGCACACCGTCGTGCTGACCGGCGCGTCGGCGTATGCGCTGTTCTTACCATCCGCTATAAATCGTGCTCAATTGTTCGGCAGGCCGACTGTCGGGGATACGACCGTCAGATGCCGAGTGCGGGTAACCGAGAGCGGCGGGCGGGTCGTCATCGGTGACGCCACACTCCGCAGTGCGTCCGGTCGACTGCTCGCACGCCTCACCGGAGTATGCCTGTTCGCCACGAACACCACCGATGCGGCGCCGAAAGCCGATGTCGCCGAGTCGTCCAGGATTGCGCGGCTGCTGCATCACGTCGATTGGGTGCCCGCGGAGAACGCACCGGTGCGGGGCGAGAGCGCGGGTCGCTGGTTGATCTTCAGTGACGGGGCGGTCGGTGACGCCGTCGCCGCTGGACTGGCTGCGCGCGCTGCCCAGACCGTGGTCGTACGCCCCGAGGACATCGACGGCCGATCGGCTCCAATCGACACGAGTTCTGCGCACGGCGTCGTTTTCGCATGGACCGCAACCACGTCGCAGACGCGCATCGACGCTGCCCTGCGGCTGGCCCGCGCGCTGGACGCGTCCGGGCGTCCGCCCGAGGCACTGTGGCTGCTCACGGTTAACGCCCAGCGCGTCGTCGCCGCCGACCGGCCTGATCCCGATCAGGCTCTGCTGTGGGGGTTCGGGCGCACGCTGGCGACCGAACACCCGGAGTTCGGGTGCCGGTTGCTCGACGTGCCCGAGGAATCCGCGGACGGCGCGCTGATCGCCGAGGGGATGCTCGGCGGACGGGAGGCTGGTGAGTTCGCGATCCGCGACGGCCGTTGGCTGGTCGCGCGCCTCGCGGCAGGCGCCGCGCCCACCGAGGACTACCGTTTGGTCGCACACCGTTCCGGCGAGTTCGACAAGCTGGGACTGGAATCCGGCGCTCGACGGGCACCCGGAACCGGCGAGATCGAAATCGCTGTCGCCGCCACCGGTATCAACGCGCACGACATCTGGGTTGCCTCCGGCTTACACCCGGACGCCGCCGCAGCGCTGGGTCTGGAATGCGCGGGACATGTCGTTGCTGTCGGTGCGGGGGTCGCGGATTTCGCGGTCGGCGACCGGGTTGTCGCTCTGGCAGGCAAAAGTTTCGCCCGCTATGTGACGGTGGATGATCGTCTGGTCGCTGCGTTGCCCGATCGGCTGTCCTTCGCCGAAGGCGCGACGATCCCGTTCTCGTTCACCGCTGCCTGGCACGCGCTGTTCGACGTCGGTGCGCTGCGGGCCGGTGACCGAGTTCTCGTGCACGCGCCCGCCGACGGGATCGGTATGGCCGCGGTCCAGCTGGCCGCGCATGCGGGCGCACAGGTGTTCACGACGGCGGCGCTGCGGCGCTGGGCCGGCAGCGTGGGTGTGCGGGTCGCCCAGATCGACGCGTGGCGCGACCATGAGCTGGCCGAACGCGTCCGCGAGGCGACCGCAGGTCGGGGGCTGGATGTCGTCGTGCACGCTCTCGCCGGGGACCTCGCCGCGCGTGGTACCGAAATCCTCGGTCCGGGCGGCCGGTTCGTGGATGTGATCGATCCGGTGCAGACCCGTGTAAGCGGGCGTCACGATTTCGATCACCGCGAATTCGATCCGGCTGCCGTCGACCGGCAGCGCCTCGGCGTGATCCTGCGGGCCGTGATGGCGTTGTTCGAGCAGGGGTCGTTGCAAGCTCTGCCGCACGCGGTGCGTGGGATCGATGAGGCCGCCCAGGCATTTCGCGCCATGTCGCAGCGCGAACATCCCGGTCGCGTCGTGCTGCTCGGCCGGGATGCCACGCCGGTGGCGCGCGGCGACCGGCTCACCGACGGCACCTACCTGGTCACGGGCGGATTCGGTGGTCTCGGCGCGGCGGCCGCTCGCTGGCTGGCGGCCCGTGGGGCTGGGCATCTGGTGCTGGTCGGCAGACGAGCGCCGGACCCAGCAGGTGCGCGACTGCTGGAATCTTTGCGCGCGAGCGGTGTTCGCGTGGCGGCGCACCAGGTGGACGTGAGCGAGCGTGCGGCCGTCGCCGCGCTGCTGCGGAGCATCGAGGAGGCCGGGTTCCCGCCGCTGCGCGGCGTGGTCCACTGCGCGGGCGTGCTCGACGACGGCGTGGTGACCGAACAGTCGTGGTCGAGATTCGAGACCGTGCTCGGGCCCAAATACCATGCGGCGCGGCACCTCGACGAGCTGACTCGCGACCAGCCGATCGACCTGTTCGTCACCTATTCGTCGGTGGCGGGCGTGCTCGGCACGCCCGGTCAGGCGAACTACGCGGCGGCCAACGCGGCGTTGGATGCGTTGGCTTGGCGGCGGCGGGCCGAAGGACTGCCCGCGTTGAGCATCGCGTGGGGGCCCTTCGCCGACGTGGGCATGGCCGCCGACCGTGCGGATGTCACCGCCCGGCTCACCCGGCGCGGGCTGCCGCCGCTCTACGCGGGCGACGCGGACGCGGCGCTGGATCACCTCGTTCGGCTGGACAGCGCCACACCCGGCGTCTTCGATTTCGTGCCGCAGCGGTGGTATGCGGGCGGTACGTCCACGACGACGGCCCCAGCGACCGCCATTGCCCGAGAGGTTTCAACGGCGCCGACAGTGCCGCAACGAAAAGCGGCGAACGATTCCGCCGCGTGGGAGACGATCGTGCAGCGCGTCGCAATGCGTGTTCTCGATCGCGCGAGTGAGCTCGATCCCGATCTGCCGCTGCACGATACGGGCGTCGACTCGCTCACCGGGATGGAGTTGCGTGCCGCGCTGACCGCCGAAATCGGGATGCCGTTGCCGGCCGGGCTCGTTTTCGACTATCCGACCGTGCGCGACATCGCTCGGTTCTTGCAGCGCAAGGGTGCACCGGCGCCGACAGGGGTCGACGAGCCGACTGGACCGGGTGACGTTCGGCGGATCGAGTCGGCCGCGCTGGAACCCTCGGACTCGGCTCCGCTGGAACGCCCGGTGTCAGCTGCGGTGGAACACCGGCGGTCGGCCACGCTGGAGCCACCGATGTCGGCCCGGCCGGAATCGCTGACCTCGGCCGCGCCGGAACGACAAATGTCCGCCGCGGCGGAAACGCCGATCTCAGCTACGGCACCACCACTGTCAGCCGGCGCGCAAAACCCACTGTGGGCCACGACGGAACCATTGATCTCAGCCGCTCCGGAGCGACCAGCGTCGGCGGCTCCGGAACGGGCGATGTCCGCCACTACGGAACGAACAATGTCCGCCACCGGGGAACCGCCGATGTCGTCCACCACGGAACGGCCGATGTCTACCACGGCGGAACGATCCGTCTCGGCCACGGCGACGCCATCAGCGTGGTACGGATCGGAAAACTCGGCACCACAGGGCGATTCTGCGTCGGATGCGACCGGCCGCGTGCCCCGGACCGAGGCCGCGTCCGAGAACGGCGACCGGCTCGAGACCGATGACGACCCGATCGTGATCGTCGGTATGAGCTGCCGGTTCCCCGGCGGCGTCCGCACACCGGAGGAATTCTGGGATCTGCTGTGGCAGGGCCGCGACGCGATCACCGAAGTGCCGCCGCAGCGCTGGGACATCGACGCCTATTACGATCCGGACCCTGCTGTGCTCGGCACGATGTACACCCGCTGGGGTGGGTTCGTCGACGGCGCCGACGAGTTCGATCCGGCGTTCTTCGGTATCGGCGCGGCGGAGGCGCGGGCAATGGATCCGCAGCAACGCCTGCTGCTGGAGACCAGCTGGGAGGCGCTGGAGCGTTCCGGCCGCGCACCGGGCGGTCTTGCGGGCAGCCGCACTGGAGTTTTCGTCGGCCTGTGCTTCAGCGAGTACCCCGGAACACCCATCCAGGCCGCGAACCCGACTGCGATCGGCGCGTACTCGGTGATCGGTTCGGCGCCGAGCGTCGCCGCCGGGCGGCTGGCCTACGCGCTCGGGCTGCAGGGTCCGGCGGTAACGCTGGACACTGCGTGCTCCTCGTCGCTGGTGGCGCTGCAGTCGGCCTGGGACGGATTGCGTGCGGGCCGTTGCGATCTGGCGCTGGTGGGCGGCGTCAATCTGCAATTGGCGCCCGAGACCACCATCGGTTTCTGCCGCCTCGCGTCGCTGTCGCCCGATGGCCGGTCGCGGGCGTTCGACGCCGACGCCAACGGGTACGTGCGTGCCGACGGTTGTGGCGTGCTGGTGCTCACCCGGCTGTCGGAGGCCCGCCGCAATGGTGACCGGGTGCTCGCGGTGGTCCGCGGGGTCGCGGTGAATCACGACGGGCGATCTAATGGTCTCACCGCGCCCAACGGTCCCGCACAGCAACGCGTCATCGCCGACGCGCTGGCCCGGGCGGGCGTCCAGCCGGACGCGGTGGACTATGTCGAGACGCACGGCACCGGCACGCCGCTCGGCGACCCTATCGAGGCGACGGCGTTGGCCGAGGTGTACGGCGCGGGCCGCACCCAGCCGCTGCTGATCGGCTCGGTCAAGACCAATATCGGGCACACCGAAGGGGCCGCGGGGGTCGCGGGTGTCATCAAGGCCGTGCTCATGTTGCAGCACGGCCAGATCCCGCCGAGCTTGCACTTCCATACGCCGAATCCGCTGATCGACTGGGCGGACGTGCCGCTCGAGGTGGTGCGCGAGGCCCGGGAGTGGCCGCGAAGCGGAAACGAGCCGACGATAGGTGTCAGCTCGTTCGGCATGAGCGGCACGAACGCGCACGTCATCCTGGCGCAAGGCGATCCGGCGCCGCTGCGGCAACCGGGCATGCCGAATGCGCAGGTGCTCGTCCTCTCGGCCCGCAACGAAGCCGCGCTGACCGCTGTGGCGCTCCAGTGGGCAGACGAAACACACTCGGCCCAAGCCGATTTCGGAAATCTCGCCTACACCGCTGCCACCGCGCGCACGCATTTCGAAGAGCGGCTGGCAGTGGTCGCCGACAGCGGTGCGGACGCGGCGCAGAGTCTGCGGGACGGAAAGGCGATCCGCGGGCGAGTGGAGCGGGCCGCGACCGCGAAGGTGGCGTTGCTCTTCACCGGGCAAGGGTCGCAGTACCCGGGCATGGCGCGGGAGCTGTTCGATTCCGAACCGATCTTCCGTGACGCGCTGCGGCAGTGCGACGCGGTGCTGGGGCCGATCGAGGACGGCATCGGCCTCTTGGACGCCTTGTACGGCGACCACGATGCGGGCCTGTTGCGGCGCACGGTGTTCACCCAGCCCGCGCTGTTCGCCGTCGAATGGGCGCTGTGGGAGCTGTGGCGAGCGTGGGGGATCACCCCTGCCGCGGTGCTCGGGCACAGCGTCGGCGAGTACGTCGCCGCCTGCGCGGCGGGCGCCATGACGATGGAGGATGCGCTGCGGCTGATCGCCGTGCGCGGCAGGTTGATGCAGCGCCTTCCGGACGGTGGCGGGATGCTGGCCGTCGACGCCTCCGCCGACCAGATCGCATCGCTGGTGGCACGGTATGCGCCCGCGGTATCGGTCGCCGGATACAACGGGCCGGCTCAGGTGGTCGTCGCTGGACCGAGTTCCGCACTCGATCTCTTCCGGGATGATCTTTCTACCAATGGAATTCGTGCCACACCTCTCACGGTCTCGCATGCGTTCCATTCCCCGGCGATGGACCCGATCCTGGATGATCTCGCCGCCGCGGCGGCGCGCGCGGCCTTGACCGATCCGGCGATCCCGCTGATCTCGAACCTCACCGGTGCGCCGCTACGGGCGGGCGAGTTGACCCCGGACTACTGGGCTCGTCAGGCGCGTCAGCCGGTGCGGTTCGCCCAGGGCATGCAAGCCATGGCCGGACTCGGGATCGGCACATTCCTCGAGATCGGTCCGCAGCCGACCTTGTCCACGCTCGGTGATCGTGTGCTGGGCGACTCGGCGCGGTTCGTCGCGTCGCTGCGCCGCGGGCGCGGTGATCGCGAAACGATGATGACGGCGCTCGCACACCTGTATGTCGGTGGCGTGCCGGTGAACTGGGAGCAGGTCCACCGGTCGCACGGCCGCCGCAGGGTGTTGGCGCCGACGTACCCCTTCCAGCGGCAGCGGTATTGGGTCGAGTCCCCGACCGACGCCGCGGCGCGTCCGGCGGCGAGTATTCCCGCACGCCCGGGCGTTCCCGTGCGGACCGATCTACCCGGCGCGGCCGTCGATTTCGACCTGACGCTCCGACCGGACGCCCCGCGCTACCTGGCCGACCATGTCGTCGATCGGGATGTCGTCGTGCCGGGCGCCTGGTTCGTCTCGACCATCGCCGCCACCGCGCGCGAGGTGGGCGCCGGTGAGGTGGTCGCGATCGATGACCTCGTGATCACCAGCGGCCTCACCCTGACCGGACCCCAGCCGGTGCGGGTGCGGTTCGAACCGAGCACCGACGGTTTCGCCGTGCTGGTGACGGCCGAGACCGCCGAGGGACCGCGCATCCACGCCCGGGCCCGTGTACTCGTCGGACAGCACCGGCTACCGGACGGTGCGAGCCAGGCGGAGATTCTCCGACACTGTCCGGAACATCTTGCCGGAGCGGACTTCTACGCACTGCTGGCGAATGCCGGCCTGCCCTACGGCCCGGCGTTCCGCCGCGTCGTGGATGTTCACGTGGGTGAGCGGGAAGCGCTGGTGACGCTGTCGGATCCCGACACCGACGCCGGTCCCGGCACGGTGCATCCCGTCTTGCTGGACGCGGCGTTCCAAGCGACATATGCGGCGATGTCGCCGCGGGCCGGGGACCACACCTGGGTGCCGTTCGCCGTGGACCGCGTGCTGGTCCCGGCGGGTGCGGGCACCGTTCGATTCGGCCATGTGCGCGTCGTCGAGCAGACGCCACAGCTGTGTGTCGCCGATGTTCGACTGCTCGATGAGGAGGGTTGTCCGGTGCTGGTCGCGGAGGGATTGCGAGTGATGCGGACACCCACGCCGGAGCCGGCCCGGAAGCCGTCCGGTCATACTGCGCATGATCGGTCCGCCTCGGATAGCTATCGAATCGACTGGCGGGAAGACGAATCGGCACTGCCCGGCGGTGCGAACGGGCGCTGGTTGGTCGTCGGGTCGGGTGGCTTTGCCGACGCGCTCGCCGAGGCACTGCGGGCGCGCGGCGCGGAGTGCGTGCTGGCCCGGCCTGGGCGCGGTTTCGCATTCCGCGGCGAGGACGAGTTCGAGGTCGATCTGGGTGTGCCCGCGGCGGTACGTGCCCTGCTCGGCGCCGTGAGCGACGGCCGTACACCGTTGCGCGGGATCGTCTCCGCGGTCGCGCTGCCGACTGCTGACGCACCCGCGCCCGCGCATGCGGAAAGTCTCGTGGTGGGCGCACTGCATCTCGTGCAGGCCGCCGCGCTCGCGGGGGAGCCCGCGGTGTGGCTGCTCACCCGTGACGGCCAGCGGGTCGATCCGTCCGATCGGGTTGCGCCGGAGCAGTCCGCGCTGTGGGGTTTTGCGCGCAGCGCGCAGCTCGAGCAACGCGAAATGCGCTGTTGCGTCATTGATCTGGATCGGCAGGCCGCAGCAGACGCGGTGGTCGACGTCCTCGTCGCGCCTTCGGGGCCAAGACAGCTGGCGCTGCGCGGGGAACGCTGGCGTGTGCCGCGGCTCGTTCCGCTGGAACCACTGCCCAGGGTCGCGGCGACGCCGGACGCTGGAGGGACGGTGCTGATCACCGGCGGTCTGGGCGGCGTGGGGCTGCTGGTGGCCCGCTGGTTGGTCGACCGAGGGTGGCGCGAGCTGGTGCTCGCGGGACGTTCGGCGCCCGACGAGCAGGCGGAGGCGATGATCGCCGAACTGCGCGGACGCGGAGCTCGGATCAGCGTGCGGTCGCTCGACGTCGCTGATCGTGACGCCGTGGCCGCCACATTGGATTGGATCGACCGCGACTTGCCGCCGCTGGCCGGGGTGGCGCATCTGGCCGGTGTGCTCGATGACGGGGTGATCGCCGAACAGACGGCGGCGCGCGTCGGGCGCGTACTCGCGCCGAAAACGTTCGGCGCTTGGCACCTGCACGAGCTGACCGCGTCCCACTCGTTGCGGTTCTTCCTGCTGTTCTCCTCGGCCGCGGGCGTGGTCGGCTTACCCGGTCAATCCAGCTACGGCGCCGCCAACGCCTTCCTCGATGGCCTGGCCGAGCTGCGGCGCACGCTGGGAGCGCCTGCACTGTCGATCGCGTGGGGTCCGTGGGCGGACACCGGGATGATGGAGCGGTTGACCAGCGGCGAGGTGGATCGGCTGGCGCGGCGTGGCTACGGCCTGTTGCGCCCGGAGCAAGCCCTCGAAACGCTGTCTCGTCTCTTCGATTCCGCGACGGCAGGCGCGGTCACCACGCTTCCGCTCTTGCCGTCCGCGGCTGGTGCGGACGCGCCGGACGTGCTGCCGGAAGCTGGATCCCCCGTTCCCGCTATTGAAAACCGCTCGGCTTCCGCCGATGTCGACGGCCGCGCCCTCGAGATGGAGGCACTGGTGCGGCGCTGCCTCGGGCTCGGTCCGGACGCCGATCTCGATCGCCCGCTGCACGAACTCGGTTTGGACTCGGTCGCGGCCCTGGAGATCCGCGACGAACTGTCGCGCTCGAGCGGGCATCGGCTGCCCGCGACGCTCGCCTTCGAGTACCCGACGCCGCGGGCGGTCCTCGATCTGCTGGTGCAGCTGGGGACGACACGGACGTCCGCTCCGCCATCGACCGAGGTGCATGGCGATTCGCCTCTGCGCACGGCGGCGCGGACTTCCGGTCCCGCGGTGCACAGCTCCGCAACTTCGGCGACCGGCGCCGACCACGCACTCGGCAATGGGACGAGTGCGACATCAAACAGGTCGCTCACACCGGTGCACTATGGCGCGACGAACGACCGGCTGAACCATCGCGGGCACGACCCCGCAACGAACGGCGTGCCCGATCACCGCGGGAAGGAGCCCGCGTCGAACGGCAGGGCCGATCACCGCGGAAACGAGCCCGCGTCGAACGGCAGGGCCGATCACCGCGAGAACGAGCCCGCGACGAACGGTGCGGCTGATCACCGCGGAGTTGTGAACGACGGAAGCGAACAGCGAACGCCAGAGCCGACGAACCAGCAGCGCCCTGTGGTCACCGAACGAGCATCGGCCGACTCATCGATGATGGCGCCGGGTGCGATGGCCGGTTCGAGCTCCGGTTACCGCGCCGATGCGGTGGGGGATATCGCGATCGTGGGTGTGAGCGGCCGCTACCCGGGTGCGGACGGACTCGACGAGTACTGGCGGGTGCTGGTCGAAGGGCGTGACTGCATCACCGAGATCCCCGTGGAACGCTGGGATCATTCCCGGTACTTCGTCCCCGATCGGCACAACCCGTTCACCTCCTACACCAAGTGGGGCGGGTTCCTCGACGACGTCGACTGTTTCGATCCGCTGTTCTTCGCCATCTCACCGCGCGAGGCCGAAGTGCTGGACCCGCAGGAACGACTGTTCCTGCAAACCGCCTGGGCGGCATTGGAAGACGCCGGGCACACCCGCGCCGACCTGGCCCGTGGCGGTCTGCGGCCCGAGGAAGCCGGCGTGTTCGTCGGCGTCATGTGGGGCACCT
This sequence comes from Nocardia amamiensis, assembly GCF_015477605.1. GTDB lineage: Bacteria > Actinomycetota > Actinomycetes > Mycobacteriales > Mycobacteriaceae > Nocardia > Nocardia amamiensis_A. The sequence goes on from NZ_JADLQX010000018.1 coordinate 56,394, forward strand.
ATCAGATGTTCGGCGCCGAGGAGTCCCGGCTCGGGCGCGGCACGCTGCCCGGGTCGACGTTCTGGAGCATCCCGAATCGGGTGTCGCACGCGCTCGATTTCCAGGGACCGAGCATCGCGGTGGACACGGCGTGCTCGTCGTCGCTCACCGCTTTGCATCTGGCCTGCCAGAGCTTGCGCACCGGCGAATGCCGCCTGGCTGTGGTCGGCGGGGTCAACCTGTCGCTGCACCCGTACAAGTTCGTCGCGCTGAGTCAGGGACAATTCGCCTCCACCGATGGTCGCTGCCGTTCCTTCGGCGCGGGCGGGGACGGATACGTGGCCGGTGAGGGTGTGGGGGCGATGGTGCTACGGCCGCTGGCCGACGCCGAAGCAGACGGCGACACCATCTACGGCGTCATCAAAGGCACCGCGGTGAACCACGGCGGCCGGGTGAACGGCTTCACGGTGCCGAACCCGGCCGTGCAGGCGGCGGTGATCCGTTCCGCACTGCGCGTCGGCGGCGTCGACCCGGCTTCGGTGTCCTACATCGAGGCGCACGGCACCGGCACGGCTTTGGGTGATCCCATCGAAATCGCTGGTCTTGCCAAGGTGTTCGGTGATGCCGGAGTGGCCGAGCTGCCGATCGGTTCGGTGAAGTCCAACGTCGGCCATCTCGAGGCGGCGGCCGGTGTCGCGGCTTTGACCAAGGTGCTGTTGCAACTGCGTCACGAGACCATCGTGCCGTCGCTGCACGCCACACCGCCGAATCCGAATATCGACTTCGCGGCTACACCGTTCCGGATCCCGACCAGCCCGCGGCCGTGGCCGTCGGGGGATCCGTCCCGGCCGCGGCGGGCGACGGTCAGCTCGTTCGGTGCGGGCGGTGCCAACGCCAACGTGGTGATCGAAGAGTACGTCGATCGGCGACCGGAGACCAGGTTCAGCGGCGGACAGGTGGTTCCGGTGTCGGCGCGCGACTCCGACCGGCTCGTGGATTACGTTGCCGCACTGGACCGTTTCCTCGCCGGGCAGCAACCGAACCTCGCCGATCTGGCCTACACCATGCAGGTCGGCCGGCAGCCGGGCCGTGCTCGCGCCGCGTTCGTGGCCCGTGACATCGACCAGTTGCGCGCCGCCGTTCGCGCCTGGGTCGATGACGCGCCCGGCGCGCGGGACTGCCGGGACGCGGCCGAGGATTCGCGGATCGCGCGCTGGCTCGGCGGCGGCGACATCGACTGGGCCACCGTGCGCGATCCCGGGCCCCGCCGCCGCATTCCCGCGCCGACCTATCCGTTCGCCCGTGAGCGGTACTGGATTCCGGATGTCGCATCCACGGCGGAATCCACTCCCATGCAGCTCACGCATGCCGCCACTACGCCGGTGCAGTCCACACCGGTGCACCTGTCCGCACAAGCCGGGCAATCCACGCCGGTGTGGCAGCCCGCGTCAGTGCACCAGGCCACGCCGACCCCAGAGCCCACGCCGACCGCGCAGTCCACTCCGGTGCCGCAGCCCACGCCCACGGCACAGCCTGCTCCTACGGCACAACCTGCTCCCACCGCGCAGTCCCCAGCAATACAGCGGCCTGTGCCCGGCGCGAACGCTGGATCGGCGCGGCAGTTCGCTCGGACGGACCGGCGGCTACTGGTTCCGGTGTGGCGGGAACTCCTCCTGCCTGCCGGGGATCTGCGTTCTCGGCGCACCCTCGTCGTCTACGACGCACGGACCCCGCACCCGCTGGTCGAGGCGCTGACTGCCGCGACCGGTGATCCGGGACGCCTGGTCCGGCTCGCGCAGCCGGATGGGTTGGCCCGCGACGACTTCGACGCGGGCGCACGGCACGGCCGAGGGTTGATGGCACGCTATCCCGATACCGACTCCGTGATCGATCTGTGCGACCTCGCCCCGGCACCGGGCGGCCGACCGACCGGCGACCTCGGGCGGATGGGCCTCTACCAGGGCGTTATCGAGGCACGAACGGGTGCCCTCGCGCTGATCCACCTCACCGCCGGGGACCCAGGCACCGACGGCCCGGAATCTGCACCGCTGGGTGGCCTGGCCGCCGCGCTCGCCGACGAGATCCGCGGCGTGCGGACTCGCAGCGTCCATCTGGTCGCCCAGCGCGACGCGGTGTGCGCGGACCCGGCTCGGTTGCTGGAGATCCTCGGCGCGGAATGCGCGGCCGATGACGGCGCACCGCGGGTGCGGTACCGCGGCGGGGTGCGCGAGGCCGTGGAATTCGCGGACGCGATCCCGCGCGACGGTCTCGTCGTCGATCCCGCGCGCACCTATGTGGTGACCGGCGGTACGCGCGGTTTGGGTGCGGAGTTCGCGGCGGCGCTGGTCGAGCGCGGCGCACGCCGCCTGGCCATCCTCGGCCGGGAACCACTTCCGCCAGAAACGGAATGGGACCGGGTGGCCGGTGCGTCCGGCTCGGATGCGGACAAGGTGCGGCGGCTGGTCGCGCTGCGTGATCGCGGTGTCGCGGTGCGGACCTACTTCGGCAGTCTCGCCGACGAGGCGGCATTGACCGGATTCTTCGACCAGGTGCGGCGCGAACTGGGTCCGATCGGCGGCGTGCTGCACTGCGCGGGAAGTGTGTCGCCCGAGAGTCCGGCGTTCGTACGCAAAACCGGCCCCGCCGTCGCGACGGTGCTCGCTCCCAAGCTGGCGGGTACCGCGGTTCTCGCGGACGTACTCGCCGCCGACCGTCCGGATTTCTTCGTGTTGTTCTCGTCGGTGTCGGCGGTGCTGCCCGCTCTCGCGGTGGGCCTGTCGGACTACGCGATGGCGAACGCGCACCTGGACCGGTTCGCCGAGGCCCAGCACGCCGCGGGACGGACCTGGTTCCGGTCGATCAACTGGCCGTCCTTCCGCGACACTGGATTCGGTGAGGTAACGAGCGCGGCCTACCGGGCCACCGGCCTTCCAGCCCTGACCGCCGCAGAAGGATTCGACCTGCTCGACGCCGTGCTGGGGCTGCCGGAAACTCCGGTGGTGCTGCCGTATCACGGTGCGGCGCTGCATCTTTCGACGAGAGCGAGCCAGTCGGCCGTCGAGGTCCGGCCCGCGTCGCCGACAGCTGCTGCCCAACCGTCGCCGAACGGCTCCGGGCAGGCGTATCAGGAACTGCTGCGGATCTTCGCCGACGAGTTGAAGCTCGCACCGGCGCGGTTCGAGGGTGACAAGCGGTTCGAGGAGTACGGCGCGGACTCAGTGCTCATCGCCTCGGCCGTGCGCCGGATCGAGCAGGTCGTCGGTCAGCCTTTCGACCCGGCACTGGTGCTGGAATTCCCGACCTTGGACGCGCTGGCGGGGCTGCTGACCGAGCAGTTCCCGCAACGTTTCGCCGCTGCGCCGCAACCGGATACCCTGCAGCCGACGAGCGACGCAACCACGCCAGGGGACGATCCGGTTGCGCCGCGCGGGGCGACGAACACCTGGTCCGCCGATGCCCGGCGGGGCCAGGCCGCCGAACCCATCGCCGTGGTCGGCATCGGCTGCCGCCTGCCGGGCGGCGACGATCCAGGCTCCTTCTGGCGCATGCTCGCCGAGGGCCGATCCGGCATCCGAGAAGTGGATCCGGCGCGCTGGGATCCCGCGCGGTTCTATCGTCCAACCGGCGGTCCCGGGTTCACCAACAGCAAGTGGGGCGGGTTCGTCGACGGCGTGGATCTGTTCGACCCGCAGTACTTCAGGGTCAGCGACGAACAAGCATGGCAGATGGATCCGCTGCAGCGGTTGCTGCTCGAGACGTCGGTGCTGGCCACCGCTGACGCCGGATACCGCCGTGAGGAGTTGGCGGGCAAACGGGTCGGCGTCTACGCGGGCAGCCGCGCGGCCAACTACTTCAACCGGATTCCGGTCGCCGACCGGCACACCATCATCGGCATCGGCCAGAACTTCATCGCGGCCCGGATCTCCGACTACTTCGACTGGCACGCGGGCAATGTCGTGCTCGACAGCGCGTGCTCGTCCTCGCTGCTGTCGGTGCACCTGGCCTGCCAGGCGCTGCGCGCGGGCGAGGTTGACGCCGCGCTGGCCGGCGGCGTGGAGGTGCTGCTCGACGAGATGCCGTTCGTGACGCTCTCGGCGGCGGGTGTGCTCTCGCCGAACGGCAGGTGCGCGACGTTCTCCGAGGACGCCGACGGTTTCGTGCCGGGCGAGGGTGCGGCGCTGCTGGTGCTCAAGCGGCTCGACGACGCGCTCGCCGACGGTGATCGCGTCTACGCGGTGCTGCGCGGCTCGGCCATCGGCAACGACGGGCACACCATGGGCATCACGACACCCAATATGCGGGCGCAGATCGAGGTGGTCACCGCGGCGCTCGAGGTGGCGGGGATGTCGCCGGACGCGCTGTCCTACCTGGAGGCGCACGGCACCGGCACCATGATCGGCGACCCCATCGAATTGAAGGGGCTGGCCACCGTGCTGGGCGACCGGTCGGGGCGCCTGGAGCCGTGCGCGGTCGGCAGCGTGAAAACCAATATCGGCCATTTGCTTTCGGCCGCGGGCATCGCCGGGGCCGTCAAGACGATCCTGGCCGTGCACCATGCGGCGCTGCCGCCGTCGCTGCATTGCGACAACCTCAATCCGCGCTTCCAGTTCGCCGGTTCACCGCTGCAGGTCATTCGGGAGCTGCGCCCGTGGCGGCCCGCCGACGGCAGGCCCCGCGCCGCGGGCGTCAGCTCGTTCGGGTTCGGCGGCACCAACGCTCACCTCGTCGTCGAGCAGGCGCCCGATGGGCATCGGCCGACACGTCGTCCCCTGGATCCACCTGTCTTCCGCAAGAGGAGCTTCATGCTGCCGAAAACGGTTCCGAGCACACCCACGGTGCCCGAGCCACGGTTCGTGGTCCCGATGACGCCGAGCGCCCCGGCGCCGTCGTTCCTGCGCGTGGAGCCGCTGCGATGAGGGGGATCGATCTGGACAGCTTCGCCACCACCCTGCACGCCGATGACCCGGTGGTGCGCGACCATCGCGTGCACGGCGTGCGGATCCTGCCCGGCGTGGTGTATCTCGACATGATCCTGCGCGCGGCGATGGCGGCCGGTTATCAGCCCGCCGACCTGACCATCCGGGAGGCGCTGTTCCAGCGTCCGGTCGCGCTCGCCGAGGACGGCGCGGTGCGCATCGCGTTTCGGGTGGACCGCCCGACCGGGCGCATCGCCATCGACGTTCAGCGACTAGACCACGCGGGCGCGCCGTACGGACCGGTCGATCCTGTCGCGGAATGCGTTCTGGTGCAGTCAGATACGCCAGACGAGCCGCCGGCGTCGGATACCGCGGCCGGGTCGACGCAGGTGCGCGGCATGGCCGAGATGTACGCGCAGAGCGGTAGCCGCGGCATCGAGCATCGCGATTTCATGCGGGCCACCGGCCATTTCACGCGCAGCGGCGACATCGTCACCGCGACGATGGGGCTGGGCCCCGAGGCGGCCGCGCACCTGCCCGGCTTCCTGCTGCATCCCACGTTCCTGGACGCCTCGACGATCGTTCCGTTCGTCGATCCGCAACGGTTGGGTGCCGACGACGACAGCGCGTTCATCCCGATCTACTTCGGCGACGTGCACGCCTGGCGGGCCACGCCGGAGGAGGTCTTCGTGCGGGCTTCGGTCCGCGGCGGGCACGGCGGAGACCTGCTCGAAGCCGACGTGGCGCTCTACGCCCCGGACGGCTCGCCGGTGGTTCGCTATCGGCTGACGTCGAAGCGTGTGCGCGGCAGCGCGGACATCCAACGGTTGCTCACACCGGCGGAGGGGACCGCGCCGCCGGTATCACACGATGCCGTGCGCGCCAGAGCGGCAGCCGCGCAATACGATCCGGCGGCTACCGGCCCGGCACCCGCCGCGCAGTATGGTCCGCCGGCCACCAGCCCGGCACCCGCCGCGCAGTATGGTCCGCCGGCCACCAGCCCGGCACCGGCCGCGTCGGCGGACGACCCACAGGCACTGATCTCCGCCGACCTGGCTGCCCTGGTCGCCGTCGAACTGGGTGCCGATGCGTCCGGTATCGCCACCGACGTGGGGTTCTACGAACTCGGCCTGGATTCCGGGCGCCTGCTGCGGCTGACCGCCGAACTGGAAGGACGGGTCGGCGAACCGCTGTATCCGACACTGCTGTTCGAATACCAGACCATCGACGCGCTCGCCGGTCACCTTGCCGAGACAGTCGGCGCGAAGTACCGAGCCGACGCCGCCACGGCAGTCCCGGCAACGACCGCATCCCAACCCGGCCCAGGTGCGAGCACGGCTGAGTTCGCCACGCAGTCAACGGAGCTCGGTTCAGCGCCGCAAGTGGCAGCCCCGGCGACCGGATCAACCGACCCCGGTCCCGCGCCATATGCATCCACGCCGACGGGATCAAACGAACTGGGAACGACTCCGCAGGCGGTTATCCCGGCGGCAGGATCATCCGACCCTGGTCCCGCGCCGTATGCACCCACACCGACGACAGGGTCAACCGGACTGGGTTCGGCGCCGCAAGCGGTTACCCCGCCGATCAGATCGACCGACCCCGGCCCCGCGACCGCAGGGGCGAGGGCCGCCGTGCAGCAAGCGGCCACACCGACAGCCGCATCGACTGAAATTGGTTCGGCGCCGCAAGCAGGCGCCCCGAAGGCGGGCTCAACCGAATTCCGTTCGGCGCCCCACCCGACCGCGCCGATAGCGGAACCGCCCTTCGCATCGTCGAGAACTGTCGACCCCACGGCAGCGGCCGGGGACGAGCTGGTCACCTTTGGTTTCGACTGGGAACCCGACACCATCGCACGCTCTCGCCGCGAAGCGACCAGCCTGCTGGTCTTCGACACGACCGACCACCCCTACCGTCACGCCGGGGCCGCCGCCGTGGTCAGGGTCCGGCCTGGTGACGAGTTCTTCTCCGCCGCAAGTGATTTCGTTGTCAATCCGGCAGACCCACGGCATATGGGCCTGCTGGTCGAGCAGCTGATGGCCCGCGGGCTGCGCTTCGACGCCACCCTGTATCTGTGGCCCGATTCGATCGGCGACGATGACTCGCGGGACTTGATCGAGCGCGTGTACTTGCCTCTGCGTGATCTCGTGCGTGCGACAGCCGGGGTATCCGAACCGCCGGTACGGCTGGTGCTCGCTGTCACGCGCGCGACGCCCGCAGGTGAGCTGAGCTGCGCCCTTCTGGGTGGTTTCGCCCGCACGCTGCGGCTGGAGCAGCCCCAGCCGATCCTGCGCGCTGTGCAATGCGAGCCGGAGGCGGCGATCGATGACATCGTGGCCGCCGAACTGGGCGTGGAGGAACGCCACCCGGCCGCCGAGATCCGCTATCGCGCTGGCCGACGCGAGATCCGGCTGCCGCGCTTGCGTACGGACCCCACGGGCGCCGCCGGGGACAGGGTGCTGCGGACGGGATCGGTGGTCGTGGTGACCGGCGGATTCGGCGGCATCGCCCGGCATCTGGCGCGCCGTCTCGCGACCGACTACGGCGCCCGTCTGGTGCTCGTATCGCGTCGCCCGCTCGACGCCGCAGCCGCTGATCTGCTCGCCGAACTCAACGACCTCGGCGCCGAAGCGGTGCATGTGCGCGCCGACGTGTCGATCGCCGAGGACGCCGAGCGCGTCGCCGCCATCGCACACGCCACGTTCGGGCCGGTCGATGTGCTCTACCACGGTGCGGGACAGCTGCGCGACGGGCTGGTGTCCGGCACCGGCCGCGACGAAGCGGTTTCGGTTCTGGCGCCGAAGGTGCACGGCGTGCGCCACCTGACCCGTGCGCTGCCGGAAGCCCGGCTGACGGTCTTGTTCTCCTCGATCTCCGCGGTGATCGGCAATCCGGGGCAGGCGGACTACGCGGCGGCCAACCGCTATCTCGACGTCTTCGCCGAACAGCGTGACCAGGCCGGAACCAGGACGGTCAGCGTCAACTGGCCGCTGTGGGCCGACGGCGGCATGCATCCGCCCGCAGAGCAGATCGCCGCGCTGCGGCGGGCCGGGATCGGACTGCTGCCCACCGCGACCGGACTGGACCTGCTGCTGTCGTGCGCCGCGCTGGACCGCGCCCAGCTGGCCGCGGTCTGGGGAGACCCCGAAGTCGTGCGCGCCCGGCTTCGTCCGGCTGCCTCGCCGGCGAGCACCTCCGTCGAGTCGGTGGCCGCCAGCGAGCGCCCTGCCCCGGCGAGGCCGACAGGCGTCGGGGAGCCAATCGCGATCGTGGGGATCAGCGGACGCTATCCGCACGCCGACGACCTCGACGAGTTCTGGCGCAATCTGCGCGACGGCCACGACGCCGTCGGCCCTGTTCCCGCTGAACGCTGGTGGTTGACCGCAGCCCGAGACACCCCCGGCGCACCGCCGATGACCGGCGGTTTCCTGCGCGAGGTAGGCGGTTTCGACCCCCAGTTCTTCCGCATTCCCCCCGTGCAGGCGCCACTGCTGGATCCGCAGGAACGGTTGTTCCTGCAACAGGCGTATGCCGCGCTGGAGCATGCGGGCTACCACCACACCGACCCCACGGTGCGGGATCGGCGCGTCGGTGTATTCGTCGGCGCCACCTGGAGCGACTACCGACTGCTGGGGGTGGAGGCAACCCGCGACGGCGATCCGGTCGCCGTCGCCTCGATTCCGTCGTCCATCGCCAACCGCACCTCCTACACCCTCGGCCTGGGCGGACCGAGTCTCACCGTGGACACCGCCTGCTCGGCATCGCTGACCGCCCTGCACCTGGCGCGGCGCAGCATGCTGGACGGCGAATGCGACGCCGCCATCGTCGGCGGCGTGAATCTGCTGCTGCACGAGGACAAGTTCCTGCTGCTGAGCAGTCTGGGCATGATGTCGGACAGCGGCCGGTGCAGGCCGTTCGCCGCGAGCGCCGACGGCTACGTCCCGGGCGAAGGCGTCGGCGCGCTGTATTTGAAGCCGCTGGCCGCCGCTCGCGCCGACGGTGACACCATCCACGGTCTGATCCTGGGCAGCGCCGTCAATCACGGCGGCCAGACTTCCGGGTACAGCGTGCCGCACCCCGGCGCGCAGGCCGAGGTGATCACCGAGGCGCTGCGTGCGGCGGGAGTCGATCCGGCGGCGGTCGACTACCTGGAGGCGCACGGCACCGGAACGCCGCTCGGCGATCCGATCGAAATCGCCGGTCTGGCCGCGACGTTCGGCCGATCCGATGGAACCGGTCGCTCTCGCGCGCTCGGCTCGACCAAGTCGAACATCGGCCACCTGGAAGCGGCCGCGGGCGTCGCGGGGCTGACCCGCGTGCTCCTGCAGATGCGGCACGGACGGATCGCGCCGACCCTGCATGCGGCCCAGGTCAATCCGGCCATCGCGTTCAACTCGGTGCCGTTCCATCTGCCGCGCGAGCTGGAGGACTGGCCGCGGCGCACGGTCGACGGCGTCACCATGCCGCGGCATGCCGGTGTCAGCGCGTTCGGTGCGGGCGGCGCCAATGCCCATGTGGTACTTGCCGAATTCGTCGACGACCGAGCTCGGTCCAGGGTGCCGGGTGGGTCGGAGATCTTCGTGCTGTCGGCACGCACAGCGGCCCAGCTGCGCCGCTACGCCGAGATCATGGCGCAGCACTTCCGTACTCTCGACCCCGACGATTTCGCCGACGCGGTGCGCACATTACAGGTGGGCAGGCCCGCGCTCGCGCACCGGCTGGCGGTGGTCGCGTCCTCGCCTTCCGCGGTGGCCGACGCGCTCGACCAATTCCGCACCGATCAGCTCGGTCCGGTGGTGACCGGCACAGTGGACGCGCAGACCCGTCCGCTGTTCGGCCCGCCGGCGAGCGATCAGGACCTGGCTCGCCAGTGGGTCGCGGGCGCCGACATCGATTGGCGTGACCGCGGCGGCCCGGAGAGACGAATCCCGTTGCCGGGCTATCCCTTCGACCGCACCGACTACTGGATCATCACGCCGCCGCGCTCCGGTTTCGACTCCGCGGTGGCGCAGTTCGAGGCGGCTACCGGGCCCGCGGGCATCGTGGAGCCCGGCAAGCCCGAGCTCGGCCGCTACGCGGCGATGCTGCTGTTCGCCACGCTCGCCGGGATGGGTCTCACACCAGGGGAGTGGACCGCCGAGTCGATGGACGCGGCACTGGGCGTGCGGCCCGAGTTCGCTCGGTTGCGCACCAGCTGTCTGGACATCCTGCTGCGGCACGGGCTCGTCCGGTCGCAGCAGGGCAGCATCGTCGTGCCCGGCCCGCCTCCCGGCACCAGCGGCATGCGCGCCGACCTGCTCGCACGCTTCCCGGAAACCGAGGCGTACGTGGCCCTGCTCGATGCCTGTCTGGCCGCGTATCCCCGCGTGCTGCGCGGGGAGCTGTCCGCCACCGAGGTGTTGTTCCCCGGCGGCGACCTGGGGCTGGTCGGCGCGGTCTATCGCGGCAACGCCGCCTACGATTTCACCAACGGCCTGCTCGCCGAGTTGGTGTCGGCCCTCGCGCAGCAGCGCGGCACCGCGCGTCCCTTGCGGGTTGTCGAGATCGGCGCGGGCACAGGCGGTTCCACGCATGCGGTGCTCGCCGCACTGGCCGACCGCGGGATCGCCTACGAGTACCACTACACCGACGTCTCGCACAGTTTCGTCGCGCACGGACGACGCACCTTCGGCACGTACCCGAACCTGCGTTTCGCCGTGCTGGACATCGAGACCGATCCGGTCGCGCAAGGATTTCCGGCGTACGACGCCGACCTGGTGGTCTGCGCCAACGTCCTGCACGCCACGCGCTCGATCGACTCGACGCTGCGAAACGCGCGGCGGCTGCTGGCACCAGGCGGCGTACTGGCATTCACCGAGGCGACCACCGATCTGGAGGTGCTCGCATTGACCTTCGGGCTGCTGGAGGGCTGGCACGCCTACCGCGATCCCGCAGCGCGAATCCCGCACTCCCCGTTGCTGTCCGAACAACAGTGGCGCGCCGCCCTGAGCGCTGCGGGATTCTCCGGAATCCGAGCATGGGGTCCCGGCCTGTCCGAAGACCCGGAACCGAGCTTCCGGCTGCTGGCCGCCGTCAGCGCCGCCGCGCCCGCTGATGGTCGGTCCGGGACCGATGTCGCCCCGGAACCGGCGCAAACGGCTGCGACCGGCGCATCCACGTGGGCTGCCCACACCCCAGCGCGGGGATCCCAACACACCGGCGCCGTCCCGCAGATGGCACAAGCCGCCGCAACCGGCGCATCGACGCAGACCGTCGGGAACTCGGCACTGGGCGCCCAACGCATCGGCGTGGTCCCGGAACCCGCGCGAGCCTCCGCGGTCAGCTCATCCACCCAGATCGCCCACATCCCGGCGCGGGAAGCCGAACGAATCGGCCTGGAATCGACGCAGACCGACGTCGGCGCATCCGAGCAGTTCGCTGAAGACTCGGTGCCGGCGGTGGAACGCATCGTCTCGGAACCCGCGCGGACGGCGACCGCCCCCGCATCGGCCGCCGCTGTCTCGGCGCTCGAGGCCGAGCTCATCGGACTGGTCGCCGATGGACTCGGCGTGGCGCACTCCGAGGTGCGCGCCGAATTGCCGCTGTCGGAATACGGCGTCGATTCGATCCTCGCGGTGAAGATCATCGACCGCGTCAACGCCCGCTACGGGCTGGCGCTGCGGCCGACAGTGGTGTTCGACCACCCCTCCGTGCGGCTGCTCAGCAGGCGTATGGCCGAAGACGGCGCGACGGCGACCAGCACACCGACGACTCAACCGACCGACAGTGCCCCCAGCCGAATGTCCTCGGCGGCGCGCCCATCGGCATCCAGCCCCAAGACCGTCGGCGCGCCATCCGCATACAGCGCGCCGACCGAGGGGCCCAGCGAAAGGTCAGCATCCATGGACATTGCCATCATCGGCATGTCCGGCGAGTTCCCGGGCGCGGCGAATCTCGCCGAGTTCTGGCGCAATCTCGCCGCCGGACACGACTCCGTGACCGAGGTGCCGGCTTCTCGCTGGCCGGTCGCCGACTACTTCCGGCCGGGCCCGGCGACGCCGGGCAAGACTTACTCCAAGTGGGGCGGGTTCCTCGACGGCGTCGACCAGTTCGATCCGGCGTTCTTCGACCTGGTGCCTGCCGAGGCCGACTACATGGACCCGCAGCAGCGATTATTCCTCGAACACAGCTGGCTCGCGCTGGAGGACGCCGCCATCGACCCGAAGTCGTTGCGGCGCAAGCGGTGCGGCGTGTTCGCCGGGTCGCCCGGGTCGGACTACGCGACCCTGCTGCGCAACCGCGCAGCGGTCGGCTCGCATCACATGTTCACCGGCAACAGCCCCGCCATCCTGCCCGCGCGAGTGGCCTACCATCTGGATCTCACCGGTCCGTGCCTCGGGCTGGACACCGCGTGCTCCTCGGCGCTGGTCGCGCTGCACCAAGCCTGCCGCAGCGTCGCCTCAGGCGAATCCGAGCTCGCGCTCGCCGGTGGCGTCGCGGTCTTCGTGACACCCGAATACCACCTGCTGGCCTCCTCGATGGGCATGCTGTCCCCGCGGGGGCGGTGCGCGAGCTTCGGCGCCGACGCCGACGGTTTCGTCATCGCCGAGGGCGCCGGGGTGGTGGTGCTCAAGCCGCTGGCCGCCGCCGAACGCGACGGCGACCCGATCCACGGCGTGATCCGCGGCATCGGAGTGAACCACGACGGCCGCACCAACGGCATCACCGCGCCGAGCGTGCGCTCGCAGACCGAACTGGAGCTCGCGGTCTACCGCGACGGCGGAATCGACCCGGCCACCATCGGTTATGTCGAAACACACGGGACCGGAACACGATTGGGCGACCCGATCGAGATCGAAGCGCTCACCGCGGCCTTCCGCCATTACACCGACGCGGTCGCCGCCATCCCGGTGGGCTCGGTGAAGTCGAATATCGGGCACGCCTCGCACGCGGCCGGGATGGCGAGCCTGTTCAAGGTGCTGCTGGCCATGCGCGCCGGACAGGTGCCGCCCTCGCTGCACGTCGCCTCGGTGAACCCGCTGCTCGGCCTGGACCAGTCACCGTTCTTCGTCAACACCGCGCTGCGTGAGTGGAGCGGGCCGCGCCGCGCCGCGATCAGTTCCTTCGGTTTCAGCGGCACCAATGCGCACGTGGTGGTCGACGCCGCGCCGATCGCCGACGCCACCCGTCCGCACGTGCCCGGCGGTCCACAGCTGATCGTGCTGTCCGCACGCAGCGCGACGAGCCTGACCCGGATGGCGCGGACACTGCGCAGGCATCTGGCCGCGAATCCGGACCTGGTGCCCGCGGACATCGCGCGGACGCTGGCACACGGGCGCAGCGGATTCGAGCACCGGCTCGCGATCGTCGCGGACTCCTTGGACGCCATCGCAGCCCGGCTCGCCGCGTTCGCCGAAGGCGACCGCCCCGCAGGCGTTTTCACTGGCGTGACCGACGTCGTGACGGACCGAGTCGGTGCGACGGTGCTGGGTGATCCGGTGGCGGCGGCGCAGCAGTGGGTCGAGGGCGGCCACGTCGAGTACGCGGGCTGGACCGACCCGGCGGCGCGTCGTATTCATCTGCCCGGCTACGAGTTCGACCGGGAACGGTGCTGGGTACCGGAGGAGGCCGGTGCGGCTTCGTCCACGCATGCAACCGGCCTCCCGCCAGGGGCTTCCGGGGCGGATGTAGCCGCAGCGTCCCGAACAGTCGCGGCAGCCGAGGGATTCGCAGTGTCCGATACCGCCGCCGCGCCGACTGTCTCCACGCCGGAGGCTGTGTCTGCGCCTCCTACACCTAGTCAGGGTGCAGCCGTTCCCGAGGATGTCTCGGACCGATCAACACTCGCGGCCCGCGTTGTCGCCGGTGTCGTCACGCCGGCAGACGCCGGGTCCGCACCGCCCTTGCCGGTGCAGGCACACACGGAGGCCGCATCCACCGCGCCGTTGTGGCGTACCGCGGAGACCTATCTGAAGGGTCTGCTCGCCGAGTACTGCCGACTGGCCCCGGATCGTATCCGGACCCGTATCCCGTTGCAGGACTATGGCATCGACTCGGTGCTGATCAGCAAGATGAACGACCGGCTGGAAACCGACTTCGGCCCGCTGCCGAGCACCCTCTTCTTCGAATACCAGACCATCCGCGACCTCGCGGGCTATCTCGCCGACGAGCACGCGCCACGGGTGGCCGCACTGGCCTCCGGACTCGCATCCGGGGCGGCGTTCGGCAGCGCAGCGGCATCAGCGCATGTCATGGCCGGCTCAGTGCACGTGGACGTGGCACACACCGCACCGACCGTGGCCCACGCAGCGCCCGCCGATCCGGCAATCGAGGCGTCGCACCGCGCACCGGTGCCAGCGCAGACGATGGCGACCGGCCCGGCAGCTTCGGCGAGCGCGCCCGCCCAACGACCCATCGGCGACGATTCCGACGACGACATCGCCGTCATCGGCATGGCAGGTCGGTTCCCCATGGCGGGTGATATCGAGGAGTTCTGGGCAAACCTGGTCGCGGGGCGGGACTGCATCGTCGAGGTTCCGCCGCAGCGATGGGACCACCGCGAGTACCTCTCCGACGATCCGGACGAGCCGGGCACCACCTACGCACGCTGGGGCGGGTTCATCGACGACGTCGACAAGTTCGACGCCCGCTTCTTCGGCATCACGCCCAAGGATGCCGAGGAAATGGACCCACAGCAGCGCTTGTTCCTCGAGACGTCCTGGGCGGCATTGGAAGATGCGGGTTACACGCCGGATCGCGTGCGGGCCAGCGCCGCGTCCCGCGGTCTGCTCGATGCCGGAGTGTTCGCCGGGGTGGGCTATGCCGAGTACCAGGCGTTCGTCGGCGTGCCGATTTCCGGGTATTTCGCGGTGGCGAACCGGGTTTCGTATCACTTCGGGTTCAGCGGTCCCAGCCTGGCGGTGGATACGGCGTGCTCGGCATCGCTGACCGCGCTGCACTTGGCGTGTGAGAGTCTGCGCCGCGGCGAGTCGGCATACGCGCTGGCGGGCGGGGTCAACGTGTCGATCCATCCCGGGAAGTACCTGCTGCTCGGCTATGGCCGGTGGGCCTCCACCGATGGACGCTGCCGGTCGTTCGGCGCGGGTGGCGACGGCTATGTGCCGGGCGAGGGCGTGGTGACCCTGGTGCTCAAGCCATTGCGGCATGCGCGCGCCGACGGCGACCGCGTCTACGGCGTCATCCGGGGTAGCGCGATCAACCACGGCGGACGCACCAACGGCTTCACCGTGCCCAATCCCGCGGCTCAAGCCGACCTGATCGGCCGGGCGCTGACCACCGCACGCGTCGACGCGGGCGACATCGGCTACGTGGAGGCGCACGGTACCGGCACCGCGCTGGGCGATCCCATCGAGATCGCGGCGCTGAGCAAGGCCTATCGCCGCTCCACGACCGAGCGAGGTTACTGTGGCATCGGTTCGGCGAAATCCAGTGTCGGGCATCTGGAGGCCGCCGCGGGTGCCGCGGGCGTGGTGAAAGCGCTGCTGCAATTGCGGCACGACACCATGGCGCCGAACCTGCACAGCGATCCGCCGAACCCGGGGATCGACTTCGCGGCCACACCGTTCCGGATCATCGACCAGCCCACGGCCTGGCCGCGCCCCGAGGACGGGCAGCCCAGAATCACCGCCGTCAGCTCGTTCGGCGCGGGTGGCTCGAACGCCCACGTCATCCTGGCCGACGCCGACCCGATCGCATCGACTCCCGAGGACGGGCAGCCCAGGCTCGTCGTGCTCTCGGCCCGCGACGCCGATCGGCTGACCGAGCTGGCCACCCGCGTGGCCCGGAGGCTGCACGAGCACCCGGTCCCGCTGCCGGACGTGGCGTGGACGCTTGCCGTCGGCCGCACCGCGTTCCAGCATCGGCTCGCGGTGGTGGCCGCCTCCACGGCGGAACTCGTGGAACTGCTCTACGGCGCGGCGGCTTCGGACACGCCCACGCCGGCCGAAGGCATGCTGATCTTCCGCGGCGTGGCCCGCACCCACCGTGAGCTCGACGAGCTGCCCGGCGAATCGGACGCCGACCGCACGGAGGTCCGCGCCCTGCTGCGCTCCGGGAATCTGCCCCGTGTCGCCGAGCTGTGGGCGGGCGGATGGACGGTGGATTGGGAACAGAGCTACGAGCGGCCGTTCGGCCGGATCGTGAGCCTGCCCGGCTACCCGTTCGCGCGGCGCAGGTACTGGATCGTGCCCGAGGACTACCGCCGGCGCAGCCATCCGGCTGCCCCACAGCTGGTCGCGAAGACGGTGGTCGCGCACGAGAACGACCCGGCCGACAGCTGGCGACGCAACGGCCACTCCACGAATGGCGCTGCGGCCCAAGAGATCCTGCGTGCCGATCCGACCACCCCGGAACTCCTCGCACCCGATACAGCCACTACGCCGAGCACGATCACCGAACCGGCTACTGGGATCACTGAACCGGCCGGGGTCACCTCGCCGAACCGGCATGCCGAACCGGCTGAGATCGTCGCATCGAGCGGGACCACCGCTGTGCGTCCCGGGAACGCCGAGCTGGCGGGCGACGGCTTCGACACCGCGCTGCGTGACCAGCTCAGCGAACAGATCCGCGACATCTTCGCCGATCTCACCAAGACCGACCCCGCAGAACTCGACCTCGACGCGGAGTTCGCCGACTTCGGATTCGACTCCGTGGCCACCGTCCGGATGCTCAACCGCCTGATGAAGCACTACGACGTGAAGATTCCGGCGGAATCGACCGAGCTTTATCCGACTATCGCGTCGCTGTCGGAATACCTGGTGGCCGAAGGCATCATCACCGGAGGGACGCACGCCGACGCGCCGCGTGCCACCGAGACCGCGGCGGCCGCCGAAACACAGCAGCACATCCCGCCCGTGACCATGGACGCCCCGATTCCGGTGCGCTCGGTCTTCATCACCGGCGTGACCGGGGTGCTGGGCGGCAAACTGCTGCACGACCTGCTCTCGGACACCGACGTGCGGGTGACCTGTCTGGTGCGCGGCAAAACCGTGGACGCAGCCGAACGCCGGATCAAGCACTTCCTCGGCACTTACGATCCGGACGGCACCCTCGACAAGGCGTTCGCGGACCGGGTGACGACGGTGCTCGGCGACGTCTCCAGCGAACGCCTCGGTCTGGACGAGGTGACCTGGCGGCGCCTCGCCGACGAGGTCGACCTGACCATCCACGCCGCGGGCCGTACCACGCTGGTCACCTTCTACGACGCCCTCGCCCCGATCAACGTCGAAGGCACCCGGCGCGCGGTCGAATTCGCGCTGCGCTCGCGCGGCAAGTACCTGGTGTACGTGTCCAGCTTCAGCGCGCTGGGCGATCGGCTCAACTTCAACAACCCGCCGTTCACCGAACGCGACCTGGAACTGGGTCAGGGCTACGACCACCTGCCCTATCAGCAGACGAAGTACGAGTCCGAGAAGCTGATCCGCGCGGCCAGCGAGCAGGGACTGCTCTGGGACATCGTGCGGCCCGGCAACATCATGGGCGACAGCCGCACCGGCCGGTACCCGTTCTCCGAGGTCAGCGTCAAAGGCGCGTACTACGACATCCTCAAGACGATGATCGAGGCCGGCGAGACGATGCTGACGCCGGTGCACTGGGACATCAGCCCGGTCGACTACGTCAGCGCCGCGATGGTGCACATCGCCTTGCGCAGGCCCACCTACCGGGAGACCTACCACCTGACCAACCCGGACATCCGCCGCTACTACGACGTGGTCCGCTACGTGCAGCGCGCCGGTTATGAGGTGAGTCTGGTGCCGCTGGAGGAATTCCACCGCAGGGCCACCGACCGGCAGATCTACCGGCTCGGCACCGACGAGGTCTACGACAGCCAGACCCTGGAGATGTTCAAGTACGGCATCGAGCTGTTCGGCACGATCCACTACGAGGAGAGCTCCTACGCCGACTGCGCCTACACCCGGCGGGTCCTGGGCGCGGCGGGCATCGACTGCCCGCCGACGGAGGAACTGGTGCGGGTCTACCTGGCGCACTGCGCCGAGATCGGCTACCTCCCCGCACCACGCACCGCCGAGTCGACCGCGGAGGTGCTGCGATGAGCACCGAGCCGTTCGGAAAGGGCGGTGCCGCACTGCCGCAGCCTGGCCTGACCGACTGCACCATCGTCTTCCCGGGACAGGGCGCCCAGCGGACCGGGATGGGCGCGGACTTCTGTGCCGAATTCCCGCTCGCGCGAGAGACATTCGCCGAAGCCAGTGACGCGGTGGGTGAGGACCTGCTGCGGATCTGCGTCGAGCGGGATCCGCGGCTGCACCGCACGGAGTACACCCAGCCGTGCGTGCTGACCATGGAGGTCGCGGCCTACCGGGTGCTGGCGGCCGAATACGGTGTGCGGCCGGTCGCCTTCGGTGGGCACAGTCTCGGTGAGTACGCCGCGCTCGTCGCGGCGGGCGTCTTCGAGCTCGCCGACGGGGCGCGGCTGGTGCGTACCCGCGGGGCGCTCATGCAGCGCGCGGTACCGGAGGGCGAGGGCGCGATGGCCGCGCTGATCCTGCCGGACATCGCCGACTCCGCGGCGGCCGAGCTGGTGGCCGCGGCGGGCGCGGAAGTGGCCAACGACAATTCGACCGATCAGCTCGTCATCAGTGGTGCAAGCGATGCCGTCGCCGCCGCCCGCGCGGTGCTCGCCGAGCGTCTTCCGGACCTGCGATTCGTCCCGCTGCGGGTGAGCGCGCCGTTCCATTCCCGGTGGATGCGAGGGATCGAGGCGGAGTTCGCCGAGCATCTGGCCGCCTGCGCGCCCCGCACACGCGCCGCCCGCGCGGTCGCGGTGACCTCGAACTACACCGGAGAGTTCCACCGGCCCGAGACGCTTGCCGAGCATCTGGTCCGTCAGATCTCCGCGCCGGTGCGCTGGACCGACAATATGCGCGCGCTGCTGCGCTCCCGCACCCACCGGTACGAGATCGGTCCGTCGGCGCCGCTGTCGAAGTTCTTCGCGACGCTGGGCGCGCCGGTGACCCGGATCGCGACGGTGGGCGATCTGCGTGCTCTTCCGATCGAGGCCGGCAGCCCGAATGACCAATCGAAAAGCCGTGCCGCTTCAGCAATTTCGGCAACGATCACGCAGACGGCCACAGAACCGGCGCGAGCGACAGCCGAACCGGCCGCGATGCCGCCCGCACGCGAGACGGGTGCGCTGACCGTCCACCGCCGGACCGCGGGCACGCCGAAGCTGCGGTTGTTCTGCTGGCCGTTCGCCGGCGGCAAGGCCGCCGCCTACACCCCGTGGCGGCGCCAGCTGCCCGACTGGGTCGAGTTGTGCGTCATCGAGCTGCCCGCCCGGCAACGGCATCTGGCGCAGACGCCGATCCGCCGCTTCACCGATCTGGTCGACGCCTCCCTGGCGCAGGTCCTTCCGCTGACCGATCTGCCGTTCGCCTTCTTCGGCCACAGCCTCGGCGCACTGACCGCCTACGAGGTCGCGCGCGGGCTGCCCGCCGGGGTCGAACCGCGGGCGCTGTTTCTGGGCGGCGTGGCGGCGCCACATCTGCCCCGGCCGGGGCGCCTGTCGGGTCTTCCCGATCACGAATTCATCGCCGCGGTCGGCCATTACGGCGGCATTCCGCCGGAGGTGCGCGACACACCCGAGGTGATGGCGCTGTTCCTGCCCGCGCTGCGCAGCGACTTCGAGATCTTCGACGACTACCGATTCACCCCCGCCGCCGCACCGTCGTGCCCGGCCCACCTCTTCGGCGGTCGCGACGACCGCCAGGTGGCGACCACCCAGCTCGAGGCCTGGCGCGACGTCCTGCCTGGGTTGCGCTCCACCGAGCTGCTGCCCGGCGGTCACTTCTTCCTCGTCGAGCATCGCGAGGCGTTGCTCGGCTCTCTCGCGAACAAGCTCACCGCTGTTCGCCCCGACGTAGTACCCGCTTGATGAAGGGATGCAGTAATGAAGGTCGAAGTTCTCACCCCGTCGTGCAATCTCGACACCGTCCGCGATGGGCGCGGCGGCATCTTCACGTGGGTTCCCCCGGAGCCCTTGCTGGAGTTCAACCTGATCTACATGCACCCGGGCAAGGTGCGCGGCTTGCACTACCACCCGCACTTCGTCGAGTACCTGCTGTTCGTCGAAGGCAACGGCGTGCTGGTGACCAAGGACGACCACGAGGATCCGAACTGCCCGGAGGAGTTCATCCACGTGTCCAAGGGCATCTGCACGCGCACCCCGATCGGGGTGATGCACACGGTCTACTCGATCACGCCGCTGACCTTCATCGCGATGCTGACCAAGCCGTGGGACGACTGCGACCCGCCGATCGTCCAGGTAGCGCCGCTGCCGCACACCTTGGAAGGCAACAAGCCATGAGCGGTGGCTCGCGGAGGCATCCCGGAAAGGGCGCGGCATGAGCGGGCTGCGCGTGGCGGTGGTCGGCGCCGCGGGCTATGTCGGCGCCGCGCTGGTGGAGGCGCTCGGCAAGCGGACCGAGTGGGAGGTGGTGCCGGTGGTGCGCGCCGACCACGAACGCCACCGCACCGCCGGCCGCTACGACGTGCTGATCAATGCCGCCTGCCCGTCGAAACGGTTCTGGGCCGAGCACAATCCGGACGCCGACCACGCGGAGACGGTGGACAAGACGCGCCTGCTGCGCGAGCAGTGGCGCTGGGACCGGTTCGTGCAGATCAGCAGCATTTCCGCGCGCACCCAACTGGACACCGTCTACGGGCGCCATCGCGCCGAGGCCGAGCAATTGTGTTCCGGTGCGGACACTTTCGTCGTCCGGCTGGGACCGATGTACGGCGGCGACTACCGCAAGGGCGTGCTCGCCGACATGGCCGCCGACCGCCCGGTGTTCGCCAGTGGCCGATCGCGGCAGAGCTTCGCGCCGGTGGACTGGTGCGCGGGCTGGATCGCCGAGCATCTCGGCGACACCGGCCTGCGCGAGGTGGGTGCGCGCACCTCCGTGACGCTGGCCGAGGTCCGCGACGCGGTGGGCTCGCGCTCGGAGTTCGCCAAAGACTATGTCGACGACCAGTTCCCGGTCACCGCCACCGGCTCCGATTGGCCGGAGGCGGCGGCGGTGATCGACTGGCTGGCCGGAAGGGTCACCGGTGCACGAGCGAGCTGATGCGATGACGGCTGGGCCGCAAGTACTTCTCCGCGCACAGCACCAACAGGAAACGCACGCTGGTCGCCACGTCGCGGGTGCGCATCTTCGACGCGCCCGCGGTGCGGTTGAGTACGTGAATGGGCACCTGCTCGATCCGGAAACCGTTGGCGTTGAGGATGTAGAGGCTTTCGAAGAAGAACGAGTAACCGGTCGAGCGGACCTTATCGAAAGCAGCTACCGGAACAGCGTCCAGACGGTAGTATCGGAACGCGCCGGTGGCATCGTAGGGCATCCGCAGCAATGTCACGGTGAGAAAATGCCCGACCCGGGTGAGGACCTTGCGGAAGGGAGTCCAGTCGGCCAGGCTGTCCTCTTTCAGATATCGCGAGCCGACGACGATGTCGAAACCGTCGGCGGCGGCGCGCAATGCCGGAAGATACGACGGCGGATGCGCGAAATCGGAGTCCATCGTGATGATGTGCCGGTACCCCTGCGCATAGGCCCAGCGGATACCGGCCTGATGCGCGGAACCGACGCCTTGGCGACCGGCCCTGTGCAGCACGTGGATTCGGGGCGCGTGCTGTCGTGCCAGCTCATCGAGCAGGTCACCGGTGCCGTCGGGGGAGTTGTCGTCGACGAACAGGACATCGAAATCCATGCCCTGTTCCAGGATCTGAGCAAGCAACGGCCCGACGTTGCGACGCTCGTTGTATGTCGGAATCATGACCAGAGTTTTTTCGGAGGCCGCGCTCATGCAATCGAATTTTAGTACCGGCGGCGACCGAAAGATAGGTGTTGCCGCCATTTTCGAGACCCGTTAGTCTCAGGGTTGGAGGTTTGATGAGAAAAGCTTTGATAACCGGCATCACCGGCCAGGACGGGTCTTATCTGACGGAATTCCTGCTGCAGCAGGGATACGAAGTGCACGGGATTATCCGGCGTGCGTCGAATTTCAATACCGATCGCATCGATCACCTGTATTCCGATACGCATTCGCAACGCCGGCTATTCCTGCACTATGGGGATCTCATGGACTCCAGCAGCCTCAACCGCATCCTGGAGGACGTGCGCCCGGCGGAGATCTACAACCTGGGTGCGCAATCGCATGTGCACATCTCGTTCCAGATCCCGGAGTTCACCGCCGAGACCAACGCGATCGGCACGCTGCGCATCCTGGACGCGATCCGCAAGACCGGCATCGCGACCAAGTTCTACCAGGCCTCGTCCTCGGAGTTGTACGGCGGCTTGCACGACGTCGCGCTGAGTGAGGACACGCCGTTCCATCCGCGCTCGCCGTATGCCGTGGCGAAGCTGTACGCGTACTGGATCACGGTGAACCACCGCGAGGCCTACGGGATGTACACGGTCAACGGCACCTTGTTCAATCACGAATCACCCAGGCGCGGCGAGGTTTTCGTCACCCGCAAGGTGACCCGCGGCGCGGTGCGCATCGCGCAGGGCAAACAGGACAAGCTCTTTATCGGCAACCTGGACGCCCGCCGCGACTGGGGCTACGCCAAGGAGTATGTCGAGGCGATGTGGCTGATGCTGCAGCAGCCCGAACCCGACGACTACGTGATCGCCACCGGCGAGACACACAGCGTGCGCGAGTTGTGCGAGACCGCGTTCTCCGCGACGGGCGTCGAATTAGTCTGGGAGGGAACGGGTCTCGATGAGAAAGGGATCGATAGGCGCACCTCCCGGGTGTTGGTCGAGGTCGATCCGACCTACTTCCGGCCCGCCGAGGTGCATCATCTCACCGGTGACCCGACCAAGGCGAAGAAGAAGCTCGGGTGGGAACCACGCACGAGCTTCACCGAACTTGTCGAACTGATGGTCGCCCACGATATGGAGAACGCGTGACGCAAGCAGTGGCGGTGGATTGCTGCCGGGTGTGCGGGAACACCCGGCTCGAGACGGTCGTCGATCTCGGCACGATGGCGCTGACCGGAGTATTTCCGGCCACCGACCCGACCGCCGTGCCGCGCTACCCCTTGGAGTTGGTGCGCTGCGTGCCCATCGGCCCTGAGGAATGCGGGCTCGTGCAGCTGCGCCATACCGCCGATTTCGACGAGATGTATTCCCCGGGTTACGGCTACCGCTCCGGGTTGAATCGATCGATGATCGATCACCTGGGGCACCGGGTGGCCAGGATCCGGGAACGCATGTCGTTGACGCCACAGGATCTGGTGATCGACGTCGGCAGCAACGACGCGACGCTGCTGCGGGCCTACCCCGAGGGGTCGGCGACCATCGTGGGGATCGACCCGCTGGGGGAGAAGTTCCGCCGGTTCTATCCACCGCATGTCCGGCTGGTGACCGGATACTTCAACCGCGAACTGGTCGAATCGGTGCTGGACGGACGGCGAGCCAAGGTGATCACCTCGATCGCCATGTTCTACGACGTGCCCAGCCCGCTGGAATTCATGCAGGCGGTGTACGACAGCCTCACCGACGACGGCATCTGGGTACTCGAACAGAGTTACCTGCCCGCGATGCTGGCCACCACCTCCTACGACACCATCTGCCACGAGCACCTCGAGTACTACACCCTCGACCAGATCGAGTGGATGGCGCGGCGGTGCGGATTCGTGGTGCTGGAAGTGGAGCGCAATTCCGTCAACGGCGGCAGCTTCGCTCTCACGCTGGGCAAGCGGGGCGCACCGTCCACCGCCGACGCCGCCGAGCTGGACCGGATGCGTCAGGAGGAAGCCGCGCTCGGGCTGCACACCCCACAGCCCTACGCCGACTTCGCCAAACGAGTCGAGGAGCATCGCGAGCAGGTCCGTGACTTCTTCGACCGCTCCCGCAAAGCGGGCCTGCGCACGCTCGGCTACGGCGCCTCCACCAAGGGCAATGTGGTGTTGCAACACTGCGGTATCGGGCCGGAGGACCTACCCTGCATCGCGGAGGTCAACGACGACAAGTTCGGCAAATTCACCCCTGGCAGCGCGATCCCGATCGTCTCCGAGGCGCAGGCACGCGAGCTGGCTCCCGACCAGTTCTTCGTGCTGCCTTGGCACTTCCGCACCATGATGCTGGAGCGGGAAAGCGCGTTCCGCGCGGCCGGAGGACGGCTGGTGTTCCCGCTGCCGGAATTGGACGTGGTCTCCAGATGACCGTCGTCGTCACGGGCGCGGCGGGGCAGGACGGCACATTGTTGTCGGACCTGCTCGCCGCGCGCGGTGAGCAGGTGCTGCGGATCGGCCGCGGTGGCCCCGTCGACATCACCGACGCGGCGGCCGTCGATCACGTGATCGCGACCGAACGCCCCCGGCAGGTGTATCTGCTGGCGGCAGTGCAGCACTCCTCGCAGGACGACCACGGCGACCCGCACGAGCTGGCGCGCGTCTCGCATCGGGTGAACACGCTGCCGGTGCAGCACTTCGCGGAAGCGATCGAGCGCCACCGCACCGGCACCCGGCTGTTCTACGCGGCCTCCTCACACGTCTTCGGACCCGACCACGCGACGGTGTGCGACGAGAACAGCGGACTGGCGCCGGACTCGATCTACGGCGTGACCAAAGCGGCGGGCCTGCTGGCCTGCCGCGCCTACCGCGCCCGTGGCGTGTTCGCGGCCGCGGGAATCATGTTCAACCACGAATCACCCTTGCGCGCGGACAAGTTCGTCACGCGCAAGATCGCGCGCGCGGTCGCGCGGATCCAGCGCGGCGACACCGACGTGGTCGAGGTGGGCCGGCTGGACGCGGGCGCCGACTGGGGGTACGCGCCGGACTACGTCGAGGCGATGACCCGGATTCTGGCCCTCGACGAGCCGGACGAGTTCGTCGTCGCCACCGGCGAACACCATACGGTCGCGCAGTTCTGCGCGGCCGCGTTCGGCATGGCCGGACTGAACTGGAAAGACCATGTCCGCGAACGCTCCTCGATGCTCACCCGCAGCAGGCAACCGCTGGTGGGTGACGCGACGAGGCTGCGCCAGCGGACCGGGTGGCGTCCATCGGTGGACTTCCGCGGCATGGTCCGGGCCATGCTCGTCGCCGAGGGCGTGCGCCTGGTGGAGGAATCGAAGCCGGTGCGCACCGGCGGAACGGATGGATGACGTGAACCTGAACGACGAGAATGTCCTCGCCGCCCACCTGATCGCGATCGCCGACGGCGTCTACGAGGAGACCGCCGCGCGCATCGGGGAGATCGGCACCGAGGCCGTGGCCGAGGCGGTGCTCGAGGAGATCGCCTGGCGCGCGGGTCACGGCACCCGCCCCGGGCAGCCGGTCACCGCGGTGTTCGAGCTGACCCATGAGGGCAAGCAACTGGACTACCTGCTCACCCTCGGCGCCGACGAACCCGCCATCGCCCCCGGCGCCTTGGAAGATCCGTGGCTGGTGGTGCGCCAGGATCTGGTGGAGCTGCTGCGCGCGGTCTACGGCCCGCCCGACGCCGCCATCGGCACCCGCGCCATCGCGATCAAGGACGAACCGGGGCCGGCCAGCTTCGCCCCCGACGACCCGTGGCGGCTGGCCCGCGACGCCGCCGCCGTCGCCGCCGACCGGATCGTCACCGCCTGCCGCCCCAACCACTACGACCTCAACGCGCTGTCGCTGCAGTTCGGTTCGGACAAGTGGGGCGGGCACTGGTACACCCAGCACTACGAGCGGCACTTCGCCCCGCTGCGCGACAGCCGGGTGCGGGTACTGGAACTGGGCATCGGCGGATACACCGCGCCCAATGTCGGCGGCGCGTCGCTGCGCATGTGGAAGCAGTATTTCCGCCGCGGCCTCGTGTACGGGCTGGACTATTTCGACAAGTCCGGCATCGCCGAACCCCGGCTGCAACCGCTGCAGGGCGACCAGGGCGATGCGGCGTTCCTCGACGAACTCGGCCGCTCGCTCGGCCCGTTCGACATCGTCATCGACGACGGCAGCCACATCAGCGGCGACGTGATCGCCTCGTTCCGGGCGCTGTTCGCGCATGTGCGGCCCGGCGGACTATACGTGGTGGAGGACACCCAGACCTCCTACTGGTCCGGCTGGGGCGGAAGCAGCACCAGCACCGACGACCCGGCGACCACGGTCGGCTACCTGAAAACCCTCGTCGACGCCCTGCACCAGCAGGAATTCGAAAAGGATTCCGGCCGCGCCGCGGGCGAGTTCGACGACTGGATCGGGGCGCTGCACTTTTACCACAACATCGTGGTGATCGAAAAGCGCCGCAACGCCGAGCAATCGGCTCCATCATGGGTGCCTCGGCACACCAATCCGATGGAGTGGATGAAGCCGAAGGAGTGAATCGATGAAGTTTCTTGTGGTGCCGGTGCCTTCGTCCGGGCATCTGCTGGCGATGGTGCCGTTCTGCTGGGCGCTGCGGCTGGCCGGTCACGAGGTGCTGGTCGCCTCGCGCGACGACGTGACCGCGACGGCGCTTCGCTCGGGGTTGAACGCCGTCGAGCTGACCGCGCTGAACGTGCCGATGGACGAGCTGCGCGCCAAAGTGAACGAGGGCATGTTCCCCCTTCCGCTGTTCGCCGACCGCGACCAGCCCAGCGGGCAGGGCCTGTGGCAGATCGCCGCGCAGAACTGGCACAACCACGCCGGCCAGTACCTCGAGACGTTCGCCGCGGTGGCCAGGGACTGGGGCGCGGACGTGATCCTCACCGACCCGCTGGCCACCATCGGCCGCGCCCTGGGAGCGGAACTGGATCTGCCGGTCCTCGTGCACCGCTGGGGCATCGACCCCACCGGCGGCCCGTTCACCGAACGTACCGCCGCGCTGGCCGAAGAGAACGGCACCCGGCTGGCCGACCCGGTCGCCATACTCGACATCTGCCCGCCGCGGTTGCAGGCGCCGGACGCGGCGGCGAGCATCCCGGTGGGTTACGTCCCGTTCAACGGCACCGGCGTACTGCCGACGTGGCACCGAAACGACCACGGCCGCAAGCGAATCGCGGTCTGTATGGGCGGCAGCACGCTGAGCCTGACCGGTCCGCGGCCGCTGGAGTCGGTGCTGGCGGCGCTGGGCGAGGTGGCCGACGCCGAGGTGATCGTGGCGCTGTCGGCGCACGACCGTGCCGCGGTCGGCGAGTTGCCCGACCATGTGCGGGTCGTCGAGGAGGTGCCGCTGAACCTGTTCCTGCCGGGCTGCGATCTGCTGGTGCACCACGGCGGCTCGACCACCGGCCTGACCGCGGGCTGGTTCGGCCTGCCGCAGCTGGTGCTGCCGCAAATGTTCGACCAGTTCGACTACGCCCGCGGCTTGGTGCGTGCAGGCGCGGGCCTGGCCGCCGAGACTCCGGCTGCCCAGGGCGACGTCGAAGCACTCGCCGCATCGATCCGCACGCTGCTGCGCGAACCCGACTTCCGCGCGGCCGCCGAGCGGATCGGCTCCGACCTGCGCGCCGCGCCCCCGGCGCAGGACGTGGTGGCGCAGGTGATTCCGCTGCTGGCCGCCGGGGCAGCGACAAGATGAGACCAGCCGCGCCGCCCCGAGCCGGGGCGGCGCGGGAACCGAAAGCCGTAGGTTGCAGATGATATCCAGGACATGGACCCGCTTCCGGGGTTCGCTCGACTACTACGCCGCGATGTACGCGGTGTTCGTGGTCGGCATTCTCGTCCCCGTCGTGATGATCGTGCTCGCGCTCACCGGCCTACCAGGGCCGATCACCGCGTTGCTCGGAATAATCTGCGCGGCAGTGCTTTTCGTGCTGTTCGTGCCGACCGTCCCGGCGGAGTGGCGGGAGGTGGTGCGGAGCAAGCCGATCGTGGTGCGTGTGCTGTGGAGCGTGGCCGTCCTGCTCGTCGTCGCAGTGCTGGCCCGGCTGACGCAATTCATCCTCGACGCCGACAACGTCGATGCCTCCCTGTCGGCCGACGACGAATTCCTGGTCAAGAAGTCCCATCTGTCCGGCTACATCAGCGGGGCGCTGATGGCCGAGCACGAACCCGCCAGTCTGTACGACCGGCACCGGTACGAATCGCCGCAGGCGGATTCGGTGCTGCCCAGCGTGGCCCCGCAGGATCGCGACGCCTACCTGTACCCGCCGCCGTTCCTGCTACTGCCGCGGTTGCTGCTGCTGTTCAGCCACGATTTCGCCACCCTGCGCGCACTGTGGTACTCGCTGTACGTCGCGATCGTGCTGGTGGCCATGTTCGCCATCGCCCGCTGGATCGGCGGCAGGCAGGGCGCGGTGCTGGCCGCGCTGACGCCGGTGGTGTGGATCAGCCTGCCGACTCTGGCGACTTTGCAGATCGGCAACATCCACGTGCTGGTGCTCTACGTCGGCGCGGCGGGCGCCATGGTGTTGTTCCATCTGCAGCGCAATGTCTTCGGCGGTGCGGCGCTGGCGTTCGCGATCATCGCCAAGGTGTCCCCGGCGATCCTGCTGGTCTATCTGCTCGTGCAGCGGCGCTGGCGGCCCGCGGTGTGGACCGCGGCGTTCTGCGGCCTGTATTCGGCGGCGACGCTGGCGATCTTCGGCTGGGAGCCGTGGCGGAACTTCCTGTCCGACGGCACCTGGCAGCGGCTGGCCAGCGGCGAGTTCCACCAGTTCGTGCTGGTGGAACGGGCCAACCAGCTGGTCAACTACTCGCCGTTCGGGCTGCCGTACAAGGCGGAGATCATCGGCTGGGACATCGGCGACCCGACCGGTCCAGCCCGCCTGATCACCAACGTCTACACCCTGCTGCTGCTGATCCTGGTGGCGGTCACCGCGGTCCGCATCCACCGGCGGGTGGCCGCGGGCGCGCAGGGGCCGCGGTTTCGCGCCGAGCAGCTGGCCATTTGGCTGGCGGTGCTGACGCTGGCGTCGTTCCGCGCCCCGTTCGGTCCGTGGGTGTACATCGCCGTCGGCGCGGTGTGGATGCTCGCGGTGTACGCCGGGCTGATGCGCGGCGGCGCACGCACCGTCGCGCTGCTCACCGTGGCCTGGTTGGTCGTGGCGGTCTACAACGAGAACGTCTACTTCACGCTGGTGGGACAGACGGCCATCTACGTCGCCTGTTTCGTGGTGGCCTGGCGCGCGAGCGCGGGAACCGAACCGGACCCGGCGCCGCGCACCGACGAGCCCCAGACCGAACGGGTGGCTGCGGCATGAGTACTTATTGCGTCATCGGCGCGGGCGCGGCCGGATTGGCGACCGCCCGCGGATTCGCCGCGCGCGGCCTGGAATTCGAGGTCCTGGAGGCAGCCGACGGGATCGGCGGGATCTGGGACGCGCGGCGGGCGGACTCACCGGTCAGCCACAACACGCATGTCATCGCTTCCAAAGGCGTCCAAGCTTTTTCGGGTTTCCCGATGCCCGAGGACTATCCCGACTACCCCGGGCACGAGCTCGTGCTGCGGTATCTGCACTCCTACGCCGACGCATACGATCTGTGGCCGCACATCCGGTTGAACACCGCGGTGCAGCGGATCGAGCCCGCGGACGACGGATGGACGGTGACGCTGGCCGACGGCGACCAGCGCGCCTACGCGGGAGTCGTCATCGCCACCGGGCACGACCGCACCCCGCGAAGCATCGACATTCCCGGTACCAGCACCGTGCCCGTGCTGCACTCCAGCGAATACCGCCATCCCGAACAAGTGCTGGGCAAACGCGTACTGGTGGTGGGCGCCGGGCAGTCGGCCGCCGACATCCTGTCCGACTGCGCGGTGAACGCGGCGCTGACCCTGCACAGCAGCAGACGCGGGTTCTACTGCATGCCCAAATATATGCTCGGCCGCCCGACCGACAGCATGTTGCAGGGCCGGATGTGGCGGCCGCTGCGCAAGCGGGCCTTCGAGCGGCTGTTCGGGTACCTGCGCGGCCGGTCCCGCACGTTCGGGCTTCCGGTGCCCGACTTCGACGAGGGCATCGTGATCCCGATGCTGGGCGACCAGCTGCACCACTACTACACCCACGGCGACATCACCCCTAAACCCGATGTCACCGCGATCGATGACGACCGGGTCACCTTCGCCGACGGCACCGAGGAGAAGGTCGATCTGGTGCTGCTGGCGACCGGGTTCGTGCCGAACTATCCGGTTGTCGACCGCGCCCACCTCAACTGGGCCGAAGGTAACCTGCGACCGGACCTGTACCTCAACATCTTTCCGCCGCACACCCGCGACCTGTTCGTGGTCGGAATGGTGCGGCCGATCGGCTCGCACTGGGACGTGTACGAGAAGCAAGCCGACCTCGTCGCCGAGTATCTCGGTGCGAAAGCGGCTGATCCGCAGCGGGTCGCGCGCTTCGACCGCGCCACTCAGGGCCGCCAACCCGACCTGTATGCCGGGCTGCGGCTCTACCACGCCGACCAGTACCCGCTGGTGGTAGAGAAACAGGACTACGTGAACCAGCTGCGCAAGCACGCCAAGCTGTTGAAGTGAAAGGTCGGACCATGAAAGCACCCGGACCGAGTCTGGTGGAAACCGGACGCATGCTGCCGAAGTTGGCGAAGAACCCGCTCGCCACGGTGGGCGAGCTGCTGGACGGCTACGGCGACGTCGTGCGGGTCAAAGCGGGCCCGATGCTGGTCTACCTCGTCGCGGACCCGGCGATGACCGAGTACGTGCTCAAGGACAACTACACCAACTACCGCAAGAGCCCCATCTACGACGAGTTCAGCATCCTGCTCGGCGAAGGGCAGCTCACCACCAACAACCTGGAGTACTGGCGCAAGCAGCGCAAACTCATCTCACCGGCGTTCTCCCACTCGCACGTCAAGGGTTTCGCCGACGACATCACCGACAGCGCCGCGGCGATGCTCGACAACTGGGACGCCGCCGCCGGGGAGTTCCGCGACATCTACGACGACTACGTGAAGCTGCTGCTCGCGGTGACCGGCCGAATCCTGTTCAGCATCGATCTGTCTACCGACACCACCCAGGTGACCGACGCGATGCGGGCGGCGTTCGCGTTCATCATGAAGCGGGTGAACGCGCCGGTGAAACTGCCGCAGTCCTTCCCGACGCCCGAGGCGCGGCGGGTCGCGCGCAAGGTCGGCGAACTCGACGACGTGGTACGGCATCTCATCGCCGAACGCCGCCATGGCGCCGACACCACCGACGTGCTCACCGCGCTGGTGCGCGCCCGCGACGAGGGCGGGCAGGGCATGCGCGAGGAAGATCTGCTCAACGAGATCAAGACCCTGCTGGTGGCGGGCCACGAGTCCCCGGCGAACGCGCTGTCGTGGGCGTGCTACCTGCTCGCCACGCACCCGGAGGTCCAGGAACGGCTGGCCGAGGAGGTGCGCTCGGTGATCGGCGACCGGGCCCCGACCTTCGCCGATCTGGGGCAGCTCAGCTACTGCCGCATGGTCATCGAGGAGACGATGCGCCTGTATCCGCCCGCCTGGATCGTGGAGCGCACGCCGATCGACGACGACGAGATCGGCGGCTACCACGTCCCGGCCGGTGCGCGAGTCACCTTGTGCATGTACTACATTCACCGCGACAAGCGGCTGTGGGACGACCCGGAGCAGTTCCGTCCGGAGCGCTTCACCGACCAAGCGGTGGCCGAGCGGCACAAGTTCGCGTTCTTCCCGTTCTCCGGCGGTCCACGCATCTGCCTGGGCAAGGACATGTCGATGACGGAGATGGTGCTGATCCTGGCGATGACGGTGCAACGTTTCCGCCTCGAACTCGACGACGCCCACCCGGTGGTGCCGCTGGCGTCGGTGAATCTGCGACCGGAATTCGGCATCCGCATCCGGCCGGTCCGCCGCGTCACCGAGCCACTGACGACGTGACCGACAGGCGAATTTCCCGAGCTGCCGTGATGCCCACCTGACCGGCATCCGTTCTGGTCCTTGTCAGAACAAGCCGACCGTGCATCCTTCGTCGCGTATTCCCTGGTAGCGCGCTCCCGCGCAGTGCCGCATGGCCGCGTCCAGCCGGGGAATCAGCTCGCCCGCCTGTCCCAACGGCACCCGGTAGCCGCCGCGGACCCTGTGAAATTCCCACCGGTGCTCCATCTCCGGATGCCGAACCAGGAAACCCGCATCCGCGGGGAACAGGTCGAGCCGGACCATGACATCAGGTGGGAGCAACTTAGGGCGCTGGTTCACCGTTCGCGACACCGAGATCGCCGACAGCTCACCCCACCCGGCCGCCAATGGCGTCCCTGCGGATCTTCCCAGCGGATGCCGGACTTATCGACGATCAGTTGGCGTGGACGCGTTATCGTTCGCCACAGCAGTAACCCGACAACCGCGATAACCAGCAGGACGGCCCCGATGACAACAGCGGCGGCTTCCGCAGCGCGACCCGCCCGACACCTTGCCGGTCATCGCACTGACCACGGCGAACAGACCGAACTGCCCTGCGACAAGCACACCTGCCGAAGCCTTCCTCCGGACACCCTGTGCTATGTCGATCACGATCGGCTCGACTACCTGTTCAGACACCAGCACAGCGTACGGGCGGACCTCACCGGTGCGAAGCGAGCGCACAGTTCGGCGGCCAGCAGTTCTGCTGTGGGGCATCCCAGATGATGGCGGCCGGGACGTCGATGCCCAAGCGGGTGCCGAGCCGCCGAATGAGTTCGCGGATTATCGGGAAAGCCGGCCAGGGAGGGGTCATCCACTGAAGTGGACGACCGAGAGCATCCCGGCGGCTAGGTTCTGTCCTGTAAGTCACCGGAGCCAGAGGATGATGGCGGCGATGGTGAGTTCGGCCTGGTAGTAGGCGGCGCGTTTGGCATAGCGGGTGGCCAGGTCCCGGAATTGTTTTGAGCCGGTTGTAGCAGCGCTCGACCACGTTGCGCTGCTTGTAGGCCTCGGCATCGAACACCGGTGGCCGCCCGCCGCGTGAGCCCTTCGCGGCGCGGCGGGCGATCTGGTCGTCACGTTCAGGGCTGACGAACCGGACCCGCCGCTACGCTTCACCACGCCCCGGGAGCTGGTTCACACCCGAGCTCGGTGGCATCGCACGCTGGTGAGTCGATACGTCCCGCCGCTGGCGCTCACCGACGACCATCGCCGACACCTCGGCCGAGAATGACGGCGGCGGGCGGGCGACCGCCACACACATTCGACTAGGCGTTCTGGAGCCAGTCCTGGTAGTGCGTGGATGCCAGGTGTGCGTCCGGTCCGGCGGTGAGCACGTCGCCGGTGACGACGGCGAACATGCCGGCTTTGTCATCGGTGACGACGGTCCGGGTGTCGTGCCGTGCGGCCAAGGTGAGCCTTCCGAGCTCGTCGAGCGGAAAGACGTCCGGACCCGCGACGTTGCGGATGCCCTGCAGCGGGGTGCCGGTGGAGACCTCGACGACGGCGTCGACGACGTCCGCGGCGGCGATCGGCTGGAGTCGGGTGGCGGGCAGGCGGACGGTGTCACCGTCGGAGGTGTCGGCGAAGACGGCGTCCATGAACTCGAAGAATTGGGTGGCGCGCACGATGGAGTACGGCGTGGGTCCCTGCCGGAGCAGGTCCTCCTGCAAGGTCTTGGCCCGGTAGTAGTCCAGCTGGGGCACCTGGTCCACCCCGACGATCGAGAGGACGACCTGGTGCCGGACACCGGCCCGCTCTCCTGCGGCGAGCAAGTTGTGCATGGAGGTGCGGAAGAAGTCCAGGGATGCCTCGTCGAAGGTCGGCGAGTTCGCAAGGTTGACCACGACGTAGACGCCCTCCAGCGCCCGGTCGAGGCCCTTTCCTGTGATCAGGTCGACCCCGGTGGACGGTGCCGCGGGGACGGCCTCGTGTCCGGCCGCGGTCAGCTTCCGCACCACTTGGGAGCCGATTCGTCCGGTACCGCCGATCACTGCGAATTTCATGGTTGTCACCTTTCACGGCGTGGCCGGGGCCTGCTTCCTCCTTTGCGAGTGAAACGCCGCTCGGTCCATCCGACGGGTACTCGACCCAGAACGTCCAGTCGGTGCCATGTCCCGGCTCTAGCGGCCGGGTGCGTACTCGACGTCGTAGCTGCTAGTGTCAGGCCAGATCCGCAACCGTGATTCCGCGATCAGCGCGGCGGCCGAGAATCCGCCGCGTCGAATCCGATCAGGCGCAAGATCTCCAGCCGACTACGACGGAGGATCTTGCCATGCGCCAATTCGACTCTGCCGCACCGGAAACGAATAGTCTCTACCTGGTGACGGCCGTTTGCCCTCGCAAACGCGAAGGCGCCAGTCCGACCGGAATCGTCGGCCGAAGCCTGGCGCGCCGACTGCTGGCCGCCGGAGCCAGGGTGCGTGTGCTGACCGAGCCCGGCCAGGACGAAGGTTGGCCGGCGGACGTCGAACTCTTGCTGGGGTCCATTACCTCACCCTCGGACTGCGCCACGGCATTGCCCGGTGTCGAGGCGATGTTCCTTGCCGGCGCGATCCCGTCCACGGTGGAGGACGTTCTCGCCCTGGCGAGCGCGGCCGGACTGCGCCGGATCGCGTTGCTCTCCTCGCACGGACCCGAATACGAGCAGGAATACCCGCCCGAGACCTGGTTCTGGCTCGTGATCGAAAGAGCCGTGGAGCGCTCCGGAATCGCGTGGACTCACATCCGCCCCTCCGCGGTGATGGGGTCCGCCATCGAGGGAACCTACCCCGCCACAGGCTCGGACTGGCCGGACACGATCGGAGCTGACAGCGTCGTTCGCGAGGCGTTCGCCGATACCGGCCACTACCCCTTCATTCACGAGGATGACCTCGCCGCTGTCGCGGCGGCCGCACTGACCACCGACAACTACACCGGCACCGTCATCGAAGCCGTAGGCCCACCGCTGAGCACCCGTGCCCGAATTCTCAGCATCGCCAGGGCAATCCGGCGGGACGTCGGCCACGTCGAACTCACACCGGACCAGAGCCGCGCGATCTGGCGCCGCAACGGTTGGCCACCCGGTGCGATCGACGTCACGCTCTACGCATTGCAGGAGTACACGATCCACCTGGCGGCGCTCACGCAATGGACCCGCGACCAGCGGCCCAGCGTCCAAGAGATCATCGGGCGACCGCCACGCACATTCGACGAGTGGGCTGTCGAACACGCGGGCCTGTTCCGCTGACCGCACTCACCTGCACACGGACGGTCGGAAACCCGTGACGAACCTACGCGTGCGCGGTCTTTCCGCCGTCGATGACGAGCTGCGCCCCGGTGAGGTACGGGTGTTCCGGTGAGGCGAGAGTGAGGGCGAAGGACGCAATCTCGTGTGCCGTCGCCAAGCGGCCCAGGCCGGGCACATTGCTGCCCGCCCACTGTTTCATGAGGACCTGCCACGCATCGTCGGGCAGGCTCTCCATGCCCGCCGCACGGCGCACCAATTCGGTGTCGGTGGTGCCGGGTACCAGCGCGTTGACCCGGATGCCGTCGGCGGCGTAGTCGAGTGCGGCGGACTGAACGAGCCCGACCAGACCGCGCTTGCTCGCCGTGTAAGCGCCGCGACCGGAGTCGGTCGCGAGCGCATTGCTCGACGAAGTGACCACGATGGTGCCGCCTCCGCTCCGAAGCATGTGCGGCACTTCGTATTTCATGGCCAAGAAGGTTCCGCGCAGGTTGGTGTGCACTACCCGGTCGAAGTCCTCGGCGCTGTACTCGTGCAGTTTCTTCTGAATCGTGATGCCCGCGTTGTTGAACGCGACATGCAGTCCGCCGTAGGTGTTCACTGCCGCGTCGACGAAGGTGCGGACTTCCTCTTCGACCAAGACGTCCGCCCGGAAGTAGGTCGCCTCCCCACCGGCCTCTCGGATCTCGCGTTCCACCGCCCGCCCGCGCTCGGTTCGCCTTCCGCAGAACGCGACGCGCCCGCCTTCGGCGGCGAACAATCGTGCCGCCGCGGCGCCGATTCCCGAGGTCGCTCCGGTGATCAGCACTGTCTTGTTCTCGAAGCGCCGTAGCCCGGAGGCCGCGAGTGGCGTCTGGACCGCGGCGTCCGGGGGATTCGAATCCGCTCCCAGTGCGATGCCTCCGGCCAAGCCCGCGGCCGCACCGACCGCGAGACCCGACGCGGCCGCTACCGTGCCGAGCAGTTTCCGGCGGCTGGGGCGCGGCAGCGCCGTCTCATGAGCGGGATCGGAGGGGGTGTACTGCGCTTCGTTCGTCATGGCACCACTGTCGCGAGGTCGCCGTTGCCGCGAATCCGCCATCGGGGCCGAGATTCCGGCGGCTAGGAGGACCCGCGCTCGTGCCGGGGGAGGAATGCCGACTGGAAGGGCGGTGCGTCGTCCGACCGAATCCAGGCATCTGCGGTGGCGTCCTGGTGATCACGCGTAGACCGGACGGATGAGGCGTCTCCTTCCCGAGGAGGAACCGTGTCGCGGCGGTCGCCCGGCATGATGGTCAGCATGTGGAAAGCCCCCGGTGTGTCCCGCGGCGTCGAGTCCGGGTTCGACGTGCGGTTCGTTCCGGTCCGGCTCATTCTTCTGGCGGTGCCCGCCGTCGGGTGCCTGCTCTTCTTGGTCGATGACGCGAGCGCGGTGGACTGGACGATCGCGATGACCGCGGTCGTCGTCGCGGCCGTGGGGGTGCGCTGGCCATTGGCCACCGCGCTGATCGTGGCGGTTCTGTTGTTGCTCGGCTTCGAGTTCGGCGACACCGGCCCGGTGGTGCCCAAGGTCGCGGCGGCGGTCACGCTGGTCGAGCTGTCGGCACGTCGAGGCGGGTGGCCTCCGCTCGCCGCTGCGGGCGCGGTAGCCGCCGCGTATGTACTGCACCCGACCGGTGATCTCGCCGCGAACGGCTACCGCGCGGTCGTGATGGCAGGCGCTCCATTGTTGATCGGCGGCCTGCTGCGCGCGGCGCGGGAGAGTACCGAGCGCGCCGAGCGCGAGGCCCGCGAATTGGCGCGACGGCGGGACAGCGAGGTGGCGGCGGCGCGGGCGCTCGAACGCACCGCTATCGCCAGGGAGTTGCACGATCTGATCGCCCACCACGTGTCCTCGACGGTGCTGCGGGTCGGCGTGGCCAGACACGCGTTGACCGACGCGCCGCCCGTCACGCTGGAAGTGCTCGACGACATCCACGCCAGCGGCAAAGAAACCCTCGCCGACCTGCGCAGGCTCGTCGCGATCTTGCGTGATCCCGCGATGGCGGGCGATTCCTTCACCGCACCGGCGGACCTTCCCGCCGCGCTCGACGCGGTCGTGGCTCGCGCATGCCGGCTGGATGTCACGGTGACCGCCACGGTGGACGACGAGGTCACCGTGGTCGATGCGGTGCTGGCGCTCACGCTGCTGCGGCTGACGCAGGAGGGCATCGCGAACATCGTCGCGCACGCCGGGCCGGGAACGTCAGCCACGCTCACCATTAGCGTGCACAACGGCGAGGAAGTCGATTTCTCGTTGAGCGACAGCGGCTCTCGCGCCGGTCCGGCGCCGGCACGGTCGAAGGTGGCGACCGCTGGACACGACGAGGATCGTCGAGAGCCGGGCGATCATGGCCTCGGCTTGATCGGGCTGCGCGAGCGCGTGGAGTTGCTGGGCGGCGAGCTGACCGCCGGGCCTTCCGGCCCGGGGTGGCTGCTCGCCGCGCGTCTTCCGCTGCGCGGGCGGGTGAGCTCGTGACGGTGCGTGTCATGCTCGTCGACGACCAGCAGCTGGTTCGTGCCGGTTTGCGCATGCTCTGTCAGACCGACGATGAACTCGAGGTGGTGGGTGAGGCCGCCGGAGGCACGGACGCCGTGCGCCTCGCCGAGCAATTGTGCCCCGATGTCGTCCTCATGGACCTGCGCATGCCGGGGATGGATGGAATCCGGGCCACCGCCGCCATTCTCGCGGCCCACCCCGCCACCAGGGTCATCGCACTGACCACCTTCGACGACGACGATCACCTCTATCCAGCCCTGGCCGCGGGCGTCTGCGGATTCCTGGTCAAAGACGCCGCACCGGCCGAACTGCTCCATGGCATCCACCGCGCCGCCGCCGGTGACCACCCGTTCTCGCCCGAAGTCCTGCGCCGCGTCGTGGACTCAGCCTTGGCGCAACACCGGCCTGGCCCACCCGAGCATCCGGATCAGCGCGCACCGCAGGGACTGACTCCTCGGGAGACGCAGGTACTCGCACTCGTCGCCGATGGTCTCGGCAATGCGGAGATCGCCGAGCGCCTGCATCTCGGCGTCACCACCGTGAAGACCCACATCACCAACCTGATGACCAAAACCGGCGCAGCCAACCGAGTTCAACTCGCGGTTCTCGGCGTTCGAGCGCGCTGAGTCCGTTGAATTGCCTCGTCAGCCCGGTCTTGTTCCGCTGCCTTTCGGGTGCGCGGTGACGGCAGGCGGAACAGACCTTTGAGCCTGCGCAGCGTTTCGCCGTCACCACTCGCGGATGCGGCACCGGTTTCGATCGCCTCGGCGAGGGTCAGGGTTTGGCTGGTCAGGCGGAGGAACGCCGCCTCGCTCATGGTGATGATCGCGTCGGGGTGCTGAGCAGGTCCGTGCAGTGTCTCGATCGTCTCGTCATCAATCCGGGCGTGGAAGATTTCGTCGTCGATGCGGAATTCGTACACCGCGCTCAGTCCGGCGGCGGCCTGCGGATCGAAGCAGGCTCGCAGACCCAGGACCGCCCAGCCCGGCTGGAAAGTTTCGGCGGGGTCCGGTTCACCCATCGCCCATTTCAACCCCCACCGGGCCAGAGCAAGGATGGTGGGCCCGAGTTCCTCGCCGGCCTCGGTAAGGGCGTAGGCGGGCGTGCGAGCGGGTGGTGGAAGGGTGATTTTCCGCGCGAGCCCTTCGCGTTCCAGATGTTTCAGGCGAGCGGCGAGGAGACCGGTGCCGAGGCCGCGGAGGCTTGCCTGCAGGTCGCTGAACCGTTTGGGTCCGGTCAGCAGTTCGCGGATCAGCAACAGCGTCCAGCGCTCGCCGACGAGATCGAGGGTGCGCGCGGTCGCGCAGTACTGGTTGTACGTTCGCTGATCCACTTCATCATTCTAGATTTCACGCTTCTGCTTGTTGAACAACGTCAGCAGGATGTCGGCCAGTGCTTCTGGGTCGGTCAGCATGATGTCGTGCGGGCCGTTCATTGCGAGGGTCCGGTATCCCGCGGCCTCGCCGAATCGGTCGAAGGGGTAGGTCTGCGGTCGGCAGTAGATGGCCGTTCCGGGAATCCGGTCGACGACTCCGGTCAAGCGAGTGCTCTCGGTGAACGTGCGCAGCGGCTGCGGACGCAGACGTGCGGTGAGCCAGGACGAGGCGTCGGTGTCGGCGACGCCGAACGCGATCGGGGATGGTGCCGGGATCTCCACTCCACGACCGGATGTCGCGGCCGCGGTTCGGATTGCTTCGACGAAGGGGGCGGGAGCCAAACTGAACATACTGGCACCGTCGCCTCCTGCCCAACCGTCCAGGAGCACGACGTGGTCCACGGCGTCGGGCCGCGCGTCGGCTGCTTCCCGGACTACCAGACCCGCGTAGCTGTGCCCGACCAGCACTAGTTCGTCGTCTCGGGGGACGGTATCGAGGGCTGCGACGACAGCGGCGGCGTGGTCGTGGAGCCCGCGGTCGCCACCTGCGCCGAGATCCGGAGTGAGAGCGCGCGCCCCGGCGGCGTGCAGCAACGGGAGGACGCGGTCCCAGGCCCAGGGGCCGTGCCAGGCGCCGTGCACGAGAACGAACGTGGTCACTGGTGATTCTCCTTGCGCAGCAGGGGCATGACTCGGTCCACGAATTCCTCCATGCCGGTGTTGTGGTCCTCGGTGGCCAGGCGGATCACCAGGTCGCGGGCGCCGGCGGTGACGTAGCCGTTCAGCCAGTCGGCGGCGTCGCGAGCGCTACCGGCGAACAGTGCCTGGATCGACGCGATGAACTCGAATGGGGCGTTGTAGTAGCGCTCGATACTCGCGCGCAGGCGTCGGTGCGCCCGTCCGGGGTCTTCGTCCAGGCAGAGCGTCGCGTACAGGGCAGGGGTCACCGGCCGCGTCGTCGCCCGTTCGATGGACTCGCGGTCCTCCGCGTAGCTGGTTGCCGTGACCGGGTATGGGAGCCAGCCGTCGGCGAGGCGAGCCACGCGCCGCAGTGCCGCGCTGCCACTTCCGGCCAGCCAGATCGGCGGCCCTCCCGGGCGAGACGGTAGAGGCGAGAGCCCCACGTCCTGGAAGGCGAAGTGCTCACCCCGGTACGAGACCGCCTCTCCCGACCACAGCCGTCGCATGACCGCGATGGACTCCTCCAAACGGCTGACGCGACTGCGGAACCCGATGCCGATCGCAGCGAACTGAGCTCGGGTGTTCGGGTTGGGGAACCCGCCGCCCATACCCACAATCAAGCGTCCCGTCGACAGTTGGTCGAGGGTCGCGAGTTGGTGCGCCAACAGGATCGGATGACGCAGCGCCGGCAAGAGCACAGCCGTGCCGAGCGCGACACGCTCGGTGGCCTGAGCGACGCCCGCCAACAGCAGCAGTGGATCCGCGCGCGGCCTGGTGACGGGGCTGTCGCCTGCCCAGACCGAGTCGAACCCCAACTCCTCGGCCCGCTGTGCCTGCGCGATGAGCGCTCTCGGTTCGTGCACACCCTGTACGGACTGGTCGCGGGTGGGCAGCAGATAGCCGACATTCAGCATCGTGTCTCCGATCATCTTGTTTCGGATACTAAAGTATTGACTTCTTGATTTAGAAGTGCCAAGTTCTGATCTGTTACCTGGAAGGGAGTTCAACAATGACCACAGCGCTATACACGGCAGAGGCGCACGTCGCTGGAGGCAGAAATGGGCACGGGCGCACATCCGATGGGCGATTGGACCTGGACCTGCGGCAACCCAAAGAACTGGGCGGCGATGGTGCGGGCACAAACCCCGAGCAACTTTTCGCGATCGGGTACGCCGCATGCTTCGGCACGACACTCGCCCTGGTCGGGCGGCGCGGCAAGCTCGAGGCGAACGATGCGCAGATCGACTCGTCGGTCGCACTGATCCCGAT
The DNA here is from genome assembly GCF_015477605.1 of Nocardia amamiensis. Classification (GTDB taxonomy): domain Bacteria; phylum Actinomycetota; class Actinomycetes; order Mycobacteriales; family Mycobacteriaceae; genus Nocardia; species Nocardia amamiensis_A. Next base: position 97,128 of record NZ_JADLQX010000018.1, read on the forward strand.
CGACGGCGGACGCTTCCAGCTCGGCGTCGAACTACGGATATCGCTGCCCTCGGTCAGCGGCGAACAGGCGGTCGAGCTGGTCGAGACGGCCCATCAGGTCTGCCCGTACTCCAACGCCACACGTGGCAACATCGCTGTGGCATTCGTGGTCAACGGCACCCGGCTATGACTGGTTCACCGATCGTGCGTACTGGTACCGCGGTGAGCGGCGAATGCCGCCCCGCCGCCAGAATCGGCATCGGGGCGGCAATATCAGGCAGTTAACGGGTGAGTACCGGCTCGGGGGTCGTCGAACGGTGCCCGGAGCTGTTGCCTTCCAGTGGGTTCGCCGGATTCCGCACCCAGGTCACATTCGCGACCAGGTCATCGTCGAACACCAGCTCATCCCACAGCACCTGATCGCTCTTCGCTGCGGTCGGCCGCGCAGCCGGTCGCGGCTCCGTGGCGACGGCCTCCGGTTGCGCCGGCGCTTCGGGCTCCGGAGTGGCGAACCGCCACAACGCCTGCATCGGGCTGATGCCGTAGCGGCGGGTGCCGTGCGCCAGCGCGGCCACCGCGGCGCCGGAGGTCAGCACGCCCACGGCCAAGGCCACCGGCGTCAAGTTGGCACTGCTGATCCGGCGCCCGTCCGCCCCCGGCCTGGTCGCCTCCTTGCCATCGAGGAGCCGGAGCAGCCCCGAGCCGAAGCCTTCACCCTCATCGATCAGGATGCGCAGTTCGGCCCCCTTGCCATCGAGGTACATCAGCGTGATGAGCACCAGTATCGCCACGGCCGCACTGGAACCCATCACCAGGCACGCGAGCGCTTTCGTGCGCAGCCGCGCATGCGCCGCGACCGCGACCACGGTCATGACCATCGCGGCGCTCGCCACCAAGCCCCAGCCACCGACGACGTTCACCTCACGCAGCTTCGACGCCGACCACGCGTCGAAGCCATCGGTGAACCCGTCGATCCGGCCGAACGCATTGGAGCTCACCGTTCCACCACTTCCGGAAGCCACGATCCACGGTTGAAACAGCAGGACGAAACCGACCGCGCTCGCGACGGCGCTGCACAGAAAGCCCCAGCTCGATCGAAGACCCAGCCCCCGTCGTCGTGTCGCGCCGCGTGCCGGGTGATCGGCGCCGCGGCTGCGGCGGTCTCGCGCTTCGGACACTTGCCAGGGGGTTGGTTGAACCATTGCTCCAGTTTCGCCAGGTTGCCGGAATTTCCTGCCGCGCAGCGTGATAACGCACAAATTGCCCGGAGGGTAGGAAAGTCGCAACTTCTCGATGAGGTGGAATTCGAATGGGCGCCATCGGCCATCGACGAAATCACCGTAAGCATCCCGCCGAAAGGGAGCAAGCGTGATCGATATCCCACGCGTTGTCGCAGCTCCCGGCGATGCGAGCAACGGATGTGATCCAACCCGTCGGTAACATTTCTCGACCGACGATATCTCGACTTTTGCCGCCCATTCCGGTTCTGGACCGGTGGATTTCCGGTGCGTCGACGCTTCGCCAGGCGCGGCCGATCGTAATTACTGTGACGGGCTTAACAACGCGGGTCTGGGACTTCGATCACTATTCCCGGCGCTGAGAAGTCGCTGTGGGCAGCGATTTTCACGGCGACAGCAGCCGCCAAGAGAGCCACGCCCCTCAGTGCCGTTCCGCCGCCGCCCGGGCGTCCACGACCGTGCGGGCGATCTCCGCGAGACCCTCGGGCGGAACCTCGACCGCCCCCTCCTCATCGACCACCACCGCAGTGGGATAGATGTCGCGCAGCAGATCGGGGCCGCCCGTCGCGGTATCGTCCTCGGCAGCATCGAACAGGGCCTCCACCGCCATCCGCAGCGCCTCCTGCTCCTCGATGCCGCGACGGTAGGTCTTCTTCAGCGACGACTTCGCGAACACCGACCCCGAACCCACCGCGGTATAGCCGAAACGCTCCTCATAACGACCGCCCACCGCGTCGTACGACACGATCCGCCCCACCCGCTCCGGATCGACCGCGTCCGCGTCATAGCCGACCAGCAGCGGAATCACCGCCATATCCTGCAGGGCCGCAGGCAGATTGGCCCGCACCATCGCCGACAACTTCGTGGCCTTGCCGTCGAACGTCAGCGACGCCCCCTCGATCTTCTCGTAATGCTCGAGCTCGACCGCGAACAACCGGATCATCTCCAACGCCATCCCCACCGTGCCCGCGAAACCCGCCGCCGAATAGGTATCGGTGATGACGACCTTCTGCATATCGCGCGTCGCCACCATGTGCGCCATCGTGCCCCTGCGGTCACCGGCCAGCAGCACACCACCGCGATAACTGACCGCGACGATCGTCGTCCCATGCGGCGCGATGTCCGCATCGCCCCCACCGCCCACACCAGGGTCGGGCAGCAGTTGCGGCGCGTACCGGCGCAGGCACTCCGAAAACGAGGCCGCCGGATACCGCAGGCCGAGCGGGAGGTGACTGTCGGACGTCATGGATCACCTTTCCGGATGGAGCATGCACCACCCGCGAACGCGACACGTACTCCCGCCGACGTTACCGGAACCCCGCCACTCCGCGCCGCGCATCGAACATGGCCCTCCCCACCAGGACCGAAGACCTCTGGGGACCCATCACCCCTCGGCAAGCCCCTCTCCGGCGCAGGCGTCCGGCGCGTCGATCTCGATGCAGGGAACCGGAGCGCGCGTCGGGCGGTAGCTCGGCTCTACGCCGCCCTGGCGGATCAGCCGGGTATATGCATCGACCGCGTCGGTCGGCCGGCGAGCCAACGTCGGATCGGTCAGCACGTCGACCGTGTAGAGCCCGAACCGCGGCGCGTAGGTACCCCACTCGTAGTTGTCGGTGAGGCTCCAATAGTTGTAGCCGATCACGTTGATTCCATCGGCCTTCGCGCGTTGCAACCAATACACCGTGTCCCGCAGATGATCCGCACGGGTGTAGCCATCCGGGCGAACCTGCCCGTTCTCCGTCGGAAGACCGTTCTCCACCACATACAACGGACGATCCGGAAACTGACGCGCGTAATGCCGCAACGCGTAGTAGACACCCTCCGGATGCACCGGCAACTCCCACATCGGGACCCCACCCACCGCACCGCCCTGCGCCGCCTCCCCGGTCTGCGGCAGGGGAGCGAAGTAGTAATCGACCCCGACGAAGTCCAGCTTCGCCGAGATCCGATCGACAATCGGCTGATTGACCTCCGTCTCCGCACCCGCCACATAGCCGAGATTGCTGGTCACCATCGCATCCGGCCGGAACCGATGGATGACGTCGTAGATCTCGTTGTGCGCCTGCGCGATCCGATCGACCATCGCAGGCGCCTCCTCGACGCTGATCCCGCCCGTACGCAACTCGGTGCCGACATACGCGGCAGGCTCGTTGAACGTCACCCACAACGGACCCCGCGAGGAATACCGCTGCACCACCTTGCGCATGTTCGCCAGCCAGTCCTCGACCATCCCCGGATTGCGCCACCCGCCACGGTCCAACGCCCATCCCGGATACACCCAGTGATCCAAGGTCAGCATCGGCCGCATGCCCGCCGCCAGAATCCGCGCGATCACATTGTCGTAGAAACCGAACGCCGCCTCGTCCCACATGTCCGGCGTGGGCTGCAACCGCGCCCACTCGATGCCCACCCGGTAAACCCGCACACCCAGCCGCGCCGCCAGATCGATATCGTTCATGTAGCGGCGGGTGAAGTCCACCGAATCGCGGTACGGGTCGGCCGTCGCACCCGACGCGATATAGCGCGACCAGTTGCTGTCCGGTGCATGACCTTCAGATTGAAACCCCGACGACGCCACGCCCCACAAAAAATCCGCCTCGAACGGCGCCACCTCCCGAGGCGGATGAGCAGCGGAAACGCCGGACACCATCAGCATGGCCGCCGCGGTCGACAGCGCGGCCAACCCGCTCCGGGAACTGCGTGTACGCATCGCCGTAGCGTAACTGGATGATTGCTGTGTTCTGGTGCAGCCTTCCGCGTGTCGCCGGTCGCGAAACCGACACGATTCTCCCTCGATACCGCCGCGCCAACCCCACGCAGCCCCGGGCATCCGCCAGCCCTCCGGCGTGCCGACTCGACATTCCATCGCGAAGCGCCACCGCCCTTCCCGGCCACCGGCCGACACCGTCGTATCCGACGCCGCCGCAATACTTCTCACCAATCCGCAAACCCCAAGGCGACGCCGCCCAGCGACGCCGCAGCCAGCTCCAGCACCCAGGCCCGACTCTCATGAACGAAGCCGACTTCGATCCTCTCCTGCGCGTCCTCGCGAAACGCCGCACGCCACCACAAGAGCGCAGCAATTGACCGCGCACATCCGCCGCCGATCGACCAGACTTGCCGGGTGACCAGATACGCATTCGATGCCGACCGCACCGCCCTCGTCGCCACCTGGGCGACCGGACGAGGTGACCTCGCCCAAGCGGTGGCCACGCTGCCCCCGCAGGTGACCACCGACCAGGCCACCGATCTGGCGTCGAACCTGACCACCCTGTCGCGGTTCCAGTGGCGCACCTACACCCATCCGGCCAGTGCCGCGGGCGACCCTGACGTCCCCAACAGCGAAGCATGGCGGCGCGCCGAGGAACGCAGGAACTTCAAACAAGTCGAAGCAGCGCTGCGCAGCCCCAACCTGCCCACCGACGAAGGCCTCCTCGTCTCCTACAGCGGAGTCGTCGAATCCGCCCACCGCATCGGACGCACCCTGCACGACATCGGCGACGACGCCCTGCGCGACACCCTCCTCGCCGAAGTACGCGCCGAACAGGAAGCCATCGAATCCGCCGAACGCGGCGACCTCTCCGGCCGCGCCCGCCAAGCCGTCGAACTGTCCCGCCCCGACGTGTCCCCGGCCCAAGTCCACGCCGCCGACGCACTTCTGCGCGCCGACCCGCTCGGCACCATCGAACTGTTCACCGAACTCGACCCGGCTTCGGCTTCGGTCGCCGCCGCACACTGGCTGTACGCCGCGGCCGAAGTCGCCGGCGAGGCCGCGAACGTACCCACCACCGACGTCGTCGCCGAAGCAGACGACATCGAAGCGCTCCAAGTCGAAACACCCACCCTCGTCCTCGAACGACTCGCCGCGGGCGACACCCCCACCGAGGTCGTCCTCGACCTCATCGCCGAAGCCATGGCCGTGCACGAAGGCCGCGTCCCGGCGCCGTGGAGCCTCGTCGCCCAGGTTGCCGAAATCGAAACGCAGGCACACCGATTCGGCGTCGACGCCGACACGCGTGAGGCGATGCTCACCGGCTTCCGTATCAGCCGCCTCGACCCCGCGCGCCCCGCGCTCGACCTCCTGGAAGACCTCCTCGACGGCATCCGCGGCTGCCTGCTGCTCTACGCCGCACACACCGACGGTGACGACCCCGAAGCCCGGTTCACCGCCGACGTCCGTCTCGAAGCCGACGCCGACCCCGAAGATCTCCTCTAGACCACCGAGCGCGCGAATCATCGACACAGCGCCATCGCGCACGCCGGAGCCGAGCGCAGGCATGAGCGGGGCATGAACACGCCATGCCCCGCTCCACCCAGCACCCCGTCGCTACGGCACCCGCGACACGGCCACCGCCGACTCGGTGAGACTGCCGAGATACAGCACGCCGTCCTGCTCGACCACACCGGTCACCATCGAGTAATCCGTTCCTTCAACCTGCAGATCGTGCACGACCCCGCCGTCGAAATCGACCGCCATCACCCACACCGTTCGCGCCGGCTTCGGCTGCACCCACTCCGGCAACGTCCACACAACCCGCCGCAGGATGCCCGGCAACGGAAGAAGGCGGTCCAACAAGGGATTTCGCGGGGAAGGGAGCGTGATCCACACCAAGCCGTCGCTGCCGAGACCCATATTGTCCGGGAATCCGGGCAAGTTCTCGATCAACCGGTCCCGCGTTCCCGCCTTCGGGCCGGTCAGCCAGTAGCGCGTCACCCGGTAGCCACCGGTCTCGGCGACCAGCACGCAGGAACGCTCGGGCGCGAGGACCACGCCGTTGGCGAACTGGAGATCGTCGATCAGCGTCTCCACCGAGCCCGAGGGATCGCGGCGGAACAGGCGGCCCGTGCCGGAGTGTTCCAGGATGTCGCCCATGTACTCGGCAAGGGAGTACCGGCTCGACGACGCCGAGAAGTAGATCGTGCCGTCGGTATCGCGGACGACGTTGCTGGCGAACCGGAGACGCTCACCGTCGACCTCGTCGACCAGCACCGTGAGCGTGCCCTCGGCGTCCAACTCCAGCAGTCCGCGCTCGAAATCGCAGATGAGTACTCGACCATCGGGGTCGGCGTGCAGACCCAGCGGACGACCTCCGGTGTTCACGAGCTCACGCACGTCGCCGGTCGCCGGATCGATGCTGAGGATCGCGCCATCGTCGGTGCCCGCCACGATCCTGCCGTCGGGGGAGAGCACCACATCCTCGGGGCCGGCTCCGGGCAGCTCGATCCTTCTGACCTCGGGAAGGGGTGGAACGCTGCGGGTTTGACCGGCGCGAGCCGGAGCAGGAGGGGGCGTCCAGCGCTGCGGCTGCATGGTCGAAGCGAGCATGGGATCAGGGTAGCCGGGGGAGTGCGGAATTCTCCGCGGAAACTACGCCACTAGGGGAGCGCGGTTCCGGTTCGAGGTGAACGGGCCGGAATGAAATAAATCTCCCCTGATACCGACCACCTGCGAATGACATGTTCTTACGTAGATATTCGCATCTAACTATACATATCTCATTTCAAGTTCCGCCGGAGCAAACACCCACAACTTCCAATCAGCAAGGACGCCAGGGGAGCCCGAAGGCTCGGGAGTAGGTGTTCGCGGAGAACGCCTATGGAACCACGACTGGTCCGCCGCTTTCGGGATCATTTTGGCACTGATCCGGTAGCGGCGGGTGCTGTACGTCAGGGCTGGTGGGTGATGGTGTACCAAAGGATGGCCAGCGTGCCGAGCGTGAAAAGCGGTGACACGATCCACATTTCGACCTTGTTGCCGGTTCGATCGATGATCGGGAAACTGACGCGGATGTCGAAGGGCCAGAACAGGCGGCAACCCCGGTCGGTGAGACAGTCGCCGAGCAAGTGGGCCAACGCGCCCAGTCCCACCGCGAAGGGCAGCCAAACCGGCTTGTCCGCGATCCAGTGCTGCATCGCGAAGGTGCCTCCCGCGGCGAGAACCACGATCGGCCCCCACGACTTGAAGCCGTTGCCGGACGGGCACAGATGCAGCGCGCGCACAGCCAAGGCCAGCAGGAAGAAGACCAGGCTCAGGGTGAACCAGCGGCCGAGCCAATGCTCGCCCGCCCAAGTGCCGAACGCGACGGCCGCGACGAACGCGAGGGAATGTGTCGCGCGGCGATGGCCGCCTGAGATCCACGAAATGAGCTGGCATGCGGTATGCGTAATCGGGCCCAACGCGTGCGCGATCGTGCCGTCGGGATGGTCCGCATCCGGGAGCAGCGCGGCTCCCGCGGTGAGAAACACCCCGAGCAGCAGATCGACCGTTCCGAGATGCCCCGTCGCATCCTGCAGGGCCGGATAGGTCAGTACCGTCACCGGCAGCACCGCTGCCGCCGCCGACCAAGCCAGCGCGCCGCTGGTCGCATGTGAATGTCCGAGCACCGCTCGAACATTAGTTCAACTCTCGATCTGTGCGCGAATAGCGTTGTCGGGTCGAGTAAGTGGGCTCGATGATGTGGCAAATCGAATCGTTGGTCTGCAAAAGCCTCGCGCGCTTGGCTTTTGCGGGAAGTGGATCGACCGCCCGGGCGGGGAGTCTCGATGGTGGTGTAGGGGAGTGCTTGTCGTCGCGCCAAAGAGGACGGCGCTGGGGCCGGTGACGCGGTGGAGCTGGGCCCTCGCATGCCTCTGAACATTTCACTCGATCGTCGCGTTTCGACTTGACCGCGCGCCCACTACAGAACATCTGGATACGTAAATCTGCGTATATATGCATATACAAACCTCTTCGCTCCGATATCCAGACTCTGTCCGCCATTACGTTTCAAGAACCGCATAGAGGGCTACGTGAGACGCGATCATGACCTGGGGGAGTGTGCCGATGCGTCCTGGAAGTCGAGCCACGGTGTGCCGCCGGCCGCGTGCAGTGCGCGTGGGAAGGGCGGCTGCAGCGCCGCATTCCGCGAGTGAACCGGTCGCCAGCTGTTTCCCAGGTTTGGGGAGTCAAGCCTTCTGCCTGCGCCTACGCTGCATCGCGTAGCGCGACCTGATCGATTGCCGCCCGGTCGATCCGAGCTTGCCGAGGGTGCGTGGCAACTGGCTGGTTTCGCCCAGGTCGGCGCGAGTAGCGGTAGGCCATGCGTAGGAGGTTGCGGTGGGTAGGGGTCGCGGAGTACATCTGTGCGGCAGTGTGCCGTTGGCTGATGCGCGAACGGTTTTCTCGGAAGCCGCAGGGCGGATCGGGACCCGGTTGAAGCGTATTCCGGACGGGGAAACCGGTGTGCGCGACAACTGGGTGGTCTGGCAGCTTCCCAAGATGCAAGCGCATCCGGACCTGGAAACCGTTCCGCCACCGAGCCCGGAATACGGGCCGAGCGAACGAGTGCAACCCAAGCCGGGCGTAGATGCGGCGTCAATCGACTTCGGTCCCTTGGGGTACGCGGAGGCCGCTCTGGAGTCCTGGCAAGTGTTCCGGCGGCTGCGCGAGGACGGCGCGATCCCGGAGGGCACCCGATTCCAGGTATGCCTGCCGACGCCGATCGCGGTGATCGGGGCCTTCGTCGCGGGACCGCAGGGGGAGTTGGAGCGCAGATACGAGGCGCAACTGCTCGCCGAACTCGCCATCATCCTCGATGGCATTCCAGGCGACGAGCTCGCGGTGCAATGGGATACCGCGGTCGAGTTCGCGATTTTCGAGGGCGTGTTCCCGTCCTGGTTCGGAACCGATTATCCGACCCAGCTCGAGGAAGTGGGGAAGCGGCTCGTCCGGCTGGGTGCCGCGGTGCCCGAACCGGTCGAAGTCGGCTATCACCTCTGCTACGGCGACTTCGGTCACCGTCACTTCGCCGAACCCGTCGACACCGGCCGGCTGGCCGCGGTAGCGGGACGCATCGTGGCAGGACTGGACCGGCCGGTCCAGTGGATCCACCTGCCGGTTCCGCGCTCACGCACCGATGCGGAGTACTTCAAGCCCCTTGCCGACCTCGCGCTTCCACTCGAAACCGACCTCTATCTCGGCTTGGTCCACGCTACGGACGGCAAAGCGGGGGCGTTGCAACGCATCGAAGCCGCCCGCACGGCCGTAACCGACTTCGGCATCGCCACCGAGTGCGGCATGGGTCGCCGCCCAGCGGACCAGATTCCCGCTTTGTTCGACCTGCACGCCGAGTTGGCCGAAACATTGTCCTGAACTGATTGTCTCGGTGCCGGATCATCTTGCGAGGTTGGTCCGGCGCTGGACCAACCTCGCGTCGAGCGGGGAGATGGCCGTGCGTGCGAGCAAGGGCGGTGCGTCCTCTAGTTGACATAATGTTGATTATCGGCGGTAATTTCGGGGTAGCCGGTGAGCTGGGTTGTGATTGTGTGGTGCGGTCATTGCTCGATTGTTCGCGGAGTCTGCCTGGAACGGCTGCCAGGTGCCCCGTGCCGCACTTCAGCCATGTTGTCGAGTTTGCGGTCGCACATTCGTGGCAGGATCTTTGCGGTAGTGAAAACCGTTGGCGGATGCGAACTTTGCGAACATTCAGGTCGCTCCGGACGGCATTGTTTCGTCGCCCAGCGTGCTGCGTCCCGCGGCCGCGACGATGGTGCCGTGTTCGCTGATCAGCCATTGGCCGCAGACGCAGCGCAGGTAGCGCACCGGGCCGTGTGCGGAGATCGGGACGGGTGCGGGCCAGGAGCAGGCGGGACAGGTAGCAACCATGGTCTCAGCCTGATGTAATGGCTTTGTGCATTTCAACCCTTACGGTGGCGCGGCGGCCGAGTTGGCGGCCCGGCTGGTGAACGCGGAGCCGGAGCAAGATTTGATCCGGCTGCTGGACGAATCCGGGTACAAGCCGCTCGGGTCGTTGAACGCCCGCCGGCTCGCCGGACTGCGGCGGTGGATAGCCAGACTCGACGAGGTCTTCGGTAACCCCAGCGTGGAATTGCTCAACGCGCTGCTGGCGGAGACCACCAGTCAGCCGTATATCTCCACGCACGATGGACGAAAGCCGCACCTGCACTACGCGCGTGAGGATGCGCCGATGGATGAGCGGGTGAAGGCGTATACCGCGGCGGGGCTGGCGGAGCTGTTCTGCGAAGATCCGAACCGTATCGGCCGCTGCGCCCGTGCCGGTTGCGGACTGGTGTTCATCGACACCTCCCGCAATGGGCGGCGCCGGTTCTGTTCGACGCGCTGCTCGAATCGGGTGCACGTCGCCGAGCATCGCACGCGCCGCTCGGCCTGAAATGAGTTGTCGAGTGCCAGCCTGGATCAGGGTGCTGGCCGGTGGTAACTCTAGGCGGTCTTCGGGATGACTGGTGAATATTGGGAATTCGCTAGACGCCTCTCCCCTGGCCACCCAACTGGCCGCATAGAAACGTCACAGTGATGAAATTTGTGGCGCCATCACTCTGGTGACGATGTTCGGTGGATTCTGTTTTGCGGGCCAGCGATCGGTGAGTGGCTCTGGTTCTTGGGTCCAGTCCGGGGCAGGCTGGGGCGGTGCTGGTTCGTCGGTTGATCGCGTTGTACGTCGGGTTGTGGTTGTACGGGTTCTCGATGGCGGTGATGGTGCGGGCGGGGCTGGGGCTGGATCCGTGGGATGTGTTCCATCAGGGAGTCGCGCGGCATGTGCCGATCAGTTTCGGTGCGGTGACGGCGATTACGGGTGTTGTGGTGCTGCTGGCGTGGATTCCGTTGCGGCAGTTGCCCGGGCTCGGCACGGTGAGCAATGTCGTGGTGATCGCGCTGTCGGTGGATGCGGGGCTGGCGTGGTTGCCATCGTGGGATTCGCTCATGGTGCGGGTGGGTGCGATGGGTGTCGCTGTGGTACTGAACGCGGTGGCGAGTGTCTTGTACATCGGGGCCGGCATGGGTCCGGGACCGCGAGATGGGCTGATGACCGGACTGGTTCGGCGGACCGGTGAATCGGTGTGGGTGGTGCGCACGGCGATCGAGGTGACGGTGTTGGCGATCGGGTGGGTTCTGGGCGGCAGCGTCGGTATCGGAACTCTGGTGTACGCGTTCGGGATCGGACCGCTGATCCACCTGATGATTCCTACGGCGAATCGGTTCTTGCCCGGATTCGCGCCGCCGAAAGCGCATGCTGTCGCCAGCGGGTCCGCCACCTCGAACGTGTAGCCCGCTCCCCTGCGGGCTGTTGGCGGAGATCGGATATTGAACCCGCTCCAGGATGGCGGGGCCGCGGTGTGATGCCGAGCGCGCTGGAGGTTGTCACCCGGTGGGCGTTCGAGGCCGGTTTTCCCCGGCTGGAGGTGCTGCATTCGGTGCACGATCTGCCGTCGTGCCGCGGTGAAGGCGGGGTTCGTGGTGGAGGGGCAAGCGCCGCGCCGCACACGGACGGATGGCATGACATGCGGGTGCATGCCCGGAACCACGGAACATAGAGCCCTGTACGGAAATGGCGGGCCCGGTTAGCCTGTGGGTGGCGACCCGGCAGAAGGTGAAAATCCATGAGTACTCGCACCATTGCCCGGCAGTGCACGTTGTGCGAGGCGCACTGCGGAATACTGGTCACCGTCGAGGGTGACCAGGTGACGCGGATCGAGGGTAACCCGGAGGACGTGCTGTCGAAGGGATACATCTGCCCCAAAGCGACGGCGATGGGCGGGTTGCATCACGACCCGGATCGGTTGCGTACCCCGGTGCGGCGGGTGGGTTCGTCATTCGAGCCGATCGGTTGGGACGAGGCGTTCCAGGAGATCGGGCGGCGGCTGCGCGAGGTGCGCCGGGTGCACGGGAGCAGCGCGATCGGTATGTATCTGGGCAACCCGGCGGCGCACAGTTCGTCGGTTCTGTATGCGGTGATGTTGCGTGCGGCGTTGTTGACGAGGAATTTCTTCTCGGCGTCGTCGATCGATCAGTTCCCGCAGGAGTTCGTGGCTTGGCGGATGTTCGGCTCGAATGTGCTGATGCCGGTGACCGATATCGATCGGACCGATCGGCTGGTGATTCTGGGGGCGAATCCCGCGGTGTCCAATGGGTCGATCACCACGATGCCGAATGCGAAGCAGCGGATTCGTGAGGTGCGTCGGCGCGGTGGGAAGGTGGTGGTGATCGACCCGCGGCGGACGGAGACGGCGCGGTTGGCCGATCAGCATGTCGCGGTGTGCCCTGGTGGTGACGTGTATCTGCTGCTGGCGATGTTGCATGTGCTGGTCGTCGAAGAGTTGTGTGATGAGCGGGCTGTTCGCGCGGTGAGCAATGGCTGGGAGCAGTTGCGTGCGCTGGTGGTCGAGGCGGAGCCGGAGCGGATGGCGCCGCACGCGGGTGTGGATGCGGAGACGATTCGTGAGCTGGCCCGGGAGCACGCGGCGGTGCCGTCGGCGGTGCTGTACGCGCGGATCGGGGTGTGTCAGCAGGTGACGGGGACGCTGACGCATTGGTTGGTGAACACGATCAACGCGGTGACGGGCAATCTGGATCGGCCGGGCGGGCAGATGTTCGCGACGCCGCCGATCGACGCTGCGCGGTATGCGAAGTATCTGCCGATGGGGTACGGGGCGTGGACGGATCGGTCGGGGACCTACAAGTCGTTCCGTTCGGAGTTGCCGGTGGCGGCGTTGGCGGAGGAGATCCTGACCGAGGGTCCGGGGCGGATCCGGGCGATGATCACGTATGCGGGCAATCCGGTGTTGTCGACGCCGCAGCGCGGCCGGTTGGGTGAAGCGCTGGATTCGCTGGATTTCTATGTGGCCGTGGATATGTACGTGACGGAGACGACGCGGCACGCCGACATCATCTTGCCGCCGATTTCGCCGTTGGAGCGGGAGGACGTCAGCATCTTGTTCCCGTTGTTCAGTGTGCGCAACAACCTGCGTTTCGACGCGCGGGTGTTAGAGCCGCCCGCCGACGGGTTGGAGGATTGGCAGATCATGGCGCGGTTGATCACCGAGGTGGTGCGGTTGCCCGCGCGCCGGTTCACCGGGCGGGTGCTGAACGGGGTGTTCGATCGGATCAGTCCCGTGCGGATAGCCGCGGTCGGAGTGGTGACGGGCCCGTATGGGGTCTTGAAGCGTGGTCGCAAGGGGTTGACGGTGGGTAAGGCGCGTGCGGCGGCTGGGGGGATCGATCTGGGGCCGCTGCGGCCTCGGCTGCGGTCGTTGATCGGGACGAAGGATCGGAAGGTCTGTTTGGCGCCGGAGGATTTCGTGGCTGCCGCGCGGGAGGTGCTGGCGGATGCGCGGGCTGGGAAGGCGTTGACCACACCGGCGGAGGGCTTCGATTTGAAGTTGATCGGCCGCCGTCATCTGCGCAGCAACAATTCGTGGTTGCACAATGTGCCTGCGATGGTGAAAGGGCGGGATCGCTGTACGGCGCTGATGCATCCGCAGGACGCGGCCGCGCGCGGGTTGGGTGACGGCGAGCGGGTGACGGTGCGTTCGCGGACCGGTTCGATCGTGGTGCCGTTGGAGGTCAGTGACGACATCCGGGTCGGGACGGTGGCGATTCCGCATGGGTGGGGACATCAGGAGCCGGGAGTCGGTTGGACGGTGGCGGCGTCGCTGCCGGGGGCGAATGTGAACTTGTTGCATGATCCGGGGGTGACGGACATGTTCTCGGGGGCCGCGGCGGTGAACAACACGTGGGTGGCGGTGACGCGTGCGCCCGTCGAGCACGGTGATGGTGACCGGGTGAGCGAGCGCGAGCCCGCGCCGAGCGCCTGACGTGGCATGGTGCGGGTCTTGCCGCGGTGCGTGCGCTGTGTGTGTCAGCGCGTTCGGACCGTGACCCGGTAGCCGAGGCGCAGTTCCCTGCCGATGTGGGCGGCTCCGCCGAGGTGCAGCCAGCGATGTGTGCCACCGCGTGGGTCGGGCAGGTATCCCGCTTCGACGTGCGCTACGCCGAATGGGTAGGCGCCGGAGGTCGACGTGGCGACGGCGTTCATCAGGAATGCTTCGGCCCAGACGTGTGGTTCGGGTGCATCGTCGGAGAGGGCGGCGGCCTCGGGGAGGAAGAAACCGAATGGTTCGGGTGGTGCGCCGGAGGTCTGGACGAGCATGCCGGTGCGGAACAGGCGCGCGGTTCCGGTGTGCACCAGGCACTCCGGGGTCAACCGCAACGGTGGGGCGGGTTGCAGTTCGAGCTGGAATGCCATGCGATGACTGTAGGGCTGCTCGGGTGTGGCAAGTGCTGATCGGGCAGACATGCCGGGTGTGGCCTGCGACTCGGGATCCGCGGCGGGCGCGATCACCGCACACACCGCGTCGCGATCGGTGGTCAGGCGGGTTCGATCCGGGCGGGGACGTGTTTGTGCCAGGGGGTGCCCGCGATGGCGTCGCGCCAGGTGAGGTCGGTGAGTTCGTTGGCTGCGACGCCGACGCGCTGGGTGCGGTCGCCGGCGGGTAGGTCGAGGCCGAGTCCGTTGGGCAGGGAGGCGTGGCCGGGTTGCATGCGGTCGGTGATTTCGACGGCGGCGACGGCGTTGCCGCGGCGGGTGGTGATGCGGGCGCGGTCGCCGGTGGTGAGGCCGAGGCGGGTGGCGTCGTCGGGGTTGAGGCGCAGTGCGCCTTCGGGGTCGCGGCGGCGCCAGGTGTTGTCGCGGAAGATGGTGTTGGCGGTGAAGGAGCGGCGCTCCCCCGCTGAGAGGACGAACGGGAATTCCGCGCTGGTGTGGGTGGCGGGTGTGGCGGCGAGTTCGCGTAGGGCGTGCAGGAGTTCCGGGATGGCCAGCGGGATGCGTTTGTCGGGGTGTGGCAGGTAGTCCCAGGCGTCGGTGTAGTCGTCGATGGTGAAGGTGACTCCGGATCGGCTGGTGAGGATGGCGTCGAACAATGCGTCGGCGTCGCGGTGCCCGGCGCGGCGCATCGCCGCCGGGTAGACCTTGGCGACGCGTTGGGTCAGCGCCCACAGCACGGCGGCGGAGCGGGCGCCGTCGGGCAGGGTGGGGCCGAGGGTTTCGTAGAGCACGTAGGGGGCCAGGCCGCCGAGGGATTTGTCGATGGCCAGCAGTGCGGCGAAAGTCCAGGCGTAGGGGCGTCGTCCGAGTCGGGCCGCGGCGCGCAGCAGGCCGAGTTTGCCGCGGTCGACGGCGCCGAGTTCGCGCAGCAGCCGGGCGTAGATCTCTGGTTCGGGCAGGGTGCCGGGGAGCGGGTCGAGGACCGGGGCGCGCAGGTGGAAGGTGTTGTGCGGGAATTCGAGGTTGAAGAAGGTGGCTTCCCATTTCTCGAATTGGCTGGCCGCGGGTAGGACGTAGTCGGCGTGCCGGGCGGTTTCGGTGAGTGCGACGTCGATGACGATGACCAGGTCGAGTGCGTCCAGTGCGTCGCGGAAGGCGGCGGAGTCGGCCAGCGAATGCGCTGGGTTGGCGGATTCGATGATCATGGCGCGGAATCGGTCGGGGTGGTCGGTGCGGATCTCTTCGGCGATGCTGTTGCACGGCAGCATGCCGCCGAACAGGGGTGCGCCGGTGACGGGGCTGCGTTTGATCTGGCGGCTGTAACCGGCCAGTGGCGCCATCCACGAATGGGGTTGCATGCCGCCGGGTTTGGCGAAGTTGCCGGTGAGCAGCCACAGCAGTTTGTTGAGATAGGAGATGAGGGTGCTGTTGGGGCTTTGCTGGACGCCGAGGTCTTCGTAGGTGGCGACGCTGGTGGCGGTGCCGATGCGGTGGGCGGTGCTGCGCAGCAGGTGTTCGGGGATGCCGCAGATTTCCGCGTAGGCGGCGACGTCGATGTGGGCGAGGTCGGCGAGGACGGTGCCGGATCCGGTGGTGTGCTCGGTGAGGAAGGTGTGGTCGGCGAGGTCGTCTTGGACGAGGACGGCGAGCAGGGCGGCCAGGCACCAGGCGTCGGTTCCGGGGCGTACTTGGAGGTGGATGTCGGCGAGGTCGGCGGTTTCGGTGCGCACCGGGTCGAGGACGATCATGGTGCGGGCGGGATCTTTGGCGATCTGTTGCAGGACGGTGCGGGCGCGTGGGACGCCGTGTGACTGCCAGGGGTTTTTGCCGAGGAAGATCGAGACTTCGGCGTGTTCGAAGTCGCCGGTGGTGTGTCCGCCGGTGAGGTGGGCGTCGACCCAGCCTTCGCCGGTCTTCTCCTGGGCGAGGGCGCTGGAGCGGTAGCGGCTGCCGAGGGCGCGGCGCAGGGCGGTGCTGTAGGCGCCGCCGAGGTGGTTGCCCTGTCCCCCGCCGCCGTAGTAGAAGATCTTGTCGCCGCCGTAGTTGTCCTTGATTTCGGTCAGCCGTGCGGCGACTTCGGAAATGGCGGTGTCCCAGTCGATTTCGGTGAAGCTGCCGTCGGGTTCGCGGCGCAGTGGGGTGGTGAGCCTGGTTCCGCCGTTCTGGTAGTGGTCCAGCCGCAGCGCTTTGTTGCAGGTGTAGCCGGCGGAGGCGACGTGGTCTTTGTCGCCGCGGATCTTGGTGAAGCGGCGGTCGTCGAGCTGGATGAGCAGTCCGCAGTTGTTCTCGCAGAGGATGCAGGCGGTCTTGTGCCATGCTCCGGTGGCCGGCGGTGTGGTGGATGCGGTCATTTGCTCACTTGGTCTACGCGGGTGCCGTCCAGCCATGGTTTCGGGTCGGCGAGGAATGGGGTGTCGGCGAGGCGGTCGAGGTCCTCGAAGAAGGCTCTGGTGGTGCGGGCGGCCGCGGCGGTGGTGCCGACGGAGACGAATCCGGCCTGTTCGATGTCCAGGCCGCGGGACAGCGACTTGTCGGTGCCGAAGTAGACGGCGCGTTTGAGTTCGGCGATGACGACGGGGTTGCGGGCGGCCAGGCGGGCCGCGGTCGCCTGGGTTTCGGCGAGGAGTTCGCCGGTGGCGACCACGCGGTGTACCAGCCCGAGGTGCAGGGCTTGCTGCGCGGTGAGGGGTGCGCCTTCGAGGGTGATCTCGATGGCTTTGGCGGCGCCGAGCAGGCGGGTCAGGCGTTGGGTCGCTCCGCCGCCGGGGATGAGGTTGGCCAGTGTCTCGATCTGGCCGAGGCGGATGTGGTCGGCGTCGGCGGCGTAGCGCAGGTCGCAGGCGAGGGCGATCTCGTGGCCGCCGCCGAGCGCGGGTCCGTTGATGGCGGCGAGGTAGGCGACGCCGGAGCGGTTCATGCGTAAGGTGGTGCGTTTCCAGCGGTAGCCCCAGACCAGTCCCGCGCCGAGTCCTCCGCCGCGGCGTTCCACCAGTGCCGCCGCGCCGGGCAGGCGCAGTGCGGCCGCGGCGGTGCGCAGGAATGGCGCTGCGGCGCGGGCGGGGATGAACGGGTGCGGCAGCTCGATCATGCCGGTGAGGGCGGCGGGGTCGGCGTGGGTGAGGAAGCGGCCGGGGAGCCCGCCGGTGAGCACGACCGCGCCGATGGTGTCGTCGGTGTCGACCGCGGCGGTGAGGGTGTCGAGGTCGCGGACGACCGCCGGGGTGACGAAGTTCCACGGTGGCGCCACGACTCGCGCGGTGAGTACCCGCCCGTCTCGTGTGAGTTCGATGGTCTCGAGGTGCAGGTCGGCGGCGGACATCGGCGGCTCCTTCGGTGCGCGCGTCAGCGGTCGGAACGCGAGAGTGTGCCCGGGCGAGGGTTATTCGAGGGGTTGTTCGGCCTGCTACCGACTATGGCATACACCATAATGGGTGTGTCAAGAGGCGGGCGGCGGGACTGCGGGTGGCAGACTCCGCGGTTCGCGCCGGTCAGCGGGTGGCGGACACGAGGTCGCGCAACTCGCCGACCGCGTCGTCGAGGGGGGTGATGTCGCGGTGGACGCGGCACAGCGCGATGGCGCCCTCGAACGCGGCGACGGTCAGGGTGGCCAGGCGGCGTGCGCGGTCGGCGGGCACGCCGTTTCGCTGGAGCATCTCGGTGAGCGCGTGGTGCCAGCGGTGGAAGACCTCTCCGGCGAGGCGGGCGAACTCCGGTGCGTCGTCGTTGGTTTCGACGGCGACGGCGACGATGGGGCAGCCGGCGCGGAAGTCGCTGTCGAGCAGGGTGCGCCGCCACATCGCCGCGAACCGGTCCAGGGCGGTGGCGGGGTCGTTGTCGCGGGTGAGGCGTTCGATGAATGCCGACATCAGCTCCCCCGCGGTGCCGATCGCCTCGGTGATCAGCTCGGTGCGTCCGCCGGGAAAGTGGTGGTACACCGAGCCGCGTGGCGCGCCGGTGGCCGCGAGTACCCGGTCGACGCTGGTGGCGCTGGCGCCGTGCACGCGCAGCGAGTCGATCGCGCCGTCGATCATCCGCCGCCGCGCGTCCCCCAGCCGGGGGCGTGGGGAACTGTCGCTGCGGGCTCGGCGTGTCGCTGCCATACCGCCATTATGGCGTCTGCCATAAAGGTCGTCGCGGCCCGGTCCGCGACGACCTGTCCCCCGTGCTCAGGAGGTGGGCTTGTCCACCCGGTTGCCGTGGAATTCCAGCAGGGCCGCGAGGGTCTCCTCGGGTGCTTCCAGTTGGGGGTAGTGGCCGATGCGTGGCAGTTCCACCACGTCGGGGTCGGTGATCAGCTGGCGGTAGCGGCGCACCATGTGGCCGCCGGAGACCGGGTCGGCCAGTCCGTCGATGAGCCGGATCGGTACCTCGGTCTGCTGCAGGGCCGCCACCCAGCGCTGCCGGTGCTTGCGGCGTTCGGCCATGTAGCGGATCAGCTTGTGGCCGTTGCGTTTACCGTGCTTGCTGCACCACAGCAGCCAGAACTGGTGCAGTTCGGCGTCGGTGGGTTCGGTGTCGGGCCCGAAGACCGCCGACAGGCTGCGGTGGAAGGTGCGCTCGGTGCCGAGCACCCCGACCAGCGGTCCGAGCGGACTGGCCAGCAGCCGCTGGACCAGCCGCGCGCGGTGGGTCTCGGGGAACAGGCCGCCGTTGAGCAGGCACACCGATTCCAGCATCAGCGACTCGTCACCGGCCGCGCGGCGTTCGGCGTGCCGGGCGAGCAGTTCCTGGGCGACGGTGTCGCCGTAGTCGTGGGCGAGCACGTGGAATCGCTGGATGCCCTGGTCGCGCAGCAGGTTCTCGTGGATGTCGGCTTGGTCGGCGATGCGGTAGTCGTAGTGGCGTGGTTTCGCCGACCACCCGAAGCCGATCATGTCCGGGGCGATGACCCGCGCGAAGCGTTCGCACAGGCTGGGCCAGATGCGGTGCCAGTCCCAGGACGCGGTGGGGAATCCGTGGATGCACACCAGCGTCCCGTCCGTGCCGCCGCCGCCGTCGCGCCAGAAGATCTGGTGGCCGCGATGTGTGAGACGTCGTCCGTTCGCCCGCCAGGCTGCGAACTCCTCCATGTCCTACCTCCTCGTCGCCGACAAGCATGGCGCGTGCGAGCGCCCTGGCACAGTAATTCGGTCGGTCGCGCACGTGTCATGTACCGCGCGGGCCGTTTGCCGATCGGGCGCTCTGCGAGAATTCCACCGTGGACGTCGCGATCGGCTTGGTTGTTCTCGTTGCGTCGGCGGCCGCGTTGGCGGCGCTGGCGCGTCGGTTCGGGGTATCCGAGCCGTTGGTTCTGACGCTGGCCGGGGTGGCGGCCTCCTATTTGCCGTTCGTGCCGGAGATCCACCTGGAGCCGGAGATCATTCTGCTCGGTTTGCTGCCTCCTTTGCTGTATACCGCCGCGATTCGCACGTCGCTGGTGGATTTCCGGGCCAACATGCGCACGATCGCGTTGCTGTCGGTGGGGCTGGTGTTGTTCACGACGTTCGTCGTGGCGGTGGTGGTGTGGTGGCTGTTGCCGGTGCCGTTCGCGGTCGCGGTCGCGCTGGGGGCGGTGGTGGCGCCGCCGGACGCGGTGGCCGCGACGGCGGTGGCGCGCCGGATCGGGATGCCGCGGCGGATCGTCACGATTCTGGAAGACGAGTCGCTGTTCAACGACGCCACCGCGCTGGTGGCGTTGCGGACGGCGTTGGCGGCGATGGCGGGGATGGTTTCGATCTGGGAGGCTGGTGCGGACTTCGTCCTCGCGGCCGGTGGCGGCGCGGCGGTCGGGATCGTCGTGGCCTACCTGCTGGCGATGCTGCGGCGGCGCATCACCGATCCGGTGCTGGATACGACGTTGTCGTTTCTCGCGCCGTTCGCGGCGTATCTGCCTGCCGAGGGCATTCACGCTTCGGGGGTTATCGCGGTGGTCACCTGCGGCATGATTCTCGGGCACAACGCGCCGGTGTGGCAGAGCGCGGCGTCGCGGATCGCCGAGCGCATCAATTGGCGGACCATCCAGTTCATTCTGGAGAGCGCGGTGTTCGTCCTGATCGGGTTGCAGGTGCGCGGGATCCTGGAGGGGGCGTGGCGCAGCGGGCTCGATCATCGCACCCTGGTGCTGGCGGCGCTGGCGGTGCTGGCGGCGACAGTGCTGGCACGGCCGGTGTGGGTGTTCGGTTCGTCGCTGCTGTCCCGCAGTCTCGGTATGGGCGGCGCGGTGCCTGCGAGCCATTTGGTCGTGGTGTCGTGGGCGGGCATGCGCGGTGTGGTGACGCTGGCGGCGGTGCTGTTGTTGCCGGAGGACACTCCGCAGTTGCCGGTGCTGAAGCTGCTGGCGCTGGTGGTGGTGGCGGGAACGCTGCTGCTGCAAGGCACATCGCTGCCGTGGCTGGTGCGGTGGCTGCGGTTGCGCGGGCCCAGCCGCGCGGAGGACGCGTTGCAGAAAGCCAATCTGATGCAGCAGGCGACCGCGGCGGGTTTGGCCGTGCTGGAGGCGCGAGTCACCCCCGATACGCCGCCCGGTGTGGTGGAGACATTGCGTAGTCGCGTCACGTGGAAGACCAACGCCGCCTGGGAGCGGCTGGGGCGGGCGGAATCGGAACTGGTCACGCCCACCGCCGAGTACCGGCGGCTGCGGTTGGAGATGTTGCGCGCCGAACGCGAAACCGTCTTACGGGTGCGGGATTCGGGCACGGTGGATCACGAGATCCTGCAATACGTGCTGGCCCGATTGGACCTGGAGGAGTCCATGATCGACCGCTTCGACGAGGCCGAGGAGGAGCGGGTCGAACCATTGGCGGCGCCGCCGAGTGAGGACACCTGCGCGCATTTGCGTTCCGCGCCTTTGGTGCGTACGCACGACGGTCCCGACGAATGCGCCGAGTGTGTCGCGGAAGGGATGAACTGGGTGCATCTGCGCATGTGCTTGTCGTGCGGGCATGTCGCCTGCTGCGATTCCTCGCCGGGCAACCACGCGACCAAGCACTACGCCGACAGCGGGCACCCGGTGATGCGCAGCGTGGAGCCTGGTGAGGCGTGGCGGTGGTGTTATGTCGACGAACTGCTCGGATAGTCCATGCGGGGTCAGGCGCGGGCGTGCGAGTAGATCAGGCGCGCGTATTCGGCCAGCAGCTCGTCCAGTGAGACGTCCTCGCCGCCCGCGGCGATCTGCTGGTAGCCGATGAGCATCGCCATGCCCAGTGAGGTGACCACGGCGGTGGTGTCGTCGTCACCGACGACGCCTTTGATCGCTTTGTGAACGGTGCGCCTGCGGGATTCGTCGACGCGTTTGAGGGCGAGGTTGACCGATTCGTCGTTGGCGGCCCAGGCGCGGATCGCGGCTTCGGCGGCGTGGTGCAGTCCGGCGGCGAGGTCGGACATGGCGCGGATGTCGTCGTCGGGGTTGCCCTGGTTGAACGGCATCGTCCCGAGGATGCGCACCTGGCGGTTCTCCCAGTGGTCGAGCAAGGCGTCGACGAATCCCTGCCAGCTGCCGAAGTGGTGGTAGAACGACCCGCTGGTGACGCCGAGGCGGCGACAGAGCACGCCGATGTTCAGGCCCTTGAAACCGAATTCGGCGAGCACCTCCAAGCCGGTGTCGAAGTACTGCTCCTTGGTGACCACACGTGACATTCGCGGCGCCGTTCTCTTCGTTCGGGCAGGGGGGTGAGGGACCGAACAGTACCCCATCGTAGCGTCGGCCGGACCGCGCCGGGCGAAGTACCGCGGCGTACCCCGAGGTACCCGTTAGTACCTGTTACCAGCTGAAATAGTCAGCGCCGCTGGGTTATCCGGTCTGCGGGACAACGGACCATAACAGAGCAAATGCTCTGTTATAGTGGCGTCATGCCCCGACCCCGGACGCACGACCCCGGAACCGTGCTGGACGCCGCGGAATCACTGGCGGTTCGCTGCGGCCCCGCCGCGGTCACCACGCGCGCGGTCGCGGCCGCCACCGGCATGTCCAACGGCGCGATCTACCACACCTTCGGGTCGCGCGCGGAACTGCTCGGCCGCACCTGGTTGCGCGCCGCGCGCCGATTCCTCGACCTGCAAACCGCGCTGGTCGACGCGGCACTGGGCAGCAGTGACGGCGTCGAGGCCGTGGTCGCGGCCGCCGAGGCGCCCGCGGTGTTCGCCGAGCGGCATCCGGACTCGTCGCGGCTGTTGCTCGCCGTGCGGCGTGAGGAGTTGCTGGGCGAGCTGCCCGAGGCGGTCGCCGCCGAACTCGCCGCGACCGACCGGATGCTGGTCGAGCTGATGATCCGGCTGTCGCAACACCTGTGGCAGCGCGGCGACCGCCGCGCCGTCGACGTGATCACCCTGTGCCTGGTCGACCTGCCCACCGCCGTGCTGCTGCGGCGCGAGCGGCTCGCCGATCCGCGGGCGCGGGAATACCTCCGCAGCGCCGTACGCGCCGTCCTCGCGGTCGGCCCGCCACCCTGACGATCCTGCCCCGTCCCTATCCCCGACCCAAGGATGCACACCATGCCTACACTCGACTACCACGACAAGATCGCCGTCCTGGATCTGGGCGGCGACGAAAACCGTTTCTCCCCTACATTTCTGGAACAAGTGGGCGCCCACGTGGACACCGCGCTCGCCGACGGCGCCGAGGGCTTGGTCACCACCGCCGGCGGCAAGTTCTACTCCAACGGCCTGGACCTGGACTGGCTCAGCGCGAACGCCGATCGCGCCGAGTGGTACGTCGGGCAGGTGCAGGCACTGTTCGCGCGGATCCTCACTTTGCCGATGCCCACCGCGGCGGCGCTGCCCGGCCACGCGTTCGGCGCGGGCGCCATGCTCGCCATCGCCCACGACTACCGCGTGATGCGCTCCGACCGCGGCTATTTCTGCTTCCCCGAGGTCGACATCCGCATCCCCTTCACACCTGGCATGGCCGCACTCATCCAAGCCAAGCTCACCCCGAAAGCCGCGGTGGCCTCGATGACCACCGGGCGCCGCTTCGGTGGCCTCGACGCCGTGGCCGTCGACATCGTCGACGCCACCGCCGCCGAAGGCGCGGTCACCGACACCGCACTGGCACTGCTGGCCCCGCTGGGCGGCAAGGACCCCGGCACCCTCGGCGCGATCAAGAACACCATGTACGCCAGAGCTGTCGCGGCGTTGACCGTCTAGGCAGCCGAGTTCGGCGCCGCGCCACTCGCGCGACGCCGAATAGCTTGCGGGAGGGCAGGTTCGGTGGATGCGGACGGAAAGTCCGCTGCACCTGAAACGATCGAAACGCCACACTCGTCGCGGTCGGGCACTTACTGTCTGGGGAAGCTGAGTGTCACTGAACGAGGTGTGCGATGACCGAACCGAATACGTCTTGTGCCGCATTCCAACACAGCGCGGCGATCGATCCGGACGCGGTGGCCGTCCGCTCCATCGGCGGCGATCGAACGCTGACCTGGCGGGAGTATGCCGAGCAGGTCCGCGCGGTCGCGGGCGGCCTGGCCGCCCTCGGGATCGGCCGCGGCGACACGGTGGCGTTGATGATGGGCAACCGGATGGAGTTCTACCCGATCGAAGTCGGGGCACAGCACGCCGGCGCGACGTCGTTCTCGGTGTACAACACCTTGTCGCCCGAGCAACTGAACTATGTCTTCGACAATGCGGGCAACCGGGTGGTGTTCTGTGAGCAGCAGTATGTGGAGCGCATCCGGCGCTCCGGCGCGCAGATCGAGACCATCGTCTGCATCGACGGGAACCCCGAAGGCACTGTGGGCCTGGCGGAGCTGACGGAGCTCGGCCGCCCCGACTTCGACTTCGAAGCCACCTGGCAAGCCGTGCGGCCGGAGGACGTTCTCACCCTCGTCTACACCTCCGGGACCACAGGTAACCCGAAGGGTGTGGAGATCACCCACGCCAATCTGCTCGCCGAAGCGCGCGCGTTCCACGCGGTGCTGCCGGTCGAGTTCGGCGACCGGCAGACCTCCTACCTGCCGTCGGCGCACATCGCCGACCGCTTCTGTTCGCTGTACCTGCAGCAGGTGTACGGCACGCAGATCACCGTGGTGCCCGACCGGTCGCTGCTGCCCGCCGCGCTGGCCGACGTGCACCCCACCATCTGGGGCGCGGTGCCGCGGGTGTGGGAGAAGCTGAAGGCGGCCATCGAGTTCTCCGTGGCCAGTGAATCCGACGATACGGTCCGCGGCGCGCTGGAGTGGGCGCTGGATGTGGCGGCGCGCAAGGCCGACGCGCAGCTGCGTGGGGAACCGATCGACGAGCGGCTGGCCGCCGAATGGGCGAAGGCCGACGAGCGGGTGCTGTCCGGATTGCGCGCGAAAATCGGTCTGGACCAGTTGAAGTGGGCGATGTCGGGTGCGGCGCCGATTCCGCCGCAGACGCTCGGGTTCTTCTTCGGGATCGGCATCCCGATCTCGGAGATCTGGGGCATGTCCGAGCTCACCTGCGTGGCCAGTGCCTGTTCACCGCAGGAGGCGCGGTTGGGGTCGGTCGGCCGGATGCTGCCCGGAATGCAGTGGCGCATCGCCGAAGACGGCGAATTCCTCGTGCGCGGGCCGCTGGTGATGAAGGGCTATCGCAAGGAACCGGAGAAGACCGCCGAGGCGCTGGATCCCGACGGCTGGCTGCACACCGGCGACATCTTGTCCGTCGACGACGACGGCTACCTGCGGGTGGTCGACCGCAAGAAAGAGCTGATCATCAGCTCGGCGGGAAAGAACATGTCCCCGGCCAACATCGAGAACGCGATCAAAGCCGCGACCCCGTTGGTGGGCGCGATCGCCGCGATCGGTGAGGCCCGCCCGTACAACACGGCGTTGATCGTCATCGATGCCGAAACCGCTGCGCTGTATGCCGCCAGGCATGGGTTGCCGGACGCGTCCGCCGCGGCGCTGGCGGCCGATCCGGGTGTGGTCGCCGAGATCGCGCGCGGTGTGGCCGCGGGCAACGCGGCGCTGTCGCGGGTCGAGCAGATCAAACGGTTCACCGTGTTGCCGACGTTCTGGGAACCGGGCGGCGACGAGGTGACCTTGACGATGAAGTTGCGCCGTAAGCCGATCGCGGCCAAGTACGCCGAGCAGATCGCGTTGCTCTACGCCGACGAGCCGGCCGAGACCGTGCGGGAACCGGAGGGCCGGCAGGCGCGTTTGTAGCGAATCCGTGTGAACGGCAACGCGGGCGCTGCGCTCACAGTGCGAAAGTGAGCCGCTGGGGTCGTACGTAGTCGGACGGATCGTGCAGGGTGCGCAGGTCCGGTCGTCGCGCGGCGGGTATCCGGTCCAGTTCGGCGCGTAACGGTGCGTCGTAGGTCGCGGCGCTCGCGGTGAGGCCGGGCAGCCAGTTGTCGTGATGGCTGGGCACGAACAGCGCGGGGGTGAGCGCCTGGATGTAGGTGCGTGGATCGCGCAGGCCGTTGGTGATCTGGTTGTAGCCCTGCACCGCGCCGATCTGCACGTCGGTGGAGGGCAGCGCGGCGAGGATGTCGAACACGTGCGGGGCGCGCTCGGTGAGCGGGCCCGTGGAGTCGTGCCAGATCAGCGTGAAGCCCGGCCCCCGGAACTGATACAGCAGCACTCCGCCCTCCGGGTCACGCAGGCGCGGAACACCCTGCAGCAGGCCGCTGAACGTCGGCGGATGGGCGAGCACGATCCCGGGTTGCGGCCGGGGAAAGAAGCGCGGTGATCCCTCGATCGGGTCGGGCGGGGTGCGCGCGGAATGCAGATGCCGGACGATGGTCACCTCGACCGCGCCGACGGTGAAGTCGTCGCGGGTGCCGATCGGTGTGCCGGCGTCGCCGTGCGCGGCGCTCGCGAACGCCGGATCGGTGACCTGCGCGGCGATGGTCGCGCAGTGTTCGGCGGTGCCGTGCACGGTGGCGCCGCTGGCCTGCGCGATGCGGGCGGCGTCACCGGCGTGGTCGAAGTGCCCGTGGCCGATGAAGATCGCCGCCGGAGCCAGGTCGACAAGATCCTGCGGGGTCGCCGGGACGTATCCGGTGCTGGTCAGCCGCGGCACCCAGGCGTCGAGCAGGAACACCGAACCCCCGATGGCCACGGCGTAGGTGGTGCATCCGATCCAGGACAGCACCACCCGGTCCGGCCGCGGCGCGCCGGATCCGCTGTCGATGCTGTCGGCGCCGAAGAACCGGACGCGTGCGGCGATCGTGCGCGGATCGGTGGGCTCGGCCGCCGACTGCAACGTTCCGGCCGCCAGCGTGGCCAGTTTGCCGCCGTGCCCGAACAGTCGCAGGCCAGGAATCCTGCACACACCGGTACCCCAGCACGGACGTGCGGGTGCGGGCAAGTGGTCTGCCGGGAAATTTTCGCGGGGAAGACGTTTTTACAGGCGGATGCCCAGCAGTGCGTCGACCGCGGTGGCGATGAGGGCGGGTGCTTCGCTGTCCTGGCCGCCGTAGTCGATGGCCTGACGGGCCCAGTTGTCCACCGCATCGAGCGCTGTGGGGGTGTCCAGGTCGTCGGCCAGATGCTGGCGCAGCCGCGCGACCGTGTCGATGGCCGAGGGCCCGGCGGTGAGGGCGGTGGCTTCGCGCCACAGCCGCAGGCGGTGCTGCGCGTGCTCGAGCAGCGCGCTGGTCCACATCCGGTCCTGGCGGTAGTGGCCGGCCAGCAGCGCGAGGCGGATGGCGGCCGGGTCGACGCCGTCTCGGCGCAGCGCCGAGACCAGCACCAGGTTGCCCCGGGACTTCGACATCTTCTCCCCGTCCAGCCCGATCAGGCCGGCGTGCACGTAGTGGCGGGCGAAACGACGGTCCGCGATCAGCGACTCGGCGTGCGCGGCGGAGTATTCGTGGTGCGGGTAGATCAGGTCGCTGCCGCCGCCCTGGATGTCGAATTCCGGGCCGAGGCGGTTGATCGCGATCGCCGAACACTCGATGTGCCAGCCGGGCCTGCCCGCGCCGAAGGGGGCGGGCCAGGACGGCTCGCCGGGGCGGGCCGCGCGCCACAGCAGTGCGTCGATGATGTCGCGTTTGCCCGGACGGTGCGGGTCGCCGCCGCGCTCGGCGAACAGCCGCTCCATCGTGGGGCGGTCGTAGCCGGATTCGTATCCGAACTGCTCGGTGGCGTCGGCCCGGAAGTAGATGTCCGGGAATTCGCGGTCGTCGACGACGTAGGCGGCGCCGGATGCCAGCAGTTTCTGCACGAATTCGACGACCTCGTCGACGGATTCGATCGCGCCGACGTACTCGCGCGGCGGCACGATCCGCAGCGCGGACATGTCCTCGCGGAACAGGTCGGTCTCCGAGGCGCCGAGCTCGCGCCAGTCCAGGCCGTCGCGTTCGGCGCGTTCGAACAGCGGGTCGTCGACGTCGGTGACGTTCTGCACGTAGTGCACCTCATGGCCCGCGTCGCGCCACAGCCGGTTGACCAGGTCGAAGGTCAGGTAGGTCGCGGCGTGCCCGAGGTGGGTGGCGTCGTAGGGGGTGATCCCGCAGACGTACATGGTGGCGGTGGCGCCGGGCGTGACCGGCCGTACCTGTCGGTCGGCGGTGTCGTACAACCGCAACGGCGGTCCTGCTCCAGGGACGGCGGGGACGGCGGTGTCGGACCAGGACTGCATGCTTATGAGGGTAAAGGTGTGGTACAGATCATCCGTCCCCGCCCTGGGGCCACCTGCGGCCCGGCCGGTCCGCGGACACGTCGCGACCTGCGTGGTCCAGCAAATCGTGGGATGTCAATATTTCGGCTCCGGCTGATTCACCTGTCGCGGCGGGTGGGATCGGTGATCGTGTTGCGGGTGATCGCGAACGTCCCGTCCAGGTCGGGGATATCGGGATCGGTGTCGGCGAGGGCGATCTGGGTGAATTCGCCGCGCGCCACGTCGAACTCGAGTTCGTGATAGGCGACGGTATCGCCCCAGTCCGGAGAAGGCAACGAAATGAAGCGCATGGTGAACCGCCCGGAGTCCACCGAGCCCTCGGTGAGGACGTAGACGCCGAAGTGGTCTTCCCCCGCCGAGCGCAGCCAGTAGACGCCGTTGTCGTAGAGGTGCAGGCCGGTGTCGGGGTAGGGCTTCTTGTCGTAGAGATGCAGGTAGTGCAGCGCGAGGGTGTAGGTCGGCGCCCCGATGCTGATCTGTACGGTCGGTGCCGCACGGTCTCCGGCGGAGTGGGTCATCGGGGTCCTCCTCGTCATCGCGCCGAGCATTCGAGCTTCAACTGTGCCAGGAATCCGTCCGGCACGGCATCGGCCGCGGTGACAGGGGCTTCGAGTTCAGAACGCGGGCCACGGGATGGGGCGTGTGGTGCGCGGAAGCGGCATCACCGGGTCGTCGAGCACCTGCTGAGCGCGTTCGGCGAGCGCCTCGATCTCGCTGTCGGTGATGTGCTCGCTCAGCGCGTCGGCGAACGCACCCGGCAATTGTTTGGCGAATGCGGTGATGTCCGCGATCACGTCGTCGGCGATGGGTTGGCCTGCCCAGCCCCACAGCACGGTGCGCAGCTTGTACTCGGTGTGCAGGCAGATGCCGTGGTCGACGCCGTACACCTGACCGTCCAGGCCCTCCAGCGCGTGCCCGCCCTTGCGGTCGGCGTTGTTGAGCAGCACGTCCAGCACCGCCACGCGCTGCAACCGGGGATCGTCGGCGTGGATCAGCGACACCTCGTTGCCGTCTTGGTCCAGTGCGCGCAGCACCTCACAGAACCCATCCGGTACCGCGCCTGCCGGGCACAGGTCGATCAGGTCCAGCCGGTTGCCGTGATCGGTGTGGTTGTCCACGCCGTCGACCCAGCGTTGCACCATGCCGGGCCCGAAAGGACCTTCGCGCAGGATGGTTTCGGGGATCACGCCCCAGCCGATCGTCTCGGAGATCAGATACGACGCCACCTCGCGTCCGGCCAGGGTGCCGTCGGGGAAGTCCCACAGCGGCCGTTCGCCGCGGATCGGCTTGTAGACCACCCGCAGCGGCTGGTCGCTGTCGCCGTCGAGCACATCGCAGACCAGGGTCACGTTGCTGGCGGTGTTCACCCGCCCGATTACCGTCAGCTCGCCGCTGTGGAACCGGTCCCCGGCCTCGGCCACCGAATCACTCCTCCAGTTCGGCCGCGCCGAAGATGTCGCCGCGCTTGTAGCCGTTGGTTCGCACGCACATGTGCCCGCGCGCCGACAGCGGCTCGCCGCACAGCGGGCACGGCGGACGGCCCGCCGCGATCACCCGGGTGGAGCGTAACGCGAATTCGCGGGCCTGGATCGGGGTGAGGAACACCCGCACCGCGTCGGGTCCTTCCTCGGTGTCGTCGAGCACCACCGACTCGTCGACCTCGGTTTCGGTGATCGCCAGCAGTTCCACCACCACCGCGCCGGCGTCGGCGTCCCAGCCCAGGCCCATGGTGCCGACCCGGAACTCGGCGTCGATCGGGGTGACCAGCGGCGCGTTGTCGGTGACGTCCTCGGCCTGCGGGGGCACCTCCGCGCCGAAGCGGCGGGCGACCTCGTCCAGGAGTAGGCCCATCCGGTCGGCGAGCACCTTCACCTGCTGCTTCTCCAGCAGCACGCTGACCACGCGCGGTTCCTGCACGGCCTGCAGATAGAACGCGCGATCGCCCGGCTCACCGACGGTCCCGGCGACGAAACGATCGGGGGTGCGGAATACATGGATTGCGCGTGACACATGCACCTCCTGATACGTGACCCTGATCGACTACCCGCGGCGCGGGGATTCCATACAACGACCGTCCGGTTGTCTACAAGGAATCTCGGCGCTCCGCATTCCCATTATCCGCACTTCCGCCGCCACCGAGCTCGCCACCGGGAACAGGACCGGAGGTCGCGCTACCCGGTGCCGCCGAGGCGGCGCCGGCGGGTTGCCCGCCGGTGGCGGCGAGGGCGGACAGATCGGCGCCGGTGTCGTTCATCCGCCACACGTACGGTGCGGTCGGGGTGTAGCGGATGACGCTGATCGAGGCGGGTTCGACCAGGATCCGCTGAAAGCCGTCGAGGTGGATGCCGAGGGCGTCGGCGAGCACCGCCTTGATCACGTCGCCGTGGGTGCACGCCACCCACAGCGCGTCGCGGCCGTGTTGCTCGGCTAGTGCGCGGTCGTGGTCGCGGATCGCGGCCACCGCGCGGGACTGGACATGGGCCAGGCCCTCGCCGCCGGGGAACACCGCGCCGGAGGCGTGTCGCTGCACGACTTTCCACAGCGGTTCGGTGAGCAATTCGGCGATCGGGCGGCCGGTCCACTCGCCGTAATCGACTTCGATGAGCCGGTCGTCGAATACCGGCTCCAGGCCGAACTTTTCCGCCAGCGGCGCCACCGTGAGCTGGCAGCGCAGCAGCGGGGAGTGCACGATGCGTTCGATCGGCAGCCCGGCCAGTCGTTCGGCCACGGCCCTGGCCTGCTCGTCGCCGCGCTCGGTGAGCCCGACGCCGGTGCTGCGGCCGGCGAGAGTGCGGGCGGTGTTCGACGTCGACACACCGTGCCGCAACAGGATCACCGTCATGCGGCCAGCCTAGCGATCATGTCGCCGAGACCGTCCCTCCCGCCAGCAGACCCATGATGACCAGGCCGAGGACGATGCGGTAGCCGACGAACCAGTAGAACGAATGCCGCGCCACGAAACGCAGCAGCCACGCCACCGACGCGTAGCCGACGACGAATGCCAGCACCGTGGCCACCAGCAGTTGCGGCCCGCTGGCATTGAGTCCCTCACCGGCGGGTTCGAACGCGTCCGGCAGGCTGAACAGGCCCGAAGCGGTCACGGCGGGAATGGCGAGCAGGAACGAAAACCGCACTGCCGCTTCACGTTCCAACCCCAGGAACAGACCGGCCGTTGATGTCGCGCCCGAGCGTGAGACGCCGGGGATCAGCGCGAGGCACTGGGCGAAACCCATCGCAAGACCGTCGCGCGTGGTCAGCTGCTCGATCGGGCGTTCCTTGCGTCCGAAGTGTTCACCGGCGGCGATGATCAGGGCGAAGAAGATCAGCATGAACGCCACCAGCCACAGATTGCGTGCCCCGGTGCGGATTTGATCTTTGAAGACGAACCCCAGCACGCCGATCGGGATGGTGGCGATGATCACATACCAGCCGATGCGGTAGTCGAGGTCGCGTTGGGTCCGCTCGTCGAGAACGAGCGTGCGGTCGGCGGTGAGAACCGGAAGTTTCGTGGTGGGCTGATCGTGCAGTGGGAGCTCTTGGCGGCCGCGCCCGGTCATCCGCTCGCGCAGACCCGCGAACCAGGCCAGCACGATCCGCCAGATGTCCTTGGCGAAGAACACCAGCACCGCGGCCTCGGTGCCCAGCTGGGTGACCGCGGTGAACGAAGCGCCCGCGTCGTCGCCGAAGAAGACCGACGACACGATGCGCAGATGCGCCGAGGAGGAGACCGGCAGAAACTCCGTGAGTCCCTGCACCAGACCCAGTACCAAGGCCTGCACCCAGGTCATCGACTCACCAACCACGAACCAGCCTCCACTTCCGCCCGGAATATTTGTTCCCACCTGGGCAAGGGTCGGGCGGTCGGTCGCGCCACTGTGACCACCGCCGCAATCACGCAGCGACAGTACAGTGTCGAGGTCGCGGCGGCATGCCCGGCTGTTCCCGCTGTGGCCGTCGCAACGAGAGCAGCAGCTTCCCGCTCGCGGAACCGCGACCCACTGTGCTGGTGGGCGTCGACTTGGGTCTCCACACTCTAGGCTTGGCGCCGTGACGATTGCGCGGACACGGTGATGGAACAGCGGACGGTCGGCCGCAGCGGCCTACGGGTGTCCCGGATAGGACTGGCGACCCACACCTGGGGCGCGCATACCGACACCGACGAGGCGGCAGTGCAGTTGGTGGCGTTCGCCGACGCGGGCGGCACACTGGTCGACACCTCCCCCGCCTATGCCGGCGGTGCGGCGCAACGGATCCTGGCCGAACTGCTCGGCGATCTGGTCTCGCGCGACGATCTGGTGCTCAGCGGCTGCGCGGGTGTCGCGCCGGCGGCCACGCCCGCACCCGTGGGACCTTCGGTACCCGCACCGGACCCGGTGGGCTCGGCCGTGGACACCTCGCGGCGCGCGCTGCTGCGCCAGCTCGATCGGACGCTGCTCGAACTGGGCACCGACTACCTCGATATCTGGCATGTCGCCGCATGGGATCCGGCGACGCCGCTCGAGGAGGTCGCCGCGACCCTCGAATTCGCGGTCCGTTCCGGCCGCGTCCGCTACGCCGGGGTCCGTGGTTTCAACGCCTGGCAGGTCGCCAGCATCGCGGCGGTCGCGCCCATCACCGTCGCGCAGACCCCGTACTCGCTGCTGGCCCGGGACACCGAAACCGATTTCCTTCCCGCCGCCCAGCATCATGGCGTTGGGCTGATCGCTACCGCGCCGCTGGCCGGGGGCATCCTCACCGGCAAGTACCGCGACGGGGTGCCCGCCGATTCGCGGGGCGCGGACGAGGCGACCGCCGCCGAGATCCGCCACCGGCTCGACGACCGCGCGACCCGGGTGGTCGAGGCGCTGGTGACCGCCGCCGACGGACTGGCCACCTCGCCGCTGGCGGTCGCGCTGGCCTGGATCCGGGAGCGCCCCGGCGTCGCCAGCATGATCGTCGGCGCACGCGACATCGGGCAGCTCACCGGCGTGCTGGCGGCGGAAACCCTGGAACTGCCGCGTGCGATCGCGGCCGCCTTGGACGACGTCAGTGCACGCGCGGAGTGACAGAGATTAGCCTTGCCTGCATGAGCGAGCGTAGCGAGCGAACGATGAATACAGCCGAGCCCTCGCTCGTGCCGGAGCCGAGCGCCAGCGAGGCGCAGGCATGAGCGAGCGTAGCGAGCGAACATGAGCATTACGGTGACCGCGGGTGGCCGGCGCAACCGACTCCGGGCCGGGTGGCGTGTCGTCTCGGCCCTGCTCGCGGCGATGCTGCTGGCCGGGTCGGTCGCCTGCGGCGCCGACGGCGCGGCGTCGCACGGTGGGCACGGGCCCGCGACGGCGACCCTCACCGATCTGGACCCGGTGCCGATCGGACCGGAGCCGACGCCGACGCTGCCGGTGACGGTGCGGTCGTTCGACGGCGGCGACGTCACCGTCACCGACGCCAGCCGCATCATCGCCGTGGACCGCTACGGCACTCTCGCCCAGATCGTCTACGCGCTCGGGTTGGGGCCGAAGCTGGTGGGGCGCAGCACCTCGGCGGCGTTTCCCGCGGTGCGGGACGTGCCCAACGTCGCAGGCGGCAACGGGTCGCTGAACGTGGAATCGGTGCTGGCGCTGCGGCCTTCGGTGTTCCTGACCGACACCACCAGCGCCGCGCCCGCGGTGCGGGAGCAATTGCGGGCGGCCGGTGTGACGGTCGTCTACTTCGACCCGCAGCGCACGATGGACGGGGTGGTGCCGCAGATCGAGGCGGTCGCGGGCGCGTTGGGCGTGCCCGCGCGCGGGCGGGCGCTGGCGCAGCGCACCCGCGACGAGATCGCCGCCGCCGGCGCCGCCGTTCCTGCCCACGACCCGCCGCTGACCATCGCGTTCCTGTATCTGCGTTCCACGGCCATCACGATGCTGGCCGGGCCGGGGTCGGGTGCGGACACGTTGATCGCGGCGCTGGGCGCGCGGGACGCGGGTACGGCAGCCGGGCTGAAAGAGCCGTTCACCGCGATCACCAGCGAGGCGATGATCGGTGCTGCGCCGGATGTGCTGCTGGTGATGTCGGACGGGCTGAAGTCCGTCGGCGGGGTCGAGGGACTGCAGAAGGTGCCCGGCATCGCGCAGACCCCGGCTGGGCGGGACCGGCGCGTGGTGGACATGTCCGATGCGGTGCTGCTGAGTTTCGGGCCCAACACCGGCCGGGTGATCGCGGCGCTGAGCGCGGCCGTGTACGGCACCGGGCACCCATGACGTCTACGACAGCGGCGCGACCGGTTTCTCCCGCGCCGAAGTCACGGCGCCGCCCGCGGGTGCTGCTGGTGTTCGTGTTCGCGGTGGCCGGGCTGGTGGCGCTGGCGGTGGCGTCGGCGGCGATCGGGCAGGTGCCGACCACCCCGGCCGAGGTGACGGGCAGTGTGCTGCACCGGATCGGGCTGGATTTGGGTCCGATGCCCGCGCATCCCTCCGGCGAGGTGACGCTGTGGCAGGTGCGGTTCCCGCGGGTGGTGCTGGCGATGCTGGTGGGTGCGGCGCTGGCGACCGCGGGTGCGTTGCTGCAGGGAGTGTTCGCCAATCCGCTGGCCGAACCCGGTGTGATCGGGGTGTCGGCGGGCGCCGCGGTCGGGGCGGGCACGGTGATCGTGGTGGGCGGCGCGTTCGTGGCGGCGTGGTCGGTGGCCGCGGCGGCGTTCGTCGCGGGATTGGCGACGACGTTGCTGGTGTATGTGCTGGCGCGCGCGAATGGACGCACCGAGGTCGTCACGCTGGTGCTCACCGGTGTCGCGATCAACGCCTTCGCGGGCGGGGTGATCGCGCTGCTGCTGTTCGTGGCCTCTCCGGCCGCCCGCGACCAGATCGTGTTCTGGCAGCTGGGCTCGCTGGGTGGCGCCACCTGGGAATCGGTGGGCGTGGTCGCGCCGCTCACCGCCGTGGGTGTGGCCGCGGCGGCGCTGCTGGCGCCGCGGCTGGATCTGCTGGCGCTCGGGGAGTCCGCCGCCCGTCATCTCGGCGTCGACGTGGAGCGGTTGCGACGGAATGTGATCGTCGTCGTCGCGGTGCTGGCCACCGCCGGTGTCGCGTTCACCGGCATCATCCTGTTCGTCGGGCTTATCGTCCCGCACCTGGTGCGCATGCTGGTCGGCCCGGCCCATCGTGTTCTCATCCCGCTCAGCGCCATCGTCGGGGCGGTGGTGCTGCTGGCGGCCGATGTCTGCGCTCGCTCCCTGGTCGACAACGCCGACCTGCCGCTGGGCATGCTCACCTCCCTCATCGGCGGCCCGGTCTTCTTCTGGCTGCTGCGGCGCACCCGAGCCCGCGCGGGAGGCTGGGCATGACCCCGGCGGGCTGCGCCGAACGGCACACGGTTGTGGCGAACGTCGAGAGACCTTCTCCGGGGTGTGCCGCTGGACGGGGAGCAGGAGCAGAGCGGTGAGGGTGCGGTCGGTGCTGGTGCGGGCGCATGAGCTGCCGGAGGCGCCGAAGCCGGGGGCGGTCACGGTGCGCGCGGCGGGGGTGAGCGTGGATCGGCAGGCGCGACGGGTGCTCGAGGGGATCGATTTCGAAGCCGTCGCGGGTCAGGTCGTCGCGCTCGTCGGGCCAAATGGCGCCGGTAAGTCGACGCTTTTGGCCGCGTTGGCCGGGGAGCTGCCGCCCAGCGAAGGCATCGTGGAACTGGACGGGCAATCGTTGACGCACTGGTCGACGCTGGACATGGCGCGGCGGCGAGCGGTGTTGCCGCAGACCCACACCGTCGGCTTCCCGTTCACCGCACGAGAAGTGGTCGCGATGGGCCGCGCGCCGTGGGTGCGCACCGAGCGTCGGGAACTCGACGACGAACAGATCGCCGCCGCGATGGGCGCCACCGACGTGGAACACCTTGCTTCCCGGTCGTTTCCGACGCTTTCCGGTGGTGAGCGCGCCCGGGTGGCGCTGGCCAGGGTGCTGGCCCAGGACACCGCGACGCTGCTGTTGGACGAGCCGACCGCGGCGCTGGATCTCGGTCATCAGGAAGCCGTGCTGCGCGTGGCCACCGATCGCGCCGCGGGGGGCGCTGCCGTAGTGGTGGTCCTGCACGACCTCGGGATCGCCGCCGCCTACGCCGACCGCGTCGCCGTGCTGGAATCCGGCCGTATCGCCGCGGACGGCCCGCCTCGCGAGGTGCTCACCACCGAACTGCTCACGCGCGTCTACCAGCATCCGGTGGAGGTTCTCGACCACCCCGTCACCGGTGCTCAGCTGGTGCTGCCGGTGCGTCGCTGACCGTCGCTGCGGCCGCCGCATGGATCGCCATCGAATCCGTCGCCCAGGCCCTGGCATATCTGCGGCTCAGGAATTGCTGGATTCGGACCGCCGTATGGCGTGCATCGCGAGGACGGCCACCGATGGCAAGCCCGCGGTTCTACCGCCAGATCAGTTTCAGCACCGCGGGCGTCAGCAGCATGCGGATCACGGTGGCGTCCAGGATCAGCGCCGCGATCATGCCGTAGGCGATGTACTTCATCAGCACCAGATCGGAGAACCCGAACGCGCCGGTGACCACGATGAGGATGGCGGCGGCGGAGGTGATCACGCCGCCGGTGTGGGCGATGCCGTAGCGGATCGCCTCCGGCGCGCACGAGCCCGCGGCGCGTGCCTCCGAGATCCGCGACAGCAGGAAGACCTCGTAGTCGGTGGACAGTCCGAACACCACCGTCACGATCAACGCCAGCACCGCGAACATCAACGGACCAGGGGTGAACTGGAACAGGCCCGCGCCGTGGCCTTCGACGAAAACCCAGGTCAGCACGCCGAGCGTGGAGAGCAGACTGAGCGCGCTCATCGCGACGGCCTTCACCGCGAGCACGATCGAACCGAACGCGGCGTACAGCAGCGCCAGCGCCGCCGCCACCAGGATCGCCAGCAGCATCGGCAGGCCGTCGAGCAGGCCGTTGATGCTGTCGCGCTCGAGCGCGGGCACTCCGGCGACCATCACCCGCGCCCCGGGCGGCTCGGGGATCGCGCGCAACGCGGCGATCACCCGGTCGGCGTCGCGTTTGTCGGCCAGCCCGGCGGCGAGCACGTTGATGCCGTCCCTGGTCGCCGCCGCGGGCTCGAAACGCCCGGTCAGCCCGGGGATCTGATTGGCGGCGTAGCGGATGTCGCTCAGTTGCCGCGGGTCGGCGCCGACCACGACGAGTTTCAGCGGTTCGGTGCGGAAGCTGGGGAACAGCTCGTCGAAACGTTCCTGCGCGACCCGCGCCGGATTGTCCTGCGCCAGATACCGTTCGCTGAGGCCGCCGAACTCGATGTGCCGCAGCGGAATGCTGAGCGCCAGCAGTGCCAGCACGATCGGCACGGCCACCGCCAGCGGCCTGCGCATCGCCCACACCGCCAGCCGGGAGAAGAATCCGGCGTCGATCTGCGCTTCGGTTTTGGTGCGGGAGAATCGCTTCCAGCCCAAGAAGTCGATGCGGTGACCGACGATGCTCAATGCCGCGGGCAGCGCGGTCACCGACAGCAGTGCCGCCAGCAGCACCGAGCTGATGCCGCCCAGCGGCACCGAGCGCAGGACCCCGTTCGGGAAGATGAACAGCGCGCCGAGGCTGATCGCGATGATGGCCGCCGAGAACAGCACTGTGCGTCCGGCGGTCGCGACGGTGCGGGCGGTGGCTTCTTCCACGTCGCGGCCCGCGGCGAGCTCCTCCCGGAACCGGGTGACGGTGAACAATCCGTAGTCGATCGCCAACCCCAGGCTGACCAGGGTCATGACGGCGCTGGCGAAGACGTTGACGTCGATGTGGTCGGTCAGCAGCCGCAGCCCGCCCTGGGTGCCCAGGATCGTCATGCCGCCGATCAGCACCGGCAGCAGCGCCCCGATCACGCCGCCGAACACGAAGTACAGTCCGATCGCCACGATGGGCAGGGCGATCATCTCGGCGCGTCTGATGTCGCGCTGCATGCCGGTGTTGATGCCTTCGACGATCGGCTGCAACCCGGCCAGCTGCACCGTCGTGCCGCCCGGGCCGCCGCCGGGGCGTCCGGCGCCGAGATGGTCTCGGATGGCCGCGTAGTTCTCGACGGTGGCGGTGCCGGAGCCGCGTAATCCGACGCTGGCGAACGCGTGGGTGCGGGTGGCGTCGGTGGCCTGCGCGGAAAACGGGCTGTCCCAATAGCTGTCGATCTTCAGGATGCGATCGGGGTAGGTGGCCAGCAGAGCGGCGAGCTGCGCGGTGACGGGGCCGCGGACGGCGGGATCGTCGACGGTGGTGCCTGCGGGGGCGGTGTAGAGCAGGATCAGGTCGCTGTCGGTGTCGCGGCCGAAGGTGCGGTCGGCCAGTTCGGCGGCGGCGACCGATTCGCTGCTCTCGTCGAACCAGCCCTCCTGGGTCAACCGGCCGGACAGGTCGCGGCCGTACCAGCCCGATACCAGCACGAACAGGATGAAGACGGCCAGCACGAGGAAGCGGTTGCGGTGGACGAAGCGTCCCCACCGCAGCGATCCCGGCCCGCGCATCGAGTCGAGGCCCGGTTCAGCCGCAGGCCGGTGTGCGGTAGTCGGCCGAGCGCAGGATGCCGCACAGGTCGGTCCGCGAGATCCGCCACTTGCCGTCGATCAGCACGAAGTGCACCACCGTGGTGCGCACGGCGGTGCCGGTGCCGTCCTTGTCCAGCCGCATCGTGGCGGTCAGGGTGCCGTCGTGGTTGTCGAACACCGGGTCGGTCACGCCGTAGACGGCGCGCGGATTGTCCTGCAGCGCCCGGTACATGTCGGGGATGGCCTGGCGGAAGGCTTCCCCGTCCTCGATGAGGGCGGTGCGCTCGCTGTCGGGCAGGGCCGGGTCCAGCGCCCGCTTGATCTGGGTGTCCAGCTCGGCGGCCGTCGGCAGCGGCGGGTGCGCGGCGCTGGCGGAGGCGGCGATCGAGGACGACAGCGACGCGTTCGCCGACGAACGGGCGGCCGCGACGGCGGCGTCGTCCGGCCCGCTGCCGCAGCCGCCCAGCGGCGCCGCGAGCAGCAGGCCCGCCGCGGCGAGCGCGGTCCGGGCGAGTCGTGTGTGGGTCATCACGTCCTACATACCGTCGATGACGGAGCTGATCCGTCCCAGCAGGGCCCGCACGGTCGTGACGTCCCGGTCGACGGCGGCCTCGATCGTCGCGGCGTCGGGGATCATATCCCGCACCAGGGCGACGACACTGCGCTCGTCGTCGAGGTCGATGTCGGTGACGGTGGCTGCGGCGACCGCGAGCACGTCTTCCGGGCCGGGTACGGCGCTGTCGAGGTCGCGGCGGTAGATCTCCAGCGTGAGGGTCGCGCGGACGGTCCGGAACGCGAAGGGGTGGCCGTCGGCGGTGGTGCCGAACCCGTGCGCGTGCGGGCCGACGGTGACGTCGTCGACGGCGAATCCCGGCGGATGGTCGGCTTTCAACCGGATCTCCCTGAATCGGACAGCGTGTGGACTCCACCGTAACGCCGATCACCGACATCGTGCTCGAGCCGACACCCCGGTCGGTCGGTTCAGTGCGTCATCATGGTCAGATGGTGAGGTTGCGGAAGATTCGTCGGTAGTTAGGAGTTCGGTGCATGCGCCCTCGCGGCTCGATTCGCTCGGCACTCGCGGGTGTGGCGGTGCTGGTGCTGCTGGCCGGATGCTCCTCTCGTACCGGCGGTGCGGATCTGCCGAGCAGGGATCCGGCGACCGCGGAGGTCGCGCCCGCGGGGACCACGCCGCCGGTGGGCCGGGTGCTGCCCGCCGGTCCGGTCGCCGCGCTGGCATCCGATCCCGGCACCGGCCTGCTGGCCGTGCTCGACGGCACCGCCCTCACCGTGATCGACCCCGACGCCGCCCAGCCCACCGTGCGCGCCGTGACGCTGCCGGATCGCGCGAGCGGACTGGCGCCGGGCAGGCCGGGTGAGATGCTGGCGACGGCGCCGGGGCGGGTGCTGCGGGTGGATCTGGCCGGCGGCGCGATCGGCGAGGTCGCCGTCGACGGCGACGTGCGGTCGGTGCTCGCGCGCCCGGACGGCGGGCTGCTGGTCGGTACGGGCGATGGCCGGGTGCTGCAGGTGGCGCCCGGTGGTGCGGTGACCAGGATTGTGTCCGGGCTGCTGTCGGCCGACGAGCTCGCCGAGGCCGACGGCAAGCTCACCGTGCTCGACCGTCACCAAACCGCGATCTTCGAAGTCGACCTCGGCGGCGAGCGGCTCGGATTGGCGTTGCGGGCGGGCGACGGCGCCACGCAGCTGATCGGTGACGCGCGCGGCCGGTTCGTGGTCGCCGACACCGCCGGGGGCGAACTGCTGGTCTACACCGCGGGACCGCTCGTGCTGCGTCAGCGTTTCCCGGTAGGATCTTCGCCTTACGCACTTGCCTACGATCAGCGGTCCGACACCGTGTGGGTGACGTGCACACAGCGCAACGAGGTCGTCGGGTTCGACCTGTCGACAGGTATACCGAAGGAAGTGGGACGCTACGCCACCGTCCGGCAACCGAACTCGGTGACCATCGAGCAACACACCGGGGACATGTTCGTGGGATCCGCGACCGGCGACGGTCTGCAAAGGATCGGTGCGGACGATCGGAAGAGAGGGCACTGATGGCTCGGACACCGCGCGCGGGTGACGATTCCGCGACATCCCCTGATCCGGCAGCACACCGGGGGCGCGGGCGCGCGCTGCCCGCGGGCTGGGAGACCACCAGCGACGACTACGAGTATGTGCCGCTGCGCCTGCCACCGGATGTCACGCGGGTGACCGCGTCCATGCGGCTGGCCATCCAGGCCGAGTTCGGTGGCTGGGAGCTCTCGCGGGTGCGGGCCTACACCGACGGCAGCAGGCGGGTCCTGCTGCGGCGGCGAAAATCCGCACTACTACCCCAGCCCGAACCCGGAATGTGAGCCGATGTACGCCCTGCTACTCCGACTGATGTTCCTGGTCGCGCCGGAACGCATCCACCACCTCGTCTTCGCTGTCATGCGGTTGGCCGCCTGGTGCGCGCCCGTGCGCTGGGCGATGAGCAAGGTTCTCGTCTTCGACGATCCGATTCTGCGTACGACGGCGTTCGGGGTCGAATTTCCCGCGCCGCTGGGATTGGCGGCCGGATTCGACAAGAACGCCGACGGTGTCGACGCCTGGGCCCCGCTGGGATTCGGCTTCGCCGAGATCGGCACCGTCACCGCCCAGCCGCAGCCGGGCAATCCCGCTCCGCGACTGTTCCGGCTGCCCGCCGACCGGGCACTGATCAATCGGATGGGTTTCAACAACCACGGCGCCGCCGCTGCCGCCGAACGGCTGCGCGGGCGGCGCGGCGGGGTGCCGATCGGGGCGAACATCGGCAAGACGAAGATCGTGGAACCGGATGCCGCCGCCGCCGACTACGCCACTAGCGCCGCCCTGCTGGGCCCGCTGGCCGATTTCGTCGTGGTCAACGTCAGTTCGCCCAATACTCCCGGCCTGCGGGATCTGCAGGCGGTGGAATCGCTGCGTCCGCTGTTGCGGGCGGTGCTGGACAGTGTGCAGGTGCCGGTGCTGGTGAAGATCGCTCCGGACCTGTCCGACGAGGACATCGACGCGGTCGCCGACCTGGCCGTCGAGCTGGGCCTGGCGGGCATCGTGGCCACCAACACCACCATTCGCCGCGACGGTCTGCGCTCCGATCCCGACGAGGTCGCCGCCATGGGCGCGGGCGGTCTGTCGGGGCCGCCGGTCGCGGAGCGCTCGCTCGAGGTGCTGCGCCGGTTGTACCGGCGTGTCGGTGACCGGCTGGTGCTGATTTCGGTCGGCGGCATCGAAACGGTCGACCAGGCGTGGGAACGTATCCTCGCCGGCGCGACGCTGCTGCAGGGCTACACCGGCTTCATCTACGGCGGCCCGTTCTGGATGCGCAGGATCCATCGCGGTCTGGCGCAGCGGTTGCGGGCCGGCGGGTACCGCAGCATCGGCGATGCCGTGGGCGCGGAGCACAAAGCGCACGCCTGAGCTCCAGCGCGGGTCAGCGGTGGACGAACGGGGGTTCGATCGTCTGGGTGAGTGATCGGCCGGTGCGTGGGCTGTGCCCCGGCGGCGTCGGGTCCGCTTTGGGTCGCAATTCCTTCTCCAGTCGCGCCGCCATTCGCTTGGCCAGCAGGATCACCGCGTGGTCGCGCAGGATGCCCAGTTGGTCGGCGTAGACGTCGACGCGGGCCTGGGTTATCCGGTCGTGCACCATGGCCGGGTCGCTGAGCAGCTCGTCCAGGCGCATACCCGCCTCCGCTTGCGCGCGGGTCAGCAGTCGGCCTGGCAGCCAGCTCAGGCGCCAGCCTTCGGTGGTGTCGGTGTCCCGGAAGGCGGCTTCCGGGGTCAGATCGCTGGTCATCGTCCATTCGGTGGTGTGAATGGTCATCGCTGTCTCCGGTGCAACAGGTGGAGTGAGGCCGGCTCCAGGGTGCTGAGTTCGATGATCACGAATGCCTCCAGTCGTGCATCCGCTGGTGCAGCGCGGTGGATGTGCTGCACCGTGGTTTCTGCGGTGTCGGCGCTGTCGGGGCCGACAGGTCCGTTTGCCGGGCCGGGCGGCCGGGTGGGCCGCTCGACTGGGCAAGGGTTCGGGTGCGCCGGTGGGATGGACCGGCATACCGGCCGCATCGTTTCCTCGCGGCAGGGATGCGCGCCCGTTGCGGTGCGCCGTGGGTGATCGGGCCGCGACCAGCAGGTATCGCCAGGCCGGTCGTCGTGTCCGAGGGATTGCCGCGCGCCGGCCGCGGAGACGGTATATCCGGTCCGGTGCGGGGCGCGGCTGATGGGTGAATGCCGTCGCGCTGACGCGTGGCAGGCGATGACCAGGGTGCGGTATTGCGGGGATGTCCGGCGGCTCGTTTAGTCCACCACCGGCTTCGGCACCAGCTCGGTATCCGGTCCGGCGGGGCGGAGGTGCCGTCGCCGCCGACTCTGCCGTATTCGGAGAATCATTCTCATCACCAGCCCTCCCGTGCCTGGTGGAGCGATGGGGATCGCCACATCCAGTGTGGCATTTGCCGTTCCCCGAGCGCAATTGCCGTTGTAGTTTGGTAATTGACAATTTGCCCGCTGGCTAAACCCGATTTGCGTGGCCTACGTGCGCCGACAGCTTCGGTGTCGCGCCGATCGAGGAGGGTCGCCCATGGTCCCGCAGGATTCGGGAATGGTTGCCGTTCGCAATATCCTCACGCGGTTGTGCAAACGGTCCGGCCTGAGCTCGGATCGGTTGCGTAGCACCGAAATCGACGTACTGCCGCTGCTGGATCTGCTGGCTGTGCGCCAGTACGCGCGGCGTGCGGGCATCGACCGGGAGGAAGCGGTGCTGCCGCTGGTGCGCGATGTGGCCGGGCGCTTGGAGCCCACCGACCGGCTCATCGTGGACGCGGAACTGTCTCTGGGCCTGTTGCGTGAAAACGCGCCTGCCGCTATCGATCCCGATCGGCTCTACGCTTCGGATCTGGGTGAACGGCGCGAATACCTGGCCGAACACTGGCCGGTGCTGCACGAAGCCATTGGGGCGCAACCGGTTCCCGCCGCACCGACGGTGCGCTCACTGCGTGGTGCGCCCGAGCGCAGGGCGTTCACGGCACTGGCGGCGCAGCTGGCCACGGCTTCGGTGTTCGACGGAGCGCATGTCGTCGAGTTCGGCACGAGTGGATCGAAAGACGCTGCGGGCGAGTCGGGTTCGCCGATAACCCGCGGTGTGGTCACCGTGGTCGGCGACGCGGTGATCGACCACATGTACCTGGTCGATCGGATCCCCGGCCCCGGCGGCACCACTCGCGGCGGCTACGAGGAGCATCCCGGTGGCAAGGGACTCACCCGCGCGGTCGCCGCCGCGCGACTGGGTCTGCGGGTGCGGCTGATCTCGGCGGTCGGCGACGACGACGCCGGCGCCCGCATCCTGGAATACCTGCGCAGTGAGCGCGTCGACACCGAACTGGTCAAGGTGGTGCCGTATGCGCCGACGCCGGTCACCGCGGTGATCGTCGCGGGCACCGGCGCGGCGAGCACGATCGGCTGCAAGGACGAGCGAATCCGGTTGAGCGCTCAGGACCTACGCAGCGACGCGATCCGCTCCGCGATCGCCACCTCGGATGCGGTGCTGCTGACCTTCGAACAACCCACCGGGGTGATCGAGCAGATCATGGCGGATCTGCGCGGGCTGCGGTCGCGGCCGCTGGTGGTCGTGCATCCCGCGCCGCCGCTGGATCGCCCGCAGTACCTGTACCACCACCTGGGCGTGGTGGACTATCTGGTCGGCG
Organism: Nocardia amamiensis; assembly: GCF_015477605.1. Taxonomy (GTDB): domain Bacteria; phylum Actinomycetota; class Actinomycetes; order Mycobacteriales; family Mycobacteriaceae; genus Nocardia; species Nocardia amamiensis_A. Next base: position 141,186 of record NZ_JADLQX010000018.1, read on the forward strand.
GCGACAAGGACCTGGACGCCCTGGCGATGGTGCCCGATGGTGCCACGGCCTCCGGGGAGAAGACCGCCACGCTGTTGCGGGCGCTGGGGGTGCGGGCGGTGTGCGCGATCAAGGATTTCCGGTGCGCGGTGTGGTCGGAGCAGATCAGCGACCGGTTTCACCCCTTCCCGACGGCGCTGGACGACTCGGTCGGCGCTCACGCTGCCTTCTCCGCCGCCCTGGTATATCGTCTCGTCTCGACGCGCCGCCCCGCCGCACGCAACGATTACGTCTGGGCGACCGCCGCGATGGTGGCGACGCAATCGGTCGGGGACGTCCCGGGAGCAATGCCACTGGTGGGTGAGATCGAACGGATCTTCAGACTCGCTTCGGAGGAGCATTGACCAGTGTTGTGGACCTTGCCGACACCGAGCACCGGTTCCGTCGCAAGGGGCATGATCTGCGTGTCCGGGTGCTGGAGCTGAACGGGGACGACGAGCGGGGACACCTGCTGCTGTTCGGCGCGGTCGCCGACGAATGCCTGGTGCGGGTACATTCGCGGTGCCTGTACGGCGAGGCGCTGCGGTCGGAGGACTGCGACTGCGGACCGGAGCTGGACAAGGCGCTGGATCTCATCCAAGCCGCGGGCTCGGGAGTGCTGGTCTATCTGGAACAGGAAGGGCGCGGCGCGGGGCTGATCGCCAAGGCCATGGGATATCGCGAAAGCGAGCGCTCCGGCGCCGACACCTTCACCAGCTATGAGCGACTCGGCTACCCCGCCGACGCCCGCACCTACTCCGCGACCGCCCGTGCCCTGGCGGGGCTGGGATTGCGCTCGGTGCAGTTGCTCACCAACAACCCCGCCAAGGTGGAAGCGCTGCGGCAGGGAGGTTTGCGGGTCACCGCGGTGCCGCTGCGGACGCGGGCGCTCAGTGAGCGGGCCCGCGAGTACCTCGAAGCCAAGCGCACCCGGCGCAAGCACTGGATTCCGACCGATTCCGCGCCGTGGGCGGTCGAGGAACCCGCCGGCGCGGCTGGGGCCGACGAGCCATTGGCCGTCGATCCGGTCGTCATCACGCCCGGCGACACCGGCCGCGGCCGCCCTGGTTCCGCCTCCGCGGCGGATCTGATCGGTGCGTAGAGGTTCCTCGATATAAGAGTCACCACAATCGCTGTGTCTCGCTATCATGAGTGAGCCGCGCCACATGTGGCGCGCCGACTCGCGAGAGACTGACAATGCCTTCGCCGCATTTCGTCAGCATCCGAGTCTCGGACCGGCTTCGGCCAGCGCCGCAGTTCGGTCCACGCCAGAGATAGCGGGAACAGGGATATGACGACAACAGACATCGGATACGCGCACGAATCGGGCAAAACGGTCTACACCGTGCCCGCGGCATTCCAGGAGACCGCGCGACTACGCCCCGACCACATCGCCTTGCGCAAGGTAGGCGGCACCCAGGAATACACGTGGCGCGACTACGCCGAACGCGTGCGCTCCATCGCGGCGGGCCTGACCGGCCTCGGCGTGCGGCGCGGCGACACCGTCGGCATCATGCTCACCAATCGCCCCGAGTTCAACCTGGTCGACACCGCGGCACTGCACCTGGGCGCGACCCCGTTCTCGATCTACAACACCAGCTCCCCCGAGCAGATCGCCCACCTGTTCACCAACGCGGCCAACAAGGTCGTGGTGACCGAACAGGTCTTCCTCGACCGGATCACCGCGGCCGGTGTCCCGATCGAGCACATCATCATGGTCGACGGACCCGCCGACGGCACCATCACCCTCGAACAGGTCGAGGCCGCACCCGCCGCCGACTTCGATTTCGACGCCGCCTGGCAGGCCGTCGAAGCCGACGACCTGGCCACCCTGATCTACACCTCCGGCACCACCGGCCCGTCCAAGGGTGTGGAGATCACCCACCGCAACGTGCTCGCCCAGGTCATCGCGCTGGTCAGCGGCCCGCTGCGGGTCGGCTTCGACGATCGTGCCGTGTCCTACCTGCCCGCCGCGCACGTCGCCGACCGGATGTCCAGCCACGCGGTCAACCTGCTCGCCGGCATCCAGCTCACCACCGTCCCCGACCCGCGCGAGGTCGCCGCCGCGCTGCCCGACGCGCGCCCCACCGTCTTCTTCGGCGTGCCGCGGGTGTGGCAGAAGATCAAGGCGGGTGTCGAGGCCAGGCTCGCCGCTGAACCGAGCCCGGTGAAAAAGACGCTGGCCACCTGGGCGATCGACACCGGCATCGCGGCCGCGCGCGCGGATCTGGCCGGAAAGGGCCGCGGTCCGCTGCTGAGTGTGCAGCACACGATCGCCGAAGCGCTGGTGCTGTCCAAACTGCGGCATGCGCTCGGTCTGGATCAGCTGAAGGTCGCCTCCTCCGGCGCCGCCCCCATCCCTCCGGAGACCCTGGAATACTTCCTCGGCCTCGGCTTCACCGTCAGCGAGGTGTGGGGCATGTCGGAAACCACCGGCATGGCCACCTACACCGAACTGGACAAGCCGCGCCCCGGTTCGGTCGGGCGTCCGGTGGACGGCATGGAGCTGCGGCTCGGCGCCGACGGCGAGGTCTTGGTGCGCGGTGCGATCATCACCCGCGGTTACCGCAACATGCCGGACAAGACCGCCGAGGCCATCGACTCCGACGGCTGGCTGCACTCGGGCGATATCGGCACCATCGACGCCGACGGCTACTTGCGCATCGTGGACCGCAAGAAGGAACTGATCATCAACGAGGCGGGCAAGAACATCGCGCCCTCCAACATCGAGAACGCCGTCAAAGCCGCCTCCTCGCTGATCGGCCAGGCCGTCGCGGTCGGCGACGCCAAGCCCTACATCGCCGCCCTGATCGTGCTCGATCCCGACATCGCCGCCCTCCGCGCCAAGGAACTCGACGCCACCGGCGAGGACATCGCCACCCTGGCCACCCGTCGCGAGATCGTCGACGAGGTGCTGGCCGCGGTGCAGGCGGGCAACGCCAAACTGTCGCGGGTGGAGCAGATCAAGCGGTTCACCATCCTCGGCGCCGTCTGGGAGCCCGGCGGCGACGAGCTGACCCCGAAGATGTCGCTCAAGCGCGTCCCGATCGCGACCAAGTACCAGGCCGAGCTCGCGGCGCTGTATGCCGAGGAGCCTTCCGACGGGGTCGTCAACGTCACGTAGATTTCCACTGGAAAGCGCTGTGGCCCTGAGCATTTGTTCAGGGCCACAGTCGTATCAGCGGTTCTTACAGTCGCGCCACGACGTATGGCAGCAGTGTGCGAGCTCGGTCGGCGCCACCTTTGATGCGTCCGTCGAGGGCGAGGATCACTGCCGTCTGCTCGGCCGTGTCCGGACTGATCCCCGAGCACACGGCCGAACGAGACGATCAAGGCAGGCGCGGCCTGCTGTCTGGGTCAGATCAACCTACCCAAGGGGGTAGCTTTTCAGACCCCGAGGGACGGCCGAGACCACCCATGGAGTCGTATCTCCGGCCGTCATCCATCCATGAGCATTGAGGAGTCAGTCCAACAATCTTCCAACCATGGAGGCTTCTATTGTCACGCAACCGCCAAAGGCACTCGCTCGCAGCGCGTCGTACGGCCGGTGATCCCTTGACGGCCGATTCGACCGAGTACATCACTGATGCTCCGGGTGCCCCCAGCGGGTCGATGTCCCCTACGACGCCACGGGAGGCGGCGGGGACGGATACGCCGGTCCGGCGCCGTAGGGTCCTGGCTGCCCTGCTCGCGATCCTCGTCGCGGTCGCCGGTGGGGCAATCGCCTACTGGAGACTCGACACAGGTGACCGGACCCCACATGCCGCGCCGACCGCCGTCACCCATGCTGCGGGACCGGCCGCAGCCGCCATCCCAGTGGCCCGCGACGTCTACATCAAAGATGGTGGCAACACCCTCTCGGTGATCAACGCGGCGACCCGCAATGTCACGCGCGGCGTCGCGCACCGTCACCATCCCGGTCGGCCGAACCCCGGTCCCGATGGCCCTCGACCGGGTCAGCGACACCGTCATCAGCGTCACCGTCAACGTCAGCAACAACAGACGCCATCTGTGCCACCGACTGTGGTGACGGCGTCGTCCCGGTGACCGGGACGACGGCCAACCGCGGCGTCATCCCGATGGGGAGCACTTCGTAGGCAGCGGCGGCCGACCGCGCTCGTGCACCGGTTACGTCACCGACAGCGGTGATGGCACGGTGCCGGTGATCGCGGCGGCCGCTTGCACCGTCACCATGCTCGTGGGACGAAATCCCGAACCGAACGCCACTACAGCTGTGCCGTGGCGAATCCGACGAGGAGAACGCCGAACCCGCCGATCTCGCCGACGATCAGCGCGGCAAGGACGAAACGCATCGAGGGCGGCGGGTTGCGCATCTGATTGTCGGTCTGCCGCTGCAACCCCAGCCGAATGTAGTTCGCAATCGTCACCACGAACAGCAGGACGATCACCGCCGCCGCACCGAAGTTCACCGCCGACGGCCAGCCCGACAGTTCGACGAACACCGCGATCAGGCCGGTCGCGAACGCATACAGCAGCGCGGCCCGGTGCGCGATATCGACATAGGGATGCGCCAAGCCATCCGGCGAGCTGGTCATCGCCTGCCATTTCCACACACCGAGAACCAGCGCCCACAGGAAGATGAGCCCAGCAAAGAACAGCACCCAGGCCGTACCCGTGTGAACAACCACGTCATGCCCCTACCAGTCCAGCACGTACCCTCGTTGGTCCGCCGTCCAGCGGCAGCGTACCGCCTCCGCCTGGCAAGCGCGCGGCAACAGGCAACTGCCGCTGCGCTATTCGCTGATCGGACGGGCAGCCACTGCGATACTCCCTGGCGAGATCAGCGGCTACTGCGCGGCTGACACCGTGGTGCTGACCGAGCAGACCGCGTCTGCCGAGTGGAGGATGTTGGCTCGGACGGAAAATCAGTCGGGGATGGGGTAGTGCCCTGGCAGAGTGCTCGACATGACTGCGTCCGGCCCCAAAGCAGATCTGCACCGCTATCTGCGCTATGCCCGCGAAGCCATGCTGTGGAAGCTCGACGGCCTATCCGAGTACGACGTACGCCGCCCGATGACCCCTACCGGCACAAACCTGCTCGGCTTGGTCAAACACCTCGGCACTGTCGAGTTCGGCTACTTCGGTGACACCTTCGCCCGCCCATACGATGAACCGCTCACCGAACACGACTTCGAGGCCGAGCCCACGGCCGACATGTGGGCTACCTCCGAACAGTCGCGCGAGGACATCATCGGGTTCTACCGGCGGGCCTGGGCGCATGCCGACGCCACGATCGACAGCCTCGACCTCACCGCCGAAGGCTCGGTCCCATGGTGGTCGCAGGACCAGCGAACGGTCACCCTGCACCGAATCCTGGTGCACGTGGCCGCCGAAACCCACCGGCACGCCGGACACGCCGACATCATCCGCGAGCTCATCGACGGCGTCGCCGGCCTGCGCAACGGCAACGACAACATGCCCACCAGTGACTCGACCTGGTGGCAGCAATATCGAGCCAAGCTGGAGAAAACCGCAAAACAGGCCGCCGGGCTCCGCTGACACACGGAAATATCGGTGATGATGCCGAATGCCGGGTGCCCATCGGCAACGCGAGTGTGCCTTCAGAAGCGCTGTGGCCCTGAGCGTTCCGCTCAGGGCCACAGGTCTGCGATGGACCTACTTCTGCTCGTAGGTGCCGATCAGAGTGGCGCGGGCCAGCGTGTGGGAGAACAGGTTGAAGCCGAGGTAGGCGGGGGTGGCGTTTTCGTCGATGCCGAGGCTTTCGACGTCGAGGGCGTGGACGACGGCCATGTTTCGATCAGGCCTCGGCCAGGCAGTCACTTCGATTCTGCCTGGCGAGATCTGCGGCTACCGCGCGGCTGGCACCGTGGTTCGGATGTACTCGCGAAGTCCTGCGACGTCGGGCAGATCGACGTGTTGATCGCAGGCGCCTCTCAGTTGACTGAACGCGTGGTTTACCCGGTCGGAGTGCACGTCCCCCAGGGACTCGAGGGCCAGTTGGCCGAGGACTACGGCGTGGTGAGGATCGTCGCGGACCATGACCAGGGTGGCCAAGTTGGCACTGGCGAGGGCTTTGCCCCGGGAGAAGCCGGTAGGGAATTCCGCCATCGCGGAGTTGAGCCGGGCGTAGGCGTCGTTGAAGTTGCCACCACCGTGCACTGAGAGATACAGCAGCGCGCGGCCGGAATCGCGGCGCAGGTGGGCGCGGTCGTAGTAGGCGATCCAGTCCGGCGTCCGGTCGTCTTCGGCAGCGAAAGAGTCTTCGGCGCGTAGCACTGCGTCGATGCATTCGCGGCTGCGAGACACGCCGACGGCACCCAGCGCGCGGGCGTGACGAGTATGGATCACCGCACTCAGTCTCGGCGGCAGAAGGTCGCTGCGCACCAATGCCATCTCGGCATAGGTCAGTGCGTCATCGGCCCGGTTCTGATGGACGGCGAGATTAGCCAAGCCGGTCAGTGCCTTGGCGCGCATCGCCATGTCTTCGGCGTCGATTGCGCACTCGACCGCGAATTGGAACGCCTCCTTGGCCTCCGTGTGCATTCCGGCATCGAAGCAAACACCGCCAGTGGTGTCGGCGAGCTCGGCGAGTGCAGACAAGTAATCGCGGCGCACGGTATCGCTGGCGAAAGTTCCGGACGCCAATGCAGCGGCCATCCCGAGCTGCGCCACGGCGCCAGGCGCGGAGAGTTCCCCACCGTACTCGTGGTCTTGTCGAGCCAGGGTGCGTGCCCTCTTGCGGACACGCACGACATCGGCGGATCCGACATGTGCGTCGGTCGCTGCCTGCACTGCGCTGCGGACTGGCCCGGCCATAGCGATGCCTGCGATGGATCCGGTCATCAGGCGAAGGAAGTTCTTGCGTTCCACGGCGTCATCTCCTCCACGGGAAGAGAGGGTCCTGCACCGCGACGATACTCGCAGAGGATCGTCGGCAGGGTTGTGGTTCAGCGTATCGGCTTCCGGCGACTCGCCGAAAGAGACTGACATTCTTCCGTCTGAGCGTGGAGCTGAGTGAAATCCCGCCAATTGCTGCTCGTTCGAGTGCTGGAGAGTCGTCTCTGTGTGCTCCCGGGTGTACGCCAGCGCTGCTCGGAACCTGTCCCGCTGGTCGTTGTCGAGTTCATCGAGCACGTCGTAGAGCAGTCGCCGACTGGCGGCCCGCACGGTTGTCGTACGGCCGGTCTCCCATGAGACGACGCTCCGTCGAGTCACCCCCAGCTTGCGAGCGAACTCGATCCGACTGAGCCGCAGAGCCTGCCGCAATGCGCAAATCTCTTGACCCGTCCATCCGATTTCGAAATCCATGATCCCCACTCCCCTGCACGTGGTCGACAGGAGCGGAAACTACCGCTTTGGGCGCAATTTCGGTGCTATTTCGCACCACCCGGCTGCCTGCACCCTGTAATCGGCCTCGCCGCCGGGTTGATGCCGTGCCTCTCATCGGCAACCCCGGCGGCGGGTGCCCCTAACAGGCAGCGAACACGACAGGGGTGACGGGTGGGATTTAACTGGTGGCGGGAAGCCGAGCCGGACGAAACATCGCCGCAGGCGATCATCGACCGCGTACAAGCCGAGTGGCGAGCCGAACGCCGACGTGAGCGTATCCGGGCAGGGCAGACCGAGCCCACAGACACAGAGCTGTGGCCGGCTGGGTGGCCGCACGAAGCGCCCGATCATCCGCTCAGCGTGTCGGAAGCACACTGGAATATGCAGCGGCACAGAGGATGCCGCGTCGATCAATGCCCACGGAAGGCAGCAGCCTGGCGAAGGCTGATCGACGCCGGGCGCGTCGTACCGGACACCTCGCGGGAAATAAGGTGACGCTGATGAATGTGGTGTCTCCGTGGATATAGCCGAGGGGGCTCGGAGAAAGCGCTGTGGCCCTGAGCGTTCCGCTCAGGGCCACAGGGTCTGCGATGGGAACCTACTTCTGCTCGTAGGTGCCGATGAGGGTGGCGCGGGCCAGGGTGTGGGAGAACAGGTTGAAGCCGAGGTAGGCGGGGGTGGCGTTTTCGTCGATGCCGAGGCTTTCGACGTCGACGGCGTGGACGACGATGAAGTAGCGGTGCGGGCCGTGGCCGGGCGGGGGTGCCGAGCCGACGAAGCCGTGGAAGCCGCCGTCGTTGCGGAGGGTGATCGCGCCGGTGGGAAGGGCTCCGCCTTCCTCGCCGCTGCCCGCGCCGCTGGGCAGGGAGGTGACGGTGGCGGGGATGTCGGCGACGGCCCAGTGCCAGAAGCCGGAGGCGGTGGGTGCGTCGGGGTCGTACACCGTGACGGCGAAGCTCTTGGTTTCCGCCGGGAAGCCCGACCAGGACAGCTGCGGGGAGATGTCCTTGCCTCCCGCGCCGAAGACGCCGCTGACCTGGTCGTTGTTCAGCGGCTGGCCGTCGGTGACGTCGGTGGAGGTGAGGGTGAACGACGGCACCTGGGGCAGTGCGTCGTAGGGGTTGTAGGTCATGGAACCTCTTTCCGGATCGGTCAGCTGTGTAGGAGGAAGTGTTCCAGCACGCGGGTGCCGAATTCGAGGGCCTGCACCGGCACCCGCTCGTCGACGCCGTGGAACAGGGCGGAGAAGTCCAGTTCCGGCGGCAGCTGCAGCGGTGCGAAACCGAAGCAGCGAATTCCCAAGCGGGCGAACGCTTTCGCGTCCGTGCCGCCGGAGAGCATGTAGGGCACCGTGCGGCCGCGCGGATCGTGGGCGAGCACGGCGTTGTTCATCGCGTCGACCAGGTCGCCGTCGAAGGTCGTCTCGTAGGAGTCGAGTTTGGTGATCCACTCGCGTTCGATGTCGGGGCCGATCAGCTCGTCCACCTCGCGTTCGAACGCGGCCTGCCGCCCGGGTACCACGCGGCAGTCCACCACCGCTTCGGCGGTTTGCGGGATCACGTTGGCTTTGTACCCGGCCTGCAACATGGTCGGATTCGCGGTGTCGCGCAGCGTAGCGCCGATGATGCGGGAGATGGTGCCGAGCTTGGCCAGCTGGCCTTCGATATCGGGGCTCGACGGGTCGAATTGAAGGCCGGTCTCTTCGGCGACGGCGGCCAGGAACGCGGCTACCGATTCCGAAACCACCAGGGGGAAGGTGTGTTTGCCCAGTCGAGCCACCGCGTCGGCGAGGATGGTCACCGCGTTGTCCTCGTGCAGGAACGAGCCGTGGCCCGCGCGGGCCTTGGCGCGCAACCGCATCCAACCCAGACCCTTCTCGGCGGTCTCCACCAGATACAGCCTGCGTTCGGTGCCGTCGGGACGCGGGACGGTCAGCGAGAACCCGCCGACCTCCCCCACCGCCTCGGTGACGCCGTCGAACAGGTCGGGCCGGTTGTCCACCAGCCACTGCGAGCCCCACTTGCCGCCGTTCTCCTCGTCGGCGAGGAACGCGAAGACCAGATCACGCGGCGGCACCGTGCCCTCGAGTTTGAACTGGCGGGCCACCGCCAGCGTCATGCCGACCATGTCCTTCATGTCGATCGCGCCGCGACCCCACACGTAGCCGTCGCGGACCGCGCCGGAGAACGGGTGCACGCTCCAGTCGGCGGCCTGGGCGGGCACCACGTCGAGGTGTCCGTGGATCATGAGCGCGCCACGGCTGCGATCCGCGCCTTCCAGCCGCGCGAAGACATTGCCGCGTCCCGGGGCGCCGGACTCGACATATTCGGTGACATACCCCGCCTGGTGCAGCTGGTCGGCCACCCACTGCGCGCATTCGCGCTCCCCCTTGGTGGTGGCCAGGTCGCCGGTGTTGGAGGTGTCGAAGCGGATCAGCGTGCTGACCAGCTCCACCACTTCCGACACCGCGCGGGTGGTTCGGTTCGAATCGATTCCTTCGCCAGTTGCGGACACGCTCCCTTTCCTACCACCCGGACGGCGGGGTGATCGCGCGGCCGGGTGGTCGCGTCGGGTCGTCGAGTCCGCATGGTGCGTGATCGGGCCCGACAGGGTTGCGATCAGGGTGATCGCAACTCAGGCGCTGCCGCGATCCACTTCCTCGGGGAATACCACCCGCACGAACGCCCAGAAGCGGAACACCATGCCCAACGCGGTGCCGATCAGCTGCGCGGCGACGAAATCGGCCAGGTTCTGGGTGAACCGGGAGACTTCGGGCACCTCCAGGTGCAACACATACCGCGAGACCCACAGCGGCGCGGTGTTGATCGCGACCGCCAGAAAGCTGACCAGGTAGAACAGCGCGGCCTCGTGATGCCCGCGCCGTCCGCCGCGCGCGTCGAAGGACCACTGCTTGTTCAGCACATACGACAGCGTGATCGCCGCGAGCACCGCGAGGATCTTGGCCGTGACCGGATGCGACTCCAGCACAGTGCTCTTCAAAGTAAGGAAAACGGCGGTGTCCAGCGTGAACGCGGCGACGCCGACGGAAGCGAATCGGATCAGTTCTCGACGCCGTGCCTCGCCCCCCAGCGCGGACGTCACCCGAGTGAAAACGGGGCGTTCGGAAAATAGCACAGGTAAAGTTTCCGGCACATGTCCCGACCCCACAACAAGATCGGCGGATTCACCGCACCCATATTTCTGGGAGGTGGATCGCGGCAGGTGAGAAGGCAGCGTGAAGAAGTCCAAGCGGCGCACCCGTCACCAGCAGGAACAGCGCGACACGCCGGTGCGGGCGGCGGAGCCCATCGCCGTGGTCGGCATGAGCTGCCGCTTCGCCGGGGGCGCGGATTCGCCGGAAGCCTTGTGGCGCTTGCTGATCGAGGAGACCGACGCGGTCGCCGACGCGCCGCCGCCGGGCCGGTGGCCGGGTGACTACCGCGATCCCGATCGGTCCGCCGCGGGCAAGACGGTCTCGGTCGCCGGGGGCTATCTGCCGGATGTCGCCGGGTTCGACGCCGAATTCTTCGGGATCACCCCGCGCGAGGCGGCGGATATGGATCCGCAGCAGCGCTTGGCGCTGGAATTGGCCTGGGAGGCGTTCGAGGACGCGGGTATCCGGCCCGATCGGGTTCCGGAGACCGGCGTGTATTTCGCGAACAAGTTCAACGATTATCGCGCTGTCAAACTCGCTCGCGGCGCCACCGCCATCACACCGTTCTCCAGTACCGGCGACGTCGAGGGTGTCATCGCCAACCGGGTCTCGTACTTCCTGGGTCTCGACGGTCCGAGCATGACCGTGAACGCTTCTTGCGCGGGATCGCTGGTCGCGGTGCATCTGGCTTGCCAGGCGCTGCGGGCGGGTGAGAGCGCGCTGGCGGTCGCCGGTGGTGTGCAGCTGAACCTGATTCCCGAGACCGCTGTCGGGCTCTCGGCGCTGGGCGTGCTGTCTCCGCGGGGCCGGTCGCGCACCTTCGACGCCTCCGCCGACGGCTACGTGCGCGGCGAGGGCGGCGCGGTGGTCGTGCTCAAACCGCTGACCCATGCGCTGCGCGACGGTGACCGCGTCTACTGCACCCTGCTGGGCAGCGCCACCAACAACAACGGCAACCATCGCTCCATGCCCGCAAGCAGCGCCGAGGGACAGCGGCAACTCCTGCGGCGGGCGTGCGCGCGGGCTGGTGTCGACCCGATCACGATCGACTACGTAGAGGCGCACGGCACGGGCACCGCGGTCGGTGATCGCGCGGAACTGTCCGCGCTGGCGGAGGTCTATGGCACCGGCCGCGCGCCGGACGCTCCGTTGACGATCGGCTCGATCAAAACCAATATCGGGCACACCGAGGCCGCCGCGGGGATGGCGGGGCTGGTGAAGGTGGCACTCGCCCTGTCGCATCGCCGCATTCCGCGCAGTCTTCATTTCGACCGTGCGCCAGGGGATTTCGATTTGGCGGCTGCTGGGCTGCGGGTCGCTGATACGGCATTGCCGTGGCCGCCGCATGACGGCCCGGCACGCGCCGCGGTGAGCGCGTTCGGTTTCGGCGGCTCCAACGCCCACGTGATCGTCGAGGCGGCGCCGCACGCCGCGCCGGTGATCGCGTCGCAGGTCCAGGAACGGCTGGTGGTGCTGTCCGCGTGCACCGAGGCCGCGTTGCGGACGCACGCCCGCCGTCTGCGCGACCATCTCGTGAGCGAACCCGGCATCCTGCTCGGCGACCTCGCGCATACGCTCGCCACGCGAACTCCGCTCCGTCACCGGCTGTCGGTGGTCGCCGAGGATGTGGGTCGAGTTGTCGAGTTCCTCGACAGCTACCTCGACCGGGCCGACGATGCGGACGACAGGGAAAACGAGGTGCTGAGCCGAGTGCTGTCCGCGGCTCTGCGTCCCGGCACCGTGGACCGGCGTGAGCTGCTGGCGGCGGCGGGCATACTGTTCCGGCGTGGCGTCGAGCCCGACTGGGCGGCGGTCAACCCGCCGGGCACTCCGATCTCGTTGCCCACCTACCCATTTCAGCGGCAACGGCATTGGGTGACGGCGGAAGCCCGCGCTGCAGAGCCTGGTGTTGCTCGGTCCGAGTCGTCGGCGACCTCTTCGCCGCCGGCTGAACCCACCGCCTCCACCGGTCGATCGACACCACGGCGTGCGACCGATCACGGGGACCCCGACAACGAGTCGTCGGCGGACTACTCCGTCCTGGTCGAACCCCATGGTCCGAGCTCGAGGCGCGCTTCGATCGAGCAGCGCACCGAGTCCGGCACCGCGCCGAACGAGTCGTCGTCGAGCGCTGCCGGTGCGGTCGAAGCCGCATTCCCCGCCGCTGATTCGGCATTACGCGAGCGGCCTTCCGAGCCCGGTGAGCCGGCGGATACCGTCCAGCCCGACACAGCGACACTTACCGTCGTGGTCACCACGGAGCTGGCCGAGGTCGTCGGCATCGCGGCTGATCGCGTCGACGTGCGCCGGAACTTCGATCAGCTCGGCATCGGCTCGGTGCATGCCGTGGAGCTCAGCGCTCGCCTGAGCGCCCGGCTCGGTATCGACGTCCCGGCCGCCATAATCTGGGGGTGCCCCACCGTCGAGCTGCTGGCCGCCGAACTGGGCGCCCGCCTGGCCCCTGTACGCCTTGCGGAATCCTCCGGGCCCGCATCGCCGGTGGCGGTTCTCGAGCCGACTCTGAGCGAGGAAGCACTCTCCACCGCCGAACTGCTGGCACTGAGCCGAGAACTTTTGGGCTGATGAGGGATTCGCACACCGGCCCGAGAGGCCCGGACGATCGGGCAGCGGGTGCTCGGCCAGAATGGCTTTCATGAGCCGACTGCCCACGCTGTCCGCCCCGGAAATCACCTCTGATCGTCTCTTGCTCCGCAAGGCATCGGAACACTCATGCTCAACCGCCGGTCCGCCGATCGACCTGGGCACCTCACCGAGGACGGCGAAGAACTAGAACTGACCTACCTGCTGCGGCGCGATGCGTGGGGTGCGGGGCTGGCATTCGAAGCCGCGACAGCCGCGCTGCGGGCCGCCGCTGCCGAACTCCCCGACCAGCCGGTGCTGGTCGTCACTCAGACGGCCAACCATCGTTCACTGAAACTCGCCACCCGCCTTGGTTTCCAGCCCGTCAGCACCTTCGAAGCGTTCGACGCTCAGCAGACCCTCGCCACTGCCCGCCTCCATGCATTCAAAGCCTGACGCCATTTCCGCGGTACAACGGCCCCGCAGCCGCCCCGAGCGGATGCGGGTGCGGTCAATTTGCCCGCGATCTTGGTGTGACCATATGAGGCGCCCTGCTTGGCATACCCATAGACCGGACGCAGTAGCGAGTCGATATCGACGAACACCCGCTCCTCCGAGCCGGGTAGCAGATCCACCCGCTCACACAACCGGGCCAGATGCTCCCGCAGCACCGTCTCGAGCTGGCGGGCGTGGCCGAAGGTGAACTCCCGCAACAGGGTTCCGATAGTCGACGGCGCGTACACCCGATCGAACACCGTCTTCATCCCACCGCTACGCAGCACGTCAACGTCATCGATGCTGTCCGCGCCAGCCGCCATCCCCGCTATCAATGTGGCCAACTTCGGCGCCGGATTCGCCGACCCGGACTTGATCCGCGGCGCGGCAATCGACACCTTCTCCCTCAGTGCCTCGATCAGCCCGGTCTGCTCGGCCAGCCGCATCACCGGCACCAGCCCGGCCAGCGACACGAGATTGTCATCGTCGAACACCGCCGACTCCACGGCGAACCTATGCGAAACTTGCACCCGAAGTGCCCTTCTGAACTGGACCGATCATTGCCTAGACAACAGTGATCATCCCAGCTCGAAGGGCACTTCCTCATTCACGGCACACCGATGGACGCACGCCCGTCCCGTCGGTGGATCGAGGCTAAGCCAGTGCTTCGATGTTGTCGGTCGGGGCTGCGATGATCTAGTCCAATAGATCCGATGTACAGCCAAAGCCGATGGCTGGCCAACCTCCGAATGGAATGTGATGGCGCGTATCACCAAAATCGAGCCCGGAGTTGGGGCATCTCCGCTGCCGCACACCGTCCGAGACGACGATGTCTGCACGTACCGCGTGATCGAGTCCGCGGATGGCACGCCTTTGCTCCATCTGGAGGTAAGTTCCGCTGACGGGAAGTCCAGCTTCTCGATGCAGTTCGACCAAGAGTCGGCTGGACGGCTGTTCGAGATCTTCAGCGATGCTGAGGTGCTCAGCCGACTGACGCTGGACTGGCAACGCATCGACGCCGACGGGTTCGAGCGGCTGATCGCCCGGCTCCTCGATCTGTCCGGAGCATACACGAAGATCAACCGGCCGATGAACGTCAATGCGCCCGACTGTGGACGGGATATCGAAGCATTCTTGCAGGTCACCGACGGTCTAGGTGCGGAAACGCTGGAACGCCTGATCGTCCAAGCTAAGCACTGGCCTGGCACAGGGATCAATGCCTCCGAGATAGCCGACTTGGTTCATGCCAAGATGCCTCAGTGGGAGGGCGAACCAGTGCGGCGCTTGACCATAGCTACGTCAGGATCATTCACGCGCGATGCTGTTCACTGGGCAGAGACACACAACCGCGCCGCCCATCGCCCGACGATCACACTCTGGTCGTCCAGCGAGCTCGAACGGATGTTGAGGCGATGGCCAACGTTGGCCGCCGAATTTGGCCTGATCACGTCGAGTTCCAGCGGGTCACCCTTTACACCGTCTTGGTCTTAGATCCCGGCCAGGAGCCCCACCCGGTCTCCTTCTGCGTGGGGCTTCGCTGCATCGAGGGATTTGCGCCCCTCATCCCGTAGGAATCCTGGGGACGGCGCGCCATAGTCATTCTCGGCCGAGGTGCCGGCGATGGTCGTCGGTGAGCGCCAGCGGCGGGACGTATCGACTCACCAGCGTGCGATGCCACCAAGCTCGGGTGTGAACCAGCTCCCGGGGAGTGGTGAAGCGGTACTCGTACAGTTGCGCACGTACATAGCGTGGCGGGGACTCGGGGAAGGGGTTGCGCCGCAATAGGCGCAGGGTCGCCCGATCGTTTTCCAGCAGTCGCACCAGGAACGGGCCGAGCCAGTCCCGCGCATAATGCGGTGAGAAGGCGGCGAACCACATGAGCCAGTCCAGGCGCAGGTGGTATGGGGCCCATTGCCGCGGCAGGCGGCGCAGGTTGCCGGGTTTGCCTTTGAATTCGTATTCCTTCCACTGTGACTGTTCGGTGGGCGTCGGGTCGTCGGTTCCTTCGATCACCACCTCGAACCGGATCCGGCCGACAGTGCCGAAGGCGCCGTAGGTGTTGACCAGGTGATAGGGATTGAACGACCGATTCATCAGCTGGTTGCTGGAGATCATGTTGCGTACCGGCCAGTAGCTCAGGAACACCACCAGCACCGTGAACGCGATGACCAGGCCCGCGAACCACGGCGGTGGTCCCGGCAGCGCGGGCGGACTGGGCACCGGAAGCACCGCTGCCGCTGCGGGCTGACTGATCGCGCTGCCGGCGAGGACGATCGTCGCCCAATTCAGCCACGCGAAGTTTCCGGACAGCACCAGCCACAGCTGGGTGACCAGGATGATGGCCGCGGCGATGCTCGCGACCGGCTGTGGAGCGAACAAGCCGAACGGCACGACGAGTTGCGCGAAATGGTTGGCCGCGACCTCCACCCGATGCAACGGCTTGGGCAGGTGATGGAAGAACCAGCTCAGCGGCCCGGGCATCGGCTGCGTCTCATGGTGGTAGTACAGGCAGGTGAGATCACGCCAGCACGCGTCTCCGCGCATCTTGATCAGTCCCGCGCCGAACTCGACACGGAACAGCAGCCAGCGTGCCGCCCACAACACCAGCACCGGCGGCGCGGTGCGGTCGTTCCCTAGGAAAATCGCCAGGAAGCCGACCTCAAGCAGCAGGGACTCCCAGCCGAACGAATACCACGCCTGCCCCACGTTGACGATCGACAGGTAGGCGACCCACAGCGTCAGCCACAGCAGCATCGCGGCCCACAACGGCACCACGTCGGCCAAGCCTGCGACCATCGCCGCGGACAGCGCCGCACCGATCCAGCAGACCAGGGCGAAGAACCGGTCGGAATAGTGGACATGGAAGATGCTCGGCGCCGCACGGACCGACCGCCGCGCCAGCAATCGTGGCACCGGCAGCATCCCGTGTTCGCCGATCAATGCCCGGAACTGCCTGGCGGCCGCGATGAAGGCGATCAGATAGATCGCCGCGGCACCGCGCGTCAGTATCTGCCTGCCCAACCAGTATTCGGGTGCCGTGAACCATTCCATGCCCGCAACTCCTCGGACCGCGGACGTTCCCAACCCACCTTCCGCCTACCTTAACCCGACAGCGCGCAAACCCGGGGAAGGATGCCGGAAGGTCCCTACATGGGATAAAGACTGTGCTTGCGAGGGTGGAATTCGGCGGCCGCCTCCTTGTCCGGAAGCAGCTGGAGCGCATGCCGGGTTTCGAGACAGTTGCGTGCGGGTTCGGACACGGCGTCGATGTAGCCGCGTTCGGCGGCGACCCATGGGTGGCGACGGTCGCGTTTTACCGGCCGATCATGAATTCTCGGACGGCCGCTCGCTCACATTCGGGAGTGTCGGCGATGCCTGGAAGGATTCAGCGTATGAGTGCCACTGGGGACGACGCCCGCGCCTTTGCCCTGTCACTGCCGGAAACATCCGAGCAGTTCACTTGGGGGATGCCGACTTTCCGCGTGGCGGGCAAGTTGTTCCTCACGCTGCCGGAGGCCGAGACGTCGATGGCGGTCCGCTGCCCCATCGCCGACCGCGACGAACTCGTCGTCGCCGAACCGGGCAAGTTCTGGATCGCCACGCACGAAGCCAACAACGCCTGGGTCCGCGTGCGTCTGGCCGCGCTGGACGACGGCGACGAACTGGAGGCCATCGTTCTCGACTCGTGGCGGCAGGCCGCACCCCGGCATTTACTCGATGACTGATTCCATCACACCGTCGCGGATGTCCGGCGGTAGAAATCGATCTGGTCGGCGACCACACGTTCCCGGAACCGGAGGTCGGTGTAGAAGGTGAAGTGGGTGCCGGGATAGACGCGCAGTTCCCCTCGTGGCGCGCGGTCGGCCAGCGCACGGCTGGTCTCCAGCGGCGTCTCCCGGTCCTCGGCGGCGGCGCAGACCAGCAAGGGGCAGGCCAGCCGTGCCGCCGCCTCGGCAGGCCGGTAGCGCATCATCTTCAGTAGCCCTCTGGGCGCGACGATGTTGCGCCACAACGTCTTCTGTCCTCCGGTCAGAGTCTGGATATGCTGGTCGGCCTCGGGCGTCGCGGTCACGGCGAGTTCTCCCGGCTGTCCCACCATGGGGATGTAGTACGGCCGTAGACCGAGTTTGCCCCGTAGCGCGTCCCAGGCGATCGCGCCCAGCAGCCGCAGCGTGTCACCGGTCGACCGTCCCTCGACCTTCTTCGGAAATCCGTTGAACGGAATCTGCGCCACCACGGCTGCGATCCGGGTATCGCTTGCGGCCACGGTGATTGCGTGCGCGCCGCCCAGCGAGTTGCCCCACAGCAGCACCCTGCTGGGGTCGATCCGCTCATGCTCTCGGGCGAAGGCCACGGCGGCGCGGACATCGATGAGCTGGCCGTCGATGTCGGGAAGCTGGCGTGGCTCGCCGGCGCTCTCACCGAACCCTCGATAGTCGAATACCAGCGCCGCGAAGCCCGCGGCGGCGAAGCGCTCGGCATAATCGAAGAGCCGGTCCATCGTCCCGCTGAAGCCGTGACAGAGCACCACGCACGGCACCGGTCCAGAATCAGCGGGCAGGTAGAGGTAGCCGGCGCACCGGACGCCGGCAGCGGTGAACGACACCTTAGTTCGCATACAGATCATCCCCACGGCAATAGACTGACTGACGGTAAGTACTCTAGCGAAAGAACTGACCGTAGGTAAGTGAGTTCATGACATCCGAGCGGATCTTGGAGGCGGCGCGCGTCCTGTTCGCCGCCCGCGGCTATCGCGCCACGTCCATGCAGGCCGTCGCCGACGAAGTGGGCATCACCAAGGCCGCCCTCTACTACCACTTCGACTCCAAAGAAGAGATACTCCACCAGCTCACGCTGCCGCTGCTGGACGAACTGGAGGCGGCGCTCGCCCAGGCCGAGTCCCGCGGCAGCGCCGAGGAGGTGCGGTGGGGTGCGATCGAGGGTTATGTCGACGTACACCTGCGCCACCGGCACACGCTCACCATGCTGGTCAAAGACATGACGCTGCTGGTGCAGGCGCCGGTCGCGGACCGCTTCCGCACCGCGATCGCCTTGGCCAACGAACTGGTGGCCGGGCCGGGGGCCGGGTTAGAGCGGCGGGTGCGAGCCTGCCAGGTGGTCGCCGGGCTGGGTGATCCGGTGGTGCTGTTCCGCGACGAACCGGTCGAACGGCTGCGACGCCTGATCCTGGACGGCGCCAGGGCGTTGCTGGGCGAATCGGCCGAACCTCCGGCGCGCGGGCGCGCCCGAGGACGGAACGGCGGACGACGCGCCATACTCACCGAAGATCAGGTCGCACAAGCACGTTCCCTGTACTCCGAAGGCCGCAGCGCCGAGGAGGTGGCCGCTCGCTTCGGGGTCTCCAGAGCGACTATGTATCGCCATCTCAAAATCTAATGATAATGAGATTTGATTTTGAGACGGCGCGGACCGCACGCCGTGCACCGCGCCACGTGAGCCGATCGCACCGAATCCGGTCGACGTCAGCGTGCGCGGCGGCGGCGCGGGCGGGGAGCGAGCTTCAGGCCGAACAGCAGATCGGTATTGCGAACCGGGGTGGGTTGTTCGGACATGCGGAGCAGCCCGGCATGTCGAATCCAGCTGTGGTGCCAGTGGTACAGGTCCGGGAGGGTCACCTCGCATGCCGCGGCGATTCTGCGCAGACGGAAGCCCGCTCCACCGACAGCGCCGGCGAACAGCTTGCTGGTGGGTGTGTCGTGCGCTTCCCGATGGACGCGCGCGTCGTAGAGCAGCGGGCGCGCCAACGGCGGAATCACCCACACGTACAGGTCGGGCGCGTGTGCGTAGCCGATCGGACCGTTGAAGATCAGCGCGTCCGCGGTGAGGGCGACGCAAGGAATCGCGTTGAGTTCCATTGCGGTAGCACCGGTGAACAATGCGGTCGCGAGCGCGGCGGCGTCGACGAGATTGTCGGTCTTGGCCCGGATACGGGTGATGATCTCGTGATCGACGGGGATCGTGGTCAGTCCCGGCCCGACCGCGTACGCGAGATCCGGTGGCAGATCCAGGCGCAGACCGTGCAGCAGGAACGCGGCTTGGGCGCCGCGCAGACGAGTGATGGTGTGTCCGCGGCTGGGACTGTCGGCGACCAGACCGCCGAGGAACCGATACAGGCTCAGGATGTCGTTCCACTCGTCGACCAAGCCGCCGCCGGAACCCTGCTGGAGGCGGTCGGACACAGACAGGCGCGGTTGCAGGACCGTCAGCATGTGCGCGGCGAGACCGACGCCGAGCGGGTCGACCCAACTGCGCTCGTGCTGATCGAGGTCGTGCTGACACGGCTGCCCGCTGCGCTCGGCCAGCCACCGGCAGGTCGCTCGGATTCCTTGGGTATAAACGGCGTCGACGCGCGCGAACTCGTCGGGCGGAAGGCTCCGGTAGGTGTCCGCTCGAAACGTGGTGACGTCTCCATCGGAGATCTGCGGCAACAGATCGTCTCCGGCCGCCTCGGGGAAGGTGACCATGCGTGATTGCCGTGCTCGGAGCTGTCGATAGCCGACCTGGCGGGTAGGGCCATCGGGGACCTGTCGATATCCCAGCCGCCGGGTCGGCCCATCGGGCATTCGTCGATATCCGAGCTGCCGGGTAGGGCCATCGGGTATGGCGCCCCGCTTGGCCAATTCTTCCAGCTCGGATGGACGTAGCGTGGGCACGCTCGCGTCGACCACAGCTACAACCTCCTGGGTGCATGGACCCGTGCCGGCACAGCGGGTTCGACGTCAGTTGCAGAGCATTCGATCACGTACCCAGCAGTAAGTGCGAAAAGTTCACCGAGATTTGATGTTGCCTATCTCACTGGTCGTCGAAGTTTCAACGGAGCCCGCGTGCGGCTGGCGCACTCGACGAAATCGCCGCGCTGCTGGCAGCGGCAGCAAATTCCGATTGTGTAGCAGCGACTTTCACGGAATCTCGGTCCCCGACACCGAGAAGTGGCCGAGCCGAGCGCTTGTTCACCCCCCTGGAACGCCAAGGTCGCGGCTGCTGTTCCGGAGCCGTGCGAGACTGCGGATCGGCAGGACCGCGTGCCGCCCCGGCGCAGGCCACCATCACCATGCCGATCCCCAACCACTGGACTATCTGCAACTGCTCGCCGAGCAGCAGCAGTCCGACCCCTGCGGCCACGGCAGGTTCCAGGCTCATCATGACGCTGAACACCGCCGGCGTGATCCGGCGCAGAGCCTCCAACTCGATCGCGTGCGGCACGAGTGAGGACAGCACGGCCAGCGTCGCCGCCCCGGCCAGGAACACCGGATTCAGCAGTATCGCAGCATCATTCGCGAGCACTGGGGGCAACGCGAGCAGCCCGCCGAATCCCATGGCCAAGGCCAATCCGTCGTGGCCGGCGGTGTGCTTGCCGACCACGGCGCTGCACGCGATGTATGCGCCCCATCCCGCACCGGCGGCCACCGCGAACAGCACGCCGGTCCACGACAGCGGTCCTTCGCTGTCGACCAGCAGCAGCACTCCCGCGCCCGCGAGCGCCACCCACACTGCGTCGCGCCAGCGCCGCGAGCCGATCAGCGCGATGGTGAGTGGGCCGACGAAGTCGATGGTCACCGCCATACCCAGTGGAATGCGGTCCAGCGCCGCGTAGAAGCACAGGTTCATGCCCGCGATTGCCACGCCGAGCCCGGCGATCGGGAGCAGCGCTGTGCGCTCGACCCGCAGCGCGGGCCGCCACAACAGCATGGCGAACGCACCGCCCAGCACGATGCGGGCACACGCGACAGTGGTGGGCGAGGCGATCGAGAACAGGTGTTTGGCGACGACCGCGCCGAGCTGGATGCTCAGCATCGCGACGACCACGAGTAGGAAGGTGGGCACGCCGCCGCGTTGCGCGGCGAAGCGCGGCGCGATGCGTGCGGGGGTGTCCTGGACAGGACTGACGACCACGTGTTGCTCCGTTTCGGGGACGCGCTTGCGCCCGGGTGCGCAAGCGGGTGTATTTGTGCGCGAGCAGCATTCGGACAACTCGCGCCTCGCCGATCCGCATGGATCGGCGAGGCGCGCGAATCGCTCCGTGTAGCAGTGATTTCCGACGGCGTCTCAGCTCGCCGCGCAGGAGCACATGCCCGACCCGCGACTGTGCTGGGTCGTAGCGAGGCATCGGCTCCTGATTCGCGGTATTGACGAGCGGGCGTGCGAGTGGACCCGATTCAGGCCGGCCCACTCCAGGGTGGACGGTCTCGGGGCGTTGTGCGCTGCGCGCGACCGTGTTTCACAGCCGAAGACGGTAGGTTTGCTAAGCAACGATTTGTCGGCCGATTGGTTGCCAGAACTCGGTGGGAATGTTGCGAGATGTATCTGGCGGTGTGCCGTTCGGCACATGAAACGGATGTGATCGATAAGTGCTTCAGCCGCATAGCGATCGAGGGCTCTGCCCCACGACGCTCGACGCGGCGGTGGTGCACTACGGCTGCTGGAAGTAGTGACCTTTGTCGAGGTCGTCGATGAGGCCGGGCTGGGTCGGCTGCCATCCCAGCCGCTGCCGGGTCAGCGTGCTCGAGGTGGGACGGTCCAGCGCGTAGAAACCAGCCAGCCAGCCGAAGTGTGTGCCCGCATCCTGAGGTGCGACCGACGCGACCGGTACACCGAGGTTCCGGCCGATCGCCGCCGCGATGTCGCGAGTCGCGACACCCTCGTCGGCCACGGCGTGCAGGATCGCCTTCGCCGGGGCGTGCTCCAGTGCCAATCGCGCCAGCCGCGCTGCGTCGAGGCGGTGCACTGCGGGCCACCGATTGGATCCATCGCCGATGTAGCCGGCCACACCCTTCTCGCGTGCGATTGCCACCAGCGTCGCCACGAACCCGTTGTCGCCTTCGCCGTGCACCGTCGGGGCGAACCTCAGCACGGTGGAGCGGATGCCACGGTCGGCGAGCGAGATCGCGAACTCCGCGGTGGCGAGCCTGAGCAAGGGGCCCTGGCGTGTCGTTCCCGGCTCCGAGGCGAATCCGTCCTCCTCGGTCAATACGGGTCCGGCCGCAGGGCCGCCGACGCCGGACGCGATGACCAGCGGCCGATCGGAACCATCGAGCCCCGCGGCGATCGTCTCGACCGCGCGGAGGTCCGCTTCGGTCGCGGCCTGGTAGTTACCGGAAAACGCCAGGTCGTGTTTGAAAGCCAGGTGGATCACGCCGTCCGAATCGGCCGCAGCGTCGCGCAGCACATCGAGGTCATCGAGGGAGCCGCGCCGGACCTGCGCTCCGGCCGCGGTGAGCGCAACGGCCGAAGCATCCGAGCGTGCCAGCCCGGCGACCTGGTGACCTGCGGCGATGAGCTCGGGAACGACAGCGGAGCCGATCCAGCCAGATGCTCCGGTGACAAAAACGCGCATGAGACGTCCTTCGTGAAAGGTACCGACCAACTGATGTCAGTCGCTGACATCAGCCTAGCGGTGAAGTCAGTCACTGTCATGACCTAGGATTCGGTCATGGGTCGATGGGAGCCGAATGCGCGCGGGAGGCTGGAGCTGGCCGCGCTCGAGCTTTACACCCAGCGCGGATTCGAGCAGACCACCGTGGCCGAGATCGCCAAGCGGGCGGGACTCACCGAGCGCACGTTCTTCCGGCACTTCGCCGACAAGCGCGAGGTGTTGTTCCCCGGCGGAACGGCGTTGCAGGATGTGCTGGTCGACGCCGTCGCCCGAGCACCCGATGCGGCCGCGCCGATCGAGGCGACCGCGGCCGCCGTGGAAGCCGCCGGCGCGGTGCTGGAGGAACGGCGGGACTTCTCCCGGCAACGGCAGGCCGTCATCGACGCGAATACCGAACTGCGGGAACGGGAGCTGATCAAGCTTGCCTCGTTGGCGGCGGCGGTGGCGGGCGCGCTGCGCGAACGCGGCGTCGCCGAGCCCGCGGCGCACCTGGCCGCGGAGACCGGGATCGCCGTGCTCCGGGTTGCGTTCCGGCGCTGGCACGACGAAGCGAACACGAAAGAACTGCCGCGCCTGGTGCGGGAGTCGTTCGCCGAGTTGACGACCGTGATAAACGGCGGCGCAGACCTATAGTGCGGTCGGTAGCCTGAGGTGCGGGCTACCGACCGCCAAACCGGCTGTGTCATTGCCTGACATCAGCAAGTAGCAAGTCCAGGTGGACCCCGATGTCGGGGTCGCGTCAGTCGTTGCCCGGTTTGCCGAACTCCTCGATCAGCACGGGATACTGCTCCCCACCGTGTCCGGCGGCGATCGAGCGGTCGGCCATCGCCTTGATCAACTTCGGCAGTTCGGCGTTGACACCCACCGCCTCGCTCTCCTCGATCAGGTGTGCCATCGCCCGCGCGTCGGTCTCCAGGGCCGACACCTCGGCCGGAAAAGAGCCGCTGTCGATCTGCTCGGCATACCCAGGCAGCCATTCGGCCACACCGGCAGCGATCTGCCGTGCGAACGGCGCATACGTTGCGGCGTCGACGCCCGCCGTGCGGAGCAGGGCAGTGCCCTGGAGCCAGGCGTTCAGTACGCTCCACATCATCGCCAGGCCGGCCACGTCGTACAGGGACGCCAGCCCATGGTCCGCGCCGAGGTAGGTGACGGTGCCGAGCGTGTCGAGAGCCGACTTGTGTGCCTCGAAGTCCGACGGCGGGCCGCTGTGCAGGATCACCGCCTCGGCGGTCCCGATCGACGGCGGGACGGCCATGATGGCGCCGTCCAGGTAACGGGCGCCGCGCTGCCCGGCCCATTGGGCGGCTTCCCGCGCCTGGGCCGAGTTGCCCGAGGTCAGGTTGATCAACATTGTGCCGTTCAGGTCGATTTCGCTCGTGCCGAGCAAGTCGTGCACGGCCTGGTAGTCGGTCAGGCAAATGATCGTCAGGGAACCCGCGGCGAGAGCGTCGCCAACCGTCGGCGCCAGCCGTGCACCCTCGGCAACCAGTTGGTCGGCTTTGGAGGTCGTGCGGTTCCACACGGTTGTGGGATGCCCAGCTTTCAGGAACGCGCCGGCGAGTGCCTGGCCCATCAGTCCGAGTCCGATGACTGTCACGGGTGTATCGGTTTTGTTGTTCATGGCAGCATCGTCAACGTTGATACCGGTGTGAAGGTCAAGTGAGGATGCGATGCGGATCGGGGAACTGAGTCGCCGGACGGGCGTCAACGCTCATCAGTTGCGCTACTACGAGGCCCAGGGCCTGCTGGAGGCAGACCGGGGCGGGAACGGTTACCGCGAGTTCGACGAGACCGCCGTGCTCCGGGTGAAACAGATCCGGCACCTGCTCGGTGCCGGTTTGTCCTCCGAGGACATCGCCTATCTGCTGCCCTGCGCGGTCGGAGAGGCCCCAGAGCTGTTCGGCTGTCCCGAGTTGCTGGCCGCGATGCGGTCACGGCTGCAGCGGCTGAACGACCAGATGGACAGCCTCGCTCGATCCCGCGACGCTCTTGCCGACTACATTGACGCAGCCGAGCGCACGAGCAGCGACAACTACCCACCCTTTGACGGTGTCGGCCTGGAGCCTGTCCCCGCCTGAGCAGCGGGATGCCCGGCTACGGCGGGGGTCTTGTTCTTGGTCGTGACCGGTTTGCCAGGCGGGTCCGCCGCGGGCGAAAACCCGTGGCCCCGAATGCCGCCCGGCGGCCATGATGGCGGGCATGAGCCTGGTGAAGTACTGGCCCTTGGCCGGATTGCGGGTGCGGACACCGCGTCTGGAACTGCGTCTGCCCAGTTTGGCGGACCTGGGCGCGCTTGCTGGGCTGGCCGCGGAGGGAGTGCATGATCCGGCGGTTCAGCCGTTCACTGCGGAGTGGACCGATGCGGAACCAGACGAACGTGCGCAGCGCGTGCTGCGGTGGCACTGGCGATGCTGGGCCGACTGGCAAGTCGATGCGTGGGCACTCAATCTCGTCGTGCTCCGAGAGGGGAAGTTGGTTGGCACCCAAACGATCAGTGCGAAGGACTTCGCGGTCTGCTGCGAGGTGAACACCGGATCCTGGCTCGGCCGAACCCATCACGGGCAAGGCATCGGAACCGAGATGCGGGCCGCGGTTCTGGAGTTGGCCTTCGCTCATCTCGGGGCCGAGTCGGCGGTATCGGGCGCGTTCGAGGACAACCTTGCCTCGCACGGAGTCTCACGCAAACTCGGATACGAGCCCGACGGGCTCGAGGTGCATGCAGTGCGGGGAAAACCGGCGGTGATACGCCGGTTGCGGCTGACGCGTGAGAGATGGGAAGCGCATCGGAGCATGCCGGTGGAAGTGGCCGGGCTAGCGGAGTGCCTGCCACTGTTCGGAGCCCGTATCGAACCGTGACGGCGACGCGCGAAGCGTCCAGCGGCCTCGCCCCAGACCCTGCGGACGGTCAACCAGCGGTCTCGGGGCGGTCGGGCAGTCCCAGTCGCAGGTGCTCGCTGTGGTAGACCGCCTCGTCCAAAAGTTGGGCGACGTGGTTGTCGTACAGGCTGTAGACGATGCTGCGGCCGGAGCGGGCGCCGGTGACCAGTCCCAGGTGGCGCAGCAGCCGAAGTTGGTGGGAGACGGCGGATTGTTCCATCCCGATCGTCTCGGCCAGGACGCTCACCGATCGCGGGCCTTGGCGCAGTTCGGTGAGGATCATCAACCTACTGGGGGTGGCCAGCGCCTGCAAGGTGGTCGCCACGTGCTGGGCGGACTCGGGATCCAGGCGCGCGACGAGCCGGTCTCTGCCTTCGACGCCGTGTCCCATAGTGGAAAAGCATACTCTAGGAATAGATGAAGACCTGTTCATATCTTCTGATATGGTCGGTCGGTATTTTCTGGCTGTCCTGGAGGTGAATCGTGGCCGCGCCGACGCTCGCGCCGACTCGACCGAACCCGGTATCAGATCTGGTGCCGGTGCGCCGGACCCGGTTGTTCGCGCTGCCTGAGGTTCGATGGGCCGTCCTGGCCGTGGCGTTGTTCCTGGCCGGCCTGGCGGTGCAGCTGACCGATGGGCCGCGATGGATGTGGTGGGCGTTGTATCTGGCCTGCTATGCCGCTGGCGGGTGGGAGCCGGGACTCGCGGGGTTGCGGGCGTTGCGCGAGAAGACGCTCGATGTCGACCTGCTCATGGTCGTCGCGGCGATCGGTGCGGCGGCGATCGGCCAGATCACCGATGGCGCATTGCTGATCGTCATCTTCGCCACCTCCGGCGCCCTGGAAGCACTGGCCACCGCCCGGACCGAGGATTCGGTCCGCGGACTGCTGGATCTCGCGCCGGAGACGGCGAATCGGGTGAGCAGCGACGGTACAGAAGAGACGGTGAACGTCGCCGAGCTGCGAGTGGGCGATGTCGTCGTGGTGCGGCCCGGTGAGCGGATCGCCGCGGACGCGACGTTGATCTCCGGTGGCAGCGAAGTCGATCAGGCCACCATCACCGGCGAGCCGCTGCCGGTGGACAAGACCGTCGGCGACGAGGTGTTCGCCGGGACTCTCAACGGCACCGGCGCCCTGCGGATCCGCGTCGAGCGCCGCGCGGAGGACTCGGTCGTCGCGCGGATCGCGGCGCTGGTCGAGCAGGCCGCGCAGACCAAGGCCCGCACCCAGCTGTTCATCGAGAAGGTCGAACAGCGCTACTCGATCGGCATGGTCGTGGTCACCGTGGCGGTGTTCGCTATTCCATTGCTGTTCGGGGAGGCGATGCGGAGCGCGCTGTTGCGGGCGATGACGTTCATGATCGTCGCCTCCCCCTGCGCGCTCGTACTGGCCACGATGCCGCCGTTGCTGGCGGCAATCGCCAACGCCGGCCGCCACGGTGTGTTGGTCAAATCCGCTGTGGTGATGGAAAAGCTGGGTACCACCGGGCGAATCGCGTTCGACAAGACCGGTACCCTGACCCGCGGCGCGGCCGAACTCATCGAAATCCACTGTCTGGATCCGCGATTCAGTGACGCCGAGGTGCTGCGACTCGCGGCGGCCGCCGAGCAACCCAGCGAGCATCCGTTGGCGACCGCCGTCGTGCGCGCGGCCCAGCACCGTAGTCTCGGCCTGCCGGAGATAACCGACTTCACCGCACACCCCGGTCGCGGCGTGACTGCCCGCGTCGGTGATCGGATCATCAGTGTCCGCTCCCCCGCCGCCGTGGGACCGGAATTCGACAGCAGTCCCGAAACCGCCACGATGCGCTCGACCGTCGACTCATTGCAGACCAGCGGCTACACCGCCGTCGTCGTGACATGCGAGCAACTTCCGATCGGAGTGCTGGCCATCACCGACCAGCTTCGGCCGGAAGCGGCGGCGGCCGTGCGCGCCGCCACCGAACTGACCGGCACCGCGCCGGTCCTGCTGACCGGCGACAACCGAGCCACCGCCGACCGCCTCGCCGCCGAGGTCGGCATCACCGATGTCCGTGCCGAACTACTGCCCGACGACAAGATGACCGCCGTGCGGCAACTACAGGCCGACGGACAAAAGGTGACCGTGATCGGTGACGGAATCAACGACGCGCCCGCCCTCGCCGCCGCCGAGGTGGGCGTTGCGATGGGCGGCGCGGGAGCCGACCTGACTTTGCAGACCGCCGACGCCGTCGTCGTTCGCGACGACCTCACCACGATTCCCACGGTGATCGCGCTGGCACGGCAGGCGCGCCGGATAGTCATGGCCAACTTGGCCATTGCCGCCACCTTCATCGGCGTGCTCGTCGTCTGGGATCTCGCGGGAACCCTGCCCCTGCCGCTGGGCGTGGCAGGACACGAGGGATCCACGGTCATCGTGGGCCTCAACGGGCTACGGCTGCTGCGCCGGGCAGCATGGGAACGCGCTGCCGGAAACCGGCGGCCACGCATCATCCGAGATCAACCGGACGACCGCGGTTGATCTTCCTACCCAACGTCGGTCGAGACGCGGAACACGTAACCTGCTGGCTTGCAATGCCTTTCAGGAATCGAATGCCGAGTTGTCCGCAGTGGATCAGGCCGATGTCGCCGAGGAGATCGACATCGATTCGAGTACTCGGCTACTCGTGCCCTTCCTGCTCGCATGACCCGAGAATCGCTGTGCCCCGGCAAACACAACTCAGGAATAGAGGGTCTGATGCCTACCGTCGGAACGCAGCGCAACTTGTTCACCGATGCATCGGGCAAGATCACCGTATCGGTGTTCTCCCACCGCGGGAGTCCCGCACAGGCCCATTGGATCGACCAGACTGTCCTGGTCGGTGATCCCGACATGATCGCGATCGGAGGCGGCGGGACGGCAGCACGTGTGCCAGCCGGTGCACTGCTGACCGCGTCCTACCCGAACGACGATCTCTCGGGCTGGGTTGTTTCGTCCAAGGACCATCAAGTCTCGAACCCCCACCAGCTGGAAACATATGTCATCGGGATGAAGATCCAAGGCATGACTCGTCAGCAACTGTTGGATGCCGTCCTGGTTCAACCGAGCGACAGCGGCGTCGCCCCGCACCCGGAATCCGAGGCCGGCGTTCCATCCAACGAGTTCTGCCTTGTGGGCGGTGGCTTCCGAGTCGACTGGCATGGTGCGGGCAATCTCGCTACCGCGACCTTCCCGTCGACGGTGACTACCTGGAAATCGAGATCAAAGGACCACAGCATCTCCGACCCGGCCAACCTGCGGTCGTTCGCCATTGGACTCAGGAGGAACCTCCCGGCAGGCCAAGCCATTTCCGCGATCACCCGAGCCGACAGCGGACAAGCGCCCCACCCTCGAGCAGTCGCGTCGGTGGCTCCGGGCTTCGCCTTGACCGGCGGTGGCGGTGAAGTGCATTTCAATGGCCCGGGAAACCTGCTGTGGAACCTTCAGCCATCGACATCGCAAGACCCGAGCTTCACGGCCGCATCCAAAGACCACGTTCACCCGAACCCGAGCACCATCACGGCATTCGCCGTTGGTGTTCGGATTCTGTGAACTCGAATGCTGCTGATACATCGGCGCTACTGCGGCCCAAGGGCATCCCATGCCCTTGGGCGCGCGTTCGCCGCGGTGACACGTACGGTCTGCAAGTGACGGCTACAACCTGCCGTTGCAGGGACACACGGGATTTCAGTCCGCGGGGACTTCGCTGCGGTCGCCGCTCCACAGCGTGTGGAAGTTGCCCTCGGCATCGATGCGCTCGTAGGTGTGCGCGCCGAAGAAGTCGCGCTGGGCCTGAGTGAGCGCGGCCGGGAGACGCTCGGCGCGCAGGGCGTCGTAGTAGGACAGCGACGACGCGAACGCCGGTACCGGGATGCCCAGCAGGGTCGCGGTGGACACGACGCGCCGCCAGCTGTCGATCGCGGTCTCGATCGCCTCGCGGAAGTAGGGCGCGAGGATCAGGCTCGGCAGTTCCGGGTTCTGGTCGTAGGCTTCCTTGATCCGGTTCAGGAACCGGGCCCGGATGATGCAGCCGCCGCGCCAGATCGTGGCGAGGTCGCCGGGCCGCAGGTTCCAGTTGTATTCGACGCTGCCCGCGGCGATCTGGTCGAAGCCCTGGGCGTATGCGACGACCTTCGACGCGTACAGCGCCTGCCGGATGTCCTCGGTGAACTGCTCGACGTCGGTCGGCTTGTCCGCCAGCCGGCCCGAGGCCAGGCCCGTCGCGGCCTTACGCTGCCCGCGCGACCCGGACAGTGCCCGTGCGAAGACCGCTTCGGCGATGCCCGTCACCGGTACCCCGAGATCGAGGGCGGACTTCACCGTCCAGCGGCCGGTGCCCTTCTGCTCGGCGGCGTCGACGATGACATCGACCAGTGGTCGGCCGGTTTTCGCGTCCACCTGGTTGAGAACCTCGGCGGTGATCTCGACGAGGTAGCTTTCCAGGTCTCCGGCGTTCCACTGGGTGAACACGTCGGCGATCTGCTTGGCGTCGAAGCCGAGCGCGTCACGGAACAGGTGATAGGCCTCGCCGATCAGCTGCATGTCGGCGTACTCGATGCCGTTGTGCACCATCTTGACGAAGTGCCCGGAACCGTCCGGACCGATATGCGTGCAGCACGGCGTGCCGTCGACTTTCGCCGCGATCGATTCCAGCAGCGGACCGAGCGAGTCGTAGGACTCCTTCGGGCCGCCGGGCATGATCGCCGGGCCGTTGAGCGCGCCCTCCTCACCACCGGAGATGCCGGCGCCGACGAAGTTCAATCCGCGCTCCCGCAGCGCGGCTTCGCGCCGGATGGTGTCGGTGTACAGGGCGTTGCCGCCGTCGATGATGATGTCGCCGGGGTCCATCGCGGCGGCGAGTTCCTCGATGACGGCATCCGTGGCAGCGCCCGCCTTCACCATGATCAGGACCCGGCGCGGCTTCTCCAGCGCGGCGACGAACTCCTCGACGGTTTCGGTGCGCACGAAATCACCGTCGTCGCCGTGCGCCTCGAGCAGTGCGTCGGTCTTGGCGATGCTGCGGTTGTGCAGCGCCACCGTATAGCCGTGCTTGGCGAAGTTGCGGGCGATGTTGCTGCCCATGACCGCCAGGCCGGTGACCCCGATCTGTGCACGTGCTGTAGAGGTCGGCATCAATCAGCTCTCTCGTTCGACAGGTGTGGCGGGTCCGCGCGAAGCCGTTCGGCGGATGCCTCGTGGAGTCCCTTCCACGACGCCTCAGACCTTACCTACCGCGCCGGTTCGAACATGTGCCGCATAGCGCGCCGGTCGCCGGTTTCGCGGTCGCAGGCGACAGCGACTCCGTCGGCGGGAATCGTGCCCTAGATGAATGATTCCAAGGGGTGGGTGGCCTGTGTGCGGGCCGCCGACCCTGGGTCAATGGTCGTAGGCGGTCAGTGACCGGTGGACCGGTGCGTCGGTGTTGTCGTTGTGCCAGATCGCGGCGGT
>NZ_JADLQX010000187.1 GCF_015477605.1 Nocardia amamiensis
TTTCGTCGTGGCAGAGGACCTGCAGGAACTCGATATGCCCGAGGTCACCGGCGCGGGCTTGGGCCAGGCGGGATTCGAGGGTCTGCAGCATCCCGGATAGCTTCAGCGTCCGCAGCGCTTGTTCCAGCGCGACATCCACGATCATGCCGATACCCCCTGACCGTGTTCGCCGTCCGCACCGTCGTCCTGGGCGCGGTCCGCGGCGGTGGTGTCCATGGCGGCGTTCGTGGTGGCGCGGATCGCGGCCACGCTGTCCGGGTTGGGCAGCGCCAACACGTTCCGGAACAGCCGCGAAGGACCGTGCAGGAACGCTGAGGCGCCTCCATCGCCGTTGCTGGGTGGCAGTGGATCGGCTTCCAGGCCGGCGGCGAGGATGCCTTTGATGGTCCGATAGGACGGGTCGCCGACGGCGATCGCTTTGGCGCACGCCAATTCGAGCCGCGCTTCGCTATGGCGGTCGGCCAGCCCGAGCACGCCCTGGGCCGCGCGCAGCCGGAACAACGCGTTTTCGCTGAGCAATTCGGCGATCACAGCGACCGTCGACTCGCCGATCTCTTCGGCTCGTTTGCGGCACCAGGTCGGGCCTTTCATAGCGAAGGCGATCCTTTCCGGCGGGTAGTGCGACACGTCGGATTGCTTGCCGAATGGCTTGCGCACATGGGTGGCGATCAACTCACCTCGGTCGAAGATCTGCACCATCGAATACGTCGAGCGCACATCCACTTTCCGGCCGAT
>NZ_JADLQX010000188.1 GCF_015477605.1 Nocardia amamiensis
TTTCGTCGTGGCAGAGGACCTGCAGGAACTCGATATGCCCGAGGTCACCGGCGCGGGCTTGGGCCAGGCGGGATTCGAGGGTCTGCAGCATCCCGGATAGCTTCAGCGTCCGCAGCGCTTGTTCCAGGGCGACATCGACGATCATGCCGATACCCCCTGACCGCGCTCGCCGTCCGCACCGTCGTCGTGGGCGAGGTCCGCGGCGGTGGTGTCCATGGCGGCGTTCGTGGCACGGATCGCGGCCGGGCTGTCCGGGTTGGGCAGCGCCAACACGTTCCGGAACAGCCGCGAAGGACCGTGCAGGAACGCTGAGGCGCCTCCATCGCCGCTGCTGGGCGGCAGTGGATCGGCTTCCAGGCCGGCGGCGAGGATGCCTTTGATGGTCCGATAGGACGGGTCGCCGAAGGCGATCGCTTTGGCGCACGCCAATTCGAGCCGCGCTTCGCTATGGCGGTCGGCCAGCCCGAGCACGCCCTGGGCGGCGCGCAGCCGGAACAACGCGTTTTCGCTGAGCAATTCGGCGATCACAGCGACGGTCGACTCGCCGATCTCTTCGGCTCGTTTGCGGCACCAGGTCGGGCCTTTCATAGCGAAGGCGATCCTTTTATTAGTTACGTGGAATCAATCCGAGGAGCTCGACGGCTCCGAATCTGACCACGGAACTGGGAGGCAGGCTTGGCGGCAATGGGGTTGGAGGAGAAGTGGCCAGTGCTTGGTCGGCACGAGCGGGC
>NZ_JADLQX010000189.1 GCF_015477605.1 Nocardia amamiensis
TCGCGGGGGTCTTGAACAGCACGACGTCGTCCGCGCCGATGCCGTATTCGCCGGTGATCCAGCGGATCTGGTTGACCACCGCGGCGTGCGGCACCGCGACGCCCTTCGGGCGGCCGGTGGAGCCGGAGGTGAAGATCACGTACGCGGTGTTGGCCGGACGCAGCGGCTTGTGCCGGTCGGCGTCGGTCAGCGGCTCGCCGGAGAACTCCGACAACTCCAGCTCGTCGACGCGCACCTGCCGGGAGACCGTGGTCTCCAGATCGGAGCCGGAGGTCAGCACGCACACCGGGCGCGCGGTCTCCAGGATGTAGTCGATCCGCTCGGCCGGGTGGTCCGGGTCCAACGGCACGTACGCGCCGCCCGCGGCGTTCACCGCGTACATGCCGACCACCAGGTCGATCGAGCGCCGCATGCCGAGGGCCACATACGATTCCGGGCCCACGCCATTGCTCTTGAGCCAGCGCGCCAGGCGGTGCACCCGCCCGGCGAACTCGGCGTAGGACAGACTCGTCCCCTCGAACGTCACCGCCGCCGTGTCCGGCGTGCGCGCGACCTGCGCCTCGAACAGCGACACCAGCGTCTCGGCGGGCACCGGATGCGCGGTGTCGTTCCAATCGACCAGCACCCGCGCGTGCTCCTCGGGCGCGAGCAGGTCGATGTCACCGATCGGGACGGTCGGATCGGCGGTCACGGCCGCGAGGACGCGATCGAGGCGGCGGGCGAACGC
>NZ_JADLQX010000190.1 GCF_015477605.1 Nocardia amamiensis
TTCATACGACGCGGCACACCATGGGTGTTCAGGATGATGTCGACCGGAGTGCCGTCCGGCAGGAACGGCATGTCCTCGGTCGGCAGGATCTTGCCGATCACACCCTTGTTCCCGTGCCGGCCGGCCAGCTTGTCGCCGTCCTGGATCTTGCGCTTCTGCGCCACATACACCCGCACCAGCTCGTTGACACCCGGCGGCAGATCATCGTCGTCCTCACGCGAGAACACCCGGATACCGATCACCTTGCCGGACTCACCGTGCGGCACCTTCAGCGAGGTATCACGCACCTCACGCGCCTTCTCACCGAAGATCGCCCGCAGCAGCCGCTCCTCCGGAGTCAGCTCCGTCTCACCCTTCGGGGTGACCTTGCCGACCAGGATGTCACCGTCCCGGACCTCCGCACCGATCCGCACGATGCCACGCTCGTCCAGATCGGCCAGCACCTCATCGGAGACGTTCGGGATATCCCGGGTGATCTCCTCCGCACCCAGCTTGGTGTCCCGGGCATCGATCTCGTGCTCCTCGATGTGGATCGAGGTCAGCACGTCCTCCTCCACCAGGCGCTGCGACAGGATGATCGCGTCCTCGTAGTTGTGGCCCTCCCACGGCATGATCGCCACCAGCAGGTTCTTACCCAGAGCCATCTCACCGTTCTCGGTGCACGGACCATCGGCCAGCACCTGACCCTGCTCCACCCGCTGAC
>NZ_JADLQX010000191.1 GCF_015477605.1 Nocardia amamiensis
AAGTGGCGGGCGCGCCGGGTGGCCGCTCGCGGCGACGAGTCGCTGCTGATCCGCTTGGAGGGTCACGGCCGCGAAGAAGACGTGGTGGCGGGTGCGGACCTGTCGCGAACCGTCGGCTGGTTCACCGCGATCTACCCGGTCGCCTTCGATCTGTCCGGTATCGACGTCGACGCGGCGTTCGCGGGCGGGCCCGCGCTGGGGGCGGCCGTCAAGGCGGTCAAGGAGCAGCTGCTCGCGGTGCCGGACAAGGGCATCGGCTACGGCCTGCTGCGCTACCTGAACGCCGAGACCGCCTCCGAGCTGCCGCGCGAACTGCCCGGCCAGGTGAGCTTCAACTACCTGGGCCGCGTCTCCGAAGGTGACGTGCCGGAGTCGCTGCGCGGCTTCGGCTGGGTCCCGGCGCCGGAACTCGGCGCGCTGGGCGGCGCCTACGACGCGGATATGCCCGCGATGGCGCCGCTGGACGTGAACGCGATCGTGGTCGGCGACAAGCTGACCGCCACCATCGGCTACCCGTCCACCCTGCTGACCGCCGCCGACGTGCGCGAGTTCGGCGAGCTGTGGACCGCCGCGCTGGAAGCGGTGGCCCGCCATGCCAATTCGACCGGCGCGGGTGGGCACACCCCGTCCGACTTCGCGTTGGTGCGCAGCACTCAGCGGGACATCGACCGCTGGGAGCGGCGCTTCGG
>NZ_JADLQX010000192.1 GCF_015477605.1 Nocardia amamiensis
CCAGGAACTTCAAGAACCTCGTCAACTCGTCGAACTTCGCCGCCGAATCGATCGCCTCGGCGGCGAAACTGAACTCGATCTCCTCGAGGTCGTAGAAGTGACACCAGAGCCAGGCGTCCGCGACGGTCGCCCGCAGCGAATACGTCTCCTCGTCCGGGGAGGCGTTCACGCTGAAGATCTTCTCCACGGTGACATCGTCTGCCGCTGCAGACTGTCCCTCGAACAGCCTGCTCTCCCACTCCGAGGAGGCGAGTTCGGTAAGCAGCGCCCGCCACGCGTCTGCGTCCGTCCCGACGATGTAGATGTCGCGTAGTTCGCTGATCTCGGGATCGAATACGTGGCTGACGTCGGCGTAGTTGAGCTTCTGGTCGGTCACAGGAATCCTTCGAAGATGTCGGGTTACCGCCACGCAAACTCCATCGAGCGCCTCGTCCGACCGGCATCGGCAGACAGAAATCCCGGGTGATCCCGCCAAAGTGTGCCTTGGCGCTGCGGTTGATGGTCTCCTGGACGTTGGGATTGGTCATGATGTCCTCAACCATGTATTGATGTGAAACGGATCGGTTGTGCCACATGATGTTCCGTGGGTGGGTGATGGTCTGAGGATGGACATGTGCAGGCTTTCCCCGGGGCAGCAGGAGGCGTTGCGGATGCGGGTGATGGGAGCGAT
>NZ_JADLQX010000193.1 GCF_015477605.1 Nocardia amamiensis
TGAACCGCCCCGACTTTCCGGCCGCTTCCTTCTCTGTGGAGGATGTGGGCCATGCCCAAGCGTTATCCGATCGAGCAGCGTGAGCGTGCGGTGAAGATGGTGCTGGATCGAATCGACGGGTATCCGTCGGCGTATGCCGCCTGCCAGGCGCTCGCCCCGAAGCTCGGCATCCACGCCGAGACGCTGCGTGTCTGGGTGAAACAGGCCCAAGTCGACACCGGGAAGGCTTCCGGGGTGACCAGTGCCGAGCAGGCGCGGATCAAGGAGCTCGAACGAGAAGTCCGAGATCTGAAGGAGGCCAACGAGATTCTGAAAGCGGCCTCGATTTTCTTCGCGCGGGAGATCGACCCGCGCCGCCGTTGATTTGCCAGTTCATCGATCAGATGCGTGCGCAGGGTTACCGGGTCGATCCGATTTGCCGCGTGCTCACCGAGCAGGGCGTGCAGGTCGCCGGACGCACCTATCGGAACTGGAAAACCGCCCCGCCCTCGGCGCGGACAGTGAGCGACGCCTATCTGACCGACGCCCTGCTGGCCACCATCGGCACGCCCGAAGGAATGTATGGGCGCCGCAAGATGGCCCCGTATCTGCGCCGCCAAGGCCACCAGATCGGGATCGGCACCGTCGACCGACTCATGCGTGACGAAGGCCTGTCGGGCGTGGTCCGC
>NZ_JADLQX010000194.1 GCF_015477605.1 Nocardia amamiensis
GCGCAAGATCTGGGCATCAGCCGCACCACTTTGTATGCCAGGCTCAAGGCATTGCGGATCACCGACGGCGGACTGTCCATTTCCTGAACACTTCGCAGCCGCGTCGCGTCCCTAGCGTTGGTGTAGTTCAGACCACATGCGAAGAGCGCGACGTCAGGAGGCATCAGGATGACGGCGGTAGCAGAAGTCCAGCCGCAGCCCAGGGTGAAGGAGTTTCTTTCCGGCACCGGAAAACTGCTCATCAACGGGGAATGGGTGGCTGCCAGGTCAGGGCGAACCTTCGCCACGTACGACCCCGCTACGGGCGGGAAACTCGCCGACGTGGCGCATGGCGAGGCGGCCGACATCGATGCCGCGGTACGGGCGGCGCGCGCCGCGTTCGACGGCCCCTGGTCGAGGTTGAAGTCCAATCAGCGCGAACGACTCATCTGGCGGATCGGTGATCTGCTGTCGGAGCGGGCCGAGATCTTCGGTCAGCTGGAATCGCTCGACAACGGCAAGTCCGCGACTATCGCGCAGGTCGTCGACACCGAGTTTGCGGCGGATGTATTCCGCTATTACGCCGGCTGGGCGACCAAGATCGAAGGGTCGACGGTGAACGTTTCGATGCCGTTCGCGCCCGACGCGGAATTCCACGCCTACACTCTGCGCGAGCCGGTTGGTG
>NZ_JADLQX010000195.1 GCF_015477605.1 Nocardia amamiensis
CGGCAGCGGCAGCGGCAGCGGCAGCGAGAAGGCTGGCGGATTCCGTACTTACGGCAAGTCGAAGGACTCCCGAGACGACCTACCGCAGATCGTGATCGGGATGGCCGTGACCCGCGACGGCATCCCTGTGCGTTGCTGGTCGTGGCCCGGCAACGCCTCGGACCAGGCGTTGATCCGGCAGGTGAAAGACGATATGCGGGACTGGACGCTGTCGAAGATCGTATGGGTCACCGACCGCGGTTTCTCCAGCGAGGCCAACCGCCGTTACCTGCGGCAAGGCGATCACCACTACATCATCGGCGAGAAGATGCGCTCCGGGTCGCAGGAGGTGAAGGCGGCGATGTCGCGGCAAGGCCGCTACCTCGACGTCGCCGACAACATGCGGGTCAAGGAAGTCCGGATCAGCGATACGGAACGGTTCGTCATCTGCTTCAACCCTGAAGCGGCCGAACGTGATCAGCATGTCCGCGCTCAGATGGTCGCCCAGCTCGAGGAGCTGATCGCCGGCTCGGACGAACTCACCGACTTCAAGCGCGGCGAGTTGCGGGGCAAGATCTCCGCGAAGCCGGGCCTGTCGAGGTTCCTGCGGGTCACCCCGGCCGGGAAGCTGCGCCTCGACGCGGCGAAAGCGAAGGCCGAAGCCAACTTCGACGGCAAGTACC
>NZ_JADLQX010000019.1 GCF_015477605.1 Nocardia amamiensis
TTCGAGCCGGGTTTGCCCCGATCGACCGGGTTCGGGCCGGTCAGATCGCCCCCCTTTTCGCCCGCACGCTCGCCGCGTCGGCCACCGCCCTGGACCAATCGATCAGCCCGGCAGAACCCAGCTCGTCCAGCACCGCCCGATGCAGCCGCCGCCACACCCCAGCGTTCGTCCATACCGTGAACCGGCGATGCGCCGTGGGCACGCTCACCCCGAACGACGGCGGCAGCAACCGCCACGCACAACCGCTGCTCAGCACATACACCACCGCCGTGAACACCGCCCGCTGGTCCACCGGCGCTACCCCACCACCCTGCGGGCGCGGGCTGAACTCCGGCAGCAACGGCTCGACCAGATCCCACAACTCGTCCGGCACAAGCCGCCGCGACAACGCATCCACCACGACCGAACATCATGCAACACAACCGATCTCAATGCGCCAAGAACGAATTACATCCATGTGAGACATGGTCTAAGCTGCGACTACGCTGCCGGGCGAGACTCGACACGACGGTCTCCTGCGGAGTGCCGCACAGCGGGGCAGGTGACACAAGGCCAGCGACCTGACGGAGGTATTCATACCGATGTCAGGAGCCCAGAACGCCTTGCACGCAACCGTTCTCGCGGGCATCCGGCATGCCGGCAATCTCTACAGCTCGGCTGTGCACAGGGTCCGAGCCCGCGTGGGGCGCTGATGGCGCCGACGAACCGCACTCCGTCCGAGCTGGACCCCGATGACACCGGCGGCGTTCGTGATGTCCGCGCGAGCGCGACGACGTCCACTCCGCGCCGTCCGGCCAAGTCCGCGACGCGGGGTAGTTCGACCCCGGCGCCACCCATGCAGGCCGGTGCGCCAGCGTCGTCGGGGCCGGCCGCCGCGGTGCAGGCACGCAATCAGGCGGCGCCTTCGGTGGTCGAAACGCCCTCCGCCGCTTCGGGTCCGGCATCACTCCGGGGCTCGGACGCGATGGGGATGGCGGGTTCCTCCATGCCCATGGCTGCCGCGGCGATGGGTGCCCTGGCCGCTATTGCCGCCCAGTACGGCGACGGAGCACCGACGGCCGTGACGGGACAGCCGTACCGGCCGCCCGATATCGGAGTGGCGTCGCGGCCCAGTGGACCAATTGCGTGGGACGGCGAGCTGGGCTCGCACTATGCGGCGAGCGGCCAGAATCGGGCCCGCCACGGGAACTCCACCGAATCCATGAACACCGAACTCGAACGCATCCTCAGCGGCGCGGTCGACAGCACAACCCAGGGGCGAGCCGCCATCGGGGCGATCATCGCCGAGGTGAACACCGCCCTGACCGCGCTGGGCACCATCAACGATGCCAACGCCAGCAGGCAGCTCGTGATCTCCACCTTGGACAACGCATTGCAGCGCGCGGGTACCGTCCTGGGACAGGGGCAGGCCTCGACGGTGCTCACCGCCGAGCGGGTGGCCGCTTTGGCCGATCGCTATCTGCGGGAATCGCGTCCCGCGCGGCCGGGGAGGCCGCGTCGCGCCACGCACCCGGGCGCGCGCGCTCCCAGCGGTGGTCCGCCGCGCACGCGACCTTCGGGGCAACAGGGGCAATGGATCAACGAGGCACTGGAAGTGTTGCGTCAGCACGGCTATGACACCCGACAGATCGATCCGGCCGATATCGCGGCGATCATCCAGCACGAGTCCGGCGGCAACCCGAACGCGATCAATCTGTGGGACAGCAACGCCGCGGCGGGCATCCCCTCCAAAGGGCTGATGCAAACCATCGATCCGACGTTCAACGCGTATTCCGTTCCGGGACACCGTGATATCTGGAATCCAGTGGACAACATCGTCGCTGGGGTGCGATACGCCATCGACCGGTACGGGTCGGTCAGCAACGTACCCGGGATAGTGCAGATGCGTAGCGGCGGATCATACGTGGGGTATTGAGTTGGTCGCGGATCGCATTCGGGCAGTCGGTCCGCGAGTTATCGACTCGACGAGCCCATCGGTCATTTGTTCAATTTCCTTGTGTGAGTGTGGAACTCGATCGCGCGCAGGTCATTTTGCCGTGCAACGCACAGTATGCCGGAGGATGTCCAGGAGGTGAACCTTTTGTTGCGTAAGTAGGTTGCCGCGCAACATAAGTTGCGTCATGCTGGAGTTCATGATTGCGCGTTCCTCACACAGTCGGCCGTCTCGGCCGGAACGGGGATCGGACAATACGGAGGGTTGCTGTCCGGAGACCGTGCTGTCGCGGGTCCGAGTCCGGTTCGGCGATCGGTCATGGCGGCGCAGGATCGTCTGGCTTCTCCTGATCATCTTCGCGCTCTTCGTCTTTCCCGGCCTGCTCGGTGCGGTGGCGACCGCGCAGTACCAGGCCGCCTCGGCCGGGACATCCGAGATCGACGGTCTCAGTTGGATGAATATCCGTGACTCCTCGGGTGTTCCGTTGTCCAGCTACACCTTCGCCACCGACCGGGGTGGGCCGCTGAATCCCGGCGCCACCATCCTCTGGGCGATCCTCGGCTTGGAGTTCATCGGTTACATGGCGATCGTGACCTCGGCGATCTGGCTGATCGGTTACGCGTTGAGCTTCCGCTGGATGGATTGGTTCGCCGCGGCGCTGCGTGGTGTCGCGGATGCGCTGACCGGTCAGATCGCGACGCCGATCATGCTGGTGACGGCGGCGACGGTCGGCGCGTTCTTCGTCGCGTGGTTCATCGCGCGCGGGTATCACGCGAAGGCCGCGATACAGGTCGTGACCATGGCTGGAGTGGCGATCCTCGGACCGGTGTTCCTGGCCGACCCGCTGTCGGAGGTGCTGTCCTCACACGGATTGCTGGCGCAGGGCAGGGATGTGGGCATCTCGGTAGCCGCGGGGTTGAACGGCAACGCGAGCCCGAATCCGGCGCAGTTGCTCGCGACGATGCAGCAAGATCTCGCCGACAACTTCGCACGACGTCCGGTGCAGGTCTGGAATTTCGGGCACGTGGTGGACGAGAACCCGTCCTGCCGCGCCGCCTGGACGGCGGGGATGCGGGCGGGCGATGACGATCGTGTGCGGAACGGAATGAAGGTGTGCGGCGACGCGGCCGCGCACGCCAAAGCCAGCGATCCGACCATGGGGCAGGTCGGCACCGGTTTCCTACTTCTGCTGTGCGGTGGAATCCTGCTCGTCTTCGCGGTGTTCCTGGCCGTCAAGGTGATGAAGGCGGCCATGGACGCGGTCTACCACTGCTTCATGACGATCTTCGGATTCGCGGCGGGCGGCTTCATCTACGGGCCGACGCAGACGTTCTTGGTGCGCAATATCGTCGACGGATTCATCGCCGCGGCGCGAATGGCGGTGTTCACCATTTTCCTCGGCGTCTATGTGCTGTTCCTGGGCAATCTCTTCCAGCAGGCGCGCGGGCAGGTCATGGCGGTGATCATCATCGCGGGCGCGGTCGAGGCCATCGCGATCTCCCAGTTGCGCAGACTCGATCTGAGTCTCCGCAGGGGTAACGACTGGGTGGCGAACCGATTCGCGTCGGCGATTCAGGGGCCACCGCGCGGCGGCGGTGGCGGGGGATCCGCACTCGGCATGGGCGGGGCACAGGCCGGAGGTTCGCTGCGCGCCGGGCTCCTGTCGGGGATGTCCACGCTGAACACGATCAATGCGTCGCCGGTGACCGCGTGGCTCCTCGGAGCAACGGTGAACCCGTTGAACCCGTTGTCCCGCCAGAAAAAGAAGGTGGACAAGAACACCATCGCCATTTCGCCGATCCAGCGGCTGTTGGCCGAGCACAACGGTGTCGCTCTGGAGAATTGGGGATTCAAGGCGGACGGGCGCTTGGGCGACATGGGAATCGATGCGGCTCTCGGTGTGGCGAATATTCTCGATGGCCTGGGGGACAGCAAGGTCCCGGACGGGATGCTCGTTCCGGTTCTGCGGTCGAGGGGTGCGACCGATGCGCAGGCGGTGGATGCCCAGCGTGCGGCGGCGGTCCAGAAGGCCAGCATGAAGGACTTCAACCCGCTCGGCTTCGCGCCGTTGCAGAAGGCACTCGCCGCGGGGTACGCAGTGGAGAACCATCAGAACGCCGGTCGCGCGCTGCCTGCATTCGCGGCGCAGGCCGTGGTCGCGGCGGACAACTTCGTGCGGCACTCCACTGCGCCGATGAACCAGGTATCGGACAATCACCATTTCGTGCAGCAGGTCATGGGCGTGGTGGACGACGAGCAGCAGCTCAGGACGATCACGCCTGCTCAATGGGCCACCGCAGGGCGTGATGTCCGCCAGCACATCGGGCGACGATTGGCTCTGGAGCATCAAGCCGTGGCCACCGCCTACTACCACAACCAGAACGACAGGGGTCTTTTCCAGGCATTGCAGCGGTCGAACCGGCGGCTGGCCAACTTCAACAACTTCGATCCGAACGGCGGTCTCAACCCATGGTCTTCGTAGGCGGGCGTGTGGGCAGGCTGACAATCTTCACCGATTGGTGGTGTGAGAGCCGCCATCGCGGGCAATATCGAACGAATGGATCGGCAGTCGGCCTCCGCGGTCATCGGATAGGGCACCCGTGGCCAGCGAGGCACCCCACACATATCGCGAGTTGCGTGCGACTTTGCAGCGGCGATTACCCGAGCTCGCCGACGGTCAGCAGCGCATCGCCCGACTGGTGCTCGACGATCCGGACGGGACCGCGTTTCGCAGCATCGGCGAGAGTGCGGAACTGGCCGGTGTGCACCGCTCGTCGCTGGTGCGTTTCGCGACCATGCTCGGTCTGTCGGGATACCCGGATCTGGTCAAGCTCTGCCGGATGCAGCTCGCCGCCGAGGCGAATCTCTTGCGCCGGCGCGCCGCCGAGCCGTCCTCGCGAGAGCAATTCCTCTCCGCCGTGCTAGACCGCGACACGGCCAATATGGCGCGCGCCTTCGACCGGATCGACCGCGACGACTGGGACCGGGCGGTACACGCCGTGGCCTCGGCCGAGA
Organism: Nocardia amamiensis; assembly: GCF_015477605.1. GTDB lineage: Bacteria > Actinomycetota > Actinomycetes > Mycobacteriales > Mycobacteriaceae > Nocardia > Nocardia amamiensis_A. Next base: position 4,949 of record NZ_JADLQX010000019.1, read on the forward strand.
CCGTGCATGTCATCGGCCTTCGGGCCTCGCTATCGGTGGCCTACCAGGTCGCCTATCTACTGCAAGCAATCCGGCCGGGGGTCAGACGGATCAGGGCGGGTGCCGGGCTTCTCGTCGACGAGCTGCGTGGGATCGAGTCCGGTGACACCCTGGTCGCGATATCAATCCACCGATACGCGCGCGACACCGTGCATGCTGTGGAGTGGGCGCGCCGACGTGGCGCCACGACCATCGCGCTCACCGACGGGCCGTCCTCGCCGCTGGCCCGCATCGCGGATATGACCTTCTACGCCGAGACCGACAGCCCGGCGGAACTGCCTTCGTTGACCGCACTCACCTCGGTCGCCCAGGGGTTGGCGTTCGCTGTCAAACATCAGCTGGGTCCGGGCCGGTACTCGGATCTGACTCCGGACGAACAGTTACTGGAAGAGTTTGCCGTGTATGAAGATCATCGTGCGCGAGGTATCTGATCGCCACTTCGGTACCGACCGCCGATCGGGCTGGCTGGACTCGGTAGGCGTACCTTCACCTTTGCTCCGGTGCCGCGCGCTGAGCACAAAGTACGCCCGACAGTGCCCACCAGGCGGTGAGGAAATCACGCTCGACGATCAGTTGTTCGACTGAAAGCCGCGCGGTGAGTCAGCTGGGTGGGTGGACGACGCCGACCATGCCGCTGGCACCGAGGTTGTAGGTTCGCTGGCGCACCGCATCGCTGGAATTGCCCTCGATGGTGGTGATGGTATTGCCGTTGCGCGCCACCACCATACCGATGTGACCGCCGCCGTTGAGGATGACGAGGTCGCCGGGTCGGGCGCCGGATGAGCTGTCGGCGAGACGCATACGCTGCGCATCGGACCAAATGCTCAGCACGGCATTCTTGTTGGTCCAGGGCACGTTGATGCCGGCTTGGCTCCAGGCCCAGGTGGCAAAGGAGGCGCACCACGCGTCGTTGATGTTGTACGGCCGGTTCACGCGATTCTGGGCGTACTCGCTGACGCCGAGTTCGCCGGCGGCGATCTGGATCGCTCGCTGCACGGCCGAGGACATTCCGGCCGTGTTAACGTTGCCGCGGGGTTTGTAGTTTTTTCCTGCGATGTTGTACAGATACTGCTTCGTCAACCGATTGATCGCCGCCGCAGTATCCGCCGACTTCGCCTGCCCCCCCGACACAATCGCCTGCGCCTTCTGCAACGCCGCGGTCAGAATCTGATGAACCTTCCGCTGCCCCGCCTTCGTATACGCCTGCGGACCCAACTCCGCCAACGCCACATTCACCTCACGCACCAACCCGACAACAGCCTTCTTATCGACCTTGTTCGACCCCGCCAACCCCCGCACATACGACACCAACTGGTTATCCAGATTATTGAACGCCTTCGCCGCCGTCCGCTGAAACAACCGCGTCGCCCGAATCGACGCCGCCCCCGCACCCCGACCCGACGAAACCCCCGACCCCCTACCCAACTCCCGCCCCTGCGGATCCGACGGATCACCCCCACCATAAACCGCCTCCAACTCCCGCAACACCTGCAACGCCCGCTGCGCCTCCGGCGACATCCCCCCACCAACCACACCACCATCCCCACCATCCGCAGCCACCGGCGCACCACCCCCACCACCGCCACCACTACCCAACCCCGCCAACGCCGACGCAATCATCGGCAACATCCCCAACGCCAACGGCGCAGCCATCGCCGCCACCGGCAACAAATCCCCCACCAACCCCGCATCCACCGGCCCAGCCGACGACTCCCCCTCCACCACACCAGAACCCGGCGGCGGCACCTGCTGAGTCTGCGGAGCCACCACACCACCCGGCGACACCGGCAGCGCCTCACCCGGCACCACCTGACCCGACTGACCCTGACCCGGCACACCAGCTTGCCCAGGCACACCCGCCTGACCCGGAACACCCTGATGACCAAGTGGACCCGACTGGCCCGGCTGCCCAGCATCCTTCGACTGCCCCGGACCAGGTGCACCATTCGGCTGACCAGGTCCATGCGACGGAACACCCGACTCCCCAGGCACAGTCTTGCCCGGCTGAGGATGTTGCTGTCTGGGTCGGTTCGACCACGGAGTTACCGGCGCGGAATGCTGATCTTCCGCCGTTTTCGGCTCTTTCGCTTCTGCTTCGACGCCTACTGGCCAGACCTCAGCGGTGGTCATGACACTTCCCGAGTCGACGGCCTGATCGATGAGTGGAGGCGGCCAAAGCGGCATGTCGGAGCAGTAGGCGATGGAGGTTCATGTAGTACTTCCTCCTGCTCGGTCACCATCGGCTGGGCACGGCCTGGCAGCCTGGGTGATTCACCTCTGACAATGTAAGTCTTCGGCAACCATCCTGACTGGTCGGGCCAGGTCGATGCTTCCCGTTACTGGGAATCCTCGACAATGAACACGTCGAAAGTAGGTCTCACTCATGGTCGGTCACCGCTCCGCTCCACGATGAGGCGTTTGATCGAGAGGCGGACGTGGCCGTGGTGATGCGCGAACCGTGCGAGCCTTTGACCGGGTGGTGTCAGCCGCCGCGGGGGAGATCGATGACAAGAAGACTGGCCGGTCGTGGTGGACAAGCACTCGCCCTAGCAGCAGGTAGGTGATCTCATGCCGTTCGGGATGTCGTGGGGTGAACTAGGAAAGAGCGTGGCGACCGGCGGCGCCGCCCTCATCGGTGGTGCGGTCGGAACGATGATCGCGCCCGGGATCGGGACGGCGATCGGCGCGGGGCTGGTATCGGGGTTGGTGGGTGGCGGCATAACCTGGGGCCAGACCGGCAGCTTCGAGGATGGATTCGAGGCATTCTTCATAGACGGAGGCCTAGGTGCGGTGGGCGGAGGAATGGCTGGCGCTGCCCTCCGCGGTGCGATGATGGGCGGAAAACAAGCCGCGAAAGCGGGCGCGAAGCTCGCGGGGACCAAGTTCGCGAACAAACAAGCCGGAAAAGCCGCCGTGAGCGCTTACGGGGCCGGTTGGTACACTGGCTCAGGTTTGGGTGCTGGGATCGCGGCCTATAACAATCCGTCGGCTCGGCCGCAGCCGCCGAAACCGGAGCAGCAGGCCATCCCCACGAAGCTCCCAGTGCGCCCGGCGGGTGAGCAATACAGGGGCACTCATTCTGCCGCTCTGGTGCCTGCATGACCGACGAAATGCCGACCTTGTATGTGCCGGATGTATATTCGTCCCGATGGCCGGCGGAGCGGCTCAAACTTTCCGTCCCGATTCATGACTGGTTGGACAAAGACACCGAGGTCAAAAGCCTTTTTACGATTCTGAAAGAGGACTGGCAGGCTTTCGGGGAGAAGCCGAGGCCGAAGGTGCCACCACGCGGCACGGTTCCCCCCGTCGACTTGACAAGCGCCAGAATCAGATCTGGCATGTTCGAGTCTTATGTACAGGTAAATGACAGCCTCAAGAGGGCGTTCGACGCCATGCAGCAGCAGGATGTGAAAGTCCAGAAAAAGATTGAGGACTCGAAGATTACCACAGAGACTGCTCAAGGCTATCTCAGGAAGTTGATCGCGGATCTCAACATCGAGGCGGAGAAGCCGCCTGTTGAAATGAGCGAGGACCAGCATGTCATGGCCTACATCACTGCCGGTATGGAAAAGTCCCTGCAAATTATGACGGGCGCGAAATCCGAGCAAGAGAGACATGCGGAAGGCATCGACGGTGATACCGCTCTGACCAAGGAGCTCGTGGCCAGGATCAAGGCGCTGGAGGACGCGGCGAAGAATCCGGCGTTGAATCCGCCCTCCGTGCCCCCGGTATCCCCGACACCACCCGGTACGACAGAGCCGCCATACGTGGACGACAGTACTCTGCCGCCCGGCCTGGACGGTCTGGATGACGGCAGCAGTCCCGATAGCCTGACGCCGCCCGGCTTGGACGACTCCGGCCTCAACGGCCAGTCACCCAGTAGCCCGGGCAATCTCGGGAACACACCGGGTACGACGCCGACCAGCCCTGGCGTGCAGCCCGTGGCCGCGCCCTCGCCGGTGGGCTCCGGCATGGACATGCTCGGCCCCATGATGCAGGCGATGCAGCAGCAGGCGCTGATGCGGCAGCTCGCCGATCAGGACAGCCGGCGCCGGGAGCTGGATCCGAGCCGCTTCGAGGACGAAGTCGCGCCGGTCACCCCACAACCGGTCACCCCACAGCCGGTCACGGCGCAGCCCGCCACGGCGCAGCAATCCGCGACAGCTCCGGCGACGCAGCACGGACAGCCGACCGGCACAACGTCTTCCACGCAACCTGCGGGCGCACCCGCTCGCATACCGGATGCGGACGGCAGCGTGATGTACACGCACCCGGACGGCGTCACGGAGAAGCTGAACGTTACGGCCGCACAGGCATTCGACAAGGCGTACGGCAACCACAGCGACACCGATGCTCAGAAGGCATACGAGGGGACGCCGGCGTGGTGGAAGGACGAAGAGGCACTTCGGCTTCTGCGTGTCATGCCCGAAGAAGAGGATCGCTTCACAAGTGGTTGCGTTGTCATGTTCAAGGGCGGTAAGACGGCGCTGCTGCGGGTGGCTCCCGACAAGGGCGATGGGTTCCACGTCGTCATCAAGGGCGAACTGAAGCCGTTCGACCAGAACATGCCCGAACTCGCAACGGAGGAAGGTTCCTTCGACGGATTCAGGCGCCCGAATGGCATCGATGTGACCGCGCCGGTGGACAAGGGTACGCCCCTGTCGACGCCGGGCTCGGCCGATCAGTCCGCGAACACGACAATGCCGGTTGTCGCCGCGGGCTGATCGCGCGAGGAAGGTTGCGGCAGATGAGGAGAGGAGGTCGCGATGCCGCTGAATGTGGATCCGCAGGAGCTGGTCGCCACGGCGGCGAAGCTTGCGCAGATGGCGCGGGATACCGGCGCGGCGTTGCCCCCGGGATGGGTTGTGCCCGCGGGCGCCGACCCGATCTCCGCGGAGGCGGTGCCGCAGCTCAACGCGCAAGCGGCGTCGCTGCTCAACGGGATGATCGGTGTGCTCAATGGGATCCAGCGCACCGCGTACAACGTCGGCGCCGCGGCGGTCGACTACACCGAGGAAGATGACCGCGGTGCGCGTGCGATCGGCGACGGTGGTGGCGACATCGTCGCCAATCCGGTTGGCGACGTCCAGGAGGTCAGTCCGCGGCGGCCGCCTGCGCTGCGGTTCCCGGTTGCCGGTGGTGCGGTCGACCCGTTGACCTTCGCGAAGCAATTGCATACGGGTCCTGGGCCCGGCGCGGCAACCGGATTCGCGGACGCGCTGCGCAAGTTCACCGGTGGCCCGCATCTACTCGCGACCGGGGGCGTCGACTCGGCGGCGCGGGCGATGCAGAACTGGGAGCCGGTGGGCGCCTCGGCGGCGGTCGAACTCGGTCAACACCGCGGGTGGCTGGACCAGCTCGGCCGGGGCCTCGGGATGCTCGCCGACGGAATCGACACCTACAGCAACGCATTCCGTACGGCGAAGGCGAAGCACCCCACGCCGGAGGAGATCATCGCGGCGCGCAAAGAGCTGCTCGCCGCGATGCGCTCCAAGAACGAGCTCGGCGTCCAGGCGGCGTTGGCCAAATTCAACGAGCAGAACGCCCGTTCGCTGGAGACGATCACCGGATACTCGACCGAGGTCGGCTCCAAAGTGGGGACGGGTGAGGGAACAGGCGAAGGCAACGGAAGCGGAAAAGGCAGCGGCGGCGGCGACAGCAGCGCGCTCACCCAGATGCTGCCCGCACTCATGAGCGCGATGGCCTCGGCCGGAATGCCGCTGTCTCAGCTCGGGCAGTCGGATTCCGCTGAGGACTACAGCCTCGAGGAGTACGGCTACGACGACCTCGGCATCCCGAGTGGCATCGGCACGGGCAGCCCCGGCGGGACGCCCATCAGCAGCCTCGGCACCAGCATCTCGGACGTCACCGCGGAAACCATCTCGGCCACGGCCTTGCCGCTGGCCGCATCGGCCAGTGTCGGCTCGTCATCCATGCCGCGTACGCCGGTGATCGAGCCCCTCTCCACATCCTCGGCGGCCAACGCGGCCGCCGCGCGCGGCGGTACGCCGATGATGCCGTACATGCCCATGGCGCCGGGCATGGGCAACGCCGCGGGCAACGGCAACGATCGCAGCCGAGTCGTGGCATGGCATCCGGACCGTCTCATGTACGTCGACGACACACCGCACACCGAAGCGGTGATCGGCGAGCGGCCGACCATCGCCCCGACTGTGACCCCGCCGACGCCCACCCCGAGCAACCAGACCCCGAGCCAACCCGGAGGTAACGCATGAATGAGCGCAGCGAGGTGGATTCATGAGTTCCATCCACCCGGACGTGCAGGCGGCCTTGGATGCCGCCCGCGATCTGCGGCACCGGATCGCCGAGATGCGGGAGAAGATCGACAACATCCGTGCCCGCAGGCCGTCGCCGAGCGGCGCGGTCATCCCGGAGGTCGACGCCATGGGCAGGCTGACCGATCTCTACCTGGCTCCGGGCACCGCCGCCCGGCTGACCTGCCCCGAGCTGACCAACGAGATCATGTCCGCCATCCGGGAGAGCACCGCCGACGCTGCGCGGCAGTACGAAAGCATCATGGACGCGGCGCCCATCGACGAAACCGAACCGGTCACCACGGCATCCGGGCAGGCGGGATGAGCGAGCGGCGCGAGGCGAGGGCATGAGCGAGCCGGTCCCGGACGTCACCGTCGCGGATACGGTGCGGTGGTTGCACGACGAGGGGCTGGTGCGCCTCGCCGGGGTCGCGGAAAGCATGCCGGAGACGATCGTCGCCTACACGATCGATGTCGCGACCGGAACCGTCACCGCGCATCCTGCGACTGGAGGCGGTGTCGGCGCGGACGCGGTGTCATTGGCCGCCGACGACCTGCCGTATCCGGTCGGCACCGCCAAGCGTCTGGTGATCGCCGGTGTCACGACGACGGATACAGTGCTGGTGATCGACTTGGCCGCGACCCTCGCGATCGCGATCAACGCCGACCACCCTGAGCAGGCGGCGCGGTCCTGGGTAATGCAGTTGCTGCTGAACCCGGAGATCACCATCACCACCAACAGCGGCGACGTCGCGATCGGCACCAGTGCCCGGCTGCGGCAGAGTTTCATCCCCGGCGGCGGCGCCACCCTGGTGAACATCGATGACACGCGCCCGCCCGTCACCGCGGTGACATTGAACGCGACCACCGACGGTCCCGATCATCTCGACGTGGCCGCCGACGGCACCGGCGAGATGTACCTGGGCGCGCGATTCTGGCAGCTGCGCCAGGTCATGCGTATCGAGGACGCCGCCTGGTCGGCGCTGGCGGCGCGCTTGGACGCCACGGCCGACGACGCCGGCTACGCGATCAGTCCTGAACCTGCCGAACGACTCTGAGAGAGCACCCGATGACCGACATGCACCCGATCGACATGGACGATTTCGACGTCGACGATGATCTCGACGCCGCCCCGCCGGACTGGCGGAGCAGGACCTACGAGGTGTTCAACCCCGATCACACCCTCGGCGTCGGCTGTGACCGCGACGGGGAGATCATCGGCCTCTACATCACCGACGATGCCCGCGACAACGGCGATACCTGGCTGGCCGCCGAGATCGTCCGGCTCGCGCGGTTGGCGCATGCGAAGTCACGGGTCGGGTTGCGCGCCGAAATGGAGTACAACGGCACTCGCCCCTACACGATCGACTCCTTCGACCTTCCGACCGAGGCGTCGTATCGCGCGATGGAGGAGGCCGAGTTCCGACGCAATTCCTGAGTGCAGAGCTTCGACTTTCGAGATAGGACACCGACATGACCGACGCGGTGGATACGGACGATCCCGACGAGGTCGCCGTCTCTTGGCGCAAGTACCGGACGGCGGACACCACGTTCGGTGACCGGGTCGAGGAGATCGCCGGAAAGTTCCGGGTTCCAGGAGGTCCGAAGTCGGAGCTCGATCTGGACCACACCAAGTACACCAACGCTGTGCGACGACTGGTCCGTGCTCACGTGCATGCGGATGGCCGCCGGACGGTCGCGCTCGATGGGCACGTCACGGAGACCGTCGGCGCATACTCGAGCACGGACCAGGCTGGAGCCGCCACGGTTCGCCGCGCCGAGCCCACCTGATCCCTCACGATGGAACCGGAGCGCAACAGCCCGTACTGGCGCGAGATCGTCCGCGACAACTGGCCGGAGATCGACCCCTCGCACTGGGACGATCTCGAACGCGTTGCGCGCGACGGTGCGGCGTCGCTGGACCTGTTTGATCCGGAAAGCCGCCGTCGCGACTTCGAGGAGCGGGTGCGCTCCGGTGCGGGGTTGGAAGGGGTCAAGCAGGACATGCTTCGCCGGCGCGCGAAGCGACAGATGGTCGTCGACGCTTTGGAGAACGTGGCGGATGCCTTCCGGGGTTTCGCCGACGTGGTGCGCCGAACGCGCAACCAGATCCTGGACATCGTCGAGGCCGCCGACAAGAGGATCAACGACACCAAGCGCGCCGCAGCGGCGGAGGAGGACGAATCCGACGCCCAGGCCATCAAGGACCGGATTCCCGGCATCATCGCCGCTGCACGGGACGACGTCGAGGACGTCGTGCGGAACGCGCGGAGTTTCCCGCTGCCCGAGCTGCCTATGGGACCGCCGGAACCTGTATCGGGTAGGGGGGAAGGGCGAGATGCCGATCCGCAACACCGGCCCGCCCACGACCACTCCGGCGACCACCGGTATGGCGGACCACCAGGACGGCCAGGGCCGAAAGACGTTATCCCGATACCACTGTTTCCGGATGTCACCGGGCATGAGCCCCAGATCGATCCGGGCGCGCCGGGAACCGAAATCGAACTTCCGTCGAATTCTGGTCCCACGGAAGGCACTCCGGTCGTTCCTCCGTCGACGGGCCCGACGCCGCTGACGACGACACCCGGTCCGACGACGACTCCCGGTCCGACGACCCCCGTCGGCTACTCACCCGGCGCCGTCACCGACGACGGACCGGGCTCGCCCGCAGGAGGCCCCGCGCGTGCTCAGGGCAGCGACAGCGAGCCGGCCGGTTCGGACCAGGATGTCTCGGCGGATGACACCCACGGGGATACGGCTTCCGCGGACCCCTCGGCCGAGGGAACGGAGTCGGCCGCTCATGACGGTTCGACCACCGTTGCGGCCGAGGAATCGCGTCACGCGGGCGGTGCCGAACCGTTCACCGCGACAAGCTCTCCGACGGCCGACCCGACCGCCGCGGCGCCCCCGCTCATCCTTCCGCCACCCATCGCACCACCGGCACCCGCCGCATCGGGGGTATCGGCGGTATCGGCTGCTCCGTCCGGATCAGGAGTCTCCGCCCCCGCGGCACAGGCGGGCTCGGGGCCGCCGCCGGTGCAGGCCAAGCCTGCGGTGCCAGCGGCCGACTCGCGCGGGAACGTCGTCGCGCCGAGGGTCACCGCGGGTCCGTCGGCGCCGCCGTCGGCAGTGTCCAGCGGCACCGGCAAGGAGCCGCCGGAGCGGGCCAACCAGCGTACGGATGCCGCGAAGAACGAGGCCGAGGGCAGCGACGAGCTGATCCGCGACGTGGTCGGCGCGGCCATGACCTCCGCCGCCGCGCCGGCGTTCGTGCTGGGCGAGCGGGTCGACGGTGACCTGGTACTGGCGCGCACGTTGCTGAGCGGCGTGCTTGCCGCGGGCGGCGACGCGGTCGTCGGCCTGGGCTGGGCGGTGTCGGTGATGCGGCATCCGAGCGGCGTCAGCGCGTTCGTGACCTCGAACGAAGGTCGCGGCTGGTTGCCCGCCGGGCTGTATCTGCCGCGTGAGGTGTCCACGCCGTGGGTCTGGGAGGTCTCCGAGGGTAGCGGGTGGGAGGGCGTCGCCGACGCCGCGCGGGTGCTGGCCGAGTTCGGGCTGGCCTGGGGCCGCAAGTCCGGCGCCAGGTTGACGGCGGTCGTGTCGTCCGGCGAGATCGACGCGGATCTGCGCAGGCAGCTGGGTGAGGTCCCGATGGAAGGTGAGGTGGCCGCCTCGTCGGCGATGGATCTCAGCGCGCCGAAGCCGGGGCTGGTCGACCGTCTCGAACTGGTCGGTGCGCCGCCGCTGGTACAGCGGGCGATGGCGACGCCGGAGCCCGAGATCGCCTGGCGATGCTGGGAATTGGCCTCGGACGCGCACGTTCGCGTGCACCGGGCCGGTCTCGGTTCCCCGGCCGCGCTAGGGGCGCCCGCGGTACGCGACCGCATTCTCGCCGCGTTGCGGCAGCGCCGCGAGGTGCCGCAAGAGTGGTGGGAGGAGTTGCGGGACGCCGACGATCTGCTCGCCGCATCGATGCTGGCGCGGCGTGCGGACGTGTCCCGGGTGGCGCTGGGCGAGTTGCGCGCCGACGACGGCAGGTCGGCCTCGGAGATGACCGCCTTGCGTGCCATGGTCTTCGAGCGGCGGTGCGATGAGCTCGTGCTGCTGCTGGCGGGTGCGGCCAGGCGCCAGAATCTGCGCGACGCGGTGTACGCCCACGCGCAGGTGGTCGGTCACCCGGCATTCGCCGAACCGGCCGCACCGGGTCCGGCCGGCGGTCCGGCCCGTCGTCCGACCATCACGGCGGGTCCGGGGCGCTGAGGGGAGCGAAGCAGGTTGCGGCGGAATCCCGAAACATATTCTCGCTCAAACTAATAGAGGTATCCGACGAGGATCGGTGCACTGCCCGGCTCCCCAGTCGTGGGAAGAATCGACAATAGGGAGGTCGGTGGTGGGAAAGGATCTGATCGAGCATGCCGGATAGCCGCATGGAAATAGACCCTGCGGTATTGCGTCAGCTGGCCAGTCAACACGACCAGGTCGCGCGCGATACCCGGGAGTGGGCCAAACCGCCGACGGAATGGCTCGCGAACTTCCTGCCCACCTACGGCAAGATCGCCTTCCCGGTCTACGAGGCGCTGGAGAAATACTACGACGCCCGGCAGCGCGCCGGCGAGGCGCTGGCCGGCGAGCATGAGCGTACGCGCGATTCGCTGCTGGCGTCCGCGGAGGCATACGAGCACGCCGATCAGGACTTCGGTTCGCAGATCCGGCAAGCCGGTGACCTGGCCGGCCCGTCGTTGCCGACGGTTCCCGGTGGGACGTCTCCAGATTCGCCGGATACGAGCGGGTCGACGCCACCGTTCACCCCGCCGCCCGGGGGGCCTCCGGGTGGTCCGACCGCAGTCGGCCCCGACGGCACCCAGAACAACCCCCTCGGCAGTACGCCTGCCGAGTCGAATGGGTCGACGCCGTCGACCACGGCTGCACCGTCCAGTCCGGTCACGGCGGCAACCGAGCCCTCCGGCAGCGCACCCAACGCCACCGGCGCGACGCCGACGTCGACGTCGGCCGCGCCGGCGAGCACCGGCGTGACGGCGCCGACCGGGGCCGGCCTGCCGCCTGGTGCCGGGCCCCTCTACTCCTCGCCGGACGACCGAGGATCGGCGCAGCCACCCAGCGGTGCGACCGGTCGGCCGGACCTGCCGCCCATGCCGCTGCCGGTCGCGACTCCGTTCGGCGCGGCGGTGGCCGCGGCGAAGGACAAGGAGGCCGAACCGGCGTATGTGGTCGGCGGGCAGGTGAACGACGACTTGGTGCTGGCGAAGACCCTGCTCGGCAGCGTGCTGGCGGCAGTGGACTCCCCGGTGGGCATGGCCTGGGCGGTTGCGGTGCTGCGAGGTCCAGGCGGAGCCGGCGTATTCATCACCTCGAACGAAGGCCGTGGCTGGTTGCCCGCGGGCCTGTTCCTGCCGCGGGAAGTCTCCACCCCGTGGAACTGGGACGAGTTGCTGACCGAGGGAGACGGCAGCGGATCGCCGTGGGAGGGCGTGACCGACCCCGCCCGGGTGCTGGCCGAATTCGGGCTGGCCTGGGGCGCCAAGGCGAACGCGCAATTGTCGGCGCTGGTGTCGTCCGGGCCGATCGACCCCGGCCTGCGTTCCCGATTCGGTGACGCGGCGATGGAGGGACTCGTCGGTCCGTCCTACGACGTCGATCTGCGTGAGTTCACACCGGACACGGCCGATCGGCTCGGCTTGGCCGGCTCGATCGCGGGCCTCGAACACGTGTCGGCGGTCCCGGACGCGCAGGTCCGATCCCGCTGTATGGAACTCGCCGCCGACGCGCACGCGCAGGTCGGGCGATCCGGACCGGTTCCCGCCGAGGCCGCCGCGTCACGGCAGGTGCGGGAACGCATTCTCGCCGCGCTGCAGGCGGGCAAACCGGTGTCGTCCGAACTGTGGAACGAACTACGCGACGCCGACGATCTGCTGGCGGCATCGATGCTCGGACAGCGGGTCGACGTCGGCCGGGTAGAGATCGGGCAGCTGCGGGTGGACGCCGGGGTTTCGCCCTTGCGCAGCATGGTCTTCGAGCGCAGGTGCAACGAGCTGGTGCTGTTGCTCGCGGACGAGTCGAGCAGGCAGACGCTGCGCGACGCGGTGTACGCGCACGAACAGATCACGCAGCATCCACAGTTCGTCTCGACTCCGGCGCCGGTGTCCACCGCCGTCCAGCCCGAGCGCGTCGCTCGGCCGACAGTCCCGTCTGTCACCGCACCGGATGTCGTTGGGGGGCCGCCGCGTACCGCGGTGGTCGCGCCGTCGACACCACCCCCGGTCGCGCCTCCGGAGCGGTCGTGAGCGCGAGAACCACGAGTTCGCGATGTGGTGGCAGCGCTGATCCGGGCCCGACCCTGAGGGCGGGCCGGTGACGAACCATCGGTGATCGGCTGGGGTCACAGCACCGTGTCGGCCCCAGCCGCCAGCCGAGTGGCGGGCGCCCCGATCATGAACGTCGGAGAACGCACTTGAAGTGCACCGCCTATCGGACGGATGCCGCTCGGAATCCCGGATCCGTCCGGGCGGCAACTCCGCTCGTCATGGTGACGACCCTGTCCTGAGGACCTACGACGGTGGCGGCACGTTCTCGACGTGGAGCTGGAGAATCCGGGAAGGTGGCGAACCCGCCGTGGACGGGCCGTGGATCGCGGCCGGTAACCCCCAAGGACCGCATAACACGCCGCGCAGCGAGTAGACGACGAACGGCGCATCCAGGATTACCGACCGGTGCGGAGCTGGACGGCTTTCCTCTGCGGTAGGTGCCCCACCGTTGGGCACCGACCGCGCCGCAGCGCGAATGCTCTTGCGCGCCAGCCGATCTTCCCGACCGGCTACGCCTCGATGACGGGGCTCTGTTCCGGCACCGCTTCGTCCTCTGTCGCGGGCTGTTCTTGGCCCGGCTGTCCGTTCGGCGGCACATTCCGAGCCCGCCGCGCCTGCACTTGGCCGGGCGGCATAGTAGCCGCGGCCGGGACCACATTCGGATCGCCCGAAGCGTTCGCGGCCGGTGCCGCGTTGGGATCGCCGGCCGGGGCGGGCGCGGGTGCGTTCGGATCGCCCGGCGGCGGCGTCGCCGGCGCGGGCGCGTTCTGATCGCCGGGCGGCGCAGGTGTGGCGCCCTTCTGGCTCTGCTCGGCTTTCTCCGCTTTCTCGGCCTTGTCCGCTTCGGCCTTCTGCAGCATTTCCGGTATCTGCGCGGCCAGCGGCGCCACCGCCATCAGCGGCATCATGAGCATCGGGAGCAGCGAAGACAGTCCGCCGTCACCACCACCGCCCCCGCCGCCGCTGGGAGCACCCCCGCCACCGCCACCACCACCGGTCTGGCCCCCGCCGGAGCCCTTCCCCCCGTTGGCCACCTCCTCATTGAGGTCGGCGATCGCGGTGACCTTGTCGTACACCGCATCCACGGCGGCGGCGACGGCCTTCAGCAAGGGCAGCTCTTGGGAGGGCTTGAGTTTGGCGTTGCCCGCGCCCTTCAACTTCGCGTTGAGCTCGGCAACGATGTTCTTGATCGAACGCAGGGCCTGCACCTGTTCGGCGGCTACCGTGACCGAGGACTTGATCACCTTGTTGTCCATTTGCAGCAACTGCAGCTGCCTGGCCTCGACCTTGTCGATGGTTTTCCGGTATGCCTCGTCGGCCTTGCCTTTACCGAGGGTTTCGTAGAACGCGGGCTCGAGCAAATCGTCCACTTTCGGCGGTGGCGTGGTCATGCCACGGCCGAGCAGGTCGACGGCGGTTTGAATCGCGGTGTCCGCCAGTGCGATGAAGGCGCGCAGGCCCTCCGAGGCGCCAGGTGGGTAATGCAGATCCACCAGCCAGAAGTGTTTGGCCTCGGCGGCGATGCTCGCCAATGGAGTGGACGCCAGCGTTGCCGCCTTGTCGGCTTTGGTTTCCGCCGCCGTTGGTGCCATGCCCTCGCCACCGCCTCTCAGAAGTCCTCACTCATTGTCTCGGCTTCCCGAGATTGGGAAGGAGTGCATAGTTTCAAGAACCCCACCATGAATGGGAATACGGCGGAATCGGTATGGGCGACACAATGGTTGGTCAGAATTGCGAGAGGCGGTCGGTGATGAGCGATGGTGAGTCGGTCGAATGGCACCGGGACTGACGAACGACCTGGACGGAGTACTCCGATCGCTGCTCGCGCTGTATGGGGACGGCCAACCCGCGGGCCAGTCGGCGGTCGTGAGTCAAAATCTCGCCGCTGATATGCGTGCCCATTCCGGCGCGGTGGCGCTGCGCTACGGCGATGCGCTGGGCATGCAGATGTCGGCGGCGGAATCGCATGCGGGCAAGGACAGCATTGTCAGCAAGGCCGTCGGCGAGTCGGGCGACGGAACGGTCCATGGCCGGGGACGTCTGGGAAATCAGATCGCGGATTTCCAAACACGGGCGCAGGCGATCGCTTCGGTCGCCGATACGCGTTTCAGTGGTCCCGCGCTCCTCGATGCCGCGCACACCACCATCGCCAATGCCACCAAACAGGTCAATGCCGATATCGCGGCCGTACAGCAGCAGGCCGCGAAGATCATGCCACCTGCCGTTCCGCAGACGCGCCAGGCGCGGCACGGGCCGTCGTCGCGCAGGCGGCGGCGAACGCGTAGCAGGTCGAGATCGGACTCGCGGCTGCGGCGGCGCAGTATGGTTCCCACGGACGGGACGACGGGCAGCAACGCGGTACGCGCCGCGAGTGACTGGCTCGGCACGCCGTATGTCTGGGGCGGGGGCGGCGCGGGTGGACCCAGCGGCGGCGGATTCGACTGCTCGGGCCTGACCCAGTACGCGATCGCCCAGGCCAGCGGCGGCGAAGTGGTGTTGCCCCGCACCACATACGAGCAGATCTACAGCGGGGTCCGGGTGCATCCCGCCGAGGTGCGGCCCGGCGACCTGGTGTTCCCCGCCGGGTCGTTCAGCGCCAGAGGACCCGAGCATGTCCAGCTGGCGGCAGGCAACGGCATGGTCATCGAGGCGCCTTACACGGGCTCGACGGTGAAGTGGTCCCGCATGCCCAGCGAGGCCGTCGTCGTCCGAGTCCTGTGAGCCGGTGATCGTGGAGGGGAACCGGCCGTGGCCATAGACCTGCCCCATGAGGTCGCGTTCTTCCTCAACCTGTGCGGAATCCCGTATCCGGACATCAACGAGGACGACGTGCGCGCCCTCGCCAGGCATGTGCGCACCTTCGCCGCGCAGGTGCGCGATACGCACGACTCGGCGACCGGCGTGATCGGCGATATGGGTGCGGTCTACTCGGGCGAATCCTATGACCAACTGGTCGCCAGCTGGGCCCGCATGAGTTCTACGCACATGGATCGGCTCGAGGACGCCTGCAAGGTCGTGGAGCAGGCGCTCTACGCGGCCGCCACGGTGATCACCGTGGTGAAAGTCGCCGTGCTGGCCGAACTCGCCGCGCTGGCAGTGGCTTACACCTCGATCATGGTGACGCCGCCGCTGGCACCGTCCGCGCCTCTGGTCGCGGCCGCGGCGCGCAGGATCTGCCATCAGATGCAGGAGTGCCTGATCGGCTACATCGCCGCCGAGGTCATCGGCAGGGCCATCGAACCGCTCGAGCAGGCCATCGATGACATGATCAAGGGCATCGTGTACGACGCTACCCGGCACGCGCTCGGCGTGCCCGCGCCGTCGAATGAGCCGAAGCCCCTGCGCATCGAACCCGACGAGGTGCACCGCTTCGCCAAGCTGCTCGACGATCACGCCGACGACATCATGCAGCACGCCGCGACCTTCGCGGATAACGTGTCGACACTGGACTTCACAACACCGGCGCGCTTCGATGACGTGGCCGATAGCATTGCGCCGGGCGGGATCTCGCCGACCGGCCCCACTGCGACCCCGGACGAGTCCGCTCGTCCGCTGCGGGAACCGTTCGAGTCGCGACCGAGCGCTACCGCGCCGGCGCAGTGGAGTAGCCAGGGGCAGCCCGAAACCGGTAATGCGCCCCGCGCGACCCGGGCTGCCATGGACGCGCCCGGAACCATTGAACAGCCGTCCGATCGAAGCGTTTCCGGAGACAACCCGGGTGCACGGGCGGACACCGGAGACCGGCCGGCACCACCGGCGGGGGGAGTGGAACGTGGTGAATCCGGGCTCGACCCCGCGATGAAGCCGTCGGTTGCCGGTGCGGCACCCACCCTGGAGTCGCCTGCGGCGGAGAGGCTTTCGACGCACCAACTGGACGTGTCGCACCCTGAGGTGGCGGACTTCCGCGATGCGGGGCTGGCCGAACCGGCGCGCTCGGTGTTCGAACCAGAGTCGGCCCGTCCGAGTTCGATGTCCGATCAGGCGCTTGCCGCCAGTCATCCGCCCGTTGTCGGCAATCCCACCGAGGGAGGTCCGCTCGGTGCCCGGCAAGCTCCAGGCGCGGCGGCCACGCCGTGGGGACGTCCCGGACAGCTGCCGTCGACACCGAAAGCGCCGCCCACTCCGGCACGCTCGGCCGACAAACCCTCGAAGGCACGCACACCCATGGTCACTCCATGGAGTAAGTCGCGCCGGACCAGGGACGTACCGGCCGTGGTGGCCGCTTCGTCCGGCACCAGGCCCTCGCTGCGGATGCTGCGGGAGAACCGGGCTGACGTAGACAAGGCCGACCGCGTCGCTTCATCCGAAGCGAGTTCGCCGCCACCCCGCGTGACAGCACCGGCGCCCGATCGCGCGGATCCTCCGGGCACGCGCGCCTGATCGACACATACCCACTTCGTTGCCGCAACGACGAAAACCCATTCCCAGCAACGGGAATGGGTAGATAAGACGAGGTGGCGGTGGTGGTAAACGTAGACGCAGCACCGGTTGCGTGGGTTCGACCCGTCTCGGATCTTGTACCCCCACAACGGCCGGTGGCCTGCCGGTGCCACCGGCCGTTGCTTCTTGGGTTCAGATCGTCAGGATGAGGGACTGACGATCTGTGTTCAGACAGTACCCTCTTCTGGCGGAACGTTCAATAGTGTGCACTTAAATAACGGCAAGAAATTTCGAAGAGCGACTGTGGCCTGCTGCGCGGCGGCTGGAGGGCCGGATCGCGGCTTGCCAGCCGCCGCCGAAGGGGCCGTCTGCAGGCGGATGATTGCCGACCCGGAGCGAACATACCGCTATTTGATGGCACGTTCAAAATTGGCATGACGCCTATGGTGGTCGGCGTGCGGATGCAACCGGGACAGCTGCGAAACTTCCCATATTTGGGAAGGGTTGGAGACCCGTGCGTTACCGCCGGAATCTATCGTTCGATCAGGCAAAATCGGCGGAAGGGAAGTCCGAGTGTCAGCGGCCGAGGACGCGTTCTACACGGGTGTTCAGAATCTTGCGTTGGTCCCGGGTGGTGTGCGCAACGAACAGCATGCGGCGGCGGCGTTCCGGGCTGCCACCGACCTCGATCCGGACATGTGCGATGCCTGGTTGGGGCGCGCGATGGCCGGGGAGGTCACCTCGGAGGTGATCTACGGCGCCTACCGTTCGGTGCACAACCTCTATCGTGACCAGCAACGGGCGGGTCTGGTCGACCGCGCTCTGTGGTGCCAGGTCGAGATAGGGATGTACGGGTTGCGCGTCGCGATGGCCGACCGTGACCAGATCGCCATCGCACAGGCGTGTTCGTACGCCGAAGGCGGTGAATGGCAAGAAGCCGCGGCCATTCTCGACGAGGTCCCCAGCGACGACGTCGCGGACTTCGTGCGGATGTCGCTGTTCTTCCGTACCAAGCAGTGGCCGGACGTCCTCGCGTTGCGCAACGCGCGGCCGGTGCTGGAGGACGGTCTGCTGGACATCGCCGCCGAACTGATGGCCGCCCAGTCGCTGGCCCACCTGGGCCGCTTCGGTGAGGCCCTGCCGCGCGCACAGCGGATCGTGGAGGACAGCTCCTCGGGCAATCTCTCCTACATCTGGGCCGACGCGCACTTCCTGCTCGGCATGCTGATGCGGCACAACGGCGATCACGACGCCGCCGACAAAATCCTCAAGGGCTTGCAGGGCTCCGCGTTGTGGCCCGAGCGCGACGAATGGCAGCGCGCCGTGCGGGACAAGTCCTACCGCTTCGAGGTCGCCACTGCCGAGCTCATCGCCTCCCGGACGAACAAGTGGGACCCGACAACGGGTGACGACCCACGCGAGGCGGCCGCCAGCGCGGCGCGCGCCGAACGGGAAAGCCTGCTCGCGGAGGCTTCGGACCTGCTGCAAGCGCAGATCGGCATGGACTCGGTCAAGGAGCAGGTCGACCGGCTCAAGTCCGGCGTGCTGATGGACCAGGTCCGCGCCAAGCGCGGGCTCGCGGTGGATTCGCGTTCGCAACATCTGATCTTCTCCGGCCCGCCCGGCACCGGCAAGACCACCATCGCGCGGGTGATCGCCAAGATCTTCGCCGGCTTGGGCGTCGTCGAGAACGCCGACGTGATCGAGGTGTCCCGCAACGACATGGTCGGCACGCATCTGGGCCACACGGCGCCGAAGACCAACGCGCTGATCGATTCGGCGCTGGGCGGCGTGCTGTTCATCGACGAGGCGTACACGCTGATCCAGGAAGGCCTTTCCGGCGGCGACGCGTTCGGTAAGGAAGCGGTCGACACTCTGCTGGCCAGGATGGAGAACGACCGGGACAAACTCGTCGTTATCATCGCGGGGTACGAGGACCAGATCGACCGGTTCCTCGCGTCCAATGACGGTCTCGCCTCGCGCTTCACCAAACGCATCCGGTTCTCCAGCTACGACGCCGATGAACTGGTGCAGATCGCCGAACATATCGCGCAGAAGAAGGATTCGATCCTCTCCGAGCAGGCGCGGGAGGTGCTGCGCTTGCGCTGCGAGGAATTGGCGGGACAGACCAAGAACGGCAGGCGGCTCATCGACCTGGCCGGCAACGGGCGTTTCGTGCGCAATGTGGTCGAGGCCGCCGAAGCCGAGCGCGACTACCGCTTCACCAGAGACAACGCCGACATCGCTTCGATGACCGACGAAGAACTCATGACGATTGATGCGTTCGACGTCACCGCGGCGCTGGAGGGTTTGGCGCCGAGCTCGCGGGTGTGATGCGTCGACTAGCGCCGGTCGGGGCTCGGCGACCGGCGCCGAATCGAGAGTCGGCGGCTGACGGGCGTGCGCCGGATCCGACATTCCCACGGTTGGGGATAGAGGTCGTATTTCGGGTTGTTACCGGCCGTTAGGGTGTGACGGCAGGTCGGCGGAAGGAATGAAAACCGGTGGCGCGCTTCCGGGTTGTGACCAAGCACCAGATATCTGGTTGGCGTTTTCTGCTTCGGCGGATCGAACACGCGCTGGTCCGCCGGGATGCCTCGATGATCGACGACCCGCAGCGCGGCCGTTCCACCGCGCTGACCATCGGCATCGCGCTGGCCTGCGTGATCATCGCGGGCGCCGCCGTGCTGGCCTTCTTCAAACCCGCGAAGAAGGTGGGCGACTCGAATATCGTGGCCGAGAAGGACACCGGCGCACTGTTCGTGCGACTGGGCAATCGGTTGTTTCCGGCGCTGAACCTGACCTCGGCCCGCTTGATTGTCGGTAGTCCCGACAGTCCGGTGCAGGTCTCCCGGGACGAGTTGTCGAAATACCCGCGGGGGCCGTGGGTCGGCATTCCAGGCGCGCCCGGCAGCATCGTCGACACCGACGAAAGAGATTCGATCTGGACGGTGTGCGACACGGCGAGAACCGGCGCCGCGGCGCCGGTCAATCCCGCGACCGGTCTGCCGACGGTGAGCCGCTCCGCGGTCCGGACCACCGCGATCGGCGGTCCCCTCACCGTGGACGGTGACGCCATCCGCCCGCTCGGCGATGGCGAGGCCCGGTTGCTGCGCGATGACAGCACTACCTGGCTGGTGTACGGCGACGCCGAGAAAGGCGTAGTGCGCGCCTCGATCGATCTCGCGAACACCGCGGTCGCGATGGCGCTCGGCATCGATTCGACCGCGCCGGTGATGGCCGCGTCCAAGGGCTTGGTCAACGCGATCCCCGAAGTACCGCCGCTGCGGGTGCCCGACGTGCCCGGTAAGGGGGAGGCCGTCACCTTGAACTCCGGATTCACCACGCCGGTCGGGTCGGTGCTGACCGTGTCGACGCCGGATCAGGGCGCCGCCTATTACCTTGTCTCGCAATCAGGTCTGGTCCGGGTGACCGCGGTGCTGGCGGCGATGGTCCGCAACGCGGACTCCCAAGGCTCGGTCTCCACTCGCGCAGTCGGCCCGGACGTGATCGCGGCCAACCTGCGCCCAGGTCAGTGGCCGGGCACGGCGACCTACCCGGCCCGCCCCATTCGCCTGGTCGATCCGGAACGCTCGGGCGTGACTTGCTACCGCTGGTCACGCGCCGGAAACGACCCGAACGCGGCCACCGAGCTACTGGTCGGCAGGCAGTTGCCACTGACCAAGGAGGAGCAGGGCCGTGCGGTCGATCTGGTGACCTCGGCCGCCTCGCGCGGATCCACCGCCGACGCCGCCTATCTACCCCGGGACACCGGCCGTTTCGTGCAGGTGACCGGGTCCGAACCGGGATCGCCATTGCGGGAGTCGCTGTACTGGGTTTCCGACAGCGGCGTTCGTTACGGCGTGATCACCGATCCGAACGGCGGCGCCAACGACCCCACACTCTCCGCACTCGGGTTCCGGACGCCGGTCCCGGCCCCGTGGAGCATCATCTCGCTGTTCGCGGTCGGTCCGGCTTTGTCCCAGAAAGAGGCTCGCATTCAGCACGACGGTATTCCGGGCAACAAGATCGTCGCCGGGCTGGGTGGTTCGTAGTGACCAGTACGCGCAGATTCGTTCGACCCGCCCGGATGGTGCGCGGTCCCAAAGCGCCCGCCGTGACCGAATTGCGGCTGCAGCCCCCGACCGAGTTGCCCAAGCCGGTTCCGCCGTCACGTCTGCGCATGATCATGCCTGTGGTGATGGTGGCGGCCATGGCCGGGATGATGGTCATGATGTTCCGCGGCGGCGGTGCCATGAACCCGATGATGCTGATGTTCCCGGCCATGATGCTGGTGTCGATGTTCGGCATGATGGGCGGTTCGTTCGCGGGCAATGGTTCCGGCGGCGCGGCGAGTCTCAACGAGGAACGCAAGGACTACTTGCGTAGCATCACCGACAACCGCAAGACGGTGCACGGTGCGGAAGCCGAGCTATACGCGTTTCTGCGCTACACCCACCCCGGGCCGGACGAGATCGCCCGGTTGATCGGCGGCAAGCGCATGTGGGAGGTGCAGGTCGCCAGTCCGCAGTTCCTGCGCGTGCGGGTCGGCCGTGGGCGCATCGCCAATCAAGTCCGCGTCATCGTCCCGGAGGCCGCACCCACCTCGGATCTGGACCCGGTCGGCGTCGTCGAGCTGACCCGGTTCGCCAAGGCGTATTCCACGGTCGGCGGCATGCCGGTCGCGATCAATCTGCTGTCGGCGCCGCAGGTCGGCGTCGACGGCGACGCGCAGCTGGTGGCCGGGCTGATCCGCGCGATGATCGCCGAGGTCGCGGTGCTGCACGGACCGGACCAGGTGGCGGTCGCTGCGGTGCTGACGAATCCGGACGCGCCGGAATGGTCCTGGCTGAAATGGCTGCCGCACACCCAGCATCCGAGCGACACCGACGCGGTCGGTTCCAGCCGAATGGTCTACCGCACCGTCGCGGAGCTGCGCACCAAGGTGCTCGCCGGGTTGAACCGCGGTCCTTTCTCGGCGAATTCGCAGCCCACCTTGGACCGTACGCATTACCTGCTGATCGTGGACGTCGGCGGACCGGCCACCGACCGCGATATCTCCGGCATCGACGGCTGCACCTGGTTGCGGCTGGGCGCCACGGAACAGAACCTGCCCCGCGCACTCCGGTTCACCGTGACCGAGGACCGGTCGCTGAACGAGGTGACACCGCGCGGTCTGCGCCGCGTCGGGGTCGCCGACACGCTGTCGGTGCCTGCGATCACGGCCATCGCGCGCCACCTCTCGCCGTACCGGCTGTCCACGGTGGTGGAGGCGGTGGCCGCCGAACAGGCCAGCGGCGGCACGTCGTGGGAGGAAATGGTCGCGCTGCCCGATCCGGGCGCTGTCCGCATCGACCTGCAGTGGCCCCGGCGACGGGACGCGGACCGGTCGCGGTTGAATATTCCGTTCGGCCACGACCCGGCGGGTGGTGTGGTCTATCTCGACATCAAGGAATCCGCCGAAGAGGGCATGGGCCCGCATGGTATGTGCATCGGCGCCACCGGTTCGGGCAAGTCGGAGTTCCTTCGCACCCTGGTGCTTTCGGCGATCGCCACGCATTCCCCGGATGTCCTGAACCTGTTGTTGGTCGACTTCAAGGGCGGCGCCACCTTCCTCGGCTTCGACCGCCTCTCCCATGTGACGGCTGTCGTGACCAACATGGAGGAGGAAGCCGATCTCGTCACCCGCATGGAGGACGTGATCAACGGTGAAATGGCCCGCAGGCAGCGTATTCTGCGCGACGCGGGCAACTTCGCCAGTGTGGCGGACTACGAACGAGCTCGCGAGCAGGGTGCGGACCTTCCCCCGCTGCCCACGCTGCTGATCATCCTCGACGAGTTCGCCGAACTGCTCGAGCAGCACCCGGGCTTCTCCAAACTGTTCGTCGCCATCGGCCGCCTCGGCCGATCGCTGCGCATTCACCTGTTGCTGGCCTCGCAGAAGGTGCCCGCCAACCGCATGGGTGAACTCGAGGCGCACCTGTCGTATCGGGTCGCGTTGCGCACCAACCAGACCAGCGATTCGCGTGACGCGATCGGCACTGCCGACGCCTACCACCTGCCGAAGAAGCCGGGAGCCGGATATCTGCGTGTCGGATCCGGTGACTTGCAGCGGTTTCAAGCCGCGTATGTCGGCGCCCCCTACACCGCGCCCGTGCAGAACTCCGTGGCAGCCGCCCAGCGCGTGCGCCGTGCAGGAGGCAGCTATCGCCCGCCGCAGCGATTCACGGCTGCGCACATCACCGACGTGCGTCCTGCGACGGTCGCCGCGCCCGCGCCGGCCGCGCAGGCACCTGCCGCGGATGGCGAGCCGGTGACCATCATGGAAACCGTACTCCAGCAATTCGCCGGTCACGGCAGGCCCGCCCACAAGATGTGGCTGCCGCCGCTGGGCACACCGGCCACCCTCGACCAGCTCGCCGGCTCGGTTCCGCAAGGGACGCTGCGGCTTCCGCTGGCGATCGTGGACAAGCCGCGTCAGCAACGCCAGGATGTGTGGTCGGTGGATCTGTCCGCCGCGGGCGGTCATGTGGCCGTGGTCGGCGGGCCGCAGTCGGGCAAATCGACCGCGCTGCAGACGTTGATCCTGTCGGCGGCTCTCACGCACACTCCGGAACAGGTGCAGTTCTACTGCCTCGACTTCTCCGGCGGTCTGTCCGGTCTGCGCAACCTGCCGCACGTCGGTGCGGTAGCCCCGACTCGCGAAGGCGACCGCATTCGGCGGACCTTCGCACTCATCACGAACCTCATCGCACGACGGCAGGCGTTGTTCGCCGAACTCGGCATCGACACCATGCGGGAGTTCCGGCGGCGGCGCAGCTCGCCGCGGGAATCGGCGGAACTCACAGCCCGTGGGGATCAGCACGGGGACGTGTTTCTCGTGGTCGACGGCTGGGACATCGGATTCGCCGTCACCGGCCCGTACTACGACGAGTACATGCCGGTCATGGAGTCGTTGGCACTGCAGGGGCTCAATTACGGCATTCACCTGGTGATCAGCAGTTCACGCTGGGCCGCGATTCGCCCGGCGATCAAGGATCTGCTGCAGACCCGGATGGAACTGCGCCTCGGCGATCTCACCGACACCGTGTTCACCGCGAATCGAGCTGTGGTCGCGGCCATTCCGCCCGATCGCCCGGGTCGGTGCATCTCCGCCGAGGGGCTGCACATGCTGACCGCGTTGCCGCGGATCGACGGAGTGGGCGATGCCGAATCGGCGGGCGCGGGTCTGGCGGCCGCGATCGACCACCTGACCCGATCGCTGCAGGGCCGCAAGGCGCCGGAGGTGAGGCTGCTGCCATCGCAGATCACCTTGGACGAGATCTTCGCAGGCCACCCGGCGCCGACCAGCTTGGCCGAACGTCTCAGAGTTCCGTTCGGAGTACGCGAGTCGGATCTGCGGCCTGCCGTAGCAGATTTCGGTGTCTCGGCGCATCTGATCGTCGTGGGTGCGCCCGGCTGCGGCAAATCCACGGTGCTCGGCTCTTTTCTGCAGTCGATCCGCAGGCAGTTCACCATGGACGAAGCTCGCGTGCTCCTGGTCGACTATCGGCGCCAGCACATGGATGCCATTCCCGATGGCCAGATGATCGGTTACTTGACCAGCGAGCGGGATCTGCTCGAGGGGCTGCCGCCGTTCGTGGAGAAGATGCGCAGCAGGCGCCCACCGGACGGGGTGACCTCACAACAGCTCAAGGAGCGTTCCTGGTGGAGCGGCCCGGAGATCTTCGTGGTCATCGACGACTACCACATGGTCGCGCAGCGCGGCATGCTGATGAACCCGTTGGAACCGTTGAAGGACGTCATCGTCGACGGTCGTGACATCGGCTTGCATATCATCGTCGCCCGCAATATCGCCCAGGCCGATTCGGCGATGTACGACAGCGTGCTGGGCCAGATCAAGAACCTCAACTCGTCCGGACTGATCATGGACGGCTCCAAACTCGACGGCATGCTCATCGGTGACGTGAAGCCCATGAAGCAGCCGGTCGGCCGCGGCATCTTTGTCGAGCCGATGCGCTCCCGCAAGGATCTCGTCCAATCCGCCTGGGCTCCAGCTGATTCCTGAATCGAGCCGATTGGCTGCTGCGGCGAGATGTGCGGTACGTAAGCCATTCCCAAGATTGAGAATGGCTTAGCGTTCTTTCTGTACCGCTCGAGACGAGTCGGCACGACCTCGTAAGGAGTCACCCATGGTTCGCGATCATTCCCGAGCATGGTTCCCATATCGGCACGCAACTCGGCATCTCGAGAGAGCCTGAGCGAAGGCTGATGTCATGCCGTCTATTCCGTTCGCATTTGTCGCGCTGACTCCGGCGGAGGGCATCGCCGGGCTGTCCGTCGGTGCGGACCGGTCCCAGATGGACGGTACCGAGAAGGCGTGCGAGGCCCGCTCCGCCGCAGTGGCCGCCGGTGCCGGTGGAATGGACAGCTCGACGAGCACTGCAGGGCTGTGGGAGGGGCAGCCGTCGGATCCTTCGATGGACGGCACAAGCCACGTAGTACGCCGTCGCGTGGGGCGGTCTGGCCTGGTGAACCGCGGGAGGCGCCGGCGCTCGGAAGTGCCTCGGGTCGTCGGCGTCATCGAATACGGCGACGGTGAAAGCACGGAAGAGTCCGTCGAAGAAAGGTCGCTGCTGGTCGGTGCGTTCGCGCGCATCGATGACGATGATTCGGATCGTCTCGACGACCCAGCAGCTCGCGAATACGTCCCCGGTGATGCGCACCGAGGCCGAGTGTAATTCATTAGGGAAAGGAACAGGCAGATGGAAGGCCTTAATGCCGACCCGGCGCACTTGATCCCGTGCGCCCAGAAGGGGATGGGTATCCAAGGCGAACACGAGGGATACCTGAAGGCCCTCGTCGCCGTGCAGGACGAATTGCAGACCGCAGTCACGAGCCCTGGTGGCGGTCAGGCGATTCAGGCAGCCATGTATTCGGCATGGGAGAAAGGAAAGGCGCTTTCCACGTCCCTGCAGCAGATTCTGCAAGAACTGACCGACGGTGCGAACCGGATCGGGATCTCCGACGAGGAGATCAGGGCCCAGATCATGGCTGCCGCTGCTGAACACGGTGCCTCTGCGCTCGGTGCGGACGGTACCAGCAGTGTTTCCGGCGACATGACGCAAACCGGCACGGTCAATGTCGATGGAACGCAACAAGCGGTGGGCAAGGTCAACACCCTGTGGTGACAGTCAGCGCGACTGTTCGGTGGAAGCTGGCTCGAGAAAGGTAGAGGATCATGGCCGGTAATATGAAGTACGACTACGCTGCCGTAGACACAAACTCGCTGACATTCAACAACATTGTCAGCAGCATCATGGCCAACAACGGTGACTTGCGAGGGATGGACGCCGCACTCCGGGCTTCCTTCACTGGTGACGCCAAGCAGGCCTGGGAACAGCAGATCAATCTCCTGATGAGCAAGCTGGACCAGTACAACGAGGCCCTCGGTCGTCTGCAGAAGGTGGTCCGGACGGTGGCCGGTGCGGGCGGCGACATGCACAACACCGACAAGGCTCAGGGCGGGAGGTTCCTGGCTATCAACATCTAGCTCACGGTGCAGTCCACGTCCGCATCGGGTTCGCATCGCGATGCGGACGGACTGCATCGGATGACGATGTGGTCGGCGAGCGTGGAAACTGATCCCATAGCTATCGATCTGGATGTCGATGCCGCCCTGCTGTTACGGCACACGGTCGGCATCGATTCCGATACTCCGGTCTACCGCCTCGGGGATCGGGAACGGGTGGACGCTGTCGTAGCATGAGGGCGCACCGAGGTGGGCATCATCGGTGGCGAGAGCGTGCATCTGACGGTCGAACACCGGCTGCGCTGCCTGTACCGACCGGACATGGAATCGGTTGCCAAGGTCCTGAGCACGGGACGCCGAACCGCACCGCATGCTGCGGTTCACACCGATGACCGCGGCGCCAGCGCACTTCCCAACAGTGGGAATAACATAACGTTCTGATTGCACCGCTCGAGGCGAGCTCGGCGTCCCTCCTTAGGAGCTTTTCATGTTCTTCGCCATCAATAATCCTGGGCAAATCACCACCATCGGTGCGCAACTGAGTGGCGAGACCGCCGACATGATCGCCGCGATGGGTGTCACGGCTCCGGCCAGCGTTCCGCTGCCGCCTGGGATCGATGACGTGAGTCGCGACATCACCGAAGGTTTCTTGGATTTCGCGGTCAAACTCTACGACAAGACGGTACAGGGAGCGGTGTACCGCGCCGAAGCGGCGCCGCACCTGCCGGCGGTAGAGGTCTCCTACTCCGGGGAAGACGGCGCAGGCAGCAGCCGCGTTCTCGCCCACGGTTCGGAATTCGGCAAGTAGTCGAAGTCAGTTCGAGCGAAGGCTGATGTCATGCCATCTTCGCCGTTCGCGTTCGCCGCGAAGTCGCCGGAAGAGAATATTTACCGGTTGAAAACCGGTCCTGGCGCGGTTGCGCTGGAGATTGCCGCAGACGCCTACACGTCATTGGCCGCCGCGTTGGCGACCACTGCCAGCGGAACCGATGCCTCGATGAACGCGATGGGGTACGAGTGGCAAGGACCGTCGTCCGAGCAGGCCCAGGCAGCGTTCCGTCAGCATGCGGACTGGTTGCACAGACAGGCCGCTGTGGCCGAACAGGCGGCACACGCCGCGCGGGGAGCGCAGGTCGCGTACTCCACGGCGCTCGCTGCCATGCTGGGAGTGGAAGCGTGGCTGATCACTCACTACGCGAAGAAGGCTGCGGTGGCCGCGGTCAGCACGACGAAGCTGGCTCCGCTCGCGGCTGGGGCGGCCGTGGCCCTCGCGATCGAGTATCAGGCGATCAGGTTCACCGCGGCGGCGGTCATGTCCGCCTACGATGGCGCGGCGCACGCTGCGCTGGCGACGTTGCCGGAGCCGGAAGTGCCATCGCCGATCGTCTTCGGTGGCGGTCCAGAGGCGACACCGCCGGGTACGTCGTTCGAGAATCCGGTCACCAAGCACTTCTCCGAAGAGACCGGTAACCGTTCGATCGTCGATCCGGGCGACCGCACCGGAAGCGGTGACAAGCCCGGTGATCCGGGCACCGATCCGGGCACTGATCCGGGCAAGCCGCCCCCCGATCCCACTGACCCGACGACACCGGACCCCACACAACCGGTGGAGCAGGCGCCGGTGGATTCCACGTCGTCGTCTCCGTCCGATTCTCTCGCCAACCCGTCGCTGGATGGTTCCGATACCGGTTCGATGGAGCCGCAGGGTTTCTCGGAGCCATCGCTGAATTCGACCACCCTTGCCGGGCTGAACGGCGGAGTCGGCAGTATGGTCGCGCTCAACATGGCCCGCGGCGGGCTCGGTGCCATGCCCGGCGCATCGAGCGGGTTCCGGATGCCGTCCAACTGGTCGCTCGGCCGCGGCACCGCCTTCGGCGCCACGTCGAATCCGACTGCCGCCGGGCCGGCCTCGCGCAACACTCCGCCTCGTGGAGCGACCGCCCCGAAGGCGCAGATGCGGCGGCGCAGGCGCGACGAGGACCGCGAGAAGTCGAAAGTGTTCGTGCCCGGTGAACCTCAGGAAGTTCCTGTATTGGAGCAGCCCCCGGTCATCGGCGTCATCGAGTACGCCGACCCCGAACGCCGAGAGGAACACGAAGAGTCGGAAATCGAACAGTTGCTGCTGGTCGGTGTCATCGGAGTGGCCGCCGATGAGCCGGCGGTCGCCGACCCGGAACGCGCGCGGTGAGCTACACCGTTGCCGAGTTCCAGTCGATGGAGAGGAGGCCCTTACCCTTGTCCGTCCGGACAAAGCCAAGGACTCGAAGACCAGTGCCGCACCTTGCCCCGGTGCGTTCGACGGCCTCGATCTGTATTCGGTGAAGGTGTGGAAGCTGATCCTGTCTCGGTCGAACTGAATGTCGATGCCGCCCTTTTGTTGCAAGACATGGTGGGCATCGATTCCTATCCCGCGGTGCTCGCGCTGTTGCCCAATGTCTACCGGCTCGAGGATCAAAGGCGGGTGCATGCTGTGGTAGCACAGGAGCTCGCCGAGGCGGGCATCATCGATGGCGATAGGGTGGATCCGACGGTCGAGCACTGGCTGCAGTGCCTCTACCGGCCGGATATGGAAGTGGTGGCCGTTGTTCTCACCACCGGGCTGGACGGTGAACCGCAAGGGATACTGCGGTTTTCACTGGTGCGCAGCGGCGACACCCATGTGCTGGCCGTGCGCTGCGACGACAATGTGGTCATTCAGACGATGTTCCAGGACGGGCAGAACCTGGATCACGTGACGGCTGCGCTGGCCGCCGCGCTCGGCCCCGCGCAGATTCTTCGGTTCACGCCTATGACGACCACAGTCGAGCAACTCGATGAGGTGCCGTCCGAACCGGACGAACGGCGACAAGCGTTGCTGGAGCTGGGCGCCCAGCCGCAGACCGCCGCCGCGCTGACCCGGGCGCTGGACGAGGTGGTCCGTCGCGCCGAGATCGTGATGGTCGAGCATCGGGACGGCGGCTCCATCCAGACCGAGGCGTGCGTGAGTGTGCTCGACACGCTTTCGGGGCGGTTGATCGTCACCCCGAGCAGGGCCATGGATGGAGAGGTATGGTCCACGTTCGCCCCTGGCGACGATGCGGCCTTGCGGTCGGGTATCGGGGCGCTGGTCGAGTTGCTGCCCGGCCGAAGTTGGTTCGACACCAGCAGACTGAACTGAACGTCGGACCATGGTTGTGGAGAGGACGACGGAAATGAACCGAGCACCGAGCAGAAACGGTCATTCGGCCGACGCCGCGCGGGCTCGCGGCGGCTACGACGCGTTCTTCGCATCGACCGGCGAGCTGGCCGACGCGGCCGTGGCGCCGGGGCCCGCCGCCGAAACACGCCAGGAGTCCGACGCGTTCGGTCAGGTCGACCCCATTGCCGGAGCGCCGCGCGAGCCGCAGGCGGAATCCGACCACCATTCGCAGGGCGTGGTCTCTTCGCCACCCGCGGCGAGTGCGCCGCCGCCCGGCGCGAGTGTGCCGACGCCGCAGGTGAAGCCTCGATCCCCGCAAGCCGGTGCGCAGCCACCACAGGGCAGTGCGCAGCCGCCGCAGGCAAGCGTTCGACCGCCGCAGGCGAATACGCAGCGGGACTACGCCGCCGCCTCACCGGCGGAGGGGCAACAGCAGGCGGCCGAGCAACATTCGGTCCAGCAACAGGCCGCCGAGCAGTACCAAGCCGAGCAGGCGGCCGCGCCTTCTCAGGCGCTGGCGCGGAAGGAAGCCGCGTCCACGAATCAGGATTGGTCGTCCGAATCGGCGACGTCCTGGGTTCCCGAGCGCGTCGACCGCTCGGCCTATGACGGGACGCCGCGGATCGAGGTGCTGCCCGCCGCGCTCAGCTCGATCGAGCTGCTCGCCGACATCTCCGCCGCGAAGCGCGCGCAGCTGCGGTCCCAGTCCGGAGTTCGTGGTGCGCTGAACAAAGTCGGCTTCAACCTTGGGCTTTCGCCTGCCGAGCAGCGCGCCGAGGACCGCCGCAACCGCATTCGCCGCCAGCTGACCACGACGTATCAGATCGCGGTGGTGAGCGTGAAGGGCGGCGTCGGCCGCACCACCACCGCGGCCACGCTCGGCTCGACTTTCGCCAGCCTGCGCCCGGACCGGGTGGTCGCGATCGACGCGAATCCCGACTTCGGGGACTTGGCGACGCGCACCAGCAGGCATCCATACGGGCTGACCTTGCGTGATCTGGCGCAGTCGCAGAACCTGGACGCGTTCTCCGCGGTGCAATCGTTCACCTCGATCAACTCGGCCGACCTCGCCGTGATCGCCTCGCCGTGGACCACCGAGGCAACCGAAGCACTCTCCGGAGGGGAGTACCGCACGGCGGTGGAGGTTTTGCGCCGTCACTTCAACCTGCTGCTGGTCGACTGCGGGACCGGTGTGCTCGATTCGGCGACCGCGTCGGTGCTGCAGACCAGTGACGCCGTCGTAGTGGTGACTCCGGCCACCGTCGGCGGCGTGACCGGCGCGGTGGCCACGCTGAACTGGCTGAGCTCGCATGGTCTGCAACATCTGATCGCCAAGTCGATCGTCGGGATCGTGCATCACCAGCCCTTGAAACCGACTGTCGACGTGGACGCGATCGAGAAGCTGTTCGCCACCGCGCAGCGCCCGACCTGCGTCTTGCCCTACGACGCGCACCTGGCCGAAGGCGGCGAGATCGACCTTCGATTGCTGGAGAAGGAGACCTTGCTCGCGTTCGAGGAACTGGCCGCCTGGCTGTCCGACGGATTCCCCGGATACCTCGCCGGTGGCGCGGACAACTCCGGTGATCACGGAGCGTGGCGATGACGACTGCCGTCGCGCCCGCGCCCGCCGCGACGCAGTCGTCGGCGGAGGTCGCACGGGCCCGGATCGCCGTGATGGTCGCCTCCTACCAGGTCGACGTGGTGGTGCCGACCAAGTTCACCATCGAGACGTTCATCGACGATCTGCTCGTGGTGCTGGCCTCGGCGATCGATGACGAGAGCGTGGACTTCACCCCGCCGCAGGGCCAGTGGAGCCTGGCCCGCCCCGGCGAGCCGCCGATGCCGCGCTGGCGCAGCCTCGCCGACCACGACGTCACCGACGGCACCGTGTTGATGCTGTCGGTCGTCGAGTCGGCGGAGGTGTTCACGCCGGTGGTCGAGGACATCACCGACGCGCTCGCCTTGATCAACGAGCGTGAGTTCGCCGAATTCGACGCGAATACCGCGACGATCGTCGGACTCACCGCGCTGGGCATCGGCACGTCGGCGGTGGCCGCGATGCTGTACTGGTCGTGGACCATGACCGGTTCGGTCGCGTGGTGCGGGCTGCCCGCCTTGCTGCTGGGCGCGCTGTGCTGGGCCGCCGCCGCGATCGCGCGCCGGCGCGACGCTCCGGCCAAGGTCTGCCTCGGCTTGTCGCTGTCGGCGACGCCGCTGCTCTTCGCGGGCGGCGCGATGTTGGTGCCGCCCGCCTACGGCCAGCCTGGACCTTTCGCCGCGGCCAACCTCGCGGCCGGAGCGGTGGTCGCCGCGGTGGCCGCCGCCACCATGATGCGGTTGAGCGGACTCGGCATCGCCACGCTGATGGCGGTGACGGTGCTCGGGGCCGCCCTGACCGCCGCGGCCTTGCCGCTGACGTACCTGGATCTGTCCGTGGGGCAGGTGGCCGGTGGCGCGGTGTTCGTCGGCATCGTGCTGCTGACCGTGGCGGCACGAATCGCCGTGGTGATCGCGCGGATCCGGCCGCCGGACCTGCCCGACCCGGGCAACGAGGTCTCCCCGACGACGCTGACCGACATCTTCGACGCCGAGACGGTGCGTGAAGGAGACGAACACACCGAGGACAGCGAGCGACAGCGCCAGAGCAACGAGGTGGGCATCGAGAGCCGTGCGCGGCTGGCGGTGACCAGTCTGCGCGGGCTGATCGCCTCGACCTCGACGGTGCTCGCGGTCTCCGCCGTGATCTCGGCCGCGGTCAGCCCCGGCGGTATTCGCGAGATCGTCATGGCCGCCGCGATCGCGGGCTTGCTGGCGATGCGCTCGCGCTGGCATCCGGACCGGGTGCAAGCAATCGCCTTGATCACCGGCTCCGCCGTCACCGTGTGCGGCGTCGGCTTCGTCTTGGTCGGCGCTTATGAGACGCCGGTCGCGCGTCTGGTGGTCGGATTGGTGCTCGCCATCGCCGCCATCGCGGCCTGTGTCGCGGCGATCCGGTTGCCCGGCAAGCGACTTTCCCCGGTGACCCGGCGGGTCATCGACCTGGTGGAGTACGCGCTCATCCTGATGGTTCCGGTGATCGCCTTCTGGATCATGGGCGTCTACACCGCGATGCGAGGGATCTGATGAGGGTCGGCAGCGCCGCTGTGGCGGCTCTGGCCGGAGTGTTGCTGGCCGTCCCGGCCGCGCCCGCCATCGCATTGGAACCGCCGCAGGTCGTGGTCGGTTCGCCGCCCGCGGATGATCCGCCCGGACCCGAACTCCCGACGAAACAGGACAAGGGCTGTCTGGCCGCGGGTCTGCTGCCGGACAGCGACGTGTCCCGCGTTCCGCCACCGGAACTCGCGCTGGATCTGCGCCGCGCCCGCGCGCTGAGCCGCGGCGCGGGCGTGACCGTCGCCGTGATCGATACGGGCGTGACTCCCCATCCGCGCCTGCCCAACCTCGTCGGCGGCGGCGACTACGTCGCGGCGGGTGGTGACGGCCTGTCCGACTGCGACGCGCACGGCACCCTGGTCGCCGGGATCATCGGCGCCGCCTCCGATCCCGCGGACGGATTCGCCGGCGTCGCCCCGGACGCGCGGATCATCTCCATTCGCACGCGTTCCGGCGCGTTCAGCCTGGAACGACCGAGTTCCGATCCCAACCTGCAACTCTCGATCGAGCTGCGCACCATGGCGCGAGCGATCACCCGCGCGGCGAACCAAGGCGCCGGAGTGATCACGGTGTCGCTGCCGATCTGTGTGCCCGCAGACGCGCAGGTCGACCAGTCCATGCTCTCGGCGGCTATCGGCCACGCCGTGCACGTCCGCGGGGCGCTCATCGTCGCGGGAGCGGGCAACACCGCCGGCAGCGCCGGTTGCTCGCAGAATCCCGACATCGATCCGGCCCGGCCCGCCGATTCCCGCAACTGGCGGGACGTGAAGACGATCTCCACGCCGGGGTGGTTCGGCGCCGATGTGCTCACCGTCGGATTCACCACCGCGACGGGCGCGCCGATGCAGGATTCGCTGAACGGGCCGTGGGTTTCGGTGGCGGCGCCGGGGACCGGCATCGAGTCGCTGGGTCCCGGCGGCGGCGGTCTGATCAACGGCGTCGGCTCACCGGACAAGCTGGTTCCGGTCGGCGGCGCGTCGTTCGCCGCGGCCTACGTCAGCGGGGTCGCCGCCCTGTTGCGGTCGCGGTTCCCCAACGAGACGCCTTCCGAGATCGCCGCCCGTTTGCAGGCCAGTGCGCACGCTCCGGCTCGCGGCATCGATAACGCGGTGGGCGCAGGCATGATCGACCCGCTGGCGGCGCTGAGCTACCGGACGCCGCCGAAGCAGCCCGCCGGCCTGTTCCGGTCTTCGGAACTGCCCATGCCCGCCCCGCCGCGCCCCAAGGATCCGCTGCCCGCGGTCATCGCGACCGTCGTCATCGTCATCGCCCTGCTGATCGGCCTCGTGGGCAGTCACGCGAACTCCCTGATGCGGAGGCGGCGGTGAGCTTTCCGAGCGTCCGGGTCGGCGGCGTCGAGCGTGGTCCTTTCGCGGCCTTCGTCGTGGTCGGCAGCCCGCTGCTGGTCGGTCTGTCGGCCAAGACACCGTGGTGGGTCAGCGCGGTGGTCGTCACGGTCCTGGTCACGACGGTGACCGTCCGGGTGAACGGTCGCACCGGCGCGCGCTGGCTGCTCGACTGGGTGGAATACCGATCCGGCCGGGCCACACGGGCGCGGGAACGAGCGCAGCTCGCCGCAATCCGCGATGTACAGGTCGCGGCCGGTGTGTGCGGTATCAACGAGGCGGGCAACACGCTGATCGCGATGATCCAGCTCGCGCCGAACCTGGACCTGCCCACCGTCATCGGGGAGCAGACGCTCTACACCGAGGACACCATTCCGGTCGATGTGCTGTATCCGATGCTGGACCAGTTCGGCATCTCGGTCGACATCGACATCGTCACCACCGGGCAGCGGGTCCGTTCCGCGGGCAGCTACAGCATGCTCTACGACCAGCTGATCGGCTCCCACCCGGTGGTCGGCGATCGGCTGACCTGGCTGGTGGTCCGGCTCGATCAGGAACGCAACCTGGCCGCGCTGAGCAAGCGCGGCCCGTGCTCGGTAGTCGCGCCCAAGGCGCTGGCCAGCGCCGCGCACCGGATCGCGGGACGGCTGCGCGAACGCGGCGTCGCCGCGCACGCGCTGCCCGCCGACGCCTTGCGGGACGCGACGCGCCTACTGCACGCCGGTGTCGAACTCACCGATCTGCGGGAGACCTGGAGCCATCTGGAGTCGTCGGTGCCGGGCCGGTTCGTGACCAGCTTCCTGATCGACTGGACCCGCTTGGATGGCGTCGGCCTGGACGACTGCTGGACCTGGAACCGCGGCCGCACAACGCTGGTGGTGAGTCTGACCGACGATGGGGAAGGGCCGCGCGCACTGGTTCGGTTCATCGGCCCGGCGCTGACCACCGCGCCGCCGGAATACCTGCGCCTGCTCGGCGGCGATCAGTCGACGGCGCTGATGGCGTCCTTGCCCACCGGCGACTCGGTCCGCGCCCTGCGCGGCTTCGAGTCCGGCTCCGATGTCGCGCCCGACGACGTGGTCGCCGAGTTGACCATCGCGATCGGCCCGAACGGCCAGATCCTCGGTGCCATCAGCGGACAGCCGAGGCACACCTTGGCGCTGCCGCTGTTCGACCCGGCCCGGTACAACCCGCGCAGGCGCACCATCGACGTGCATGCCGTGTTGCCGGTCGCGCAGCAGATCATCCTGCGCGCGATGGTGGTCGGCGCGGATGTGGAGATCCATTCGGCGCGACCGGACAGCTGGCGTCAGCTCGTCACCGCGGTCGGCGACTCGCGCTCGATGCGGATGGCCGATCCGAACGCAGCACCGGGAGCGCAGAACGGTGCGGAAGCGGACACCCCCGCCACGATCGCCGTCTTCGACCACCTGCCGCCGCGTGCGTCCAGCGCGCACACGACGGTCACCATCAGCGAGCCCGGCGGTCCGCGCAGGCGTGCGGTCGATCTCGCGATCAACCAGGTCAGCGCGACCGCGGTGGACGTGAGCATTCCGATGCGCACGGTGCGGGTTGACCTCATCGAGCCGAGAGGCGAAACACGATATTTCGATCCAGTCGACGGCCCGCCCGCGCCTGGCGCTCGGGCAACTGCACCCATGGTTGCGCCTCCGCAACCTGGTGGCCGTCGCGTGAGCTGACGGGAGCGGTCGGTTAATGTCTATCACCGTGGTTGCGGACACCCATTCCGATGGTGGCGATCTCCCGCATCAGGACGCCGGGGACGCGCTGACGCCGAGACAGGCCGCCGCCGCGATCTTCTCCAGCCGGTTGTCGGAGCTGATCGCGGAATCCGTCGTGTCCACCGAGGACGGATCGACCCGCTCGCTGACGCTCTATTCGCTGGCACAGCACCTGGAATTGGCCTACCCGGACGTGCCGGTGTCGCAGTCCGGTCTGTACCGGCTCATCCACGGCGACGCGATCCCGCGGCTGGACTTGGTGATCGCGCTGGCCCGTGTGTTCGACGTGCCGCCGGAGTACTTCGTGACCGAGGAGAAGAAGCGCTGAACCGGCCGCTCGGCTGTTCCCTTCAGCGGGAATAGCGGGAGCTCGGCGGGCTGCCCGCGCCGGATACGATCCGTTTCATGCCCGATGAGGACGCGGGAGACGTCTTTCTCCGTCATCGAGGCGCGGTCCTGGAGGCGTTGCTGTCCGATCCGTCGTTCGGACCTTCCGCCGCGCCGCCCAGCGACAGCCCGGACTTCGGCTCCGCGTCGCTCGGGTTTCCCGACCTCGATCCGGACTCCGAGCCGGCGGTGCCACGGCGCCGCAGCACCGACGGCCCGAGGGCGAGCGAGCGAATCCTCGCGCTGCTGAACGGGCAGACCCAGGACCCGACGCCGGCGATGGATTTCGCGGGCGACTACTCCGCGGTGGCGGCGCGCTCGAACACACCGGACGCGCCGGAACCGGAACCGGAACGCCCCGCACCCACCCAGTCCAACCGGCTCGCGCCGGCGCAGCAGGTGGCCAAAGACGCGCTCGTCCAGCTGCGGAAACCGAGGGTGGCGTTGATCGTCGCCGCGGTGGTCGCAGTGCTGCTGGTTCTGCTGCTGGTCACCACCGGCGGCGGCGACTCGAAGAACACAGCGCAAAACCAGCTGCTGGTCGTCACCCCGCCGCCGACCTCCGCGGCGCCGACGACGTCGGCCGCTCCCGCGGCGGGCTCGATCATCCAGGTGAAGTCCGCCGATTCGAAATGCGGGCCCGGCAGCACCTCGGCAATGGACGCCTTCTCCGGGCAATCCGGCAAGGCGTGGTCGTGCGCGCGCGCCTACAAGGTCGACGGCCAGATCATCACCATCGACTTGGGCAAGACCTACCAGATCGACTCGATCGGCATCGTGCCCGGCTGGGACCACATCAGCCCGGACGGCGCCGACCAGTGGGCGAAATACCGTACCGTCAGTCGGGTTTCGTACCAGTTCGACGACAGCAACAAGACCGTCTACACGCAGCCGACGCTCGATCAGCGCACCTTGGTGGTGACCAAGATCGATCCCCCGGTGAGCGCGTCGAAGATCGTGCTGACGGTGTTGGAGTCCAAGGGCGATCCGTCGGTCAATACCACCGCGATCTCCTCGGTCGTCGTCACGGGGCGCTGACGTGTCCACGCTCCGCGAGCTGGTCTGCGAGTACTGCGGGCATCGCAATACCGGTGCCGATTCCCGGTGCGCGCACTGCGGTGCGCCGCTGCGCGCGTCCGGAGACAAGTCCGTTGTCGAGAGCAAGCTGCCCGCCCAGGTCGCCGGGGCTGTCGAGAAGGTCGGCGCGGAGGCGGA
This sequence comes from Nocardia amamiensis, assembly GCF_015477605.1. Lineage (GTDB taxonomy): Bacteria > Actinomycetota > Actinomycetes > Mycobacteriales > Mycobacteriaceae > Nocardia > Nocardia amamiensis_A. The sequence goes on from NZ_JADLQX010000019.1 coordinate 42,519, forward strand.
GAAAGCGGTCGCCGAGACCAAAAAGATTGTCGGCAAGACCTATCCGCTTTGGCAGTGGCGTGCCGTCGGAATCGGAATCCTGGCCATGATCGTTGCCGCCATCCTCGGAATCCGGTCCTGTTCGCTGCCATCGTTTCCGCGTGCGGACACACCGGCGCAGGCCATGCCGGGCCTGCTGCGGTCCGCGGCATCGTGTCAGGCCCTCGATGCCACCGGGCGGGGGGAGAAGTGCGTCATCGCGGCCAACAACCCGATGCTCTTCGGCGGCATCGCCGGCGGCAGGGACATGACCTTCTATTCCGAGCTGGTACAGCCGGACCAGTTGGCCGACACCATTTCTCGCTGGCGCAACGCCCGCGCGGTCGTGCTCGTCGACGGTCCCGTCTACGTGGCGATCAGCCCTTCGGCAACCGTCTGGTACGCCGACACCCGGGCGGGCTTGCGGTTGGAGACAGGGACATTCGCCGGTCAGACGGCCGCCCAGACCTTCGTCTCGCGAGCGGGACTGGTCCGCTGACACAGCGCCACTCGCACCCGTTCGTCCGGAGAAACTCCCTGATCCGGACGTCGTAACCCGTATCTGCCACGACGAATTATTGTTACACTGTTGATTGTGCCGTTATTCAGCGGTACGTTAACTAAAGTACGAAACACGTACGAGTGCAGTTCTCGGGAAGGCAACGGATCGATGGTGGCTACCACCCAGCAGACGATTTCACCGAAGCGGTTCCACGATGATCCGACCGACCTAGAGGCGGCCTACTTCCGCTGGATTCAGCCGGGTTCCTCGACATCGGCGATCACTGATCGGGCCGAGCAGATCTTCCGCCAGCATCTCGGACTGGCGGCCACCCGCGCGCCCGGTTCGGCGACCACCCGGGTCTACCGGCCGGACGACAGCGCGGGGCTCGGCGCCGCGATCCAGATCGTCAACGACGACATGCCGCTGCTGGTCGACTCGGTTACCGCCGCGCTGCGGCGGCTCGGCGCGACGATCACCGAGGTCGTGCACCCGGTGTTCGACGTGTCGCGGGACGCCGAGGGCAGGGTGCTGGCCATCGCGCCACGTGACGGCGAGGCCGAACCCGCGGACGAGGCCGACGGACAGACATTGCGCGAGTCGTGGATCCACGTGCAGCTGGGCGCGGGGCTGTCCGACGAACTGGTGGACCGGATCGAACGTGCGCTGCCGCCACTGCTGGCCGACCTGCGCCAGGTCGCCGACGACACGCCGACCATGGTCGAGGTGCTGACCACCGTTGCCGGCCAGCTCGATCAGGCCGCGCAGTGGGCCGGTGACGCGGAGATCCCGCAGACCGCCAGCCTGCTGCGCTGGCTGTCCGACGGGCACTTCACCCCGCTGGGCTACGGCTACTACCATTTCCGTCGTTCCGCGCCGAGCGCGAACGCCGACTTCGAGCCGTGGCAGCTGCCCGGCACCGGACTGGGCGTGCTCGCGGGCGGGGCCGCCGCGGATATCAGCGTGCCGGTGGTCGGCGCGAAGCGGACGGTCCTGCGCATGGCCAACGGCTCGGTGGAATCGCTGCTGCCGGGGTCGCGGGATCTGTACTTCATCAGTGTCGCCGACTACGGCGCGACCGACCCGAGCGGTCGCGCGGCCTGGGGTGACACCGTCGCCATGGTGAAGGGCGAGCACGTCTTCGTCGGCACCTTCACCGTCGCGGGCTTGCACGAGAACATCCTCGACATCCCGGTCATCTCGCGGCGGGTGCTGCAGGTCATCGACTGGGCCGGTTTCGACCTCAACTCGTTCTCCGGCCAGGCGATGCTGGAGATGTTGCAGTCGTTCCCGCGGGTGGAGCTGTTCTCCACCGACGCGCGACGGCTGTTCGAAACGGTCTCCGCCGTCATGAATCTGGGCTTGCGGCGCCAAGTGCGGCTGTTCCTCCGGCGCGATTCGCGCAGCGACACCATCTACTGCCTGGTGTACATGCCGCGGGACCGCTATTCCACCGAGGTCCGAGTGCGCATGGGCGACATACTGCGTGCGGAGTTCGACGCCGAGCAGATCGCCTATTCCGCGCGGGCCACCGAATCGGAGCTGGCCGTCGTCTATTTCACGGTGCACCGCAAGCCGGGCGCCGAGCCGGGCGACATCTCCGAGGACAACCGCGAGCGGATCCAGGAGCTGCTGCTGGCCACCACGTGGACCTGGACCGACCGCCTGGTAGCCGAGGCGGCGGGCGTGCCGGACGTACCGCAGGCGCTCGTCGGCGACTACGTGGCCGCCTTCCCGGCGAGCTATCAGCAGGAGCACGAGCCCGCGCGTGCGCTGACCGATCTGCGCCGGCTGGAGCGGCTCGACGACGGCGAGATCGACACCAATCTCTACCGGCACGGTGAATCGGCCTCGGCGGATTGGCGATTCACGTTGTACGTCGCGGGCGAGGGCATCTCGCTGAGCCGGGTGCTTCCGGTGCTGCACAGTCTCGGTGTGGAAGTCGTCGACGAGCGGCCCTACCGCATCACGGTGCCGGACCGGCCGGACCGCTGGATCTACGACTTCGGACTGCGCGTGACGGCCGCGCCGCTGCGGGACGCGCTCGACAGCGAGCCGCCCGCGCAGCTCGGGCAGTCGTTGGATGTCGCGTCGCTTCCGGAAACCAGTGTGCGACGGCGTTTCCCGGACGCCGTGACCGCGATGTGGTTCGGCCGGGCCGAGGTGGACGGCCTCAATGAACTGATCCTGCGCGCAGGCCTGCACTGGCGTCAGGTGGCTCTGCTGCGCGCCTACGCGAAGTACCTGCAGCAAGCCGGATTCGCCTACACCTTCGGCAACATCACCCGAGTGCTGCTCACCCACCCGGCCACCGCCCGCTCGTGCACCGAACTGTTCGCCGCGTACTTCGATCCGGATAGCGTCGACGATCAGACCGCGGACCGCGCCGCCGAGATCGCCGAGCGGGTGCAGAGCGAGATCGACGCCGTGGTCAGCCTGGACACCGACCGCATCCTGCGCGCCCTGTTCGGCTTGATCGAGGCGACGCTGCGGACCAACTACTACCGGCGGGACGAGGCAGGCGATCCGCTGGACTACCTGTCGGTCAAGCTGAACCCCCACGCGATCGCCGAACTGCCCAAGCCGCGTCCGCAGTTCGAGATCTTCGTGTACTCCCCGCGGGTCGAGGGCGTGCACCTGCGCTTCGGGTCGGTCGCCCGCGGTGGTTTGCGGTGGTCGGATCGGTTGGAGGACTTCCGCACCGAGATCCTGGGCCTGGTCAAGGCACAGGCGGTGAAGAACGCGGTGATCGTGCCGGTCGGTGCGAAGGGCGGATTCGTGGTCAAACAACCGCCCGCGGCGACTGGTGATCCGGTAGCGGATCGGCAGGCGCTTGGCGCGGAAGGTGTTGCCTGCTATCGCACCTTCATCTCCGGTCTGCTGGACATCACCGACAACGTGGACCGCGCGACCGGCGATGTGTTGCCGCCTGCTCGGGTGGTGCGCCGGGACGGCGACGACACCTATCTGGTGGTGGCCGCGGACAAGGGGACGGCGACGTTCTCGGATATCGCCAACGATGTGGCGCAGAGTTATGGCTTCTGGTTGGGTGATGCGTTCGCGTCGGGTGGGTCCGCGGGCTACGACCACAAGGCGATGGGCATCACGGCCAAGGGTGCGTGGGAGAGTGTCAAGCGGCATTTCCGTGAGATGGAGATCGACACGCAGACGCAGGATTTCACCGTCGTCGGTGTCGGTGACATGAGTGGTGACGTGTTCGGCAACGGCATGCTGTTGTCCGAGCACATCCGGTTGGTGGCCGCCTTCGACCACCGCCACATCTTCCTCGACCCGATTCCGGATGCGGCCCGCTCGTTCCAGGAGCGGCAGCGGATGTTCGCCCTGCCGCGCTCGTCGTGGGCCGACTACGACCGGTCGCTGATCAGCTCCGGCGGCGGCATCTACGACCGCTCCGCCAAGGCGATTCCGGTGACGCCGGAAGTGCGTGCGGCACTCGACCTGCCCGCACACGTGACCACTCTGTCGCCGCCGGAGATGATCAAGGCAATTCTGCTCGCGCCGGTCGACCTGCTGTGGAACGGTGGCATCGGCACCTACATCAAGGCGAGCACGGAGACCAACGCCGAGGTGGGCGACAAGTCCAACGACGCGGTCCGGGTGAATGCCGACGAACTCCGGGTCAAGGTGATCGGCGAGGGCGGCAACTTGGGTGCGACCGCGCTCGGTCGTATCGAGTTCAGCCGCAACGGCGGACGGATGAACACCGACGCGCTGGACAACTCGGCGGGTGTGGATTGCTCCGACCACGAGGTGAACATCAAGATCCTGCTGGACGCCGTCGTCTCCAGCGGCGAGCTCCCGATCGCCGAGCGCAACCCGCTGCTGGCCTCGATGACCGACGAGGTCTCCGAACTCGTGCTGCGCGACAACATCTCGCAGAACTTCCGGCTGGGGATGTCGCGGGCCGACGCCGCGGGCATGTCCGGCGTGCACGGCAGGATGATCAACGATCTCGAGCAGCGCCGCGGCCTGGACCGCGAGCTGGAGGCGCTGCCGGCGGATGCCGAGCTGACCCGCCGCGCCGCCGAAGGCACCGGGCTCACCTCGCCCGAACTGGCGAACCTGATGGCGCACGTGAAGCTGTCGCTCAAGGCCGACCTGCTCGCGGGCGACCTGCTCGACAGCGCCGCGTTCGCGTCGGTGCTGCCCGCCTACTTCCCCGCGCCGCTGCGCGAGCGGTTCGCCGCCGCGATCGGCAGGCATCCGCTGCGGCGCGAGATCGTGGCCACCGTCGTGGTCAACGAGATGGTCGACTACGGCGGCATCACCTACGCCTTCCGTCTCGCGGAGGAGGCGGGGGCGACCACCGACGACGCGGTGCGCGCCTACAAGGCGGCGGTCGAGATCTTCGATCTGCACACCCTGTGGGAGCGGATCAGGCAGACGCCGATGTCCACGGCGGCGCGCAACGAACTGGAGCTGGAGACCAAGCGCACGCTCGACCGGGCGTCGCGGTGGCTGCTGTCCAACCGGCCGCAGCCGATCGCGATCGGCGCCGACATCGCCAGGTACCGGGACGGAGTGCGTGCTCTGGCCGGTCAAGTGCCGGCCTGGCTGACCGGGTATCTCACCGACGATCTCGCCGAGCGCTCGCGGCGGTCGATCTCCCGTGGCGCGCCGCGTGAGCTGGCCGAGGAGGCCTTCGGGCTGATCCACCGCTTCCCGCTGCTGGATGTGATCGACCTGGCCGACATCGCCGACCGCGATCCCGCGGAGGTCGCGGTGCTGTACTACGCGTTGAACGAGCACTTCCAGATCGAGCGACTGCTGACCGCGGTGGGCAACCTGGAGCGCGGCGGGCGCTGGCGGGCGCTGGCCCGGCTCGCGGTGCGCGAGGATCTCTACGATTCGCTGCGCTCGCTGACCCTGGACGTGCTGACCGCTTCCGAACCGCAGGACAGCACCGCCGAGAAGATCGCGTACTGGGAGTCGACCAACCGGTCGCGGCTGGCCCGCGCCCGTGCGTCGCTGGCGCAGATCTTCGCCGCCGAGACCCACGACCTGGCCGCCCTCTCGGTGGCGGCGCGGCAGGTCCGTGGCATGGTGAGCGGTGGTGAGTCGACCGCCGTCGCACCGGCGGTCGCCGGCTGATCCATTCGGACGATGCCCGGAGGCATGGCGCGCTCGGCGTCAGCCTCCGGGCATCGGCGTTCCGCAGGCACCGCAGAACTTGGCCGACGCGGCCGATTCCGCGCCGCAACTGGGACAGTGCCGCGGCTGCGGCGCCAGGCGCGCGCCGCAGTTCATACAGAACCGGGCGCCCGCCGGGTTCGCGGTCTCACAGGCGGCGCACGACACCTGTCCCGCGGCGGGAGCCGCGGGTGGCAGCTGCGGTGCGGCGGAATGGGTGCCGACCTGCTGGCCGATGGCGTTCAAACTCAGAGCGGCGCCGAGGAATCCGCCGTCGGCGCCGTGGTGGTGACCGTGCGCGAAACCCTGGCTGGCGCCGAGTGCGAGTTCACCCGCGGCGTAGCGCTGGAAATCGCCGGTCAGGCGAATGTACTTGACGTCCTTGGCCAGCCGCTTCAGCCGCTCCGCGTCCTCTGGAGCCAGTGAGATGTCGAAGTTGCCGATCCGGGGAATGCGCAGGCCGTATTCGTAGAGCGCCGTGTTCGTCTGGCGCAGCACCGCGGTCTCGATCGGCTGCAACTGCGCCGAGAGCCCGAGCACTTGCCAGTCGCCGCGCGAGATGCCCTGGGTCACAGCGATTTTCATGGCTTTGAGCAGCAAGTCGGCACACCAGCTCTGCACCCGTTGCTGGTCGGTGAGGTCGGCGGTGCCCGCCAGTTGGGTGAGCAGCTCGGCCGGATCGCGGACGGTCAGGGCGAACTCGCCGAACACGCGCAGGGTCACCACCTGCTCGCTGACGGGGTCGAGGATGTCGGCCAGCCGACCGCCGAACCGGATCCCCGGAAACTCTCTGGTGGAGACGAAATACAGCTCGGCGCGATAGAAGTTCCCGCCGGTGACCGTGTCGACCAGTGCGCCGAGCACCGGAAGCTCGGCGGCGTCGATGCGGTGCCGGCCCGGGCCCATCGCGGCGATCACCCGCCCGGACTGGACGAACAAGGCGATCTCGTCGGCGTTGACGATCGCGCGGCTGTAGCGGCGGATGTTGACATCCGGCCACTTGAAGACCAACTGGTTCTTGCGCTCCTCGGGGACCGCGATGAACTCCCGCTCGAACCACGCCATCTGCGCTCCCTCTACTGTCTTTCCCCATCGAGCGTACCGATAACAAGTGGCTCGCTCAATGATTCCTCTTTGCGATCACCGCTGCTCGGACGGCTTTTTATCAAAATCATTGATGTCCAGCATGTTACAAGTGGCGAGTCGCTATTGAACGTACCGCTATCTAACGGTACATTGAGCGAAGTTATGATCGCCGTCACCTGAAAGGCCATCGCCATGACCACAGTTCGACCTCCCGCGGAGGCGCCCGCACCCGCTGCCGCGCTGCATGAGGAGGACGAGGGATACCACAAGGCCCTGCGTCCCCGTCAGCTGCAGATGATCGCGATCGGTGGCGCGATCGGCACCGGGTTGTTCCTGGGTGCGGGCGGGCGACTGGCCAGCGCGGGTCCTGGGCTGTTCCTCGTCTACGCCATCTGCGGCGTCTTCGTCTTCTTCATCCTGCGGGCGCTCGGTGAGCTGGTCCTGCATCGCCCCTCCTCCGGATCGTTCGTCTCCTACGCGCGTGAGTTCTACGGCGAGAAGCTGGCATTCGCGGTCGGGTGGATGTACTTCTTCCACTGGTGTATGACCGGGATCGTAGACATCACCGCCATCGCGACGTATGTCCATTACTGGGGAGCTTTCGAAGCGGTACCGCAGTGGCTGATCGCCCTGGTCTCCCTCGCGGTCGTGGTGAGCATCAACCTCATCTCGGTGAAGTGGTTCGGCGAGCTCGAGTTCTGGGCCGCGCTGATCAAGGTGGTCGCGCTGGTCACCTTCCTGATCGTCGGCACGGTGTTCCTCGCGGGCCGTTTCAAGATCGACGGACAGGTCACCGGCCCCAGTGTCATCACCGACAACGGCGGGCTGTTCCCCTCCGGCCTGCTGCCGCTGGTCCTGGTCACCACCGGCGTCGTCTTCGCCTATGCCGCAGTGGAGTTGATCGGCACGGCGGCCGGTGAGGCGGAGAACCCGGAGAAGATCATGCCGCGCGCGATCAACTCTGTGATCGCCCGTATCGCGCTGTTCTACGTGGGTTCGCTGGTCCTGCTCGGCCTGCTGCTGCCCTACACCGCCTTCAAGAACGGTGAGAGCCCGTTCGTCACCTTCTTCTCGAAGCTCGGCCTGGACGGTGCCGGTTCGGTGATGAACCTGGTCGTGCTGACCGCGGCGTTCTCCAGCCTGAACGCCGGCCTGTACTCGACCGGCCGCATCCTGCGTTCGATGTCGATGAACGGCAGCGCGCCCACCATCGCGGCGCGGATGTCCAGCGGCGGCGTGCCCTACGTCGGCATCCTCGCCACCGGCGCGGTCGCGCTCATCGGCGTCGGCCTGAACGCGGTGGTGCCGGAGCAGGCGTTCGAGATCGTGCTGAACATGTCGGCGCTGGGCACCATCTTCGCGTGGGCTGCCATCGTGGTCTGCCAGCTGCAGCTGTGGCGCTGGTCGCGCACCGGCCGGGTGGAGCGGCCGTCCTTCCGGCTGATCGGCACGCCGTACACCAGCTTCGCGACGCTGGTCTTCCTGGTGGCCGTGGTCGGCCTGATGGCCTTCAGTGACGACCACGTGCAACGCGGAGCCGTGATCGCCATGGTCGTCATCATGATTCCCGCACTGGTCGGTGGCTGGTTCCTCGCCCGCAAGCGGGTGCTGCAGATCGCGGCGGTCCGCGAGGGCGTCACCGGACAGTTCCCGGTCCTGGCCGAGCGGCCGCAGCGCCGGGAGCACGGGGGGGACACCGTGGTGATCCTGGACAAGCCCGACGAGGAGTGAGGCAGTATCCGCCCCGGGCGTTCCGCCCGGGGCGGAGCTATTCCCAATGCCGGGAACAACACTCTGCGCATCGACAGGCGGCGGACCAGAATGAAACCCCGATTCAACGGTGGGTTTGAGAGGTTCGTATGCCGGAGCACCCCAGCGCCTCCGACCGTCCGCTCGCGCATCCGTGGGCGAATCGGCGAATGCGCGGCACCGAAGTGCCTCGGCGAACTTCCCACCCCTGGGCGACTCGGCACCTGCTCAAAACCGAAGTGCCCCCACGACTGCCCGATCCGTGGTCGACACCGCGGTGGGTCGAGGAGCGGTCGAAGCGTGCCGTCGCCGTGGACTCCGTCCCGAGCGCCGTCGGGCCCCCGACCGCGCCGGGCGCCGCGCCCGGTACGGACACCGGGGCGGAGCCGACCATCGGCACCGCCGAGCTGCTGCTCGGTGAACTCGAATCGGAACCCGGTTCCGGGCGCAGCGCGCGCTCGCGGCCGAGCGTGCGCAGATTGGGCGGTGGTCTGGTGTCCATGCCCAAGGTGAGTCCGCTCGATCCGCGCACCGCGGTCATGCAGGACCCGGAAGTCCCTGAGCACAAACGATTTTGCTGGAAGTGTCAGCAGCCGGTCGGCCGCACGACCGAAGCCGGGCCGGGTGCGGTCGAGGGGGAGTGCGGCCGATGCGGTTCCCCGTTCAACTTCCGGCCCTCGCTCCAGCCGGGCGAGATGGTCGCCGACCAGTACGAGGTGCAGGGCTGCCTGGCCCACGGCGGGCTCGGATGGATCTACCTCGCCGTCGATCGCAACGTGAGCGACCGCTGGGTGGTGCTCAAAGGGTTGCAGAACCCGCTCGATTTCGAAGCACACGTGGTCGCCCTCGCCGAACGCCAGTTTCTCTCCGAGGTGGCCTATCCGGGCATCGTCAAGATCCACAACTTCGTCAAGCACCGCTCCGGCCGCGACGTGCCCGACGGCTACATCGTCATGGAGTACGTCGGCGGACGCTCGCTGAAGAAGATGCTGGACCTCCGTGCGCCGGATCGCATTCCGGTCTCCGAGGCGATCGCCTTCATGATGGAGATCCTGCCCGCGCTGGACTATCTGCACTCGTTCGGGCTGGCCTACAACGACCTCAAGCCGGACAACATCATGGTCAGCGAGGACGAGGTCAAGCTGATCGACCTCGGCGCGGTCGCCGCGATGGAGTCCTACGGCAGCATCTACGGCACCCCCGGCTATCAGGCGCCCGAGATCACCGAGACCGGCCCGACCGTGGCTTCGGACATCTACACCGTCGGGCGGACGTTGGCCGCGCTGGTCATGGAGATGCCCAAGAACGCCGACGGACACCAGCTGCCCGGCATCCCCTCGCTGGAACAGGAGCCGCTGCTGCGGCGCTACCCGGCGCTGCACCGGCTGCTGGTGCGCGCGACCGAGCCGGATCCCGCCCGCCGCTTCCCGACCGCCTACGCCATGTACGGCCAGCTCGCCGGTGTCCTGCGGATGGTGCTGGCCTACGACACGGGCAAGGAGCACCCCCAGGCGTCGCTCGAATTCGGCGCGATGCGTGGAGATTTCGGCATCGAAACGCTGATCGGGCAGACCGACGGGATGGCCGACGGGCGGCACCGGTTGCCCGCGCTGGACGCGCCGAGCGTCGTCGCGGCGCTGCCGGTTCCATTGATCGACGGCGAGGACCCCAGCGCCGACCTGCTGTCCACGCTGCTGCACGGCGACCCGAGACACGCCCTGGACGCGTTGCGCCGCACCGCCGACCGGATCGTCTCCGGGACGATTGGGGAACCGGAGACCTTCGAGCTGGAGGGCACGCTCACCGCGGTGCGCGCGCACCTCGATCTCGGTGAAGTGGTGCCCGCGTGCGACCGGCTCGCCGACCTGCGGACCGACTACGGCACCGACTGGCGTATCGAGTGGTACTCCGCCATCGCCGCGCTGCTGGACGGCCAGTGCGAGCGCGCCTTCGAGTACTTCGATCTGGTGCACCGCATGCTGCCCGGCGAGATCGCGCCCGCGCTGGCTCTGGCCGCGACGGCCGAACTCACCCTGCAACACCTCGGGGACGCCGCCGGCGACACCGACTGGGGCGGGCTCGCCGAGGAGTACTACCGCACCGTCTGGCGGACCAACCACGGCGTGGTGAGCGCTGCCTTCGGTCTGGCGCGCAGGCTCGCCGCGGACGGCGGGCTGCTGGAGGCCGTCGAGGTCCTGGACCAGGTGCCGGAGGCGTCGCGATATCAGAACGTCGCGCGGATGACCGGGTGTCTGCTGTTGGTCTCCCAACCGATACCGGAGACGACCGAGGCCGACCTGCTCGAGGCCGCCGCGCGCCTGGACGCGGCGCCGGACGAGCCGCGAGCGCTGCAACTGCAGGTCATCGTGGTGGGCGCGGCGCTGGAGTGGGTGCGGGCGGGCGGGCAATCGGCCACCCCCGAGGCGACCCTGCTCGGGTTCCCGTTCACCTTGCTGGGGCTGCAACGCGGGCTCGAGTCGAGCCTGCGTGCGCTGGCGCGGATCGCGCCGCATCGCCTGCACCGGTACCGCTTGGTCGACCTGGCCAACTACGTGCGGCCGAAGTCGCGGTGGTGACCGGACTCAGATCGTCCGCGCGGTGAGCATGAAAATCGCTGGCGCGGCCAGGATCACCAGCAGCCACAGCCAATTGCCGGTGGTCACGGCGAGCACCACCGAGAACACCACGGCCGCCCCCGCCAGGACGACGAGGCGGGGCAGTGGATTGGCCGCGGTCGGCTCGGGTGCGGGCGGTGTGCTGCCGGGCAGGTCGGCGAACAGTTCGGCTAGCTGAGCTCTGCTGGTCGCCGCCGCGACGGCCGCGCTGAGCTCGTCGAACTCGGCCAGGCCGATTCGGCCCGCGCCCAAGTGCTGGGTCAGCTCGCGAAGCGCCCGCTCACGGTCGGCGATACTGGCCGGAGTGCCCGCAGATTCACCCATGCCGGAAGGATAGGTGCAGCGGCAAAAGCGGTGCACCGCGTGGTTTTCCAAGGACGGGAAGGGCGGTCGGCCACGTGCTGTGCGGGCGCCTGGCGGAGCATGGCGCGCGCCCACGCGCATGACGTTTGCTGGATTGTCGCTAGAGACCGGTCGGTTGCGCAGGCAATGGCCGTGCACCGGCCGCCGCGCCGTGTTGCGATGTGGTTTCCTTGAAGTATGACTGCGGGTGTGGAGTACACCATCGACGAGCTGGCGCGTGAGGCCGGTACGACCGTGCGCAGCCTGCGCGTTTACCACGAACGCGGGGTGCTGCCGCCTCCGCAGGTCAAGGGGCGGACCGGGTTCTACGGCGCCGACCATCTCAACCGGGTGCGCACCATCAGCAGGCTGCTCGACCGGGGGATCAAACTCAACGGCATCAAGGAATTGCTCAACGCCTGGGACCGCGGTGACGACCTCGGCGACATCCTGGGCGTGGGCGAGCCCGGCGCACCCGAGACGGCCGTCGCCGAAACCGGAGACACCGTCGCGGCGACCGAGCTCGCCGAGCGCTACCGCGACGTGCCCAACGGTCTGGCGCGAGTCGTCGCCGCGGGCCTGTACGAGCCCGTGGACGCGGCGACCTACCGGATCGCGGATCGCCGGCTGGCACACGGCTTCGATCGCCTGACCGCCGCGGGCATCCCGGCCGATCAAGCGCTCGGCGAGCTGGAGCGGCTGCGCGCCGACGCCGACCGGATCGCCCGCCGCTTCGTCGACCTGTTCCGGGGCACCATCTGGGCGTTGTTCCAGGATTCCCCGGGCGGCCCGGCGGAGATCGCCGACCTCGGGCAACAGCTGGCCGCCGCCCGCGCGATCCCCGGTGAAACCGCCGCGGAACTCGTAAACCGCTTCATCGCAAAGTATCTCGACCAAGATGCCGAGGTCGCCGAGATACTGCCCGGGGACTGATCGGCTGGTGCGGCCGAAACCGCTGGAAACATCTCTATTTCAGATTCCCATCAGTGGCGATACGTAACAGTAACGTGCCGTTAATTAGCGGTATATTGGCCTGATTCGGCGCGCGTTCGCACTGTTGCGACGCTACCTATGGTCGGCTACCTAAGTATGTCTTCCCCCGACCTACCGATGCGCCGAAGTGTCGCTCTCCCCGACAATCTGACGGTCGCACAAGGGCAGCAGATGGGTGTGGGCAATGGGAAGCGTGACGCTGTGGATGCAGATGTCGCTCGACGGCTTCGCGGAGGGGCCGGATGAGGAAATCCACTGGCCGGTGGTCGACGAGGAACTGTGCGAGTCGTTCCTCGACGAACTGCGTTCGGCCGATCTGTTCCTCTACGGCCGCAAGACGTACGAGATCATGGCATCGTTCTGGCCGACCGCCGATGTGGATCCGGCGATCTCGGAGTTCTATGTCGATTTCGCGCGGTGCTGGAAGCAGACGCCGAAGCTGGTCTTCTCCCGGACCCTGCCCACCGCCGGGTGGAACACCCGCATCGTCCGGGAAGATCTCGTCGAGCAGATCACCACGCTACGCGCGCAGCCAGGCTGCGATATGGTGCTGTTCGGCGGGGCCGAGACCGCGTCGGTGTTCATGAAGCACGACCTGATCGATGAGTACCGGCTGTTCGTCCACCCCATCCTGCTCGGTGGCGGTATCCCGCTGTTCCCGACGCCCGCGGTGGCCTCGGGGCTACAGCTCGTCGACGTGATGACGTTCGACAGCGCGGTGGTCCAAATGCACTACCAGCAGACGGCCTCGGCGTCGATCGGCTAGTACACGCACGCGGCCGCCCGCCGCCCACGCGGCATGTGAGACGAACGTTAACCTCTGATTGCTCAGCGCGTCGGCGCGTCGTCGGCTAACTTTCGTTTTATGTCCGTGGTTCAGGCACCAGGCGACGTGCTGCCTGCGTCCACCAGTGAATTCGTCGGCCGGGAAACGGAATTGGACCGGCTGGGCGAGCTGCTGGACGGCGACGCCCGCCTGATCACCCTGGTCGGGCCCGGCGGTATCGGCAAGACGCGATTAGCCGCGGAGGCGCTGCGCCGTGGCTCACGGGCCGGTCGCAGGCCGGTCTACTGGGCACGGCTGGCCGAATTGGAGCCCGACAGCACCGCTACCGCGCAGGACGTGATGCAGTCCGCGGTGCGCACCGATCTCAGCTCCCCGCCGACCCGCGCCGCGCTGGTGCGCACCTTCACCAGCGGCGACCGTTCCGCGGAGCGCGCGGTTCTCGTGCTGGACAACTGCGAACACTTGCTCGGCGCGGTCGTGGCGATGATCGCCGAGCTGCTGGATGCCGCGCCCGGGTTGACCATCCTGGCCACCAGCCGGGAACCGATCGGCTGGGCCGACGAGTACCTCCTGGCCGTGCCGCCGCTGTCGCCGCGCCAGTCGCTCGAATTGTTCCGCCAGCGCGCCGAACTCATCGGACGGGCGATCCCGGACGATCGCGAGCAGGTCGCCGTAGCCGCCCAGATCTGCCGCCGGGTGGACCACAACCCGCTGTTCATCCGGCTTGCCGCGGCCCGGCTGCGGCATCAGCCCGCGACGATGGTGCTGCGGGAACTCACCGGCGACGCCGACGACAAGCGCCTGCGCTGGACGCACGGAGCCCGGGCAGGCGCCGAGGAGCGCCACCGTGGCGTCTACGACGTCATCGCCTGGTCCTTCGCGCTGTGCGGCGCTCCCGAGCAACTGCTGCTGGAACGGCTGTCGGTCTTCGCCGCGGGATACGAGACCGACGACGAGTCGGTTCGTGGCGGCATCGATCTCGACGCCGCGATCGCGGTGTGTGCCGACGACTCCCTTCCCGCGCGCGAGATCGAACACCTGCTGGAGCGGCTCACCGAGCAATCGCTGGTGTCGGCGCATCTGACCGCGACGACGGTCAGCTGGTACCTGGTGGAAAGCGTGCGCGTGTTCGCCCGCGAGCACCTGCGCCGCCGCGACCGCGGCGAGTTCGATCGCCTCGCCGCCCGGCACCGCCGGTACTTCCGGGACAAGGTCGTCGCCGGACAGGCCATGTGGCTCGGCCCGCACGACCTGGCCTGGCTGGCCTGGGCGCGGTCGGCGTGGAACGACATCGTGCTCGGCATCGAATCCGGCCTCGCCGATCCGGCGGAGGCCGTGATCGCGCTGGAGACCGCGACGGTGCTGCTCTCGATGAAGGTGCCGTTCGTCAAGTCCGGTGCGGGCGCGCTGACCCGGCTCACCGAACGCGCGCTGGATGCGACCAAGGCGGCCGGGATCGGTCCCTCCGGAGTCGCCGACCTCGCCACCGCGCTGCTCGGCTGGATCGCGTTGTGGCAGGGGCGGACCGACAACATCCCGCAGCTGCTCGCCGGCTGCGTGACCGAGCCGGCCGAGGCGGGGCCGCGCTACACCGACGTGGATTTCGGATTGCCCGCGCCGGTGGAATGGATGTGGGGACTCGAGCTGATGCTGGTGCGCGGCGACCCGCGCGCGATCACCGTCCTCACCCGCGCCCGGCACAAGTTCGCCGAGCAGGGCGACCGCATCGGCGCCGAGCGCAGCGACGTATTCGTGGCGTTCTGCTCCGCCCTCGTCGGCGACCGGCAGCAGGCGCTGGAGAACACCGCGCGGTTCCTGGAGCGGTCGGTGTCGTCCGGCTCGACGCTCTCGACGGCGTGGGCGGAGATCGCGCGGGCGGTGGCGCTGGCCAAGCATGGGTCCCCCGCCGAGGCGCTGGCGATGACCCACGGCGTGCTCACCCGCCACCGCGGGGAGCAGGACACCTGGACGGCGACCTGGGCGGTGGGCGCGCATATCGTCGCGATGGCCCAAGTGCTCATCGCCGAGCGGGACGGCGGTGGCGATCCCGCGACGGTCGCGACCGAGATCGCCTATCTGGTGGGCAGTTTCAAGACACGGCAGCGTTCGATGGGTATCGCCGTGGACCGGGTGCCGCTGGTCGCCGCCGAGATCCGCAGCGCCGCGGAGGTCGCCCGCACGGTGCTCGGCGATCGGGCATACGCTTCGGCCGAGCGCCGGACCCGGCTGCGCCCCGAACTGGACGCGCTGTGGTGGCCGACCACCGAGTCGGCGCCCCAGCCCCAGCCCCAGTCCCAGCCGCGGCGACCGGACCGGCCGAGCGCTGCCCGCCCCGCGTCGCGGCGGCCCAGCTCGCGCTGGAGCGAGCTGTCCCGAGCCGAACGCGACGTCGCCGTCCTCGCCGCTGCGGGCTGGCCCAACAGCGCCATCGCCGCCCGGCGACGCAGCTCCATCCGGACGGTCGACGCGCAAGTCGCCGCCATCCGGCAGAAGCTGATGATCGCCTCCCGCGCAGATATCGCCGGCCACATTCCCGACGAACTCGCCGACCGCGTCCGCCACGAATCCGAGCGACGGCCTCGGCGCGGACGCAGGCGCGCCTGATGGGCGCGGGACGCAGTCCGTCGATAGTCCGCGCATGGCCGGAGCGAAGGCGGAGGCACGTACTAGGCTGCTCCTCCCGGTGGTTTCTGGATCGATAGGTGTGGGCGGCATGTCGGAAGTGAACGGCGGCGGTGGCAACGGCCCCGCCGTGCCCGGCGAGTTCGTGGGCAGACACGCCGAGCTGCGACAGATCGACGCGCTGCTGTCCTCGTCGAGCGCGCGGTTGATCACGCTGGTGGGGCCGGGAGGCATCGGCAAGACGACGTTGGCGGTCGAGGCCGTGCGCCGCTATCGGGATGCGGCACGGCACGCCGTCTACTGGACGCGCCTGGCTCGGCTCGCGGCAGGCGCGGAAACCGGAGCGGTCGCCGAGGAAGTGCTGCAGTCCCTCGCGAAGAACGGCATCACGGGCCGGTCGGCCTGGGACGGCTTGGTGGCGACGTTCAGCGAGGACGACGACGAGTCGTACCGGACGATTCTCGTGCTCGACAACTGCGAACACGTGCTCGGCGGGGTCGGCCCGCTGATCGTCGGACTGCTCCAAGCGGTGCCCGGCCTGACCGTCGTCGCGACCAGCCGGGAGCCGGTGGGCTGGATCGATGAGCACCTGGTCACCGTGCCGCCGCTGTCCAGCGCGCACGCCCTCGAATTGTTCCGGCGGCGTGCCGAGCGCACCGGACGGCCGATTGCCGAGGACCCCGGACAGCTGGCCATCGCAGCGCGGATCTGCGGTCATGTCGACAACAACCCGCTGTTCATCCGGCTGGCCGCGGCGCGACTGCTGCACCGGCCACCCGCGATCGTGCTGCGCGAGCTGTCCGGCGACACCGACGACCGGCGCCTGCAGTGGACGCACGGCGCCAGGGGTGGCGTCGGGGAACGCCACCGCAGCGTGCGCGACGTGATCGCCTGGTCCTACGGCCTGTGCACCGACCTCGAACAGGTGCTGCTGGAACGGATGTCGGTGTTCGCCACCGGTTGCGATTCGGAGAACGAGGAATCTCCGTGCGGCGCGGAAGCCGACGCGATCGTGGCGGTCTGCGCGGACGCGTCGCTGCCCGCCGAGGAGATCGATCGGTTGCTCGAGCGTTTGGTCGAACGGTCATTGCTGTCGGCGCACATCACTCCGACCGCGGTTCGGTACTACCTGCTGGAGAGCGTCCGGGTGTTCATGCGCGACCGCTTGTCGGCGCGCGGCGACGACATCGACGAGGCGCGGCTGCTCGCCCGGCACCGGCGGCACTACCGGGACCGGGTCGCCGCAGGCCCGGCCACCTGGTCCGGCCCTCGGGAGCAGGAGTGGATCGACTGGGCGCGCACGGCCTGGGACAACATCCTCATTGCCATCGAAACCAGCCTCGCCGACCCAGAGGAGGCCGTCGTCGGACTGGAGACCGCCGCGACGCTGATGGCGTTGCGTGTGGCGTTCATCACCGGTTCCAACCGTGCTATCACAGGTCTCGCCGAACAGGCACTGGAAGTCACCGCCCAGCTCGATCCGCCGCCGACCAGGCTGCGCATCAACGCCACCGCGCTGGTCGGCTGGATCGCCATCTGGCAGGGCAGGCACACCTACACCGCGCAATTGCTGGACGAGTGCGCCGCGGAGTGCCTGACCGACCCGGAACTGCGTCGCGGCTGGCGGGAGACCACGGCGACCGACGTGGGCCTGCCCGCCCCGGTGGAGTTCACCTGGGGCTTGGAACTGCTGCTGATCCACTTCGACCTGCGTGCGGCCGACGTACTGTCGCGGGCGCGAAGGAAATTCGCCGCGGTCGGCGATCGGGCGGGGGAGCAGCGCAGTGAGTTGTTCGAGACGCTCACCTACGCCAATATCGCCGACGCCGACGTGGCGCTCGGGGCCACGCGCAGGCATCTGGACCGGGCCATCGACTCCGGCGCGGCCTGGGCCATCGCTTGGGCGGAGCTGGCCTTGATGATCGCGGTGTCCAGGCATGGCGACCCGCACGAGGCGGTGCGGCTCGGACAGTCCACGCTGGAGCGCCTGCTGACCACGGGGGATACCTGGACGGCGGGCTGGGTTGCCCACTTCAGCATGATGGCGAAGACATATCTGCTCTCCGCCCGGGTCGACGCGGGCGACACCGGCAGCGCCGAATCGATCGCCGCCGCCACCGAAATCGCGCATCTGCAAGGCGGAATCGACACGCTGCACCGGTCGATGGGCATCGTCGCCGACCGGGTGACGCTGGTGGCCCGCGGCACCGCCCGAGCCATCGAGGTGGCCACCGCCGTCATCGGTGAAGAGGTTTACGCGGCGGCCGCCCAGCGCGGCGCCCGCCTGCGGCCGGAACGCGACGAGCTCCAGTTGTTCCTGCTCGGCAGGCTGCCCATCGCTCAACTCCCGAGTCCGCGCCCGCGAGCCAGGACCGTCGCCTCGCGCTGGGACGAGCTGACTCCGGCGGAGCGCGAGGTCGCCGTGCTCGCCGCCGCGGGCTGGGCCAACAGCGCCATAGCCGGGCGCAGGGGCAGCTCGATCCGGACGGTCGACGCACAGGTCGCGGCGGTGCGCAGGAAATTGATGGCGGCCACCAGGGCCGACATCACCTGGCATATCCCGGAGCAGCTGGACGAGCGGGTGCGGCTGGAATCCGAGCGGCGGCCCGCGCGACGCTCGGCTTGATTCGCGAACAGGCAATGCTCGGTCTCGCTTCGCTCGAAAGTGGAGGCGGGGCCAGTGTGGTTGCGCTGGATGCGAAACACCTCAACGCAACTACGCCCATAACCGTCGCCGCGGTTATGGGCGTGAGTGCGCGTTATTCGGGTTCGGTCAGATCAGCGAGCCGTCGTGGCAACTGCCCGACGACCGCCAGGACGGCCGCGGGCCCGTGCCGGGATCGAACGCCCACTGGTCGATCGGTCCGGCGGCTTTCCAGTACAGCGCGCCGCGTCCGTCCGCGACCACCTGGTATACGTCCTCGGAGCCCTCGATGAGCTGGTTGCCGACGCAGTAATCGTTGTAGTCGGTACCGAATTGGCGTGCGCCCGCGCTGAACAGGCCGGCGGGGTTGGTGTACGCGCCCGGGTTGGGAACGGTGCTCCCCCGCCGCGCGTCTCCGCGGTGCCAGGAGGACGTATGCCAGTACGGAGCGCCACGACCGTCGGTGCCGCAGAAGAAGTTCCAGCCGCCTGCCACGACCGTCGAGCCCTGGCCGTAGGCGCCACCGGCCCAGAGGCAGGCAGCGCCCTGAGCCTCGGCGGTGCCCGCGCCGAGGCTCAGGCCGCCCGCCGCCACCACTGCCGCCGCCAGCAGGGTGAGCGTTCGTGCCGTCGCGGTCCGCTTGTGGTTACACGCGGTCGCCTGGCGGAGACCTCTAATCTTGCTCATTGGTGCTTCTCTTTCGTGCGCTATCCCGGCCGTCGACGGAGTCGGGGGCCTCGGGAATGATGATGGTTCAAGTAATGTGCCGCTATATAGCGGTAAGATCAGTCCGAAAAGTCGGGTGGCCAGGTGGTGTTGCGAGCGAGTGCGCCTGCTGGTCGCTCAGTTGCACCAGCGGGCCTGCGGCTTGCACACGGTGTAGCCGCTGCCGTCCGGGCGGGTCGTGCGCGACCAGGTCGAGCTGTTGTTGTTGCCGGTGACGGTGTCGCTCGGCCCGGGCTGGCTCTGGCGCTGGTGGTAGTCGCGGCGAGCCTGGTCGGCCGCGTTGGCCTCCAGCCGGTCGCTGTTGCGGTGGTGTTGACCCATCGGGTCGATGTGGGTCCAGCCATGGTCGTCGCCGGTGCCGTTGCGCGGGTCGGAGGGACCGTGCGACTCGTCGGCGACGCCGATGCCAGCGGCGCCCGCGGTGAGTGCGCCGATGATCGCGGCACAGGTGAGCAGTCGCCGGGCGGTATGCGTGATGGTGGCGTTCATCGTAAGTCTCCGTGGGGAATTCGACCTGTGCGCGGTGCGGTTCGGGATGCGGCGGTGCGGCGAACGGCGGGTGTCGGGGTTGCCGCGCGAGGTGTGGGCGGGAATGGAATCGCGGCGGCATCCGTCGCGGACATGTCGTCCGCGGGGCGGTGCCGGTCGGCACGGTTCCGGTCGTCGGAGTGGGAAGAGCCCGGCCTGTCGTCTCCGTGGCGGCCCGGGTACGCGGAGCGCGGGGCCTCGACGGTGTCGGGCCCGGCCAGCGCTGGGTCCGGCGCCGGGGTTTCCGGCGTGGCCGCTATCGCGCTCACGATCAGCGGGCGGACGAGCCAGGTCTGCGTCCGTCGCTGGCGTGCCGTGATGCCGGTCATCGTTCGTGTCCGATTCATCTCGCCACCTTCGAGAGCGAGGATCGGCCCGGTGCGGTCCGATCAACGACTCCCTGTCTATCGTGCCGTTGGATAACGTCACATTAATCGACGGGCAGATGACTTGTCGAGTGCTTTTCTCCGTGTTGGGAAGTCTGCGTGTCGCCGACTCGGGGGCCGCCCCATGACCAGCGGCAATGGGCGGGCCGAAAGGCCTGTCGCCGGCAATATTTCGTCCGTGTTAACTCGGCAACAGCTGTCCGGCCGGGGTGGGTGTCATAGCACGGCTGCCGAAAGGTGATGTGGCTCGCGGAATTCGCGGCGAGGTGGCATGGACGGACGCTGGCAGCCGCCGACCCGAGTGACCGGCGATCATGGGCTGCTCGAGTGGTTCACTGCACGGATCTTCGGTGGCTGAGCTGCTGTAAGAGATCGTGCCGGCGTGCGGACGCGCTATCGGCGGGACTTGGCGGATTACGTCAGTGGCATGGATTCCGGGCTCACGGCCGCTAGAAGGAGTCCGCGCGCGTGCACCATCCAGGTGCTCTCTTGGTCGAGCGGAGCTCGGGAAGATTGGCCCTGTCGTCGTGGGGCGAATACGAGAAACCGCGCCTGCCGCAGGTGACTTGCAAGCAAGCGCGGTTTCGATCTCGAGAAATCAGGCTTCGACCGCGTAGGCCGCGGCCACCGGCTCCTTCGCGGCCGGAACCTTGCGAGGCTCGGCCGCGGCGGCGGGATCGCGGAACGGGGCTTCGATGACGGCCCGTTCACGCCACAGGTGGTACAGCGCGAGCGCGAAGATCGTCGTGCCGATCACGTTGGCCAGGAAGTGCCACCAGACGCGGTAGGCCGACGCGCCCGCACCGGGATCCAGCAGGCCGAAGATGGTCGACAGCCCGATCGCCTTGGTGCCGAACACGACCGTGAGGGTGAGCGCGAGATGCTCGAGCCCGTGGATGCCCTGCATCAGCACGCCCATCCGGCCCCACTTGCGCGCCTTGCTCTCCAGCGCGTGATGGGTGACCAGCGCGACACCGACCAGCCCGGCGAGGAAGTGGAAGTTGCCGACCAGGTGCAGCAGCTCCATACCCAATGACGGCTTCATATGGTTGACCTGGCCGAAGCCGTTGGCCAGGCCGGTGCCCCACGGGGTCATCCACGCCGGTGAGTTCGGATGCTGGATCCAGTACCCGACCTGTGCGACATGTTCTTGGAAGTGGCCGATCTGGGCGATCACGCCCAGTCCTATGACGCCGAGCGCGGTGCGGAACATCCAGGGGCGCAATGGTTTACGCAAGGCGACGACCAGCACGCCGATGGCCGCCCACATCACCACCATCCACGCCACCATCCCTATCGCGCCTAGGATCTCCAGTGCGCTCGCTTCGGCCGTGTGGTTCATGGAACCCCCTTCTGTCCGCCCTCCGGCAACGGCGACGGATGGGATGTGCAACGAAACGCGTGCAGACGCGTTATTCGCAAGATACAAGCCGATGCGCCGCTTGTCCGAAGTATCCGAATGTCCAGGGCTACCTGATCATTCGTACACGTGTTATGCGCAAGACTTATAGCGCATGTTCAGGCGGGCTTCAGGAATCCCTCGATGATCCGGCGGGCGCGCTCGGCGGCCTCGGGGTCGCCGATCCGCAACGCCGTGTTGGTAGCGCAGAGCACCGCGTCGATCTGGAACGCGGCCAGATCCGTGTCCAGCTCGGCGATCTCACCCGCGGACACCGCCGCGCGCAGTTCCCGTTCCAGTAGCCGCACCCATGCTCGCTGGTCGCGCAGCAGCGCGTCCCGCACCGGGCCCGGCTTGCTGTCGTGCTCGGCCATGGTCGCGACACGGAAGCATCCGCCCGCGAACAACGGCGTCTCGGCGTACACGATCCAGTGGTCGACCAGTGCTCGCAGGCGGGCGACACCGTGCGGCGCGGATCGTGCCGGCTGCACGACCGCTTCGGTGAACCGATCTCGTGCGTAATCGATCGCGGCCAGTTGCAGCGCCTCTTTGGTGCGGAAGAGGGTTTGGATGCCCGCCTTGCTCAGTCCGGTGCCGGTCGCCAGCCTGCCGAAGCTCAAACCCGAGAGCCCGTCCAGCGAGGCGATGTCGACCGCCTGCCGCAGTACTGCCGCGCGGGTCTTCGCGCCGCGCAGCAGACGTTTGTCGGTGATGCCCGCGGTGTGCTGCTCGGGCGGCGAAACGGCGTCGACACCTTCCATACGGTCGATCGTACGTTCTCCGTGCCGGTAGGCGCACTCAGGCGCGCTGGTAGGGCCAGGTCCAGTCGGCGACCTCGGGGATGTCCTCGCCGTGCTCCCTGGTCCACGCACGGGCGCTCCAGCGCGCGTCGACCATCTCCTGCCGCAGTCCCGCGGCCCGCTCGCGCAGCGTCGGGACGCGATCGATCACATCCATCACCAGGTGGTAGCGGTCCAGGTCGTTGAGCATCACCATGTCGAACGGCGTGGTCGTGGTACCGCGCTCTTTGTAGCCGCGCACGTGCAGGCCGCCGTGATTGGTGCGCCGATAGGTCAGCCGGTGGATCAGCCACGGATAGCCGTGGAAGGCGAAGATCACCGGCCGGTCGCGGGTGAACAGGGTGTCGAACTCGCTGTCGGGCAGCCCGTGCGGATGCTCGTCCCGGGGTTGCAGGCGCATCAGATCGACCACGTTGACCACCCGGACGCGCAACTCGGGCAGACGTTCGCGCAGTATCGCCGCCGCCGCCAGGGTCTCCAGTGTGGGGACGTCACCCGCGCAGGCGAGCACCACGTCCGGCATGGTGCCGACCTCGTCCCGGTGGCAGGCCCAGGGCCAGATGCCGATGCCGCGTGCGCAGTGCTCGGCCGCGTCGGTCACCGACAGCCAGTCCGCCTGCGGTTGCTTGCCCGCGACCACCACGTTCACGTAGTGCCGGGAGCGCAGGCAGTGGTCGTAGGTGGACAGCAGCGTGTTGGCGTCCGGCGGCAGATACACCCGCACGATCGAGGCCTTCTTGTTCAGCACCACGTCCAGGAAGCCGGGGTCCTGATGGGTGAAGCCGTTGTGGTCCTGCCGCCAGACATGCGATGACAGCAGGTAGTTGAGGCTGGCGATCGGCCGCCGCCACGGCACCGCCGCGCTGGCGTCGAGCCATTTGGCGTGCTGGTTGAACATCGCGTCCACGATGTGGATGAACGCCTCGTAGCAGGTGAACACGCCGTGCCTGCCGGTGAGCAGGTATCCCTCCAGCAGGCCCTGGCACATGTGCTCGGACAGCACCTCGATCACCCGGCCGGTGCGATCGAGTTTCTCGTCGCGAGCATCGATATCGGCCTGCCAGTCGCGTCCGGTGACCTCCAGGATGTCTTGCAGCCGGTTGCTGGCCAGCTCGTCGGGTGCGAAGGTCAGGAAGTTGTCCGGATTGCTCTTGGTGACCTCGCGCAACCACCCGCCGAGCACCCTGGTGGCCTCGTGCCGGGTCGCGCCCGGCGCGGGCACTTCGACGCCGAACTCGCGCCAGTCCGGCAGGCGCAGGTCGCGGACCAGCATGCCGCCGTTGGCGACCGGATTGGCGCTCATCCGCCGATCACCGTCGGGCACCTGGTCGCACAGCTCCGACACCGGCTTGCCGGTTTCGTCGAACAACTCCTCCGGGCGATAGGACCGCAGCCACTGTTCCAGTACCGCGCGGTGCTCCGGGTCGGTGCGCGCGGCGGGCAGCGGGACCTGATGTGCGCGGAAGGTGCCCTCGACCGGGTTGCCGTCCACCATCGGTGGACAGGTCCAGCCCTTCGGCGTGCGCAGCACGATCATCGGCCACGCGGGCCGTATCCCGTCGGTGCCGCCGCGCGCGGCGCGCTGGATCTGGGCGATCCGCTCGAGACCGGCGTCCATCGCGCCGGCCATGGCCTGGTGGACAGCGGCCGGATCATCGCCGGCGACGACGATCGGCTCGTAGCCGTATCCGTGCAGCAGTGCGAGCAAGTCCTCTTCCGGGATCCGCGCCAGGATGGTCGGGTTGGCGATCTTGTATTCGTTCAGCGCCAGGATCGGCAGGACAGCGCCGTCGCGCGCCGGGTTGACGAACTTGTTCGCATGCCAGCTGGTGGCCAGTGGACCGGTCTCCGCCTCGCCGTCGCCGATCACGCAGAACACGGTGAGATCGGGGTTGTCCAGCGCGGCGCCGAACGCGTGCAGCAGCGAGTAGCCGAGCTCACCGCCCTCGTGGAAGGAGCCAGGCGTCTCCGGTGCGCAGTGACTGGGCACGCCGCCAGGGAAGGAGAACTGGTGGAACAGCGCGCCCATGCCGGTGGCGTCCTGGGGAATGTGGCTGTAGAGCTCGGAGTAGGTGCCCTCCAGCCAGGCGCATGCGTTCGGGCCCGGCCCGCCGTGCCCGGGCCCCGCGACGAACACCGCGTTCAAGCCGCGCTGCCGGATCGCGCGATTCGCGTGGGTCCACACCAGATTCAGTCCGGGCACGGTGCCGAAGTGGCCGAGCAGGCGCGGCTTGATGTGCTCGGGTCGCAGTGGTTCGCGCAGCAGCGGATTGGCCATCAGGTAGATCTGGCCGACCGAGAGGTAGTTCGCGGCCCGCCACCACGCGTCCACGGACGTCAGCTCGTCGGGCTCCAGCGGGCCCCGGACGTCCGCGAGCCGGTAGGGAAGCGGAGCGACGGTCTCCCCACTCGAACCGCCGACATTGTCGGCCGAAGTATCGCCGCCTGCACTGGCCATATGGGTCATGCGCCGACTCTCCTCACGCTCGGGGCATCCGGGACGGTGGCGCGACCATGCGCGCCGCCCCGGATCGTGCACGGCTGCCGATAGCAATCGGCCACGCGGAATGGAGAATTCACCGCCAGCTTAACGGGATCTGCGATTCCGGCGTGGCGAAAGCGTGTCGCGCGCGGACTATCGACGGACTACGTCCGGCTGCGTGCACTAAGGTCCGCGGCATGCACATTCTCGGAAGGATCATCGGGATCGGCGCCATCGCCGCGACGACCGTCGCGCTGGCCGCCTGCGGGTCGGACGACGAGACCTCCACCGCTGTCACCACCACCAAAGCCACCGCCCAGGCGGGTCCTTCCGCAGCGCAGCGCCCGGCCACGCCGAGCAAGGGCCGCGAATGCACCGCCGACGACATCCGCGTGACCGGGGATTTCGGCGCCGCGCCGACAATCACCATCCCGGACGAC
Source organism: Nocardia amamiensis (assembly GCF_015477605.1). Lineage (GTDB taxonomy): Bacteria > Actinomycetota > Actinomycetes > Mycobacteriales > Mycobacteriaceae > Nocardia > Nocardia amamiensis_A. The sequence continues at coordinate 67,789 of NZ_JADLQX010000019.1, forward strand.
TGCGACCCGCCCAAGCAGCTGATCGTCAAGGACCTCAGCACGGGCAGCGGGCCCGGCGCCGTGGCCGGCCAGCAGCTGACCATGAATTACGCGCTGGTCACCTGGTCGGACAAGAAGACGCTGGACAGCTCGTTCGACCGCGGCAAGCCGTTCCAGCTCACTCTCGGCGGCGGCCAGGTCATCGATGGCTGGGACCAAGGGCTGGTCGGCGTCCAGGAGGGCTCGCGCAGGCTGCTGGTCGTGCCGCCGGAGCTCGGCTACGGCGCCGGTGGGCGCGGCATCGCGCCGTACGAGACGCTGGTGTTCGTTACCGACGTGGTGTCGGTGGGGAAGTAGCCCGAACCGTCGCGGCCTGCGCCGGGCACCGCCGAGTGCAGGTCCGCTCGGCCGGTCAACTAACCTGGTCGGGATGCGTCGCGCACACCGCATTCCTCGTCGTCCCGGCCGAGGCCGGGAACCCGGGTCGGACCGGCGCCGGTGGCGGCTGCCGGCGTAGCGCCGCTTCGCTGCCATTCCGACCGCCGGGGTGGGGCACGCACACCCGAACGTCAACCAGTACGAACAACGAACAAGGAGCATGTCCGTGAAGAGCACCGTCGAGCAGCTGAGCCCGACCCGGGTCCGGATCAATGTCGAGGTGCCCTTCGAGGAGCTGAAGCCGGATTTCGACCGCGCGTACAAGGCACTGGCCAAGCAGGTCCGCATCCCCGGCTTCCGTCCCGGTAAAGCGCCCGCGAAGCTGCTCGAGGCCCGCCTCGGCCGTGGCGCGATCCTGGAGCAGGTCGTCAACGACGCGTTGCCCGGCCGCTACAGCGAGGCGGTCACCACCTCCGAGGTGAAGGTCATCGGGCAGCCCGAGATCGAGATCACCAAGATCGAAGACGGCCAGGAGCTCGCCTTCACGGCCGAGGTCGATGTGCGTCCGGAGATCACCCTGCCGGATTACTCCGGCATCGCGGTCACCGTTGACGCGATCAGCGTCGGTGACGAGGACATCGAGGAGCAGCTGCAGTCGCTGCGGCAGCGCTTCGGCACGCTGACCGGCGTCGAGCGCCCGGTGCGCGACGGCGACTTCGTCTCGATCGATCTGTCCGCGACCGTGGACGGCGAAGAGGTGCCCGAGGCCGCCACCACCGGCCTGTCCCACGAGGTCGGCTCCGGCCAGCTCATCGAGGGCCTGGACGAGGCGCTGGTCGGGCTGTCGGCGGGCGAGTCGAAGGAGTTCACCTCGACGCTGGTCGCCGGCGAGCACGCGGGCAAGGACGCGGTCATCACGGTGACGGTGCAGTCGGTCAAGGAGCGCGAGCTGCCCGAGGCCGACGACGAGTTCGCCCAGCTGGCCAGTGAATTCGACACCCTGGATGAGCTGAAGGCCGACCTGCGCGGCCGCGTCGAGCGGGTCAAGAAGGTGCAGCAGGCGGGCGATATCCGCGACAAGGTGCTGGAGACCTTGCTGGAGCAGGTCGAGGTGCCGCTGCCGGAGGCCGTGGTCAAGGCCGAGATCGACGCCGTGACCCATGACGCGGTGCACGGCTTCGACCACGACGAGGCCAAGTTCGCCGAGGCGCTCGAGGCGCAGGGCAGCACCCGCGAGGAGTTCGACGCCGACACCAAGGAGGCCGCCGAGAAGTCGGTGAAGACCCAGCTGCTGCTGGACGCGATCGCCGAGGCGGAGGGCACCCAGGTCGGTCAGGAGGAGCTCACCGAGCGCATCCTGTTCCAGGCGCAGCGCTACGGCATGTCGCCGGAGCAGTTCATCCAGCAGGTGCAGCAGGCGGGCCAGCTCGGCGCGGTGTTCGCCGACGTGCGCCGCGGCAAGGCGCTGGCCGGGGTGGTCGGCCAGGTGACCGTCACCGACTCCGCGGGCAACCCGGTGGACACCGCCGAAATGTTCGGCGCTCCGGCGGATTCCGCGGACGAGGGCAACGCAGAGGAGACGTCCGCGGCGGACGCCGAATAATTCCATGAAATACCCGCGCTATCGGCGCCCGAGGGGTGCACTGATTGCGCTGTGAGCGAAGAAAGGGCGGTACCGGGAGTTCGGTGCCGCCCTGCTTCGTTAATGTTTGTGACGACAAGTTGGATACGCCCTGTCCAATCGGGTGCGGCATATCCGACCAGTGATGGCTATGTGGCAATCCGCAACGAGCCGGTGAGAGAAGGCAGGTATCCGTGACAATCAACCAGGCAGGGGTCATGACAACCGCGACTGCTGGTCTCAATCTCAGTGATTCGGTGTACGAGCGCCTGCTGCGTGAGCGCATCATCTTCCTCGGCACCCAGGTCGACGACGACATCGCGAACAAGCTGTGCGCGCAGATCCTGTTGCTGTCGGCGGAAGATCCCACCAAGGACATCTCGCTCTACATCAACTCGCCGGGCGGTTCGGTGACCGCGGGCATGGCCATCTACGACACGATGCAGTTCGCCGAGTGCGACATCGCCACCTACGGCATGGGCCTGGCCGCGTCGATGGGACAGTTCCTGCTCACCGCGGGCACCAAGGGCAAGCGGTACGCGCTGCCGCACGCGCGGATCATGATGCACCAGCCGTCGGCGGGCATCGGCGGTTCGGCGGCCGACATCGCGATCATGGCCGAGCAGTTCGCGCACACGAAGCGGGAGCTGAACGAGCTGCAGGCCCTGCACACCGGCAAGTCCGTGGAGCAGGTCACCGCCGACGCCGACCGGGACCGCTGGTTCACCGCGTCCGAAGCCCTGGAGTACGGCTTCATCGACCACGTGATCAGCCACGCGAACCAGGCCAACGGCGCCAAGAAGTAACGCACCGGATCACCCACAGGCCCCCGGACGCCTCGAACGTCCGGCCGCCGCACCGACTTTGGAGACGAAGATGGCCAATCTGATCGACCCGCGCGCCGGCCTGTCCGGCATCGCACCGCAGAGCCCGCAGGCGCGCTATATCCTGCCGTCGTTCATCGAGCACTCGAGCTTCGGCGTCAAGGAGTCCAACCCGTACAACAAGCTGTTCGAGGAGCGCATCATCTTCCTCGGCGTGCAGGTGGACGACGCCTCGGCGAACGACATCATGGCGCAGCTGCTGGTGCTCGAGTCGCTGGACCCCGACCGCGACATCACCATGTACATCAACTCGCCCGGTGGCTCGTTCACCTCGCTGATGGCCATCTACGACACCATGCAGTACGTGCGCGCCGACGTCGCCACCGTATGCCTGGGCCAGGCCGCCTCCGCCGCGGCCGTGCTGCTGGCCGCGGGCACCCCTGGCAAGCGCGCCTGCCTGCCCAACGCCCGCGTGCTCATCCACCAGCCGTCGCTGGAGGGCGGTATCCAGGGACAGGTGTCGGACCTGGAGATCCAGGCCGCCGAGATCGAGCGGATGCGCCGCCTGATGGAGACCACGCTGGCGCGGCACACCGGCAAGGACGCCGACACCATCCGCAAGGACACCGACCGCGACAAGATCCTGACGGCCGAGGAGGCCAAGGAGTACGGGATCATCGATACGGTGTTCGACTACCGCAAGCTCAGCGCGCAGAAGTGACGCACATTCGGGTAGTTTTCGGGTAGAACCCCGAAGGGGCGAATCGCCGATCCCGGCGGCGCTTCGCTCGAAAGACGCTCTTACAACAGGGAATTCCGGCCGGGAGGTATGTCGAAGGCATGCTGCCCGGCCGGACCGCTTCCCCGTCGCCGGCGATTCGGACGATTTCGTTCGGACCCCGGCGTCGCGCGGCGGTCGGTCGGAGGTCACGGTGGCCACCGTGTGCGCAACCCGCGCGAGGAAACATGCGCGAGTTGTCGACCTCCATCCCGCACACCGGGTACGGTCAACCTAGGGACCTTTGCTCCCGGTTGCGGGCACTGTCCACCAGCTCCGAAACAGTCGATGCGTTTGCGGCTGCGAAAGCGGTGGACAGCTGGCAACCTGGACGGACGGTTGCACGCGGACAAGGAAGTAGGGACCCACGAGATGGCGCGCATCGGAGATGGCGGCGATCTGCTGAAGTGCTCGTTCTGTGGAAAGAGCCAGAAGCAGGTCAAGAAGCTCATTGCGGGACCAGGGGTGTACATCTGCGACGAGTGCATCGATCTCTGCAACGAGATCATCGAGGAGGAGCTCGCCGAATCCAGCGAGGTCAAGCTCGATGAGTTGCCCAAGCCCGCCGAGATCCGGGACTTCCTGGAGAACTACGTCATCGGGCAGGACACCGCCAAGCGCACCCTCGCGGTGGCCGTCTACAACCATTACAAGCGCATCCAGGCCGGTGACAAAGGTCGCGACAGCCGCGGCGAGACCGTCGAGCTGGCCAAGTCGAACATCCTGATGCTCGGCCCCACCGGCTGCGGCAAGACCTATCTGGCCCAAACGCTGGCGAAGATGCTGAACGTGCCGTTCGCCATCGCCGACGCCACCGCGCTCACCGAGGCCGGATACGTCGGCGAGGACGTGGAGAACATCCTGCTGAAGCTGATCCAGGCGGCGGACTACGACGTCAAGCGCGCCGAGACCGGCATCATCTACATCGACGAGGTCGACAAGATCGCGCGCAAGAGCGAGAATCCGTCGATCACCCGCGACGTGTCCGGCGAGGGTGTGCAGCAGGCGCTGCTGAAGATCCTGGAGGGCACCCAGGCGAGCGTGCCGCCGCAGGGCGGGCGCAAGCACCCGCACCAGGAGTTCATCCAGATCGACACCACCAACGTGCTGTTCATCGTGGCGGGCGCGTTCGCGGGCCTGGAGAAGATCATCTCCGACCGCACCGGCCACCGGGGCATCGGCTTCGGCGCCGAGGTCAGGTCCAAGGCCGAGATCGACACCACCGACCACTTCGCCGAAGTGATGCCGGAGGACCTGATCAAGTTCGGTCTGATCCCCGAGTTCATCGGCCGTCTGCCGGTGGTCGCCTCGGTGACCAACCTGGACAAGGAATCGCTGGTCAAGATCCTTTCCGAGCCGAAGAACGCGCTGGTCAAGCAGTACGTCCGGTTATTCGAGATGGACGGGGTCGACCTCGAGTTCACCGACGACGCGCTGGAGGCCGTCGCCGACCAGGCCATCCTGCGCGGCACTGGTGCGCGTGGTCTGCGGGCGATCATGGAGGAAGTCCTGCAGCCCGCGATGTACGACATTCCCAGCCGCGACGACGTCGCCAAGGTGGTCGTCAACGCGGACACCGTCAACGACAACGTGCTGCCCACCATCGTCCCGCGCAAGGCGCAGCGGCCGGAGCGCCGGGAGAAGTCGGCATAATTCCGCGTGTGGCGGCTCGGCCGGTTGGGTACTCCTCTGTGAGGGTTGAGCAAACAGCCTAGTTCCGACGGGTGTGTCGTCCGGAGCGAATCGTTACCGCGGGCGTCATTCTCGAGATCCCCGCGGACGGCTGGACCGAGGTCCTCATGTCGACAGCTTTCGCCACTCCTCCGTTTTTCGTTACCGACGCCCGCAAAGCCGACCATCCGGCCGAGCGGCTGCAAACTTCCGTTACTTCCCCGAGCGACCAGGTCACACTGTGCGCCGTCGCGGGCGAGGTCGACCACTACACCGCCGACGTGCTCCGCCGCCAACTGATCGGAGCACTGGGCACGGCGGCACCGCTGGTAGTCGTCGATCTATCCAAAGTCACGTTCTTCGGCATCGCCGGGCTACGGGTGCTGATCGAGGCACGATCCCGGCTAGGAACCGACCAGCGCCTACGCTTGGTCACCGGACCGCGGTGCGTAGACCGGCTGCTCGAGGTCGCCGCCGACGTCGCCTCCTTCGAGACCATGGCGAGTCTCGCTCATGCCGTGCTGGACGCCGCCTGAGGTCCGTGCCGGTCACTACGATCGGGGCATGTTTGCCCATCGGCGTTTGGAGCGCAAGGTCGACGCGTTGCACTACAAGCTCGACCTGATCATGAACCATCTCGGCATTCAGCAGGCCGTCACCCCGCTCATTCCGTCACCGCTCGTTCCGAGCGGTGACGGGATGGCCGAGATCGACGCGCTTCTGATGCGGGGCAAGAAGATTCACGCGATCAAGCGATACCGCGAACTCACCGGGTGCGGTCTCAAAGAGGCCAAAGACGCGGTGGAACGGCGATATCCGTACTGAGTCCGACGCCGACGGCACCGCGTGCCGGTCTCTATGGGAGGCGCGACGCGCGGTGCCGTGCCGGAACGATCGGCACACTTTGCGGGGGCGGCTGGAGGAACTGCATGGTTGCGCGGTGGTCCGGTGCCGCCTCGGCATTCGTAGACGCGAAGTGCCGCGTAACCGTTCGCGCAGCGGGATCTGCTATCGGTGCGCGCTGGGGACCAAACGGTCGTCGTTCTGCACGGCCACCGGCAGGTCGGGTTCCACGCCGACCTCCGCCGCGTATTCCGGAAGCGGTTCGGATCCGATGGGGTCCGGGAGATTTCGGACCTCTTCGGTGGCGATGCCGATCGCACGGCCATAGCGTGCGCTGGCGGCATCGTGGATGAGCAGCGCGACGCCGATCATCACCGGCGCGACCCCGTGCACCGCCGCGTCGAACCACCGGCCCGCACTCACGTACGGGTAGGTATTCAGGCCGACGGTGAGCGCCAGCAACGAGATCTCGGCTGCCGCGACCTGGGTGCGATTGTCCAGCACGCCCCACTCGGTGACCTTGTTCGTGCCGATCATGATGATGATCAGCGACACGCTGATCATCGCCTCCAGCAGATAACTGAACCAGTACAGCGGGTCGGTCGGCCCGCCGGGCGCGATGTTCTGCTGGACGTTGACCGCCGACCACAGCATCCCCGCGGCGACCACGCCCGCGAGCGCGCCGAGCGACCACGAGCGGTGCCGGTACAGCGACGCCAGCCTGGCGTGCGGGCTGGACGCGCGCCGCTGCGCGGCAATGGCCTTGCGCGCCAAGAGGAGGTCCCTGATCTCGGCCTTCTCGATGGCCTCGGTGGTGTGCCGCGCCCGGTCGGATGCCGCTGACGCCGCCTCGGCCTGCTTCCAGCGCTGTTCCCGGTCCTGGGTCCGGATCCGTTCGGCCAGTTCGCGTTCGGCGTGCAGTTCCTCCTCCGACAGCGCGCCGGTCAGCGCCGGGTCGAACTGGTAGGCGAGGCGGCCCCTGGCCTTCTCGACCCGCCTCGCGAGCCGCGCGACGTCGTCGTCCAGGGGATGTTCGTCGAGCATGCGGCTCCAAACGGTTGAGCGGAGGGGAACTCGAGAAACCGAAGACGCCGACTCGCCCTACCGGGTCACCGAATGCGACACGGTAGCTCGACGACCGGCGTCAACACCTCCTATTCATAGTCCATTCCCGGCCGCAGCGACAGCCCGGAGCGGAAGCGGCGTCAGAAGGCCTGGTCGGACAGGGGATTCCGGCAGTGGCGAACCGTCACGCCCAAGGCACCCGGCACGAATCGGTGCTGAAGCCCTGTGCCGTGATGCCGAGCGCTGAATAGGACCGAGCGCGCGAGTTTTCCAGCGCGATGTGATAGGTGAGTTCCACGACCCCGGCGCGCCCGAAGCGCCGCTCCAGATCGGCGACCTGCTCGTCGGTGACCGAGGTCGGTGTCGCGGTCATCGCGTCGGCGTAGGCGATGGCGGCGCGCTCGTCGTCGGAATACAGCGGCGAGGTGGCGTAATCGGCGATGTGTTCGAGCCGTTCGGTGTCCAGCTCGCCGAGGCGCATGAGCATGGCGCCGAAGTCGACGCACCACGAGCAGCCGATCGTCCACGCCGTGCGGTAGACCGCGATCTCGCGGATGACGGCGGGCAGGACCTTGCTGGCCTTGTCGACCATCGTCTCGTGGACGGCGTTCGCGACGAGCAGCTTGGGATGGTTGGCGGCGACGGCGAACGGCTCCGGCACTTCCCGGAAGCGGCGCTTGGCGAACCGGTACAGCAGCTTCGTCACCGGTCCGGCTTGTCGCGGGGTGACGGCGGCGATGCGGGTGGCGCCCATGTCGATCTCCTTCGATCAGCGGATATGGCTCCTACTTCTCGGACGAGAGACCGTGCCGGAATGTGATGGGGTCATGATGTGACCCGGCCCACGGTGGACTACTCGGGCTCGACCCGCATGTCCTGCTGACTCCAGTAGGCACGCATCCCGGTGATCCGGCCTTCGTCGTCGAACTCCATCACGTCGATCGGCGAGACGGTGAAACGCTTCCCGCCGACCCTCGTGACGAGGGTGAACGGGAACGCGGCCTGGTTACCCGCGATCCTGATCTCCTCGGGCCGCAGTTCGGTCTCCCGATCCAACGCGGCGATCACCTCGTAGAACTCGCGGATGGCGGCGTGTCCCTGCCGGGCGGGGGTGCCGACCGGGTCCTCCACGATCGCGTCGGGTGCGTAGAGGTCGACGATGTCCTCGGTCGGGCCCGAGCCGACCAGCTTCACGTACCGCTCGACCACGTCGCGGATCTGTTTGGCCACCGAACCTCCTACGAAGTGAAACGTGTTCTAATTTCTAGCCTAGCAAGTCCGCGCCCCTGGTTCGATCCCTCCGGCGTCATCCAGGACGACGATCCGGACGCCGGTGGCCAGAAGAGCGGTGGCGGACAGCCCGAACAGGGTGTGGAAGGCGTCGCTGAAATGGGAGGGGCTGGCGAACCCCGCGTCGATCGACGCGACGGTGAGGTTCTCGCCTTTGGCGATCGCCCGGCCGACGCCGAGCATCCTGGCCCAGAGCCGGTACCGCCGGAACGAGGTTCCCGCCTGTGCCGCGAAGAGATGCAGGAATCGGGACTCCGACAGGTGCGCCGCCGCGGCGAACCGTCCGGCGGTGAACTCGTGGGCAGGGTGCGCCAGCAGCGTCGCCATGGCGGCCGCGACGCGGTCGTCCAGGGGCGGATGAGGTGCCGAGCCGGCCAGATCCGCCAGCGATCGCGCGTCGGGCCTGGCACGGGCCGCCGCTGCCGCCAAGGCGGCCTCTTCTCGGTGATTCAGTCCGAAGTCGTTGTCCCACAGGGTCATCCGGTCGCGGCATGCGCGCGCTCCCGGTGATCCCGGATCGAGATAGCAGAACATCATGTTCTCGGCGCCCGCGATCACCCGGTGTACGCGGCGCGGTGGGATCAGCGCGCTGCGCACGGTGCGCGCGACGCCGTCCGCCTCCAGGGTGAACGGGGCGTCCACGCCGACAGCCAGGCAGTCCACGGCGGTCGAATGGGCGTCCAGGCGCAGCGACGGTCCGCGATAGATCGCCTGCCCGGCCCATAGCCACAGCGCCGCGGGCGAGCTCGCTTGCGGTGGAGTGCTCGGCGTCATCCGGCCATGCTGGCACGGACGTGCGCAGAGCGGCAGTTGTTCGGTTAGGCGATCGGCGGAGCCGACCGAGCCGGGTTTCGGGGGAGCGCCGTTGATCCCCCTCTGGTTCGCCGTTGAACCGCGACCCGCGCTAGGTATTGCTGCTGACTGTGTCGGGGAAGAGGTCGCCGTTGTTACTGAGCAGCCGCGGTCGCTTCGTCGGTGTAGTCGCCGTACCGCGGAGCGCCTGCGTTGCGGTAGGTGCTGATCACCACGCCGCTGCCGGTTACCCGAGAGTCGGTGAGCCGGAGTCCGGTGGGCTGGATATCGCTGGTGAACAGCCGTTTGCCGGTGCCGAGCAGCACCGGGAAGGTGAGCAGATACAGGGTGTCGAACAGGCCGTTTGCCAGCAGGGTGTGGGCCAGGTTGCCGCTGCCGTGCACCTGGAGTTCGCGGCCGGGATGCTGCTTCAGCGCGGTCACCTCGGCGACCAGGTCGCCGCGCAGTAACTGCGTGCCCGCCCACTCGGCGCGCTCCAGGGTGGAGGTCGCGACGTACTTCGGCAGCGCGTTGAGCTTCGCGGCGACCGGATTGTCCGGGTCGGTGACCTTCGGCCAGTAGCCCGCGAAGATCTCGTAGGTGCGCCGTCCGAGCAGGAACGCGTCCACCCGCTCGAACACCTCGTCGACGAACGCGCCGAAATCCGCGTCGCCGAACGGCACCGACCACCCGCCGTGGGTGAATCCGCCACTGGTGTCCTCCTGCGGCCCACCGGGCGCCTGATAGACGCCGTCGACGGTGACGAACTGGGTCAGGGACAGCTCCATGACGTGGTGTTCCTTTCGTCCGTTTCGCCCGCTGGGCACGGGCCGGTTACCCGTTCCGACGGCGTGGACCGGGGAAATTCATCGCTATTTCCGCTGCTCGTGCCCCGGTGTGTCGAGCTTGTGCGCCCGGTGCCGTGATGTTTACTCGGTCCGGTCAACCAGAGGTTCGAGTGACGAGTGGAAGCGGAGGAGACATGGCACTGCCTACCATGACCGCAGAGCAGCGCACCGAGGCGTTGGCCAAGGCGGCAGCGGTCCGCAAGGCACGCTCCGAACTGATCGGCAAGGTGAAGGCGGGCAAGGTTTCCGTCGCCGACCTGCTCAAGAAGGCCGACACCGACGAGCTGGTCAAGAAGACCAAGGTGGCCGCCGTGATCAAGGCCCTGCCCGGTGTCGGCCCGGTGAAAGCCGCGAAGCTGATGGACCAGGCGGAGATTCCGGAAGATCGCCGCATCGGCGGCCTGGGCGCGCGTCAGCGTGCGGCGCTGCTCGAGGCGCTGAAGGACTGACCGGCGGGAGACGCGCGGCGACCCGGCGTCCGCACCGGATCACGCCCGTGGTGATCGCCCACGGGCGTCCCGGACTTGTGAGCGAGCGCCGGCGAGCGAACCGACAACAGCGCGCACTCGCGCAGGACGGAGCCGAGCGCCGGCGAGGCGCAGTCGTGGGCCAGCGCCGGCGAGCGAACCGAACGACACAACGCGCCCTCCCGCACGACGCCGGCCGGGCGCGGTCGTGCGTGCCGTGCGTCGGTCAGCGGGACGCGCGCGGACGGCGGCGCGGGAAGCGCAGGGTGATCGGCTGCGGGTCCGACAGCGGGAGATCGCCGCGCGGCGGAACGAAAACGCAGACCAGCCCGCCGACCACGAGCAGGAACGCGGCGATCAGGCTGGCCGTGAAGTTGCCCGCGCCAAGCTCGGCGGGCTTGTGCAGGGCGTGGTAGAGGAAATGCGGGATGGCGAAGGTCAGCCAGCCGACGCCCGCGATCCGGGCTGCCGTAGTGCCGTTGACGACCAGCGCGGCGATCGTGACGGCGGTCAGCGCCAGGAAGAACGCCCCGACGTCGCCGGTCAGATGGTGGTTGAAGGGGCCGTCGGCAGCTACCCACTGGACACCGAAGCCCGGAAAGCTGGTGTACCAGGAGTGCGGCGCCAGGGTGGCCCACAGGCCGACGATCGCGCCCTGCACGGCCAAGATCGCCAGGACGATCCGTGTGGCCAGCAGGCGGCGGCGGTACTGCTCGAACCGCATCCGCACGCGCAGGCCCTCGGAGTTCCCCTCGAGCGAGATCCGCATCGGCCGCTCCATTCTCGCCGAACCCGTTCCGACTGTGTGCAGTCACGGTAAGTCGGACCATCCGTTACAGGCAATAGGGAATCAGGCCATGAGTGCGGACCTGCCGGGTTCGGTGCGGATCCGTTCGGGGGTGCTGTAGACGTTCATGGTGTCGCCGCGCAGGAAGCCGACCAGGGTGAGCCCGGCGTCCGCGGCGAGGTCGACCGCGAGCGAACTCGGCGCCGACACCGCGCCGAGCATCGGGATACCGGCCATGACGGCCTTCTGGACCAGTTCGAACGAGGCGCGCCCGCTCACGATCAGCACCAGATCGTGGGCGGGAACGCGGTTTTCGCGCAGCGCCCAGCCGATCACCTTGTCCACGGCGTTGTGCCTGCCGATGTCCTCACGTACCGCGAGCGCGGTGCCGTCGGCGGTGAACAGTCCTGCCGCGTGCAGGCCGCCGGTGGCGTCGAACACCGATTGGCGGTCTCGAAGGCTGTCGGGCATGGCGGCGAGCACGCGCGTGTCCACCGCCGGGCCGTCATTCGGCAAGGGGAACCGCGTGCGGGTGCGCACATCGTCCAAGGCGGTCTTGCCGCACAGGCCGCACGCGCCGGTGGTCGGGAAGGCGCGGGTGGGCACCGGAACTGGCGTGCGCAAGGTGACATCAAGGACGTTGTAGGTGTTGTGTCCCTGGTCGTCGGTGCCCGCGCAGTAGCGGGCGGCGACGATGTCTGCTGCGGAACCGATCATGGCTTCGCTCAGCAGGAATCCGTGCACCAGGTCGATGTCGTTGCCGGGCGTGCGCATGGTGACGGTGAGCGATTGCCCGTCGATGCGGATTTCCAGGGGTTCTTCGACCGCGAGGGTGTCCGGACGCTGGATTTCGCCGGTGGGTGAGATCCGGCGCATCCGGCGGCGGGCGGTGACGCGGCTCATGAGGAACTCGGCTCGAAGCGGACGGTGACCGCTTTGGCGACGGGTGTATTCGACCGCGCGGCGACGTGGTCCAGCGGCACCAAGGGGTTGGTCTCGGGGTAGTAGGCGGCGGCGTTGCCGCGCGGGGTGGGATAGGAGACCAGGCGGAACCCCTCGACGCGGCGTTCGGTGCCGTCGGTCCACTCGGACACCACGTCGACCAGGTCGCCGTCGGCGAAGCCGGACGCGGAGATGTCGTCGGGGTGCACGAGCACCACTTTGCGTCCGCCGTGCACGCCGCGGTAGCGGTCGTCGAGGCCGTAGATCGTGGTGTTGTATTGGTCGTGGCTGCGCAGCGTCTGCAGAATCAGCCTGCCCTCCGGCGCCGGCAGCCAGGTGAGCTCGTTGACCGCGAAGTTGGCCTTGCCGGTGACGGTGCGGAATTCGCGGGCATCGCGCGGCGGGTGTGGGAGCTGGAATCCATTGCGCTGCCGGACTTTCGTGTTGTAGTCCGCGCAGCCGGGCACCACTCGGGCGATGGCGTCGCGAATGGCGTCGTAGTCGCGGGCGAACCGAGCCCACGGCACCGGATGGTCCGCGCCGAACAACGCTTGCGCGAGTTCGCAGACGATCGCGACTTCACTGCGGAGTTGGTCGCTGACCGGCTTCAGCCGCCCGGTGGACAGATGCACCATGGACATCGAATCCTCCACCGACACTTGCTGTTTGGTGCCGTCCGGGGACAGATCCAGGTCGGTGCGCCCGAGGGTGGGCAGAATCAGCGCGGTGCGGCCGTGCACGACGTGGCTGCGGTTGAGTTTGGTAGAGATCTGCACGGTGAGCGCGCAGCCACGCAGCGCGGCCTCGGTCACCGCGGTGTCCGGGGTTGCGGCCACGAAGTTGCCACCCATGCCGAGGAAGACCTTCGCGCGACCGTCGCGCATGGCGCGGATGGCCGCGACCGTGTCGAGGCCGTGCCCACGGGGGCTGGTGATGCCGAACTCGGCGTCGAGGGCATCGAGGAAGGTGGCGGGCATCTTCTCCCAGATGCCCATGGTGCGGTCGCCCTGGACGTTCGAGTGGCCGCGCACCGGGCAGACGCCCGCGCCCGGCTTGCCGATCATTCCCCGTAGCAGCAGCAGGTTCGTGGCTTCCTCGATCGTGGCCACGGCGTGGGTCTGCTGAGTCAGGCCCATCGCCCAGCAGACGATGATGTTCTTCGATCGCGCGAACAGGTCGGCGGTGTGCTCGAGTTCCGTCATGCTCAGGCCGGTCGCTGCCAGGACGGTGTCGAAATCGACCGCGCGAATATGCTTTTCGTATTCGGCGTAGCCGGCGCAGTGGCTGTCGACGAAATCGCGGTCGACCACCGTTCCCGGCGCCCGGTCCTCGGCTTCCAGCAGCAGGCGGCCGAGCGCTTGGAACAGCGCCATATCGCCGCCGAGCCGAATCTGCAAGAAGTCGTCGGCGATCGGCATGCCGGTGGTGAGGCCCTTGACCGTCTGCGGATCGCGGAAGCCGAGCAGCCCCGTCTCCGGCAGCGGATTCACCGCGACGATCTGGGCGCCCTCGGCCTTCGCGCCCGCCAGCGCGCTGAGCATGCGCGGATGGTTGGTGCCCGGGTTCTGGCCCGCGACGATGATCAGGTCCGCCTTCTCGAAGTCATCGATGGAGACCGAGCCCTTGCCGATCCCGATCGAACTCGACAGCGCGGCGCCGGAGGACTCGTGACACATGTTCGAGCAGTCCGGCAGGTTGTTGGTGCCGTAGCTGCGCACCAGGAGTTGGTAGAGGAACGCGGTCTCGTTGCTGGTGCGGCCGGAGGTGTAGAAGACGGCCTCGTCGGGTGAAGCCAGACCGCGCAACGTGTCCGCGATCAACCGGTAGGCGTCCGCCCAGGCGATCGGCGCATAGTGGGTGCCGCCGGGACGCAGCACCATCGGGTGGGTCAACCGGCCCTGCTGGCCCAGCCAATACCCCGACTTGCCGCTCAGTTCGGCGATCGAGTGCGCCGCGAAGAACTCCGGGCCGACGGTGCGCAGCGTCGCTTCCTCCGCGACCGCCTTCGCCCCGTTCTCGCAGAACTCCGCGGGCCTGCGGTGACCGCTCGGCTCCGGCCAGGCACAGCCCGGGCAGTCGAACCCGTGCACCTGGTTGACCCGCGCCAGGGTACGAGCGGTCCGGATGACGCCCATCTCCTCGACCGAGCGCTTCAAGGCCACCGCCACCGCGGTCACGCCCGCGGCCTCCTCCTTGGGCGGAGTCACGGTCAGCTCGGACTCGTCGATGTCCCGGCTCGGTCCGTTTCGATGCATGCCGCCATTGTCCTCCCGAGTCGCCCGTGCCGGTGTGCGCACTGGGCATCACAGGGCTGGATATCACATCTGTGTGATACTGTTGACGGGTGCTGTACGAGATCCTCGCGGAACCTGAGGTAGTCGAGTTTCTGTACTGCCTGGACCCCGCTAGCCGTGCGGCGGCAGACCATCGCGCTGGACTCCTCGCCGAACTCGGGCCGCAACTCGGGGAACCGTACAGTCGCTTCCTTGGCGATGGAGTGCGAGAGCTCAGGTTCGTCCTCTCCACCAGTCAAAGCGCGCATTACCTACTGGTTCCCGGGCGGGCAGGTAATCATCATGCTCACCGCCTTCACAAAACAGCGGCAGCGGGAGTCCGGCGAGGTCGAGCGAGCGAAGCATGCGCGGAAGGTCTGCGAAACGGAGCATGACAGGACTTACCAGCACATCATCACACTGTAGAAAGGAGACCTACGTCCCGATGATCACGCAAGAGGAATTCGACCGCCGTACCGCCGAACAACGAGCAACTCCCGAATACCAGCAGGCGTACAGGAATGCCGAGATCGCCTACCGGGTGGGAAAGATGGTCCGAGAAGCGCGGGAAGCGCGGGGCTGGACGCAAATCGAGCTAGCCGCCCGCTCCGGGCTGAAGCAGCACGCGATCTCGCGCCTCGAGGCTGGGGACGTGGTACCGACACTCACCACCCTGGAAAAGATCGCGCAAGCGTTCGGTGGGCATGTGCACGTGAACATCGCGGCATAGCAACCTGCTGATGGCCGCCACGTACGGCCAGTTCTCGGCGCGACTACAGCCGGACAGCCGCCGAGCGCGCTAGACGACTACCCGGGAATATCGGCTATTCCCTGATGTAGGCCTCCGTCGGATGGGTGGAAATCCACTGTGGTTGCAGCTGATCCAATCCCCGCTGCGAATACCGACCGACCAGCATACGCGCGCCGGAACGACGTCCATCGGCCTTCGAGACGCGCCGGAGCTTCCATGTTGCCTGGATCGCCGATCGGGCGCCAAAGCATCAACGACCAAGGGTCTTGATCCAGAAGTCGTACTCGGCCGGCGAGAACATCCGGCCATTGGTGCAACCGAATGCCCATCGTGCGTAGGTGTTCTCGGGCTGCACCGTGATCACGTCGACGACTTTCACCAGCTCGGCCGGCACGTCCGCGCCGAAGTGCTGGGGATTGGGCACGATCACGGCATCGACATCGATCCGCCGGACCACGTTCAGCAGCCGACTCAACGGGCAATCGGTCCTGGGGCCGAACACCACGGTCTTCGCCAGTTCGTACCCGAGTCGCTTTGCAAGGCTGCGGATTTGGATCTCGTCCCAGGTCTGGGACACACCGGAAACATCTCGGCGCAGGTATCCGATCGCCGTTGGCCGTGGTCTCATCTTCCCTCCTCATCCGTTGGTGAGCACCCGACGCCGGGGAACAGTCGTGCCGATGACCTGGTGACTTGGACTCACCCGGCGTCGCGTGCCTGTGGCAGACGCTACGAAGCATCCATTGGCCAGCGCCAGCAGTATGCACAAGGTTGCAAAAATTCGTCTTCCAGCTGACAAAGCCTGCAATTCCGAGGACCATGTACCTGGTGCGGGAATACTCGTGCATAGAACTAGGCAGGGGGCCACAACATGCGCCTACAGTTCCTTGGCAAGGGTGGGTCAGACGTTGGCGGATGTCCGACTCTGTACGCCACCGACCAGGACAGCTACCTCGTTCAAGGCTGGCGAACCGAAAAGTCCGGCACAGTGGAGATCCCACACTTGCTACTCGGGTTCCCTGAGCCGGATACGTTTATCGGCGCGACGATGACGGACACCGGGCGAGGGACGTTTACCCTCACCGGGCGACCTATCGCCGAGCCTGAGACCCTGGCGCAACTCGACCTAGCGCCCAACGAAACAGCGATTGAAGTTCCGAGGATCAGGAGGACGTTCTACGGTGCTCTACCTTCAGCATGAGCCGCCGGACTGGGTGACCCTGTTCCGCGGCTGCAAAGCCGAAGCATTCCATCTAGAGGTGCGGGACGCGTACGCTGTGCCAACCGAGTCGGACCGGTTTCGACGGTTTCTCGAAGGTGAGCCACCCCTGCCGGACGAGCACAAGAACCGGTGGCTGGATCTCGTGCAGGAAACCGTCGGTCGGGGCGTAGCGGTAAGCCGGATACGGGTTGTCACCGAGCCACACACCGACTATCACCGCTGGTTGTTATCTGTGACGGGTAGCAATGTGGAAGCTGGGGAAGACATACGGTATGTACCTCGGCATGTCGTCGGCGATGTCCCACCAGATGATTGGTGGCTCGTAGACAACGACCGTGTTGTCTACAACTTGGTCAACGAGCACGAGAAGCCGGCGGGCCTAGCTGTAACCACCGATCCCCGGATAGTCCAGTACTGCCAAGGTGTGCGCGAACGGCTCTGGGAGTTGGCGACACCGTACGCGGAGTACGTCAAGCAGTGACCGAAAGCGTTCACGACGCTCGGGAAGCTCTCGGGGCCCGGCTCCGGGAGCTTCGCCGTTCGGCCGGGCTCACCGGCCGGAAGCTGGCCGAGCTGTCCGGATGGCACCAGACCAAGGTGTCGAAGATCGAGTACGGACGGATCAAGCCGTCCGATGACGATTTACGCGCGTACTGTGTCCACACTGGGGCGGAAGACCAACTACCAGACCTTCTGGCGACGCGGCACAACATCGAAACGGCCTATCTCGAATGGCGGAAGGTGCTCGGTACCGGGCTCAAGCGCCGACAACAGAAGTCCCTGCAGCTCGAAGCCGAAGCAACATTCATCCGCGACTACCAACCTCAGATCGTCCCCGGTCTTCTGCAGACGGCGGAATACGCCGAAGCCAAGCTGAGGCGGGGCATGGAGTTCCACCAGGTACCCGACGACTTGGACGAAGCCGTGTCGAATCGGATGGAACGGCAACGCATCCTCTATCAGCGCGACCACCGGTTTCACTTTCTCATCGCTGAGCAAGCGCTCTACACAACCGTAGGCAGCGATGACGTGATGATCGGTCAGCTCGACAGGTTGGCCTCAATAATCGGCATGCCGCGCGTCACACTCGGCATAGTCGCGGCGACGGCTGAAGCGCTAGTGGTGTCAACCAACTTCGTCATGTTCGACAACCGACTCGTAATGGTGGAAGGAACAGCTGCAGAGCTGACCATCACGCAACCGCGCGAGATAGCAATCTACATACGCGCGTTCGAAACGCTTGCCAGGCAGTCCGTGACCGGCGATAAAGCCAGGGACTTGATCAGGGGGGCGCTCGACCGGCGGCGTTCGTAGTCCCACAGGTCACACTCGTTGGACTTCGCTGTCTCGGACACGTTCGGCGCGCAGATAATGGACACGAGCGCGGCACCGAAGGTTGAGAGGGACTACCAGGGTGGAATTTCGGTCGAATGATCGGTGGATGGAGCTGTTCGAAGGAGCGCGAAAATCAGCGTTTCATCTGGAAGTTCGGGACAGCTACGCGGAACCGGAGGAGTCCGAACCCCTCCGTCGATTCCTCAATGGCGAACGTGAGCCGCTCAGCGGCTACGACAAGAGCGATTGGCTCGACCTCATTGCAACGTTGACGGGCCGGGGTATCACAATGAGTCGGGTGCGGGTCGTCACGGTCCCGCATTCGGACTATCAGCGCTGGTTGCTTTCAGTGACAGGGAGCAGTGTCGAAGCTGGTGAGGATATCCGGTATGTGTCACGGCATCTCGCCGGGAAGATTCCTCCAGATGACTGGTGGTTGTTCGATGGCGCGCGAGTAGCGTTCAACCTCGTTGACGCTGCGGGCAAGCCAGCCGGAGCGGCAGTGACCACTGATCCAGGCATTGTCGCCAACTGCATGCGCATGAAAGAACGGCTCTGGACTCTGGCGACTCCGTATGCCGAATACGTTGCAACGGCCAACGTCCAGTGGTGATGAGCTTGTATCCGCCACCCGCCGACCGGGCTCGTCTCGGGGGTTGAGTGGCCGGATGTTTCTGCACCGTCGTCGCTCACGAGTGGTGCCGCGCCTTCGCGACTCGGCCGTTCCCGTGTGCTACTCGTCGCCGCGATAGGTGAGGATTCGTTCGCTGATGCGGACGCGCCAGCCGGGTGGGAGTTCGGTGGGGGAGGTGGTGATGCGGGTCCATTGGTCGGTGTCGGGGGCGGCGATGAAGGTGCCCGAGGTGGCGGCGGCGTCGCGGACGTAGACCTTGCCGCTGTCGACGGAAACGTAGGCGTGGACGCGGGAGACGTGGCGGTCGCGCTGGATGACGAGGGGAGCGGCGGTCGCGGTGCGCACCGATTCGTCCACCTGCGGGCCGCGCCCGATGACGTAGGGGCGGTCCAGGGGATAGGCCGTGCCGTCTTCGGTGATCAATGCGCCGAGGGCGGTTTCGCTCGTGAGGGCGGTCGCACGCAAGACACGGGTTCCGCCGTTTTCGGCTGTCTTGCGCAGGACAACCGGCTCGTGTTGCGCCGCTGGGTGCACCTGAGACCAGGCCAGCGGGCGGTTGGCAGCGGGGCGGGGTGGCCGCGGTTTGGGAAGAGGGCGTGGCGACTCGGGCGGCCGGGCAGCCGTGGGAGTCGGTGCGACGGCGTCGGACGCGCCGGTTGGTTCGGGCGTCGCCGCGAATCCGGCCGCGGCCGTGGGCTCGGGCTCGGCCTGCGCGGAACGCCCGCCGTTCGTGGACCGTTCGGCGGACTCGGCGGGGCGCGACCCGGTGGCCTTTCCGGCGCGGCGCACCGCGGCGTTCCAGACGAAGCCGCCGCCGGGGACCACGCCCATACGCAGATCGGTGCGCGGCAGAGCCGTCAGCGGCTCGTCGGTGCTCGAGCCGATCGTGATGCGGCGCACCGGTTCGCGGACGATCTCGTCCACCCAGGTGAACGCGCGACCGCCGTCCAAGCGGCGGACGCCTTCCGCGCCGTGGATCTCGGCGGTGACCGCTCCGCGCAACAGGATCAGGATTCCGTCGTCGGTCGGCGCGACCACGCCGAACGGCGGCGTCTGCGCCGTGCCGCCGAAGATCACCGCGGCGAGACGTTTGGCCAGCGCCGCGCCGGGATACTCCACATTCGCCACGGCCTCGATGGTGCCGAGTATTCGGTCCGTGGAAGCGGTCTCGTCACCCACGTAGGCGACGACCGAACCGAAGCGGGCGACCAGGCCGTCGCCCGGTGCGATACCCACGGTGGACGGTTTACTGCGCACCCGCGCCCTCCTTCCCGGCGCACTACCGGCATACCTGAGCCAGCATAGAGCGTTGGCGTCGGTGGAACCGGAGACTCGAGCCCTCGCCCGGTGTACTCCGAGCCGGTCCCTCAGCGCCGTCCGCTGGTCGAATTCCCTGCTGCCAGAGGCTTTTCATCACCGGCCTCAGCCAGCGCCCTGACCGCTCTGAACTGGGCATTGTGGTTCCAGCCGCACTCATGCAAAGATCATGCGGGTCAATGATGAAATATGATGTGCATCACTTGTGTGATGGAATTCGGCATGCTGGCACTGGCATTGACGCGACTTCGCGGCGCAAACAAGACACCGCCTCCCGTTGTCGTGCGCGGCCATCGGCGCTCCCGGTTCCGCCATGTCGGTGTCGATCCTGATCGGCACAGCAAACTTCGCCACCTGACGTCGCAGCTGCTGATTTCGCGGACGCCGAGGCGGTGGTCCATGCCGGGGAGCGATGCACGGCTCCGGCCGCTGGTTTGCGGCGAGCAGATTGTTCGCGGTGTCCTGCGGCCGTGCGAGGACGGACCGCGAAGGTTGTTCGTGACAGTCTCGGCGACAGAGCGGGGCGAGCGGCGGGGCCGGCTGGACAACGTACGGTCGCCGTTCTCGGAGAACCCCGTTGTGGATGGACGGCGGGAGATGGAGCCAGTCGGGCAACAAGAGCCGAAGCTCACTCGGGCGCCGCGTGGGCCGGTGCTCGTCGCTTAGCTATCGCCGTGCGGCTATGCTCAGGGCTCTTGGGGTATAACCAATTGGCTGGAGCCCCCAAATCTGATGGGGGGCGGCCGAGGGGCACCCTCTCTTAGACTTCCATTGCATGGGGACCTCGATCATTCCAACACCATGACTGCGCGGCAGCCGAATCCGCGCCCCGGCATAAGGCCACGGCGCGGGAAGTCGCTGCGCCATTCCCCTCCGCGACAGCGACGGCAACCCGCAGTAGAGCAGCCCGCAGTAGAGCAGCCCGCAGTAGAGCAGCCCGCAGTAGAGCAACCCGCAGTAGAGCAACCCGCCTCGGCTTCGTCGTCCGCGGAGAGCAAACCATGGTGGAAACGCGCGCTCACCTGGCTGCTCGCCTTCTTCGTGGTCGGCGGTGCGGTCGGCGCTTTTGCGAATGATCAGATCAAGAATTGGCTCACCAGCCAATCCGAAAAGTACGGCACAGACATCAAAGTCGTCGATATGACCGAGGTCGATGACCCGGTGAGCAATTGGGCGCTCCCCGCCGGCGTCGACCCGACGCCCTACCTCACCCGGCCGCTGACGAACGAGCCGCGCATGGTCTGGATGCGTGAACACGGTGCCGTCGCAGCATCGTCCATGACCTGGGAAGTGACACTGCTGGCCAACCGGACCAGCGCCGTGGAGATCGTGGATATCGTACCGGTGCTCGTCGAACCATGTGGCGAACCCTTGGTGTCAGGGTACGGCTTCGTGGAGGAACACAGCGAAGGAGAAACGGACAAGCTCGTTCTGGTTACCGATGTGAGCAGCGAGCATCCGGTGTTCGACCGGGCAGGGGTCGATGACAAGGGCGAGCGTGTCGAGGTACTCGACTTCTTCGCCGAAAAGCGCATCACCCTCCCCAAAGGGGAGAAGAACACGATCGCGTTCACCACGAGAATTACCGAAGGGCACTGCCGGTGGACCTACCGGCTCGACTACATCGCCGAAACCGGCCGGGAATCGATGACCATCACCGCGCCCGGAGGGAAACCGTTCGAAATGACCGCGGGCGACCTCACCAAAGACTACGACTGGGTCGTGCCGACGGTAGCGCTGAAGTGTGTCGGCGTCCCGCCAGGCGCGGTGCGACCGAAGCTGAGCGGTACAGAGGCCCACGCACTCATCGCGAACGGCGAATGCTGGACCCCGCGTTGATCGAACCCGGTGATCTCACCGCGGCATGATCCTGCGCGCCACCTGTGGAGTGCCGAAAATATGTACGAACGCTGATCGTGTCAAACGGCGTTCGTCTGCGGTTATGCTCGGGCGCAATGAGTGAGCGAACGATCGTGATAATCGCAAGGGCGGTCATGCCGAGGCCAAGCGGAAGCGAGGCGAAGGGATGAGCGCAGCGGGTGTCAGCCGAAGGGCTCGCCCGGCCAAAGCCCCGCTCAGTCGCGAGGTGATCATCGAGACCGGCCTGCGCATCCTGGACCGGGACGGTGCGGCGGCGCTCACCATGCGCCGCGTCGCTCAGGACCTGGATACCGGAGCGGCTTCGCTCTACGTCTATGTCGCCAACCGCGACGATCTGATGGCCGCCATGCTCGACCATGTCCTGGGCACGATTCCGGAGCCGGTCGGGGCGAGCTGGCGCGAGCGGATCACCGAGCTGGTCGATGCCGCGGTGGCGGCAATGAGCAGGCACGAAGGGTTGGCGCTTGTCGCGCTCGGCACGATTCCTACCAGCGCGAACGCGCTGCGTCTGATGGAACTGCTGCTTCGGTCACTCACCGAGGCGGGACTGGACGATCGCACCGCGTCCTGGGCGGTGGACCTGCTCTACCTGCACATCACCGCGTCGGCCGCCGAGCAGAGCGTGCACAACACCAGCGGCGGCACCGAGCGCGACTACCTCGCCGACGTCGAGCGGCACTTCGCCGAGCTGCCTGCCGAGCGGTACCCGACCATCGTGTCCATGCGCGCCACCATGCTGTCCGGCGACGGCGACGCCCGCGCGGCGTGGGCGGTCCGGGTGCTGCTCAACGGCATCCTCGCCACCCGGGCCGACTAAATCGCTGGCTTCCGTCGTGGCCGCCGGTTCACACTGACCCCATGATTCGGCCTGCGACGCCCCGCGACCTCCCTGCGCTTCAGGACATCGAGCGCGCGGCGGGCAAACCATTCGCGGAGATCGGCATGACGGCGGTGGCCGACGACGAACCTCCCTCGCTGGAGACGCTGCGCGGATTCCAGGAGGCCGGACGCGCCTGGGTCCGGGCCGAGAACAATGCGCCGATCGGCTACCTGATCGTCGGGGTGATCGACGGAAACGCACACATAGACCAGGTCTCGGTGCACCCCGACTACGCCGGGCGGCGCATCGGCAAACGCCTCATCGACCGAGCCGCACGCTGGGCCGCCGACGAAGGCCTCCCCGCGCTGACGCTGACCACGTTCACCGAGGTCGCCTGGAACGGGCCGTACTACGAGCGGCTCGGCTTCCGGTACCTGTCCCCGGACGAGGAGACTCCCGGCCTGCGCGCGCTACGCGCCGCCGAACGCGCCCACGGACTCGACCGCTGGCCGCGCGCGTGCATGCGAGCGGAGTTGTCCGCGTGGGTGAGCGATTGACCCGCCCGCACAGCGGAAACCCGTGGCCCGCCGAGAACCCGACTGGGCTACTGCCCGCAAGATCGCCGACCAGCTTGCCTCCGAGGCAGGCGTCAGCGCCGAAGATCTGGCCTGGGCCGAGGAAGTGCTCGGCCTGACGACTCGGCGGTACCGCCTGACCGCGATGGCCTTACCCCGGCGCTGCCGACCCGCGTAGCGAAGACCGTCCTAGCCGATTGCGGCGAGTGCGGCCGCGGCGGCCGGGGCTGCGGCCGTCCGGTCCTCGGGGACCAAGCCGATGCGGGACCGCCGGTCCAGTAGATCGTCGGCATCGAGCGCGCCCTCGTGTGACACCGCGAACGCGAATTCGGCTGCGAGCACGTCGATTCCGGGGACCACCGGCTCGGTGAGCGCTGGATCACGACGCGCCGCGGCGAGCACGGTGGTCGCCTCGCTGCCGTAGCGGTCGATCAACACCGGCGGAGCGTCGATGCGGTCGCGGGCGGCTCCGGAGACCGCGCCGACCAAGGGGAGTTCCCGGGTGCGACATGGCCCGGCGGTGAGCCCGCCGTGTGCGACGGCCGCGTCGACGGCGTCTTCGGCCATCTTCCGGTAGGTGGTGAGTTTGCCGCCGACGATCGTGACGACGCCGGAGGGGGAGCGTAGAACGGCGTGCTTGCGTGAGATGTCGGCCGTGTTGTCGTCTGCGGTCTGCAACAGCGGACGCAGACCCGCGTAGGAGCCGCGAATGTCGATGCGCGTCAAGGGTTCCCGCAGGGCGGGGTTGATGGTGTCGAGTAGGAAGTCGATTTCGGGCTCGGTCGGCTTCGGCTCGTCGGGTACCGGGCCCGGCGCGTCCTCGTCGGTCAGGCCGAGGTAGACCCGGCCGTGCGCGGCGGGGAACGCGAAGACGAAACGACTGGTGCTGCCGGGCACCGGCACGGTGAGCGCGGCGGTGAGTCCGCCGAAGGACGCCGCGGAGAACACCAGATGGGTGCCCCGGCTCGGGCGCAGCTGGATGCTCGGATCGACCTGGTCGGCCCAGACGCCGGTGGCGTTCACCACGGTGCGTGGCCGCACGGTGAGGGTCTCGCCGGTCCGGGTGTCGCGCAGGGTCGCCGAATCGCCGGTTACCTCGAGCGCTTCCGTATACGTGATGACCCGCGCGCCGTGCGCCGCCGCAGTGCGTGCCAGAGCCACGACCAAGCGCGCGTCGTCGACCAGCTGCCCATCCCAAGCCTGCAAGCCGCCACGCAGCCCCGCGCGGCGCACGGTCGGCGCCAGCCGCAGCGCCTCCGCGGCGGCGACGCGCCGGGAGCGGGGCAGGATCGCCGCCGGGGTTCCCGCGCCGCGCCGCAACAGGTCGCCCGCCAGGAAACCGGCCCGCACCAGCGCGGCCTGTGCCGCACCGACGCCGGGCAGCAGCGGCACCAGCTGGGGCAGCGGGCGCACCAGATGCGGTGCTGTGGTGCGCATGAGGATGCCGCGTTCCACCGCGCTCTCGTGCGCGATGCCGACCCGCCCACTGGCCAGGTATCGCAGCCCGCCGTGCACCAGCTTGGAACTCCAGCGGCTGGTACCGAAGGCGAGATCGTGGCGCTCCACCAGCACGGTCCGCAGGCCGCGGGCGGCCGCGTCCAGTGCCGCGCCCGCCCCGGTGACGCCGCCGCCGATCACCAGCACGTCGATCTCGGCGCCGTCGCCGAGCCGGGACAGGTCCGCGGCGCGGCGGGCGGCGTTCAGCGCGGAGTCTCCGGTGTGCGGCGAATTCGTGGTCATACCAATGCCTTTCCGATCCAACAGGGCGCCGTCAGCACGGCTGCTTCCGATCGCCGCCGTGGACGCGCTCGTCGAGGTACCCGTCGATCGCGCGACGGAGTTCGGTGTCGAGGTGCTCGCCCGCCAGCAGCGGCGCGACGGTGCCCGCCGATTGCACCGCGGACTGGGCGATCAGCAGCAGCATCGTGGCCATCTGTTCCGGGTCGCCCGCACGGATGGAGCCGTCCTGCTGGCCTTCCCGGATACCCGCCGCGAACAGCTCGATCAACGCGCGCTGGTTGCGGCCGAGCCGGCCGAACACGTACGTGAGCATGATGTCGGTGTCGGTGCGGAAGATCTTGCCGAACAACGGATTCGATCGGATCGTCGCCGCGCCCGCGACCACGCCTTCGACCAGCCTGGCGCGAGCGCTGCCCGCCGAGGGCATCGTCGCCGCGACGATGCCGCGCAGCTCACGCACCAGCAGCTCGGCCACCAGCGCGCCGGTATCCGGCCAGCGGCGGTAGACGGTCGGCCTGCTGACCCCCGCCCGCCGCGCCACCTCGGTGAGCGTGGTGCGGCGCACGCCGAACTCCTGCACGCAGGCGCGCGCCGCGTCCAAGATCGCGAGATCGGTCGCCGAAAGCGCGTTCTCGGCGGAGTCGTCGGGAGCGGTCAAGGTCACCACCAGGGGGTCGATTCGTCGGCGGCAGGCCCGCCGACCAGGGTGAATAGTCCGAATGCTCGTTACTGCTTGACAGTCTATGTCAAACTGTAACGCATGGTGCACGAAGCGACCAATGGAGACGGCCGCCGGCGCGGTATGCCGAAGCCCAGCGACGGCGAGGTGCGGGCATGACGCATGAGCACACCGCCGGGGATCCGGCTGTCGCGACGAAGACCGCGGCGGGCATGATCTGGGATGCCTGGGGAGTTCCGGCCGGGCATCATCCACTTTCGGAGCGCGTCCGTACCTTGCTGACGCAGGTTTTCGGGGTCTCCGGCAACCCGGTGGTGCGCCGCGATGAGGGCGACGTGCCACTGCGCGAATCGGCGCTGACGCCCGCGCAGCGCGCCGGATTGGCCGAGGTGGTCGGTGCGGACAACGTGTCCTCCGACCACCGCGACCGTGTGCGGCACGCGGGTGGCAAGAGCACGCCCGATCTGCTGCGCCGCCGCGTGGAAGGCCCGCAGGACGCGCCCGATGCCGTCGTCTTCCCCGCTGATCACGACCAGGTGCTCGCCGTGCTCGCCTACTGCGCGGAGCACGCGGTCGCGGTGGTTCCGTTCGGCGGCGGAACCAGCGTGGTCGGCGGCGTCGATCCCGTACGCGGCCGTTTCGACGTCGTGATCGCACTGGACCTGCGCCGGATCGATCATGTGACCGGCATCGACCCGATCAGCGGTACCGCGACACTCGGCGCGGGACTCACCGGTCCGCGCGCGGAGGAACTGCTCGCCGAGCACGGCCTTTCGCTCGGCCACTTTCCGCAGAGCTTCGAGTTCGCCACGATCGGCGGCTTCGCGGCGACGCGCTCGTCCGGGCAGGCGTCCGCGGGCTACGGCCGCTTCGACGACATGGTGCAGCGGCTGAAGATCGCCACGCCGAGCGGCACGATCGAACTGGGCCGCGCCCCCGCCTCGGCCGCGGGACCGGACCTGCGTGAATTGTTCGTCGGTTCGGAGGGAACGCTCGGCATCATCACCGAAGTCACCCTGCGAGTGCATCCGGTCCCGGAAACTGTCACCTACCAAGCGTGGTCGTTTCCCGACTTCGAAACCGGTGCCGCCGCATTGCGTTCGGTGGTGCAGGCAGGCGCTGCGCCGACCGTGCTGCGGCTGTCCGACGAGGCGGAGACCGGGATCAATCTGGCCCGCTCCGGTGATATCGGTGGTAGTCCGGTCGCGGGCTGCTTGGCCATCACCACCTACGAGGGCAGCCCGGCGCATGTCGCGGCACGCAGCGCAGAGGCGGCCGAATTGTTGGCGGCCGCGGGTGGCACACCGCTGGGCGAGAAGCCGGCGAAGGAGTGGGAGCACGGTCGGTTCGCCGCGCCATACCTCCGCGACGCGCTCCTGGACGTCGGCGTGCTGTGCGAGACCCTGGAGACCGCGACCACCTGGTCGAACCTGGCGGCGCTGAAGGCGCGGGTGACCGCGGCGCTGACCGGCGCGCTGGGCGAGCAAGGGACGCCCGCACTGGTCATGTGCCACATCTCGCACACGTATCCGACCGGCGCTTCGCTGTACTTCACCGTCGTCGCCAAGCAGCTGGACGACCCGCTCGGCCAGTGGCTGGCCGCCAAGCGCGCCGCGGGCGACGCCATCGTCGCGGCAGGTGGCACCATCACCCACCATCACGCGGTCGGCACCGACCACCGTCCGTGGCTGCCCGACGAGGTCGGCGATCTCGGCGTGCGCGTCCTGCGTGCGGTGAAGGCCGAACTGGACCCGGCGGGCATCCTCAACCCCGGAAAGCTGGTGCCGTGAACGAGCATTCGCCCATGCGGGCGGTCACCGTGGTGACCAATCCGCGTTCCGCGCACGGCAAGGGTGGCGACATCGCGAGCGCGGCGGTCGCCCGATTCCGCGCCGGCGGCGTCGATGTGACCGAAGTGTGCGGCACGTCGCCTGCCGAATCCGTTCAGCAGGTGCGGGATTCGATCGCGGGCGGCCGCGGCGCGAAGCCCGACGCGGTGGTCTGCATCGGCGGCGACGGGCTGATCAACGTGACTCTCGCGGCCGTCGCCGAGACCGGCGTCGCGCTGGGCATGATCCCCGCGGGCACCGGCAACGATCTGGCCAGGGAACTCGGCGTGCCGACCGACGACCCGATCGCCGCGGCCGACCTCGTGTTGGGCGGGCGGACCCGGACCATCGATCTGGGTCGGATCGAGTCCACCGGTTCCGCCGCGCCGATGTGGTTCGCCACCGTGACGGGCACCGGATTCGACGCGCGGGTAACCTTGCGCGCCAATGAGATGCGCTGGCCGAAGGGCAGGCTGCGCTACACCGTCGCGGCATTGGCCGAGATCTCCGGACGTTTCACCGTGCCCTACCGCGTCGAGCTGACCGATGCGGTCACCGACGGACTGACCAATCCCGGCGCGGGCTCCCTGCTGGAAACCGAGGCGGTCATGGTCGCGGTCGGCAACACCCGCACCTACGGCGGCGGCATGTTGATTTGCCCGGACGCGGTCATGGACGACGGACTGCTCGACCTGACCGTGGTCGGCGCGCTGTCGCGCCGGGAGATGCTGCGACTGCTGCCCGCGCTGTCGGCGGGCAAGCGCCAGGACCATCCGGAGGTCAAGCAGTACCGTGCCGCGGCCGTCACGCTCAGCGCGCCGGGTGCGCCCGCGACCGCCGACGGCGAACCGGCGGGCACCCTGCCGATCACCATCCGCGCGGTCCCCTCGGCGCTGACCGTCCTGGTTCCCTGACGCGACAAACGAGTCGGCCGGTCAGGGCGTACCTCCGCCTTCGCTCCGGCCATGCGCGGGGCTGTGGACGGACTACGTCCGACTGCGCCCTTTCTGCGTACCTCCGCCTTCGCTCCGGCCATGCGCGGGGCTGTGGACGGACTACGTCCGGCTGCGCCCTTTCTGCGTACTCCGCCTTCGCTCCGGCTGATGACGGCCGACAGCGTCCATCACGAGGTGAAGACCACGCGGCGGATCCGGTTGACCGCCGCACGGTCGACGATGACCACCGAACGCGATGCGCCGGTGGCCGTATCGCGTTCGGTCGCGATCTCGCGCATCAGTTGACGCCAGCGCCGCACGTGGATGGTGAAGGCCACGCGGTTGATCCGGCGTCCGCGGGCGTACTGGCCTGCCCGCGCCACGGCGGCGGGCACGTCGAGCATGAGCAGGTGCAGTTCGCGGCGGTAATCCGCTGCCCAGCGCGCGATCAGCCTGCGTGTCCAGCGGAAGGTCGCGCAATCGTGGATCACGACCGGACCGGTGCTGTCGCGTAATGCCGTGCGGATCGCCCGGAGGTGTGCGATATGCACCACCGGGCGCCACAGCAGATACGGCAGCCACCACAGCCTGGGCCGCAAGCGGTTTCGCGCCTGCATCGAGTCGAGCACCAGCGCCCCGTCGGGGCCGCGCGAGGGCGCCACGGCATCGGACTCGGCGCTGAAGAACTTGCGCAGCGCGGTGCTTTTGCCCGCGCCGGGAACGCCCGCGACGATCAGCGCCGCCGATGCCGGGTACCGCAACTCCTCGATGGCATGTCCCCGTAGGTCGTGCAGGGTGCCGGGGGACAGGATCGGCAGCCGGGGTTCGGGGGCGTGCGTCGGCAGGGCTTCGAGCGGGGGGTTCACCCCTCCCAGAATCCCCAGCCGAGACCCGTTCGGCAACCGGGAAAACCCTGGTTTTCCCTCGGATTATCCGCGTTTCCGCCCCGCCGAGCGTGCGCGAAGATGCATTCGTTCGCCCTGGGAGCCGAAAAGGCTGAGGATTTCCACCGGACCTCGACCCGCGCTGCCGAACCAATGCGGTTGGCGGGTGTCGAATTCCGCCGCCTCGCCTGGCCCGAGCGTCAGATCGTGCTCGCCGAGTACCAGCCGGAGCCGTCCGGACAGCACGTAGAGCCACTCGAAACCCTCGTGCACCTTCGGGTCCGGCTCACCGCGATCGGGCGGGATGATGATCTTGAACGCCTGCAGCGGCCCCGGTTGCCGAGTGAGCGGGACAATGGTGAGCCCGTTCATCTTTCGGGCCGCGAGGTGCACCCTCGGGTCGGCGATCTTCGGCGCGGCGACCAGTTCGTCCAAAGGCACCTGGTGGGCCATCGCGATGGGTAACAGCAGCTCCAAACTGGCTTTGCGCTGCCCGGACTCCAATCGCGACAGCGTGCTCTTGGAGATCCCGGTGCTTTCCGCCAGCGCGGTGAGCGTGACGTTGCGGCGGGTGCGCAGGGCCTTGAGCCGCGGGCCGATGTCGGCGAGTGCTTGGGTGACCGCTGGTTGTGTGGACATGTCACCAGTGCACCGCGTCTTCCCGGAATCAGCAACATTAGTTGTCGAAATTCGACCGGGACGGCAACCTGCCTGTGGAGGTGATCGCGGATGAGCGAACGAAGAATGGACCCAGCCGAGCACTCGCGCGCCGGGGCCGAGAGCCCGCGAGATGCGGGCATGATCAGGACATACGACGTGGTGATCGTGGGTGGCGGTGCGGCGGGACTTTCCGCGGCGCTGGTCCTGGCCAGGGCCCGGCGACGGGTCGCGGTGGTCGACGCCGGCGCACCGCGCAACGCGCCCGCCGAGCACATGCACGGGTTTCTCTCCCGCGACGGGATGCCGCCCGCGGATCTGCTCGCGACCGGCGTCGCGGAGGTCACGCGCTACGGCGGGGAAGTGATCGATGACGTCGTCATCGACGCGGGCGGGTCCGCGGACGACTACATATTGCGGCTCGAACGCGGCGAATCGCTGCGGGCACGCCGCGTACTGATCGCCACCGGGCTGCGGGATGAACTGCCCGCCCTGCCCGGCGTGCGGGAGCGCTGGGGCCGCGACGTGCTGCATTGTCCCTACTGCCACGGCTATGAGGTTCGTGACCAGCCGATCGGCGTGCTCGGCGGGCGGGAGCCGGGCGCGATCGCGCGCGCGGTGCACCTGGCGTTGCTGCTGCCACAGTGGTCGGAGGATGTGCTCTTCTTTCCACACACGATGGCCCTGTCGGACGTCGAGCGGGCCCACCTCGACGCGCGCGGGGTTCGCGTGCTCGAGGGGAAGGTCGCCCGGTTCGTCGTGGACGACGCACTGCGCGGGGTGGAACTGTCCGACGGGCGGACGGTGCCGCGTGCGGCGATGTTCGTCGCCCCGGCCTTCCGCGCCGACGACGCACTGCTCGTCGCGCTGGGCTGCGCGTTCGACGACGGCGGCTGGGTGATCACCGACCCGGCCGGGCGCACCAGCGTTCCCGGCGTCTGGGCCGCGGGCAACGTCGCCGACCCGGCAGCCCAGGTGATCTCGGCGGCGGGTGCAGGCTCGACCGCCGCGATCGCGATCAACGCAGACCTGGTGATGGCGGACGCCACCGCGCTCGTGCGATAAGCGGCTGCCTCGCCTTCGCTCGGCCCGGCGCGGGCTGTAGACGGACTCCGTCCGGCTGCGTCTTTCCTGCGGCTGCCTCGCCTTCGCTCGGCCCGGCGCGGGCTGTAGACGGACTCCGTCCGGCTGCGTCTTTCCTGGGGAATGCCCGGGGTAGAAATTGCCGGAAGCTGAGAATTACTTATGGATTCCGGGTCCGGTCTCGGATCGCCGGTAAGCTACTGACATAGGCGGAGTGTTCGGTGTCCCTCATCCACCGAAGACTCCGCCTTATTTTGTCTTCAGCCGGAAAGCGCATCGCCGATCGGTCGAGCAAGGATCTCGACCGGTTCCGACGCGGTCGGCCGACTATGAGCGCTGGTTCCACCTGAGTTCCGAGACCGGCGCCGGTCGGATCCGCACCCGATTCGGCCGACCCCGGCGCCAGGCGGGTCGACCGACCCGAAGTGGACGGATCGACGCGCTCTAGAATCGCGGGGTGACCAGCGCAGCCCCTGACAACACGCGTAATCGTGCCGATGCCCTCCCCAAGAGCTGGACCCCCAGCGACGTAGAGGCCGAGATGTACGAGCGCTGGGTAGCGGCTGGCTATTT
This sequence comes from Nocardia amamiensis, assembly GCF_015477605.1. Classification (GTDB taxonomy): domain Bacteria; phylum Actinomycetota; class Actinomycetes; order Mycobacteriales; family Mycobacteriaceae; genus Nocardia; species Nocardia amamiensis_A. The sequence goes on from NZ_JADLQX010000019.1 coordinate 99,262, forward strand.
CACCGCGGACACCGCCAGCGGCAAGCCTCCGTACTCGATCGTGCTGCCGCCGCCGAACGTCACCGGCACGCTGCACATGGGCCACGCGCTCGACCACACCCTGATGGACACGCTCTCGCGCCGCAAGCGCATGCAGGGCTACGAGGTGCTCTGGTTGCCCGGCATGGACCATGCGGGCATCGCCACCCAGACGGTGGTGGAAAAGCAGCTCGCGGTGGACGGCAAGACGAAGGAAGACTTCGGCCGCGAACTGTTCCTCCAGAAGGTGTGGGACTGGAAGCGCGAGTCCGGCGGAGCCATCCAATGGCAGATGCGCGCGCTCGGCGACGGCGTGGACTGGAGCCGGGACCGCTTCACCATGGACGAGGGCCTGTCCCGCGCCGTGCAGACCATGTTCAAGCGGCTCTACGCCGCGGGCCTGATCTACCGTGCCGAGCGACTGGTGAACTGGTCGCCGGAGCTGCGCACCGCGATCTCGGACATCGAGGTCAAGTACGAGGACGTGCAAGGTGAGCTGGTCTCGCTGCGCTACGGCTCGCTCAGCGACGACGAGCCGCACGTCGTCGTGGCCACCACCCGGGTGGAGACCATGCTCGGCGACACCGCCGTGGCCGTGCACCCCGAGGACCCGCGCTACCGGGATCTGATCGGCACCACCCTGGAACATCCGATCACCGGGCGGCGGATCCCGATCATCGCCGACGACTACGTCGATCCCGAATTCGGTTCGGGTGCGGTGAAGATCACACCCGCGCACGACCCGAACGACTTCGAGATGGGTCTGCGGCACGGGCTGCCGATGCCGACCATCATGGACGAGCGCGGCCGGATCACCGGCACCGGAACCGAATTCGACGGCATGGACCGTTTCGAGGCGCGGGTGAAGGTGCGCGAGCGGCTCGCCGAGGAAGGCCGCGTCGTCGCCGAGAAGCGGCCGTACCTGCACAGCGTCGGGCATTCCGAACGCACCGGCGAGCCGATCGAGCCGCGCCTGTCCATGCAGTGGTGGGTGAAGGTGGAATCGCTGGCCAAGTCCGCGGGTGACGCGGTGCGAAACGGCGACACCCTGATCCACCCGAAGAGCCAGGAGCCGCGCTGGTTCGACTGGGTCGACGACATGCACGACTGGTGCATCTCGCGCCAGCTGTGGTGGGGCCACCGCATCCCGATCTGGTACGGCCCCGAGGGCGAAGTGGTGTGCGTCGGACCCGACGAACAGGCGCCCGAGGGCTGGGTGCAGGACCCGGACGTGCTGGACACCTGGTTCTCCTCCGGGCTGTGGCCCTTCTCCACCATGGGCTGGCCGCACGCCACCGCGGAACTCGAGAAGTTCTATCCCACCAGCGTTCTCGTCACCGGCTACGACATCCTGTTCTTCTGGGTGGCGCGGATGATGATGTTCGGCACTTACGTCGCCGAGGACGCCGTGCTGACCACGGGCAAGGGCGGCGAGCGCCAGGTGCCGTTCAAGGACGTGTTCCTGCACGGCCTGATCCGCGATCAGTTCGGCAAGAAGATGTCCAAGTCACGCGGCAACGGCATCGACCCGCTGGACTGGATCAACACTTTCGGCGCGGACGCCACGCGCTTCACCCTGGCGCGCGGCGCGCAGCCCGGCGGCGACCTCTCGGTTGGCGAGCCGCACGTGCTCGCCTCGCGCAGTTTCGTGACCAAGCTGTTCAACGCGGCCAAGTTCGCGCTGATGAACGGCGCGCGAGTCGGCGACCTGCCCGACCGCGCACAGCTCACCGATGCCGACCGGTGGATCCTGGACCGGCTGGACGAGGTGCGGGCCGAGGTGGATTCGGCGTTCGACGCCTACGAGTTCGGCAAGGCGTGCGAGGCGCTCTACCACTTCGCCTGGGACGAATTGTGCGACTGGTACCTGGAATTGGCCAAGGTGCAGTTCGCCGCGGAAGGCGCGCGCGCCGAGGCGACCCAGCTGGTGCTCGGCGCGGTGCTGGACGCGGTGCTGCGCCTGCTGCATCCGGTCATCCCGTTCGTCACCGAGGAGCTGTGGCAGGCGCTGACCGGCGGCGAGTCGGTGGTGATCGCGCCGTGGCCGCAGGCCTCCGGCGTTCCCGCCGACCAGGCCGCCGCGCAACGTATTTCGGACACCCAGCGGTTGATCACGGAGATCCGGCGGTTCCGCAGCGACCAGGGTCTGGCCGACAAGCAGAAGGTGGCGGCCAAGCTGATCGGCGTGGACGCCGCGGGGCTGGGTGAGCTCGCCGCGTCGGTGGCGAACCTGGCCCGGCTCACCGAGCCCGGCGCGGATTTCGCCGCCACCGCCGCGGTGGAGGTGCGGCTGAGCGCGGCCACGGTGACCGTCGAGCTGGACACCTCCGGCGCGATCGACCTGGACGCCGAACGCCGCCGTCTGGAAAAGGACCTGGCGGCCGCGCAGAAGGAACTCCAGGGCACCGCCGCCAAGCTCGGCAACGACGCGTTCCTGGCCAAGGCGCCCGAGCATGTCGTCGACAAGATCAAAGACAGGCAGCAGATCGCGTCCGCCGAAGTGGCGCGAATCGAGTCCCGCCTGGCGGAGTTGAGCGGCAAGTGAACCACGAGCCGGAACCGCAGTACGGCGACGACGAGCGCCGTGGCGGCGCGCGGCTCGGCTCCGGGCCGTCCCCGGTGGAACTGGCCGAGATGGCGCTGGTCGAGGCGGAACTCGACCAGCGCTGGCCGGAGACCAAGATCGAGCCGTCGCTCACCAGGATCGCCACGCTGATGGACCTGCTCGGCTCGCCGCAGCAGAGCTATCCGGCGATCCACGTCGCAGGCACCAACGGCAAGACCTCGGTGACCAGGATGATCGACGCGCTGCTCACCGCCCTGCACCGGCGCACCGGCCGGATCACCAGCCCGCACCTGCAGCTGGCGACCGAGCGGATCAGCATCGACAACGCGCCGATCTCGCCGGCGAAGTACGTGGAGCTCTACCGCGAACTGCTGCCGTACGTCGAGATGATCGACAAGCAGTCGGCGGCCGCGGGTGGCCCGGCGATGAGCAAGTTCGAGGTGCTCACCGGTATGGCGTTCGCCGCCTTCGCCGAGGCGCCGGTCGATGTCGCGGTCGTCGAGACCGGCATGGGCGGCGCCTGGGACGCCACCAATGTGATCGACGGCCAAGTCGCGGTGGTCACTCCGATCGGCCTGGACCACATGGAATATCTCGGCCCGGACCTGGCCTCCATCGCGAAGGAGAAGGCCGGGATCATCAAACGCGCCCCGGAGAGCTTGGTGCCGCGCGACAACGTCGCGGTGATCGCGGAGCAGGAGCCGGAGGCGATGGAGGCGCTGCTGCGCCGCGCGGTCGAGGTGGACGCCGCGGTCGCGCGCGAGGGCGCCGAGTTCCGCGTACTCGCCCGCCAGATCGCGGTCGGCGGGCAGCAGCTCGAGTTGCAGGGTCTCGGCGGGGTGTACGACGAGATCTTCCTGCCGCTGCACGGCGAGCACCAGGCACGCAACGCGGTGCTCGCGCTCGCCGCGGTGGAGGCGTTCTTCGGCGCGGGCGCGCAGCGCCAGCTCGACGTCGAGGCCGTCCGAGCCGGTTTCGCGAGCGTGACCAGCCCGGGCCGGCTCGAGCGCGTCCGCAGTGCGCCGACCATCTTCATCGACGCCGCGCACAACCCGGCGGGCGCTCGGGCGCTGGCCGCGACGCTCACCGACGAGTTCGACTTCCGCAAGCTGGTCGGCGTGATCGCGGTGCTCGGCGACAAGGACGCCGAGGGCATCCTGGCCGCGCTGGAGCCGGTGTTCGACGAGATCGTCGTCACCACCAACGGCTCGCCGCGCGCGCTGGACGTGGAGACCCTGGCGGATCTCGCGGTACAGCGGTTCGGCGACGAGCGCGTGGTCACCGCGACCACGCTGCCGGACGCGCTGGAGACCGCGATCGCCATGGCCGAGGAAGTCGGCGAACAGGGCGAGATGGTGTCCGGCGCGGGCGTCGTCGTGACCGGCTCGGTGGTGACCGCGGGCGCGACCCGCGCGCTGTTCGGAAAGGACCCCGCATGAACCGCCAGCAGGCCCGGAGGCGGCAGCGGAATGTGACGACGCAGGGTCGCGGTCCTGCCGACAAGGGATGCAGCCTGAGCGGTCAGGGCCGGAAGCGGCAGCGGAGTGCGACCACGCGGGGTCGCGTTTCGGCCGGAAGGGATACAGCATGAGTGAACCCGCCGACCAAGGGGAGCGGCCGGTGCCGCCGCCCGCGACCGATCCGTGGAAGGGCTTCCGCGGGGTGATGGCGGGCACCTTGGTGCTCGAGGCGATCGTCGTACTGCTCGCGCTGCCCGTGGTCGCCGACGTCGGGGGCGGGGTGACCTGGCTGTCCGGCACCTACCTCGTCGCGCTCGCGGTGGTGATGTTCCTCGGCGCCGGTTTGCAGCGGCGGCCCTGGGCACTGCCGCTCAACCTCGCGCTGCAAGTGTTCGTTCTGCTGGGCGCGCTGATACACCTGTCCATCGGCATCATCGGCGTGGTGTTCGCCGTGGTCTGGGGCTTCATCCTGGTGCTGCGCGCCGACGTGCGGGGGCGGATGGAGAAGGGCTTGCTGCCGAGTCAGCGCATTCGCCGCGATTAGCTGTCGTCGCGGCGATCGCCCCGGCGCCTCGGAGCGCGCCGGGGTGCTCGTCCCGGCCTGATTGTCTTGCGTGCCGTGCCGTGCCGCCTTGTCAGAACGTGAGCCCCGATCGGCACAAGAGCCTGGGCGACCGGCCCAGGCCCACATGGTGCGGCGCGCGGAACGAGCCGGAGCCCGACCGCTGGTGCGGCGTCCGGAAGGTTGCCCGTTAGGCGTACCTCCGCCTTCGCTCCGGCCGTGAGCTGGGCTGAGGACGGACAACTGCGTCCTTTATGCTGAGCGCCGTGACTGAGCAGACGTTGGTACTCATCAAGCCGGACGGTGTGGCCCGTGGCCTTGTCGGCGAGGTGCTGGCACGTATCGAGCGCAAGGGCCTGAAGATCGTCGCCCTCGAGCTGAAGCAGGTGTCCGACGAACTGGCCGAGGGCCACTACGCCGAGCACGCCGAGAAGCCGTTCTTCGGTTCCCTGATCGAGTTCATCACCTCGGGGCCGGTGGTCGCGGCCATCCTGGAGGGCCCGCGGGCCATCGCGGCGTTCCGGCAGATTGCCGGCGGTACCGATCCGGTCGAGAAGGCCGTCCCCGGCAGCATTCGCGGAGACTTCGCTCTCGAGACGCAGGAGAACCTGGTGCACGGGTCCGATTCACCCGAATCCGCCAAGCGCGAGATCGCCCTCTGGTTCCCGGAACTGCCCGCCTGATCGGGTCTGGACCGTCGTGCCCGCGCCGTGCCGGCGCAGGGCGAACGCGTCGCGGGCCGACGGTGCCGAGCGCCGATGGCGAACGCCCGGCGCGCGATGTGGGATACTGGCATCGGCTGCATTCGATGCCGACTGTTCGTGCAGGTGCGCGAACGAGACGTGACGAGGGCAGCCGGATGACACCGCGGTTCGATGCCGATCATCGCTGCCACGGACAAACGGCCTGGTAATTGAGGCTCGCTGTTCGCGTCGGCACGCTGGATGAGCGCTCGACCCGTGGAGTTCAGCCATACTGCCAGGCGCCGCGTGACCAGTTAGCCCGAGCGACGAACGATCGAGGAGATAACCGGGCACGCGGGGCGAGACCACTTGACCTCGCGCCCACCGGGTGCGAGTCGAACGAACAGCGCCCCCGCGTCGGCCGCGTCACTCCCGCCGGGAGGGACGCGCCCGGGGGCCCGAGGAGACTTCGTGGCCGATCAAGAGCCGCTGGAAACAACATCACAGGATGCCGAACAATTGCCGGAGCGAATCCGAGTTCACGCCCTTGCCAAGCTGCTCGGGGTAACGAGCAAGCGCATCCTGGCCAAGCTGACCGAGATGGGGGCGGACGCGCGCAGCGCGCAATCGAACGTCGACCGAGCCGTCGCGGAGTCCGTCCGCGACGCCTTGGTGCCGGTCCAGACGGACGCCGCGCCCGAGCCGGAGGAGCCGCCCGCGCCGGAGCGCACCGCCGCCGAACCGGCGGACACCGGCACCGCGCAGACGACCGAGCCCGCGCAGGAGGCGGCTGAACCTCCGGAACCCGCTCCGCAACCACAAGCCGCGACGCCTTTCGCCGCCGCAGGCGTCATCTTCTCCGCCCCGGAGGTGGTGAACGCCGAGCAGCACGCGCCGAGCGGCGGTGCGGTGCACGAGCCGACCCAGTTGTTCACCCATTCGGTGCGGCAGGAACCGGTCCCGGTTGCTCCGATGGTGTTCGAATCGGCCGCCGTCGTGCAGGCGCCGCTGTTCCTGCCGCCGGACGCCGCCGCCGCGGAAGAGGCCCGCAAGAGGCGCCGCGAGGAACGCGAGACGCGGCGCTCCGAGGAGAGCGCACCCGAGCCCGCCGAGGACGAGACCGAGGTCGCCGAGGACGAGCGCGAGTCGTCCGACCAGCAGGGTGACGCCGAGGGCCAGCCGCGGCGCAGGCGTCGCGGCCGCCGTGGTCGTGGGCGCGGGCGCGGCGAGCAGCAGTCCGAAGGCGACAACGAGGGCGAGGAGACCGAGTCCGAAACCGAGGACGAGTCGGCCGCCGAGACCACCGAGCCCGCCGAAGCCGCGGAATCGGCCGATACCAGCGCCGCCGAGTCCGAGGACGAGGAGGGCTTACCCGAGGGTTCGAGCCGTCGTCGCCGTCGGCGTCGTCGTCGCAAGGTGGCCGGCGAATCCGGCGAGACCGAGCCCGCCGACGACGATCCGCCGAACACGGTGGTGCACGAGCGCGAGCCGCGCAACAAGGCCCGCACCCGCGTGACGGTGGACGAGGTCCAGGGCATCACGGGTTCGACCCGGCTGGAAGCCAAGCGGCAGCGCCGCCGGGACGGCCGGGAGGCAGGCCGCCGCCGTCCGCCGATCCTGACCGAGTCGGAGTTCCTGGCCCGGCGCGAGGCGGTGGACCGGGTCATGGTGGTGCGGGAGAAGTCCTTCCCGGACCATCCGACCGCGACGCAGGTCGCGGTGCTCGAAGACAACGTCCTGGTCGAGCACTTCGTCACCAGCACCGGTTCCGCGTCCATGGTGGGCAACGTGTACCTGGGCAAGGTGCAGAATGTGCTGCCCAGCATGGAGGCGGCGTTCGTCGACATCGGCCGCGGCCGCAACGGTGTGCTCTACGCCGGTGAAGTGAACTGGGAGGCCGCCGGGCTCGGCGGCAAGGAGCGCAAGATCGAGCAGGCGCTCAAGCCGGGCGATCAGGTGCTCGTCCAGGTGAGCAAGGACCCGGTCGGTCACAAGGGCGCCCGCCTGACCACGCAGATCAGCCTGGCCGGGCGCTTCCTGGTGTACGTGCCGGGCGGCACCTCCACCGGAATCAGCCGCAAGCTGCCCGACACCGAGCGCAAGCGCCTGAAGGAGATCCTGCGCGAGATCGTGCCCGCCGACGCCGGTGTGATCATCCGCACCGCCTCCGAGGGCGTCAGCGAGACCGAGCTGGCCCGGGACGTGGACCGGCTGCAGGCCACCTGGCGCACTATCCAGCAGCAGACCGGCAAGGAGAACAACGCTCCGAAGACGCTGTACGAGGAGCCCGACCTCCTGGTCAAGGTCATCCGCGACCTGTTCAACGAGGACTTCTCCAAACTGGTCATCGAAGGCGACCGGGCCTGGAGCACGGTGGAGAAGTACATCGGCACCGTCGCGCCGGACCTGCTCGCCCGGGTCGCCCGGCACGACAACAACGGCGTCGACGTGTTCGAGGCCTACCGGATCGACGAGCAGCTGGCCAAGGCGCTGGATCGCAAGGTGTGGCTGCCCTCCGGCGGCACCCTGGTGATCGATCGCACCGAGGCCATGACGGTCATCGATGTGAACACCGGCAAGTTCACCGGTTCCGGCGGCAGCAACCTGGAGGAGACGGTCACCAGGAACAACCTGGAGGCGGCCGAGGAGATCGTGCGCCAGATGCGGCTGCGCGACATCGGCGGCATGATCGTCGTCGACTTCATCGACATGGTCCTGGAGTCCAACCGCGACCTGGTGCTGCGCCGCCTCACCGAGGCGCTGGGCCGCGACCGCACCCGGCACCAGGTCTCCGAGGTCACCTCGCTGGGCCTGGTCCAGATGACCCGCAAGAAGCTGGGCACGGGCTTGGTCGAGGCGTTCTCCACCACCTGTGAGCACTGCCATGGCCGCGGCATCCTGGTGCACACCTACCCGGTGGAACCCGGTTCGGGCGACGAAACCGCCGGGCGGGCCCGGGAAGGCGGTTCGCGCAGGCGGCGCGGCCGGGACAAGGGTGCGGCCGCGCAGGCCCAGCCCGCCAACGGTGCCGGTCCGGCCACCGACCACGTCGACGAGGACGCCGCCGTCAAGCGGGCGCATCCGGTGGCGTTGGCGATGGCCGCGCACCAGTCCGAGGAGACCGAGGCTGTCGAGCCCGCGGTTGTCGGCGAATCCGCCGCGGCCGCCGAAGGCGTTGCCGCCGCCGAGTCGCTGATCGAGGAGGCGGTGCACGCTGCCGTGGCGGTGCCCGCGGAGGAGCCCGAGACCGAGCCCGCCGAAGTCGTGGAGGTCATCGAGGAGGTCGAGACCGGCGAGCCCGTGGGCGCCCAGGAACCCGAGGCGGTTGCCGAGCCCGCAGAGGCCGTCGAGCCCGCTCGGGTTGCCGAGCCCGCGCAGGGTCCGGAGCCCGTCGGCGCTGCCGAGCCCGTGCAGGCTGCCGAGCCGGCACCGGCTGCCGAGCCCGCTCACGTCACCGAGCCCGTTCGGACCGCTGAGCCGACCCCGGCCGTCGAACCCGCACAGGCGGCGGAGCCCGCATACGCCGCCGAACCCGCTCGGACCGCGGAGCCCGCCGCGGCGGTCGCCGCGGCCGGTGCTCCGGCGGCCACCAACGGTGTGGCCGAACCGGGGCAGGTCCGCCAGGTTCGGCGCCGGAGGGTTGCTCGTTCCACCGCCGCACCGGCCGCGGACAGCTCGGGCGCGGTGTTCGTGCTGCCTACCGGTGATCAGGCGCCCGCGCCCACCATCGACTACTCCCAGCCCGAGCCGGTCGAATTGCCGCAGCGCAACCGGCCACGCAGGCGGGCGGTCGGGCGACCGGCGGGTGCGCCGGAGTCGTCGGACTGAGTCGTCGCTCAGGTCCCGTGGCCCTCGCCGGTGCGACCGGCGGGGGCCACGTGCGTGTCGGCGGCGAACCGGTGGCGTCGGCGCGGTGTGCACCGACGCCGGTTTGGTCGTGGCGGTAGCCGTCCTGTAATCTTGGACAGTCGCTGCCCGGTGACAACATGTTTTGTCTTCGTGGCTCGGTTCTCGCCAGTTCGACACCGAGAGCCACCAGGCGCCGAGGCGGCGGCGATTACCAGACCAGTCGTGTGGCGGTTTCCGGTGGGATCAGTCCCGGGGAGCGCCGCGTGAGCAAGTGCCGAGCACTATAGGAAGAAGGGCAGCCGACCGATGGCAACGTACGCGATCGTCAAGACCGGCGGAAAGCAGTACAAGGTCGCGGTCGGTGACCTGGTGAAGGTCGAGAAGATCGAGGGTGCGCCGGGCACCGCCGTGGCGCTGGATCCGGTCTTGGTCGTCGATGGCGCCGAGCTGACCACCGATGCCGCGAAGCTGGCCAAGGTCTCCGTGGCCGCCGAGGTGGTCGAGCAGACCAAGGGCCCGAAGATCCGCATCCACAAGTTCAAGAACAAGACCGGCTACCACAAGCGCCAGGGTCACCGTCAGCCGCTGACGGTCCTGAAGGTCACCGGCATCAAGTAAGACATCCCGAGGAGAATCAGCTATGGCACACAAGAAGGGCGCGTCCAGCTCCCGGAACGGACGCGATTCCAACGCCCAGCGACTCGGCGTCAAGCGCTTCGGCGGCCAGACGGTCAAGGCGGGCGAGATCCTGGTGCGTCAGCGCGGCACCCACTTCCACCCCGGCGTGAACGTCGGCCGTGGCGGTGACGACACCCTGTTCGCCCTCGCGGCGGGCGCGGTGGAGTTCGGCAGCAAGCGTGGACGCAAGACCGTCAACATCGTCGTCCCGGAGCCGGTTCAGGCCTGACCGCCGAACCACTTCCGGACAACAGCGAGCGGGTCAGGGTCTCGAAACCCTGGCCCGTTTTTCGTGTTCCCGCCACGCCGGCCCTGAGTACGACCAGTCCCGAAGGAGGATGATTCGGCGTATGTCCAAGTTCATCGACCGTGTCGTACTGCATGTGCGTGCGGGCAAGGGGGGCCACGGTTGCGCCTCGGTGCACCGGGAGAAGTTCAAGCCGCTCGGCGGACCGGACGGCGGCAACGGCGGCAACGGCGGAGACGTGATCCTCGAGGTCGACTCCAACGTGCACACCCTGCTGGACTTCCACTTCCACCCGCACGCCAAGGCGGGCAACGGCAAGCCGGGCGAGGGCGGCAACCGGGACGGCAAGCAGGGCGCCGACCTGGTGCTGAAGGTGCCCGACGGCACCGTGGTGCTCGACGACGACGGCAAGGTGCTCGTCGACCTGGTCGGCGCAGGCAACCGCTTCATCGTCGCCCGCGGCGGACGCGGCGGGCTCGGCAACGCCGCACTGGCCTCGAAGGCGCGCAAAGCGCCCGGTTTCGCGCTGCTCGGCGAGAACGGCGAAGAGCTCGACCTGGTACTGGAGCTGAAGTCGGTCGCCGACGTCGGGCTCGTCGGGTTTCCGTCCGCGGGCAAATCATCGCTGGTCTCGGTGCTGTCGGCGGCCAAGCCGAAGATCGCCGACTACCCGTTCACCACGCTGGTGCCCAACCTCGGTGTAGTCGCCAGCGGTGACACCACTTTCACCGTCGCGGACGTGCCCGGCCTGATCCCCGGCGCCAGCGAGGGCCGTGGCCTCGGCCTGGACTTCCTGCGGCACCTGGAGCGCTGCGCGGTGCTCGCACACGTGGTGGACTGCGCGACGCTGGAGCCGGGGCGCGACCCGGTGTCCGACGTGGACGCGCTCGAGGCCGAACTCGCCGCCTATCGACCGGCCTTGAGCGCCGACGCCGGGCTCGGCGATCTGGCCGACCGGCCGCGCGTGGTGATTCTCAACAAGATCGACGTGCCGGACGCCGCCGAGCTCGCGGAAATGGTGACCCCGGAGTTCACCGAGCGGGGGTGGCCGGTGTTCGAGATCTCCGCGGTGAGCCGGGCGGGCCTGCGCCCCTTGACGTTCGCACTCGCCGATCTGGTGCGCACTTACCGCGAGGAGCATCCGAAGGCGGCGCCCAAGCGCCCGGTCATCCGTCCGATCGCGGTGGACGAGACCGGTTTCAGCGTGATCGCGGACCCGGAGGAGCCGGGCGGCTTCATCGTGCGCGGCACCCGGCCGGAGCGGTGGGTGCGCCAAACCCAATTCGACAACGACGAGGCCGTGGGCTACCTGGCCGACCGCCTCGCCCGCCTCGGCGTCGAGGACGAGCTGGTGCGGTTGGGTGCCGAGCCGGGAGCGCCGGTGACCATCGGCGACGTCACCTTCGACTGGGAGCCACAGATCTCGGCGGGCATCGACATGGTGCCCACCGGTCGCGGCACCGATGTCCGGTTGGAGCAGACCGACCGGGTGAGCGCGGCCGAGCGCAAGCACGCGTCCCGGGTGCGGCGCGGGTTGGTGCAAGAAGACGAGGAGTAGGACGTGGAGGGTCGGGTCGCGGTGCGTACGCCGGGCGGCGAGTTCGACCGTTCGCGGTCAGGGCGGGTCGCGGCATCCGCCCGTACCACTGTGGATCCTATTGTGGCGCAGGGAGTTCGGTTGCGATGCAGGTGACTTCGGTGACCGCCGAGACGGATTCGTCGGGCCTGAGCGAGGCTCGGCTGGCGATCGCGTCGGCGCGGCGGGTGGTGGTGAAGATCGGTTCGTCCGCACTGACCAGTCTGAAAGGCGGTCTGGACACCGCGCGGCTGGATCGGCTCGCGGACGCGGTGGAGGCCCGGATGCGCTCGGGGTCCGATGTGGTCGTGGTGTCCTCCGGCGCGATCGGCGCAGGTATCGCGCCGCTCGGGCTGACCAGTCGTCCTCGTGACCTGGCTACCAAGCAGGCGGCCGCGAGCGTCGGACAGCTGGCACTCGCCCACGCGTGGGGCACGTCGTTCGCCCGCTACGGCCGCACGGTCGGCCAGGTCCTGCTGAGCGCCGACGACTTCGCCCGCCGCGAACACCATCGCAACGCGCAGCGCACGCTGGATCGCCTGCGTTCGCTCGGCGCGATCGCCGTGGTGAACGAAAACGACACCGTCGCAACGGAAGAGATCCGTTTCGGCGACAACGACCGGCTCGCCGCGCTGGTCGCGCACCTGGTCGGCGCGGACGCGCTCGTGCTGCTGTCCGACGTGGAGGGCCTGTACGACGGCGACCCCCGCAAGGGCCCCGCCAACTTCATTCCGGAGGTCCGCAGCAGTGCCGACCTGGACGGCGTGATCGCGGGCAGCGGCGGCGCGCTCGGCACCGGCGGCATGGCGTCCAAGCTGTCCGCGGCCCGGCTCGCCGCCGACGCGGGCGTACCGGTCCTGCTGGCCGCCGCGTCCTCGGCCGCGACCGCACTCACCACCGGCACCGTGGGCACCGCGTTCGCCGCCCGCCCGGTGCGGTTGTCCGCGCGCAAGTTCTGGGTCCGGCACGCGGCCGACAGCCGCGGCGCCCTGCTGATCGACGACGGCGCGGTCCAAGCGGTGGCGCACCGGCGTCGATCCCTGCTCGCCGCCGGCATCGTCGGCGTCCGCGGCCGCTTCTACGGCGGCGACGTGGTCGACCTGGTGGCCCCCGACAACCGCATCGTGGCCCGCGGCGTCGTCGAATACGACAGCACCGAACTGGCCGGCATGCTCGGCCGCTCCACCGACGAACTCCCCGAGACCATGCAACGCCCCGTCATCCACGCTGACGACCTGGTCAAGGTGTAATCCGCAGCACAACGCCGTGTGCTTGCGCGGGCTGGCGGTGGTGCCCGGTCGTCGGGTGTTTGCCTAGCCTGTGAGACATTACCCAGTAAGCTGGAGCCGTGACAGCGGCCCATGACTACGAGGCGGTCCACAACATGGTGGATCGGTTGTCGCCGGATCAGGTCCGACGACTGAGGCTGCTGGTGACCGAGCCCGAGCAGATCGAAACCGAGGACACCGAACTGCTGCAGGCAGTCAAGAAGGTTGCTCGCGAACTCGGCATCGCACATGACGCCGGGAAGGTCTCGGACAAATTCATGCCTCGCCGGAGGTCGCTGGGGTTCATCGGCACGCTCGACGCCGAACCGGAGCTGGCGGAAAGATCGGGAGACTTGGTCCGTAAGGGCTTGGGCGGCGTCGAGTGCTGACTCCTCGATGGCGACCTTTCATTGGAGCCGTTGACCTCAGGCGACTTACAGCGGATACACCAATTGATCCTCACCTATGCCGACCTGCCACTTGGTGCCGTGGACGCATCGGTCATCGCTGTTGCAGAACGTCTCGGGGCGCGAGCCGTCGCAACCTTGGACGTGAAGCACTTCCTCGTCGTAAAACCGAGGCACGTACCTGCATTCGATCTGCTGCCCACGCGTTAGCGCGCACGCGCGCTGGCGGCGATCCGGACCTGCAGCGGGATGGGGTCGGCGTATTCGGTTGCCAATGACGGTGTGGTCATCGATTCCTCCAGGTTCGGTCCGGCCAGGGGCAGGGCTTGTCCGCGGCCCGCATCGCCGCCCACGGATCGAGGATGCGACCAGGGCGTCGGAGCCGATCGCGGAGGCGCTCCGGTGTCCCGGACAGCGCGCTCACCGCGACCAACCGCGACCGCGGCCAGCGTGCATCGCGGCGACCGGGTCGGCGAACGCGCCACCGCGGGCGTAGCGACGCGCGGTTGACCGTCATGCGCCGGTGCGGTGCGGACGCGCGGTGTCGGCCGTCAGGACGGGACGACGCCGGGTTGGTTGGTGGTGGGTATGTGTCCTTGGTTGCCCTCCACCGGACCGGTGACGCCGGGCTGGCCGCCCGGGTCGGGCAGCTCCGCCGGGGGCCGGGCGGGGCCGGGAACCGGGGGCTGCACGGGTGGCGGGGGCGGTGGTGGCTGGGGTGGGCTCGGTGGTTGTGCGGATTCTGGGGTCTGCGGCGCCGGCGGTGGAGTTGGGGCCGGTGGTTGTGCCGGTTCCGGGATCTGTTGCGGGGGTGGTGGAGTCGGCAGCGGCGGCTGGGCCGGGGGTGCCGACGAGCTCGGCGGCTGCGTGGGCTCCGGGGGCTGCGGTGCGGGACTCGGCGGTGCCTGGGTTGTGGGCGGTGTCTGCGGCGCTGGTTCGGGTGACGGTGTCGGTGCCTGGGTTGTGGGTGGCGGCGGTGGTGCCTGGGTTGTGGGCGGTGTCTGCGGCGCTGGTTCGGGTGACGGCGGCGGTGCCTGAGTTGTAGGTGGCGCCTGCGGAGTGTGCGGCGCAGTGTCGGGTGACGGCGTCGGCGTCTGGGTAGAAGGCGGTTGCTGGGCGGGTGGCGCGGGAGGCGTCTGCTCCAGTTCCTGCTTCGGTGGCACCGGATTGTGCGACGGCGGGGTAGATTCCGGTGCGGCAGGTGCGGATTGCGTTGCGCCGTGAGGTGATTCGTCGTTCTGCGGTACCTGCTCGGGCCCTGAGTATCTCGGCGCGCTGGGCGCCCCCACCCGCGGTGGGGACGGTGTGACGGGGACGGCGGGCGGTTCGGGCAGCGCGGGCACGGCGGTACCCGCCGCGGAGTAGGCGGGCTTGTAGACCATGTTCATCGCGAGCAGTGCTTCCTGACGCAGTGCTTCCTGCGCCATCTGCGCGTCGATGACGCGGGCCGCCTCGAGGGCTTTCGCGATCGCGCCGACCGGTCCGGAATCGCCGGGGGGCACCACCGCGAGCTTCACCGCCTCGGCGGCGGCGGCGACCCCGCCGAGCCGGGCGCCGACCTGCCCCAGCACCGCCGCCAGCTCGTCGGCCGACGCGGCGAAACTGCGTGCGCTGGCCTGAGCCGCGTCGGCGGCTGCGCCTTTCCACTCCACGGAGTCCATCACGCGGTCCACGCCGCCGCGCGTGAGCGGGAACGACGTGGTGAGGGCGCCGGCCACCTCGAGCCAGGCTTCCGAAGCGCGCAGCACCTGCGCGGCATCGATCTGCTGGGCCTTGGCGTAGATCTCCTCGTGCCGCATCGACTCGAAATGCTCCATCGAGCTGATGTAGGTGGGATCGGAGCCGCTCATCGTGCGAGCCTCGGCTGGATCGCACGCAGCGCGGCGGCGTGTGCGGCGTCGGCCTCCTCGAACAGGCCGCCGCTGATCAGGAACGCTTCCTTCATCCGGTAAGCCGCCTCGATGTAGTGGTCGAGCAGGGCCGCGGCGTCGCGCGCCTTGTGACCGAAACCGGCCTGCAACTGCTGCGCCGAGACGAAACCACCGAATCCGTCCAGTTCCGCGGCGGATTCGAGGCGCTGCTGTAGGTGGAGCAGCCGATCGGCCTGCCGGTCGTACATCTCGGCGCACTGCCGGGCCGCCGCCGGATCGAACTGAACGGTCCCGGCCTGTGCCGCCTCCTTGAATCGGGCGATATCGCTTCGGCTGGTCTCGATCGTCATCGCTCACCCCTGAGATCGGTCATCCGCCCCAGATTAACCGGAAGACGATGCCGGGTCAGCAAAGTCGTCGGCCTCGGCCGCCGACGCGGGCTAAACGGGAATGCGTTTCTGCAGTTGCGCGGCGATCTGCTCGGACGAGGCCGGGGTGATGCGCACCTCGTCACCCGCCTTGATCAGGTACCGCCCGTCGTTGTGCACGTCGATCCACGTGTAGTGGATCGGCGGCGGCGGAGCCGGACGATCCAGCCGCGGTTCGATTCTGATGTGCCCCTCGGCGGTGTGCGGCTCGAGCAGCAGTTTGCGGATCCGCGGAGCGGCCGATCGGCGCGCGGGCACGGTCTCTTGATCGCGCACCGCGTCCCCGGAGGCCACGCGAGGGGGCTCCTTGCCCGGCGGCGTCTTCGGCAGCAGCGCCGCGATCCGCTGGCCCAACTTCGCGCTGTGTCCGATCGAAACCCGCACCCGGCCACCGAAATCCGGACTCGCCCCCGGTTCCTGCACCGCCAGCACGGCGCGGTCGTAGATCGCGGCGGCCAGCAGCCGCAGTTCGCTGCCCGGCCGGTGTGCGCCACCGATCGCGACGATCCTGGTGTGCGGCTCGGCGAGAATGCGCAGGCACGCCGACAGATCGGGGTCGCGGTCGTGTGGCAGCCGCTCGGCGAGGGTGATGCGCAGCTTCTCCGCCTCGGCCTCGGTGCGTGGCGTCTCCAGGATGCGCAGGGGATACGGGTGGCGATCCAGGTCGGTCTCACGCCAGATATGGGCGAACTCGTCCGGAGTGAAGGTCCAATCCACGCCCGAATCACATCCTCACTCGAACCCGCCGGCGATGTCCGTAGCCTAGCGGTCGCACAGCAAGACCGGAGATGTCATGTGGGCTACCGGGATTGCGAAGCGATGCCCCGTCGCATACTCGGACGCGCGATCGGACCCCTGCGCGGGTTACGTTCCGGGTACCGCAGCACCAGGCGCGGGAAAAGTATTCCAGAGGAGCGCTCTGTGCAGGTTCTTGCCGCTACACCACGGTGATCACCGGGAGCCGTATCGGCCACGGCAGAGCGGATTTCGAGTCCTGGACCGCACCTCCGACGACGTGGGAAAACCTCGACGGCCGTCGCATCAAAAGTGATGGATCTCACATCGACAACGATGTCCGAGGCCATTCACACCGGAAAGCATGGATTCTTTTGCACCGCCGCCGCTTCGGGCTGTCGACGTGTGGCGGTCCCAGGCATCCGGGGAACCAGCGTACCTCCGGTGACGTGTGCCGCGATTTCGCCGCGATCGCGCCGCAGCCTGTTCGCGCTGGTGTCGCGCTCGACCGGTCCGCCCGGTTCTGCTGAAATATTCGGAAAGAGCAGCGATGCGAGGGCGATGGGGCGGCCCCGCACAGCAAACCAGGATTGGCGGAGGTCTGCCGAGGAGGGATTGCGGTGCACACCATGATGCGGCGAGTGGGCGGGACGATCGGTCTATCGATCCTCGGGATCGGTTCGGTCTTCATCGGCGCGGGATCAGCCGGGGCGGTGCCGACCGGCTGCTATGTCGACCGCGGCGTCACCGACGCGGCCGCCCTGTGCCACAGCGGTGAGGGGTCGGCGGTCTTGGAGACCGAGTGCCTCGGTTTCCACGTGCCGCCCGGGTATTCCGGCCCGGTGTTCGGCTACTACAGCGGTTTCGAATCGCAGCAGACGAACGTCGGCAAGCCGATGCGCGCCACGTGCGTGTCGGATGGCTCCATCGGGATCGCGACACTCGCGTTCGTCGTGCCCTCGGCGCGGTAGCGGAGCGCTCCGGTTTTCAGCTCGGCCGCGCTTCCAGCACATTGTCGGGCGAGACCGTCGGCACGCACCGGACGAGCGTGAACCCGTGGCGGGCGAGGAACTCCCGGTACTCGGCCTCGGTCCGTTCCCGGCCGCCCGCGTTGACCAGCATCTCCAGGTCGATGAACTTGCTCGGGTGCGGACCGGTGTGCTCCGGAATCACGAGTTCGATGATCAACAGCCGGGCATCGGGCTCCATAGCCGCTCGCAGTGCACCCAAGATGCGGCCGGCGTCCGGCTCGGCCCAGTCGTGCAGGATGTGTTTGAGGATGTAGGCGTCGCCGCCCTTGGGGACGCTGTCGAAGAACGATCCGCTCTCGACGGTGCAGCGTTCGGCCAAGCCGAGTTCGGCGAGGCGCGCGGGCGCGGCGTCCACCACCTCGGGGAGGTCGAACAGGATGCCCCGCGACCGCGGCGAGCGACACAGGATTTCGGTGAGCAGTGTTCCTTCGCCACCGCCGACGTCGACGAGGGTGTCGTAGCGTCCGAAGTCGTAGGCCGCCAGCAACGGTTCCATCGCCAGGGTGCTGATACTGGTCATCGCGCGGTCGAACAGCTCGCCGAGTTCGCGATCGCGCTGCACGTGGTCGAAGAACGGCATCCCGTCCAATTCTTCGCCGACGGGCCGGCCGGTCCGTACGGCGTCGACGAGGTGCGACCAGTGGTTGCGGTGGGTGGCCGAACCGAAGAACAGCACCGCGTCGCGCAGTGACACGTCCGCGTCGCGGCGCAGTCCCCGTGCCATGGAGGTGAGCGCGTACCGGCCGTCGCGATGCTGCGTGAAGATGCCGTAGCTGATCAGCAGCCGGAGCAGGCGTCGCAGCGCGTCCTCGTCGGCGCCGACCGCCGCGGCGAGCTCCCCGCTCGATCGGGGTCCTTTCGCGAGTTCATCGGCCACTCCGAGCGCCGCGGCGGCGTGGATCGCCTGCGTGATCCATCCCGCGGCGATCAGCTCCATCAGCGCGATGTGTCCCGGCACCAGCTTGCGAAACGCCACGGCCAGCACGGTGCGGACCGATTCGACGGCCCGCACCAGACGCTGCGGAGGAATTCTGGGTCGGTCGGACGCCACGGCGACTCCATCCGTCGAAGGTCGGCACTCTGCGCTTGCCTAGGAGGGTACGTCGCGGCGGGTGGGTACCGGCGCGGGATGCCGCCTCAGATCTCGGGCCGGGCTTGGCTGCGGCTGCGCTCACGGTCGGCGGCCGTGGCGAGATAGTCGCCGAGTTCGCGTCGCAGCGTGACGTCCAGCGAACGGGCGAGGGTGGCGTGCACCGAGGCGACCGCCAGCTCGCGCATCTTGTTGAGCATCGTTGTGGTGTCGGCGATTTCGCTGCTGGTGTCCGGAAGCCAGCCGGGTCCGTGCTCGTCGATGATGTGCTGCTTGGCGGCGGTGATCATGATGTGGGTGATGTCATCGATCCGGTCGGCCACTTTGGCGTAGATCTCGATGAGCGTGCGCAGTTCGAGCCCGTACTCGTGCAGTTCGGCGAACGAGGTGAGCAGCTGGGTGTCGGTGAACACCACCGTCTCGCCCTCGAGCCGGACCAGTTGCATCTCACGCAGGCGGTCGACCAGCTCGTCGGCTTCGGCGCCGAGGATGGTGCCGATCAGCTCGCGCGGCACCTCGAAGGTCTCGTCCTTGGCCCAGGACGCGGTCACGGCGTGCTGCAGCCCGAGCACCTCGGTCAGGTCCTTGCCGGTTTCCCAGCTGGTGATGAAGTCGGCGATGTGCGCGGTGGTGAAGCCACGCTGCAGGAGC
Source organism: Nocardia amamiensis (assembly GCF_015477605.1). Lineage (GTDB taxonomy): Bacteria > Actinomycetota > Actinomycetes > Mycobacteriales > Mycobacteriaceae > Nocardia > Nocardia amamiensis_A. The sequence goes on from NZ_JADLQX010000019.1 coordinate 118,382, forward strand.
GCGTCGATCAGGCGCAGCCGTTCCAGGTGCGAGTCGTCATAGATGCTGGCGCGCCCGTCCTTGCCGACCGGCGGCGGCAGCAACCCACGTTCCTGGTAGGCGCGGACATTGCGGGTGGTGGTGCCCGCGGCGCGCGCGAGATCGTCGATCCGGTACTCCGGCGTCGACCTCACCTCCCTCGCTGACCACGGCGCCGAGCAGAACGGCGGCGCGCTGCGGAAACCGTGCCGACCGAGTCTATCCTCCGGCCCACCGCCGCCTCGGCACCTAGGAAACCGGTGCTACCCGGCGCTCGGCTGCGCTCGCCTCGACCACCAGGTAGTCGTCGAGATCGACCGTGCGCAACTGATGGGCGTACTGGGTGGCGAAGCCCGGATACATGGTCGCGTTGAAGCCGTCCTCGGTGAGGTACCAACTGCGGCAGCCCGAATTCCACGTGGTGGCGCCGAGCCTGCGCTGGATGGCCGCGTTGTAGCGGTCCTGCCGATCGCGCCGGACGTCGAGCAGCAGCAGATCCCGGTCCAGAATCGTGCCGATCGCGCTGACCAGGTAGTCGATCTGGGCTTCCATATAGACCAGCGCCGAGTTGTGCCCGGGTCCGGAATTGGGACCGAACGTCAGGAACAGGTTGGGATATCCGGAGACCGCGACGCTCTTGAATGCGTAGGCGCCGCGCGACCACTCATCCGCCAGAATTCGCCCGTCGAGCCCGGCCACCGGAATGGGTGTCCCGGTCTTGGATACGTCGAACCCGGTCGCGAACACAATGCAATCAGCTTGGTGCTCAATGCCTTCCGCGGTGCGGACGCCCTGTTCGGAGATCCGGGCGATGGGCCAGGTGATCAGCTTGCAGTTGTCGCGCTGCAACGCGGGGTAGTAGTCGTCGGTCATCAGCAGGCGCTTGCAGCCCGCCCGGAAGTCCGGAGTGAGCTGACGGCGCAGCCAGGGGTCCTTGACCTGCCTGCGCAGCTGCGCCTTGCCGACCAGCTCGACCGCCCTGGTCAGCGGCGTATTCCAGACCACGCCCAGCGCGACCGACTCGTGCCCGTAGTACCAGGCGCGCCGCGCCAGCTGCTCGGCGGCGGGCACCCGGCGGTAGAGCTCCTTCGTGAGGACGGTGGTGCGCCGGTTGATCCGCGGCAGCACCCAGCCGGGCGTGCGCTGGAACACCTTCACCGAGGCCGCCTGCTCGACCAGCTCCGGAATGATCTGGACCGCGCTGGCCCCGGTGCCGATCACCGCGACCCGCTTGCCCGCGAAGTCGTAGTCGTGATCCCATCGGGCGCTGTGGATCTTGTGACCCTGGTAGGTCTCTATGCCGCGAATATCCGGGAAACCGGCGTTGGCCAGCGGTCCCGATGCCAGCACCACCGTGCGCGCCACGATCGGGTGCGGGTATCCCTCCACGGCGATCTCCCACGCCCCGGCCTGCTCGTCGAACACGATGCCCGTGACGTTGTGCCGGAAGCGGATGTGCGGACCGAGCCGGAACTCGGCGACCATCGCCTCGATATAGCCGAGGATCTCGGCGCTGCCGGAATAGGTGTGCGACCAATCCGGATTCGGCGCGAAACTGTAGGAATACAGCCGCGACGGTATGTCGCACGCCGCGCCGGGATAGGTGTTGTCGCGCCAGGTTCCACCGACCGCGGCGCCGCGTTCGAAGATCGCGAAATCGTGGATTCCGTGCTGCTTCAGGCGGATGGCGGTGCCGATCCCGGCGAACCCCGCGCCGATCACGGCTACGTCCAGGGTGTGCGTGCTCATCGGTTCCCTTGTCATGCGGCGGGCTCGTAGGTCAGTTCCTTCGACCAGGTGGGGTCCTTGCGCAACATGGCCTTCGGCACCAAGCCGGTGATCTTCACCAGCGCGTCGGCCACCAGGTGGTAGGGGTGGTCGCGGTTGATCACCCAGCCCCCGTGCATCTTGACGATCTGGTACATCGGGAGCCTGCGCGCGAATTCGCTGCGCTCGCCCACGTTCGCGTACCGCTTCAGCGCGCCGTAGAGCTTCTCCTCGTCGACGCCCATCGCGACGATGTTGTCGCGCATCTTGTTCAGCAGCGGCACGTAGCTGAGCACGCCGATGATCAGCGACGGCTTGGCCCAGCCGCCGACCAGGTCGATGAGCAACTTGCGCGTCTGCGCGTGCCCGAGCAGATCCATCACCGCGAAATCGACGGCCAGATGCCGTGATTCGTCGGAGTTGATCTTCTTGAACGCCTCCTGGCAGACCGGGTCCTCGATCTCGTCCATGACGAATTTGATCAGCGCCCCGTCCAGCGCCACCTCCAGCATCGGGATCACCGTGCCGAGAAACGACAGCGACATGTCGTCGGAGTACTTGTCCAGGAAGTCGATCACCAGCTTGACGTTCACGTTCGGCTGCGGGATCTCGTCACCGTCGAGCATGCCCCACCGGCGCATCAGCGCCAGCTCGGCGTTGGCGTGCTTCTGCTCCTCGGCGTGGAAGTAGCGGTAGATCTCGCGCAACGTTTCGTTCGGCGCCTTCTTGGCCATCGCCGCGAAGCCGCGCGCGCCGACGTTCTCGATCCACATCAGGTCCGCCATGAACGGCTTCAGCTTGGCGTGCAGCTCGGGCGTGATCGTCTCGGCGCCGGGTGCGTCCCAGTCGATGTCGGCCAGCGCCCACTGGCGGTCCTTGATCTTGCGGAGCATGTCGTCGAAGTCCATCGTGATGGCCATGTCAGACTCCTGTCTTGTCGGTGACCGGCATGCCGCCGGTGGTGGTCGAGTCGTCCTGGGGCAATAGCCGATCCAGCAGCCCGAGGACGTAGGTGTACCGGGCGGGGAAGTGCCGCTTGAGCAGCCAGACGACGCGTGCGTCCAGCTGGGGCAGGACGTAGAGCTGCCCGCGATCGTGCGCGTCCAGCGCCGTGCGGGCGACGCGCTCGGGGGAGAAGCCGGTCCAGCGCATCAGGAAGTCGGCAAGCTGCGCCGACTCCTTGGTGATCCGGCCGTCGCGCGCGACGTTCGTCCGCACGAACGTCGGGCACAGGACGGTGACCGCGACGCCGGTGCCGTGCAGTTCGGCGGCCATGGTCTCCGAGAGCGACAGCACGCCCGCCTTCGACACGTTGTAGGCGGCCATCGAGGGCGCCGCGGCGAATCCGGCGGCCGAAGCGACGTTGATGATGCCGCCGCGCCCGGTGGCGCGCAGCCGGGGCGCGAAGACCTCGCAGCCGTGCACGACGCCCCACAGATTGATGTCCAGCGCCCACTGCCAGTTGTCGAATCCGATGCGGCCCACTGGTTTTCCGCCGATGCCTACGCCCGCGTTGTTGATCACCAAGCTGACCGGGCGCTCGAAAAGCGTGTCGGCGAAGCGGGCGAGCAGCTCGACGTCCTCGCGGCGCGCCACGTCGCACCGGAAGGCGTGCGCGGCGCCGGGGTGGTCGCGCTCGATCAGGGCGACCGTCCCGTCGGCGCGGGTCTCGTCGATGTCGGCGCAGATCACCTGGCCTCCGCGGGCCGCGATCTCCAGCGCGAACGCCCGGCCGATGCCGCTGCCCGCGCCGGTGACCACGGCTCGCGCCCCGTGCGTGCGGCCGGGTCTGCCCAGGCCCGCCAATCGATCCAGTCCGAACATCTCAACTCACCTTCTCCGTGGAGGTCGCCATCAGTGCCGCGCGCAGGAAGTCGGCGGCGCGGGCGAGGGCGTGGTCGGCCTCGGGCACCACCATCGGCAGGGCCTGGAAGACGTGCAGCTGGCCGGGCCAGGTCTCCAGGTCGCAGCGACCGCCGGCACGACGGACCATGGCGCACAGCGCTCGCGCGTCGGCGCGGAGCATCTCGGTGCCGCCGACTTGCACCAGGATCGGTGGCAGTGCCATGCCGTGCGGGATCGCCAGCCGCAGGCGTGGTGCGTCGGCGGGCTGGCCGCTGGTATAGGACGCGGGCAGCCGCTTCGCCGCGGCGGCGGAGATCAGCGGGTCCGTGCCGAGGCGCTCTTGTTCGGCAGCCGTACCAAGCGTGAGGTCGAGTAATGGGGAGAACATCGCGACCGCGGCGGGTTGCGGCCTGCCGTGGCGGCCGTTCTCGACCAGCAGGTCCAGCGCGAGATGCCCGCCCGCGGAATCGCAGGCGATCACCACGTCTTCCGCGGCGATGCCCCGGCCGAGCAACCAGCGGTAGCCTGCCTCGACGTCGTCGGCCGCGGCGGGGAACCGGTGCTCGGGCGCGAGCCGGTAGTCGCTGAGAAAGACCGGGAGGCCGGTCTGCTTCGACAGCCGGGCCGCGAGACCACGGTGCGTGCGGGCCGAGCAGATCACGTAGCCACTGCCGTGGATGTAGTAGATCGCCTGCGAGCCGAAGGGCACACCGGCCGCTCGGACCCATTCCCCCCGAATCGTTCCGGACCGGATCTGCGTGACAGAAGTACCCGGCGGAACGGGACCGCCGAGCGCCATCATCGTGGCGATGAGCTTGCGGGCGAACCAGACGCCCGCGGCGTTCATCGGAATTGCGCAGTTCAGCGGACGCAAACCGATACGAGCCGCGGCCGCGGCCACGGTGGCGCGCGGGGAGGGCGCGGCGGGAACGCCGGGAGCCGCGGTCCTCGTTGACCTTGTCATGCGTTCAGAATCAGTCACAAATGTGCCATTTGTCAATGGCACATTCATAGAAGGCTGATCTATGCACGCTGATGACGCATACGTTCGCGCGTGCGCTGGGGACGGATACGCAGGTGCGTATCCGATATCCGCGCTGGTAGCAGCTTCACTGTCTGGTCCGGCGCGGGTAGGGGTGCGCGGTGGCGCGTGAACCCGCCCGTCTTGTCATGACGTCGGGCGCACCGGAAATCGAGCGGAACCTGGCGTTCCGTAACCGGCTGCTCACCCACGACGACCGGGCGTGCTACGTGCGGACGCTGGTAACTGGAATTCGTCCAGCACGCCGGCGAACGTGGGCGCCTGCGACCCGGGCCTGTTCCTGCTCAGTACCCGCGATCGCGATCGATCGGCGCCAGCAGCGGGCGTCCCGTGACGAAGCGCTGGACGTTGGCTTCGACGTGATCGGCGAATGCCGCCAACCGCAGCTGCGGAGGATTCGAATCATGCGGCGTGACAATGGAATTCGGCAGCACCCAGAGCGGATGGCCGTCCGGCAGCGGTTCGGGATCGGTGACGTCCAGCCCGGCGCCGCCGATCGCGCCCGAGGCCAGGGCGGCCACCAGCGCGTCGGTGTCGATCAGGCTGCCGCGGGCGACGTTGACGATCCAGGATGACGGCTTTAGCCGGGCGAGTTCGTCCGCGCCGAGAAGATGCCTGGTGGCCGGCGTGGCGGGCGCGGCGATGACCACGTGATCGGTACGCGGCCAGATCCGGCCGACATGGTCGGCGGAAATCGTCTCGACGGTGTCCGGAATGCCGGGGCCGGTGACCGGGCGACCGCTGCGGTTCACCGCGATGATGTGCGCGCCGAGCGGAATCAGCATCGGAATCAGCGCGCGCCCGATGCCGCCCGCGCCGACGATGGTCACCGTCTTGCCGCGCAACGTACCGACGTGCGGGAAGAAGTCCTGTTGACGCCAGCCCGACGCGCGCAGGTGCTCCGGCAGATAGCGGACACCGGCGAGCAGCAGCATGAGCGCGTGCTCGGCCACGCTGGCCGCGAAAGCGCCTGCGGCGGAAGTGAATCGGATGTGCGGATGCTTGGCGAAGATGCCGGCGGTGAACCAGTCCTCGATACCGGCGGCCGACAGCTGCACCCATTCCAGGGATGCGGGTAGCTCGTCCGGGAACTCGCCGGGTCCGCCCACCCAGATCAGCCCGCGCGCCTCGTCGAGGTCGGAGATCGCGGCGCCCGCCTCCAGTACCGCCTTCTCCACCAGCGTGGGTGGAGGGTCCGTCGGCCCGATGGCGATCGGTACTGCCGGTCCGCTCACGACTGCGCCTCGCCGGCGCTCGGCTCCGTCGTGCGCGGGGCCGCACTGTGTCCTCGGTTCGCTCGCTGACGCTCGCTCATGAATAGACCTCCTTCAGTCCAGTACGACGTGGTCGCGCGGGGACGAACGGCGGTCGGACTCGCCGCTGCGACCGTAGCACCGCCGCGCGGACGGTGGCGTGGGGTGTCCGTCCAACGCGGCGCTAGTCCTCGTCTCGATCTGTTTGCTCGTCCAACTCCGCGTCCACCTTGTCCCGGTCCGCCCACTCCAGCAGCCGATCCAGGTGGAACACCGCGTCGTCGATGCCCGCGTGCAGGTCGCCGAGCTCGGCGAAGCGGGCGGGGACGGTGGAGATGGTGAAGTCGCGCGGATCGATGTCGGGGATCTCCTCCCAGCGCACCGGGGTGGAGACCGTGGCGGCGGGGTTGCCGCGCACCGAGTAGGCGGCGGCGATCGTGTGGTCGCGGGCGTTCTGGTTGTAGTCGACGAAGAGCATTGCCGGGTCGCGGTCGCGACGCCACCACGTGGTGGTCACGTCATCCGGTGCGCGGCGTTCCACCTCGTGGGCGAAGGCGAGCGCCGCCCGCCGCACCTCTTGGAATCCCCAGTTCGGCGCGATCCGGACATACACGTGCAGTCCCTTGCCGCCGGAGGTCTTCGGCCAGCCGACGGCGCCGAGCTCGTCGAGCAGTTCGTGTACGACGCCCGCCACGCGCTGCACCCGCGGCCACGGGCAGTGCGGCATCGGGTCGAGGTCGATGCGCCACTCGTCGGGACGCTCGGTGTCGGCGGCACGGGAGTTCCACGGATGGAACTCGACGGTCGACATCTGCACCGCCCAGATGACATCCGCGAGTTTCTCGACGCAGAGTTCGTCGGCATGCCTGCCGTAGCGCGGGAAATACACGCGCACAGTAGGAATCCAGTCCGGCGCGCCCGCGGGCAACCGCTTCTGATGCACCTTGTCACCGGCCAGTCCCTTCGGAAACCGGTGCAGCATGCAGGGCCGGTCGCGCAGCGCGTTGACGATGCCGTCCCCGACGCTCAGGTAGTACTGCACCAAGTCGAGCTTGGTCGCGCCGGATTCCGGGAAGTAGACCCGGTCCGGGTTGGAGATGCGAATCGTGTGTTCGCCGACCTCGAGTTCGATTGCCGGCGCAGCGGATTTGCGGGCCACATGTCGACCTTAACGGGCGCAGCCTATGTAGTCCGATTCACAGCGCGCGCCGGCCAAGTGGCGGGCAGACCCGTATCCCGCGCCGCCGAATGGACTGGACGGAAGGTGGCAACTCCGGTTCCAGCTCGCCGAGCTACCGGCTTCGTGGCCCGGCGCGGGCGGAGACAGGGACAGCCGCGTAACGGTGCAGCCGGAAGGAAGTCCATCGGAACGACGAGCCAGGTGGAACTGCGCCTGCACCGCCATCGACTACAAATGCTGCAGCGTGCTCACGGACGGGTCGGCGGCCAGGTAGTCCGACCAGGACTGTGCCAGATACCAGTTCTGGTAGTACAGCGACGACGCCAGCGTTTGCGCGGCGATCTCGGGCCCAGGCGTGGCAGTTCGTGCGGTGGAGTGAAGGCGATACCGCGTACGACCAATGCGGCGAACCGGGCATGGTTGTTGCACCGTTCTGGTATGCATACGGGTATGAGCAAGGCGACGCGCGTGACCGTCACGTTGGATCCGCAGGTGGCGGAGTGGGTCAGGGAGGCCGCCGATCGCCAGAACCGCAGCCTGTCCTCGGTGATCAATGCCGCGGTACGCACCACGATCGTGCACGACAGTCTGACCTCGCTGATCATCGACGAGGAGGCCGAGCTGGCCGCCGCGTACGACGACGTGACGCTCACCCAGGCCGCCGAAGACGACGCCAGCGGCGCGGCATGAGCGCGCGGCCCAGCTTCCGTAACCAGGGAGGGCGCGCTCACGCCGAGGACGACAGAGCATGAGGCGCGGCGAAATCTGGCGTTACGCCCCGACACTCAGCGACGGCACGCCGTTCCCGCGGCGCATGACGGTCGTGCTGGTGTCCGATTCGGCGGTGATCACCTCGCGCTACCCCTGGCTGCACGTCATCCCCTTGCGCGACGCCGACCCGGGTCACGTGCTGGCCACCAAGACCGAGCACGGCTGGGCCGATACCCTCGAACTGCACCGCGCCTACCGTCCCTGGCTCAGCGAATACCTCGACGTGCTGACACCGTCCGAGACGGAATCCCTCGACGCACGACTGCGGGCGACCCTCAGCCTCTGATCGCACAGGCCGGTGGACGGGTTAGGCCGCACCCCGCATCCCTACTGCCCTACGTCACCGTGGCCAGCGCGAACGGCAGGACCGCGTCGGCTCCGGCCGCGCGCAGTGCGTGGGCGGCGACGGTGAATGTCCAGCCGGTGTCGGTGCTGGCGTCCACCAGCAGGATCGGGCCCGATATCGCGGTGAGGTCGGGGACTTCCCACGAGTCGAACAGTCCTGCGACGCGATGGGCGGAGTTCGCGGCGGAGACCAGCCGCCGGTCCGGGCGGGTGCGCAGGGTGCCGAGGTCGCGCAGGCGGCCCACCTCGGCGAGCCGCGCGGCGAGGCTCGCGGTGAGCACCGGATGACGTCCGGATTCCAGCGCGAGTACCGACGTGGGGCGGGTTGCCCAATCCCATTCGCGCAGAACGGCGATGCAGGCGTCGAAGACCGCGTCGGGAACGGGGGCGTCCGGGCCGTCGAGCAGTGTTCGCAGGCGCTGCCCCCAGCCGAGGTCGGTCAGCCTGCCGAGCACGCGACCGGTCTCGGCGCCACTGGAGATCTTGCCGGACAAGGAGATTCCGAGTTTTGCCATGCCGGTGGGCCACTGCTTGCGGGGCGCGAGATCGATGCCGGGGCGGTCGAGACGAGCCCTGGTCGCCGCGACGGCATCGACGGCGACGGTGCGATCGGGCCGAGTGCCGGTGCAGTTGTCGCAACGGCCGCAGCCGGGTGCAGCCGCGGAGTCGGTGGGCAGTCCGGGGTCGTCGAGCTGGCGGCGGAGGAAGTCCATCCGGCAGTCCGAGGTCGACTGGTAGTCGATCATGGCTTGCTGTTCGGCCTCGCGCGCGACGGACAAGCGCTCGTAGCGTTCGGTGTCGTAAGTCCATGGCTGACCGGTGGCGATCCAGCCGCCGCGGACTCGGCGCACCGCACCGTCCACGTCGAGCACCTTGAGCACCATCTCCAACCGGGAGCGGTTCAGCTCAACCAGCGGTTCCAACGCCGCGGTGGACAGCGCCCGGCCGGGGTCCAAGGCGTCGAGCACCGCCCGCACGATGTGCTCGCGCGGAAACGCGACCGAGGCGAAGTAACTCCAGATCCGTGCGTCCTCGGGGCCAGGGAGCAGGACCACCTCCGCGCGATCGGTGCCGCGCCCGGCGCGACCCACCTGCTGGTAGTAGGCGATGGGCGAGGAGGGCGCGCCGACGTGCACCACGAATCCGAGGTCGGGTTTGTCGAATCCCATGCCCAGCGCTGAGGTGGCGATGAGCGCCTTCACCTCGTTGTTCAGCAACGCGGCTTCCAAGGCCTCCCGCTCGGCCGGGTCGGTCTGGCCGGTGTAGGCGGCGACGTTGTGGCCGTGCGAGTTCAACACGTCGGCCAGATCGTGCGCGGCGGCGACGGTGAGTGTGTAGACGATGCCGGAGCCGGGCAGCCGGTGCAGGTGACCGCTGAGCCAGGCGGTGCGTTCCACGGCATCGTCGAAGCGGACCACCGACAGGTGCAGCGACTCGCGATCCAGCGTGCCGCGCAGCACCAGGGTGTCGGTGCCGATCTGGGTGGCGACGTCGGTGACCACCCGGTCGTTGGCGGTCGCGGTGGTCGCGAGCACCGGCACATCGGAACCGAGATCGGCGATCAGGGTCCGGATGCGGCGGTAATCCGGCCGGAAGTCATGGCCCCAGTCCGAGACGCAGTGCGCTTCATCGATCACCACCAGCCCCGCGTCCGCCGCGAGCGCGGGCAGCACCTGGTCCCGGAAATCCGGGTTGTTCAGCCGCTCCGGGCTGACCAGCAGCACGTCGACCGCGCCGGCGGCGACCCGCGCGTGGATCTCGTCCCATTCGGTCATATTGCCGGAATTGATGGTGGCGGCGACCACCCCGGCGCGCTGCGCGGCAGCCACCTGATTGCGCATCAGCGCCAGCAACGGCGACACGATCACCGTCGGCCCGCGACCGCCCCCGCGCAGCAATTTCGCGGCGATGAAGTACACCGCCGATTTGCCCCAGCCGGTGCGCTGCACCACCAGCGCCCTGCGCCGCCGCACGACCAGCGCCTCGATGGCGGTCCACTGATCCTCGCGCAGCCGCGCGCCCGGCCCGGCCAGCTCGCGCAGCAGCTGCTCGGCATGTTCGCGCAGGTCGGGGGCGGTGAGGTCGATCGAAGAGGCATCGGTCGCCGTGGTCATGCGCTCCATCGTGCCCGATGACACCGACAGGTGACGCTGTGGCCGACCGCCGCCGACCTCACCCGCCTCACCTCCCATACCGCACAGCCAGCCGGTCACCCGCGCTGCAGCGTTCCGGACGGACGCGGCATCGCGACGCGACGACCGTGTTCAGGCCGGACGCGCGGTCGTCGCGGCCAGCTCGACGAGCCGGGCCCGGACCAGGTCCGGTCGCTCCTCGGCGATGAAGTGGCCGCAGTTCTGGACCAGCTCGAGGTGGTAGTCGTCGGCACGCGCCGTCTCCTCGGACGCAAGCGCGGGATGCACCGCGGCGTCGGCGACACCGAACAGCGCGCGGATCGGCACGGTCGCACGGCGTTGTTCGCCCCGTACGGCCGACCGGGGGACTTCGTGCAGCAGGAATGTGCGGTAGGTATCGGTCGCGGCGCGGGCGCAGACCGGGTCGCGGAAGCGGTCGGCGTACGCGTGGACCACCTCGGGTCCGAACTCGTCGCGGTTGCGCACGGCACCGGCGAAGATGATCTGCTCCAGGAAGCGGGTGTGCTGGTGCAGGTAGGTGCCCAACGCCGCGATCGGCGGCTGGTAGACCAAGAACCGCCATGCGTGCGGGAGGAAACTACGTGGCGTCTGCCAGGGGTGGGCGATGTTCAGCGCCAGCAGCGCGTCGAACCGTTCCGGTGCCCGCAGCACGAGCAGGTGGGCGATGTAGCCGCCCCAGTCATGTCCGACCAGCAGGACGCGGTCGAGGCCGAGTGCGTCCAGTAGCGCCAGCAGGTCGGAGGCGACGTCCTCCTTGGCCCACCGGTGTGGCGGGGGACCGGACCAGCCGTACCCGGGCAGGTCCGGCGCGATGATCCGCAGTCCGTCCGGTGGATCGGCGAGCAGGTGGCGGTACGCGTAATGGTGCTGTGGCCAACCGTGCAGCGCGAGCACGGGACGTCCGTCCGCAGGACCCGCCTCGGTGACGTGGAAGCGGACGCCGCGCGCGGTGACGAACGAGCGGCGTACACCGGCGATCTCCGGCGGACCCGCTGCGGAGTCCGATTCCGGGGCAGGTGAGAAGAACGAGGGCCGCCAGGGCATACCCGATGGTATCGAGAAGTGATCAGGACCGGTTCTGATCGGGGCGGAACTCGGCACCAGGCTGCGGCGACGTCGAACGCGGAGTCCGTGCCGGGCGCACGTGGTCGCCCGGCACGAAGTTACGCGGTCGTCATCCCTTGACGCACAGCACCTGGTGCAGCGTCGCGACGACGTCGACCAGGTCGCGCTGTGCCGCGATGACCTCGTCGATGTCCTTGTACGCGGCGGGGATCTCGTCCACCACACCCGCGTCTTTGCGCGACTCGACGCCCTCGGTCTGGGCGATGAGATCGGCTACGGTGAACTGCTTCTTGGCCGCGTTGCGGCTCATCCGCCGTCCCGCGCCGTGCGAGGCCGACTGGAACGACGCCGGATTTCCCTTGCCGCGGACCACATAGGACCGGGTACCCATCGAGCCGGGGATCAGCGCGAGATCGCCGTCGCCCGCCCGCACGGCGCCCTTGCGGGTCACCAGCATCGGCACACCGTCGATGATCTCCTCCGCCACATAGTTGTGGTGACATGAGATGGGCTGCTCGAAACGCACTCCGCGCCCGGCGAATTCGGCGCTCACCGCGCGGCAGACCAGGGCGAGCATGACCGCTCGGTTGCGCGCGGCGTACTCCTGCGCCCAGGTGAGGTCGCGCCGGTAGGCCTCCATCTCCGGCGTGCCGGAGACGAAGACCGCCAGATCGCGGTCGGGCAGGTCGGCGTTGTGCGGCAGCGTTCGCGCGATGGTCATGTGCCGCTCGGCGAGTTCCTTGCCGATGTTGCGGCTGCCGGAGTGCAGCAGGATCCACACCCGGTCGTCCTGGTCCAGGCAGACCTCGATGAAGTGGTTGCCGCCGCCGAGCGTGCCCATCTGCTTGTGCGCCTTGGACTCTCGTGCCTGCACGTGACCGTCGAGGGCGTCGAAGGAGCCCCAGAAGCGGTCCCAGCCCGCGCGCAGCGTCGCGGTGCTCACGCCGAGCCCGGCGACCTGGCTGCCGAGCCTGGTGACGTCGACCGGGTCGTGGTGGGCCTGGAACCCGACCGGTACCGCCGCCTCGATCCGCGAGCGCAGCGAATGCAGGTTGTCGGGCAGGTCGGCCGCGGTGAGGTCGGTGCGCACGCTCTCCATGCCGCAGCCGATGTCCACCCCGACCGCGGCGGGCGACACCGCGTCCTTCATCGCGATCACCGAGCCGACCGTGGCCCCCTTGCCGAGGTGCACGTCCGGCATCACGCGGACGCCGTGGACCCACTTCAGCGCGGCGATATTGCGCAGCTGCCGGAGCGCGGCCTGCTCGACCTCGTGCTCGTGGGCCCACATCAGCGTCTGCGCCTTGGTGCCGCGCAGCTCGACGGGAAACATGGTCTCGATCCTCTCGTTGGTTCTCACCATCAACGGTAGGGACCGAGAGCGCCGGATGCACTTGATTATCGACCGACCGGACGGTTCTGTTTTCGGGTGGTGACCTGACCGAGCCCCGCGCCGTAGACGCGCTCGGCATTCCCGTGTGCGATGGCCGTGACCAGGGCTTCCGCATCGACGGTTGTGATCGCGTCGGCGGCGATCCACTCGTCCATCAGCGTGCCGAGTCCGCGCCGCCAGAGCAGGGCGCCCAGATAGTGCAGTTCCGGCAGCCCGTAGCCGTCCGAGGAGTAACACAGCGCGCGGAACGGGGCGAGTTCCAGCGTCTCCGCGAGGACCGCCGCGGCGCGGTGTCCCACGTACGGGATGGCGAGGCCCAGATCCAGGTGGACGTGGTCGAAGAGGTGAGCGAGGTAGGCGGCATTGCGGTGGAACGGCCAGCAGTGCAGCAGCATTACCGAGAGTCCTGTGCTCGCGGTCCGGCGCAGGAAGCCGGTGAGCAGCAGCGGGTCGCTGTGCCGGAGATCGAGGTCGGGGTCACCGAATCCGGTGTGGAATTGCATGGGAAGGCCGAGCTCGGCCCCGATTCGCGCGCCGAGCCCGACCAGCCAGCCGAGCACATGCGGATCGGTGAGCCGGTGTTCGGGCGCGAAACTGGTCGGCGGGTGATCCTGCGGCGGGAAGTCCAAGCCGCACCGGTAGGCGACGATCGTCTTGAATCCGACGGCGGTGGTGGCACGCGCGCGCAGCTCGGCTTCGATCCGGTCGTAGACGCCCGATACCGCGCCGACCTCCGCGATGACCTGTTCGGCGACCTCTTCCAGGCGCACGACCTCGTGCACGTCTCCGTCCACCAGGCCGGCGAAACCGGCTGTGCCACCGCCGAATCCGGTGTCCAGGAACCATCGGGTCACGCCCGACGCGCGCAGCAGCCGCGCGGCGGCTTCCCCTGCTCCGAGCTGGGCGCGATGGCGGAGATAGACATCGGAGCCGACGTGCGCGGGCAGGTCGAGCGCGGGCGCGCACCAGCGGCGCACCGCGAGTCCGATCGCGGAATCGAAACTGCCCCGCGTGCCTTCGCCGAGCAAGCGCTCGAAACCGGGACGATCCAGCGTGCCGATGTCGACGCCGTGACAGTGGTGGTCGGTCAGCGGCACGTCGTCGGTGAGCACGTCAGAACCGCCAGCGCGTCAGGGCGACGATTTCTTCGGCGCTCGCGTCGGCGTATCGCTCGGCTTCCGCGCGCCGCACGGTGAGCAGCGCGTCGTGCAGCTCGGCGCCCATCGCGGTGGCGAGCACCCGGGATGCGGCGAGGTGGTCGGCGGCTTCGGCCGGTGTGGTCGGCAGTCGCCGCACATCCGACATCCTGCGGGCTTCGGCATCGAAAGTCACCGGGTCCCCGGTGATTTCGGCAGGCAAATGCAACTGTTCGGCTATGCCGGCGAGCCCGGCCGCGATCACCGAGCCGACGATCAGGTACGGATTGCCGGTCGCGTCGAAGCACTTGATCTCGGCGTTGGCCGCCCACCCTTCGGTGCCGCGTATCCCGGTGATGAAGCGCAGCGCCGCCTCTCTGGTCTCGCGACCCCAGCACTGCCACACCCCGGCCCAGCGCGACGGCTCCAGCCGCAGGAAGCTCGCCGGATTGCCCGCGCCGACCGCGACCAGCGCGGGCAGTTCACGCAGCACGCCCGCCAAGAACGCCTCGCCGGTGCGCCGGATACCGTGCGGACCGTCACCGCCCGCGAAGAGGGGTCCCTCGTCGTCGTGTACGGACAGATGCAGGTGCGCTCCGGAACCGGCGCCGCCCGGTTCGATGCACGGGGCCAGCAGCGCGCGCCAGCCGTGCCGCGCGCTCACCTGACGGATCGTATGCCGGACCAGGACGGCCTCGTCCGCGGCGGTGACCGGTTCGGACGGCTCCACCGACAACTCCAGTTGCCCGAGCGCGTATTCCGGGTGGAACTGGGCCACCGCGACACCCTGCCGGTCCAGTGCCGCGACCAGGTCGGCGGCGTACTCGGCGACCTGCCCGAGCCGCACGATGCCGTAGGCGGGGCCGTGCACGGCCGGTGTGAAACCGTCCGTGTCGTCGTCCCGGCCTACGGACCATTCGGTCTCGAATGCCATGGACAACCCCAGCCCCGCCGCACGGGCAGCGTCCGCCTGGCGGGCCGCGAAGTGGCGCTGACAGGCGACGAAGCGGGTGCCGTCCTGGGTGTACTTGTCGGCGGGCGCCCACGCCCAGCCGGGCTGGCAGGCCAGTTCGGTCAGTTTGGACAGATCCGGGACGAGCCGCAGATCCCCGTCGGGACCGCCGAGATAGCGCCCGACCGTCATCAGGTCGTCGAAGGCGAAGGTCTCGAAGCACGGGGACACGCCGACCCCGTACCAGGACGCCAGGTCGAGCCGCTGTTTGGGCACCGCTTTCACCCGCGTGATGCCCGCGTTGTCGACGAAGCTCAGCGCGATCATGGAGGCGTCCAGCTGGTCGATCAGTGCGGTGTCGCCGTCGGCGGGGATGCGATCCGGCGTGGCCATGCGTACAACGATATCGGTTCGGGCCCACGGGGAGCCGAGGCACGCGCGCCCATATTCGGCGATCACCGCGGTGTGGGGGCGGGATGAGGACCAGGGTCGCAGCCGTGTTAACCGCGACATCGGCGCACGCGCGCGGGGGAGTCGAGTTGCGCGCCCGTACCCGGCGATCAGCGTCCTGTCGCGGTCGGCGGTGATCCGATTCGGCCTGGCGGCCGCTCTTGCTCGGGCGCACCGGGAGCGGGGGCGCGCGTCGTCATTCCGCGACCAGTGCGGCGGTGATCTCTTCCCGGGTCGGCAGCGAGCTGCTCGCTCCCAGCGTGGTGGTGGCCAGCGCACCGGCGGCGCAGGCCCAGGTCAGCGCCCATTCCGGGCCGCGGTGCCAAGCGGCGGCCAGCGCGCCGGTGAACGCGTCACCCGCCCCGGTGGTGTCGACGACGTCCACCTGCGGGCTGGGGCACGACAGCCGCGTATCGCCCGGGCCGCGGTAGTCCGCGCCTGCCGCACCACGCGTCACCACCACGTGCGGGACCTGCTCTAGATCGTCGCGCAGCTGCTCGGCTTCGCCCGAATTCACCACGGCCACATCAACGTCCGCCCACAGGTCCGCGGGCAGGCGGCGGACCGGCGAGGGATTCAGCAGGACGGTCGTAGCGTGCGCGCGGGCGTGGTGCGCGGCGGCGGCCACCGTATCGATGGGAATCTCCAACTGGCACACGAGGATATCGGCCGCCGCGATGGCCGCCAGGTCGTCCTCGGTGAGCTCGGTCATCCCTGCGTTGGCGCCGCCGACGACGATGATGCTGTTCTCGCCGTCGCTGTCGAGGACGATCGTGGCGATGCCACTCGGCCCGGCCACCGTGCGCAGCCCGTCGACGGACACGGCGGAATCGGTGAGCGTTCTGCGCAGCTCGGCGGCGAACAGGTCCGCACCGACCGCACCGAGGAATCGCACCGCCGCACCGGCTCGCCGCGCAGCGATGGCCTGATTGGCGCCCTTCCCGCCTGGCACCGTGGCGAAGCTCGTGCCCAGCACGGTCTCCCCGGGAACGGGCCGCCGCGCGGTCGTGGTCACCAGATCCATGTTGATGCTGCCGAGCACCACGATCGCCGGAGCGTCCGATTCGGCCGTCATACCGCCGGACGGTAGTCGCCGAACCCGCGCCGTGCACGTAGTCACGTGCCCGACCTGCGGGAGGCGTTCCCCACCGCCTCGAGCCTGTCGGGGTACCGTGCGCAAAGAGAACGTGCGGCCGAACTCCCGAATCGCGTCGATGACGGCCGCTGTCCGGGACCGCGACGTTCGACTATCCGATACCGGCGGGCGATAGCCGATTTCCGCCGATCGCCGCCCCGCATCCATCGACCACCCGCGCGGCAACCAACGCGCACGCGTCCGGGGCGATCGACGCGGACGTTCTCGCGACCGGATGCCGACGTGCCCCAGCAGGTGGAATCGGCAGTGCCGCCGGTGCGTAGGCTGTACCCATGACGGTAGGAACGACGACCCAGCCGGATGTCCGCGAGGCGGTGCACGAGGCCGCGCGCAAAGCCCGAGTCGCGTCGCGGACGCTGGCACGGCTGACGACCGCGCGGAAGAACGAGGCGCTGCACGCCGCAGCCGACGCGCTGCTGGCCGCCGCCGATCGGGTGCTCGCCGCCAATGCCGAGGACATCGCCGCCGCACAGGCCGCGGGCACCGAGGAGTCGCTGCTCGACCGCTTGCGGCTGACCAAGGCGCGGATCGACGGCATCGCCTCCGGACTGCGCCAGGTGGCCGGGCTGCCCGATCCGGTCGGCGTGGTGGTCCGCGGCTCGACCTTGCCGAACGGCCTGGAGATCAAGCAGGTGCGGGTGCCGCTCGGTGTGGTCGGCATGGTGTACGAAGCCAGGCCGAACGTCACGGTCGACGCGTTCGGGCTCGCCCTCAAGTCCGGCAACGCCGCCCTGCTGCGCGGCTCGTCCTCGGCCGCCCGCTCCAACGCCGCCCTCGTCGCCGTGCTGCGCGAATCCCTTGTCGCGCAAGATATTCCGGCCGACGCGGTGCAACTGCTGCCGAGCGAGGACCGCTCCAGCGTCACCCACCTGATCCAGGCCCGCGGCCTGGTCGACGTCGTCATTCCGCGCGGCGGCGCCGGACTGATCAACGCGGTCGTCCGCGACGCGCAGGTGCCCACCATCGAGACCGGTACCGGCAACTGCCACGTCTACGTGCACGCCGCCGCCGATCTGGACATGGCCGAGCAGATCCTGATCAACGCCAAGACCCGCCGCCCCAGCGTGTGCAACGCGGCCGAGACCGTCCTGATCGACGCGGCGATCGCCGACACCGCGGTGCCGAAGCTCACCGAGGCTCTGCAGCGGCACGACGTCACCATCCACGGCGACCTGCCCGGCCAGGTTCCGGCGACCGACGCCGACTGGGGGCAGGAATACCTCACCTTGGACATCGCGCTCAAGGTGGTCGACGACCTGGACGCGGCGGTGGAGCACATCAACACCTGGGGCACCGGCCACACCGAGGCCATCGTCACCGGCGACCTGTCCGCCGCGCGCGAGTTCACCAGCCGCGTCGACGCCGCCGCCGTCATGGTGAACGCCTCCACCGCGTTCACCGACGGGGAGCAGTTCGGCTTCGGCGCCGAGATCGGCATCTCGACGCAGAAGCTGCACGCCCGCGGCCCGATGGCGCTGCCGGAGCTGACCTCGACGAAGTGGATCGTCTGGGGCGAAGGCCAGATCCGGCCCGTCTGACTCGCGCCGGCCGCGGACGACGCCGGATCGGCGCTGCCGTACCGTGAGGGAGGGTTCGGAAGAAAGGTACGCGGCGGTGTCGGACAGTACGAGTCAGGAACCGGTCTTCGCATCGGTGGACGATGTGATCGAGCGCTTGGCGAGCACGGGGTACCTGGCGGACAAGGCCACCGCCACGTCGGTGTTCCTCGCCGATCGGCTGGGCAAGCCGCTGCTGATCGAGGGACCGGCGGGCGTCGGCAAGACCGAGTTGGCGCGCGCGGTCGCGCAGACCTCGGGCGCCGAACTCGTCCGGTTGCAGTGCTACGAGGGCGTCGACGAGGCCCGCGCGCTGTACGAGTGGAACCACGCCAAGCAGATCCTGCGCATTCAGGCCTCCAGCGAGAACGACTGGGAGGAGACGAAGGCCGACGTCTTCACCGAGGAGTTCCTGCTGTCGCGGCCGCTGCTCACCGCGATCCGGCGCACCGATCCCACTGTGCTGCTGATCGATGAGACCGACAAGGCCGACATCGAGATCGAGGGCCTCCTGCTGGAGGTGCTCAGCGACTTCGCGGTGACGGTGCCGGAGCTGGGCACCATCACCGCCAGCCGCAAGCCGTTCGTGGTGCTCACCTCGAACGCCACCCGCGATCTCTCCGAGGCGCTCAAACGCCGCTGCCTCTATCTGCACCTGGACTTCCCCGACGAGGAACTGGAGCGGCGCATCCTGGCCAGCCGGGTGCCCGAGCTGTCCGCCGCCGTCGCCGCGCAGCTGGTGCGGATCGTGCACGTGCTGCGTGGGATGCAGTTGAAGAAGCTGCCCTCGGTCGCCGAGTCGATCGACTGGGGCCGCACGCTGCTCGCGCTCGGCCTGCGCGATCTGGACGACACGACCGTCCGCGCCACCCTCGGCGTCGTGCTGAAGCACCAGAGCGATCACCAGCGCGCGCTGGCCGAACTGAAGCTGGCCTGAGCCATGGCGGCGGGATCGGTCCCTGCGGATGTCGCGTCGCTGAGCGCGCCGCACGGGCTCCCCGGCCACCTGGTCGGATTCGTCGAGGCGCTGCGCGGGCGCGGGATCCCGGTCGGGCCGTCGGAGACGGTGGACGCGGGCCGCGTGGTGACCGTCCTCGACCTGATGGACCGTGAGGTCGTCCGCGAGGGCTTGGCCTGCGCGCTGCTGCGGCGCACGACCGACCGCGCGACCTTCGACGGGCTGTTCGACCTCTGGTTCCCGGCCGCGTTGGGGGAACGCACCGCGGTGGCGGATGAGGTCGAGATTCCCCGTACGCCATCCGGTGACGTGGATATCCCCGCGTTGCGCGAGCTGCTCGCCGACTTGCTCACCCAGGACGCGACCGCGCGACTGGAGGCGCTGGCCGCACAGCTGGTCGAGCAGCTCGGTCAGTACCAGGCCGCCAGCCACTCGTCGTTCTCGGCGTACAAAGCGCTGAAAGAGGTGCAGCCGCAGACCTTGCTGGCCAAGATTCTCGCCGGGCTGGCCGCGGGACCGGACACCAGTGACTTCGACATGGAGATCGCCCGCCGCGCGGCCCGGCAACGCATCGCCGGCTTCCGCACGACTGTCGAGGCCGAGACCAGGCGCCGGGTCGCCGAACGGATCGGCCGCGAGCGGGTGGCCGGCTACGGCGTCGCCCGCCAAGCCGAGGAGGTCGATTTCCTGCGCGCCTCCGAGGCCGAACTCGCCGAACTCAAACGCAGCACCCAGCGTTTGGCCCGCATCCTGGCCTCGCGTCTGGCCGCGCGGCGCAGGCACGCCCGCCGCGGCGAGATCGATCTGCGCCGCACCCTGCGCAGATCCATGTCGACCGGCGGCGTGCCGATCGATCTGGTGAACCGCAAGCCGCGGCCCGGCCGCCCGGAACTGGTGCTGCTGTGTGATGTCTCCGGCTCGGTGGCCGGTTTCAGCAACTTCACGCTGCTGTTGGTGAGCGCGTTGCGCGAACAGTTCTCCCGGGTGCGGATCTTCGCGTTCGTCGACCAGGTCGACGAGGTGACCCGGTTCTTCGACCCGCGCACCCAGCTGGACCAGGCGATGACCAGGATCTTCCGCGAGGCGAACGTGGCGGGCTTCGACGGGCACTCCGACTACGGCCATGCGCTGGCCGGGTTTGCCAGGGACTACCCGGACGCCGTCACGAGTCGCAGTTCGCTGCTCATCCTCGGTGACGCCCGCACGAACTACCGTGACCCGCGGCCGGACACACTGCGGTCGCTGGTCGGGGTCGCCAAGCACGCCCACTGGCTCAATCCGGAACGCCGCGACCAGTGGGGCACCGGTGATTCCGCCGCGGACAAGTACCGCGAGGTGATCGAGATGCACGAATGCCGCTCGGCCAAACAGCTCACCGCGGTCGTGTCCCGGCTGCTGCCGGTGTAGGAGACGGGCATGGACGACGCCGTACTGCTGACGTACTGCCTGGCCAAGCCGGGCGCCTGGCAGGACGAACCCTGGGAGGGTGATGTCGTCGCCAAGGTCGGCGACAAGATATTCGCTTTCCTCGGGGCTACCTCGGTTGGCCTCAAATGCGGACGTACCCGCGAGGAGGCCGACGAACTGGTCCGGGTGTACCCGGACGACGTGGCGGCATCGGCCTATATCGGCCGGTACGGCTGGAACACCATCCGGCTCACGGGCACGATCCCAGAGGACGAACTGTACGAGCTGGTCGACCTGTCCTACGAAGCGATCGTGCGCAAACTACCGAAGTCCAAGCGCCCCACCGCCTGAGCCGACGAGCGGGAGCCCGTCTGACCCGTCGCGGCTTGCGACAGGCCAGACGGACCCAGCGGACTCAGTGGAGGCAGCCGGCGGCGTGCAGGTCGGCGTACACCTGGTCGGACACGGTGATGAGGCCGAGGCCGACATTCGCCCCCAGGTTCACTCCGGCGTCGAGGGCACAGGTCAGCAGTTGCGCGTTCACGACGATGATCTGGTCGGCCTGCGCCGCGCCCGCGCCGGCGACGGTCGAACAGGCCAGTGCCACGGCGATGGCACCTGCTTTGACGAATCGCAAAAGGTCCTCCTCCGAATCGAAGTGTGCACAGCTTGGATCGGTCATTCGTCCGAGGTGATCGAGCTGTGTCCGTAGACATCGTCGCCCCGGGCAGACGCCTTGCGCCTGCAGGTGCAGACCCTAACAACGGGTGTCGGCTGTAGCCGCCCGGTTCGGCAACACCGGCGATTCGCGGGCCGCCTTCGTTTGAATGTTCAACGCTTCCAGCAGGAAAGATAGCCAGGGGTACGGTCTCCGCCGGCGCATATGCGGTCCGATCGTCCTGTCGTCCGAGCCGATCGTGCGACGCTGACGTCGACCGCGAGGCCGAAAAGCCTTCGTTAAGGTAACTTTTGGCGCACGCCGACAAGATCGGCGACCATGGTGAACAGAACGCCGCACGGTCCGGCGGCGGTACACAACAGTTATTCGTTCCAGGTCGATCTGCGTGGGATCGTCGATCTGCTCTCCCATCACCTCTACTCCGGCCCGCGGGTCTACCTGCGTGAGCTGTTGCAGAACGCCGTCGACGCGGTCACCGCGCGTGCCAGCCGGGACGCCTTGGCGCCCACCGTGATTCGCCTCGTAGTGGAGGATTCGGGGCTGCGGATCAGCGATCCCGGTGTCGGTCTCACCGAAGCCGAGGTGCACCGGTTCCTGGCCACGATCGGTCGCTCGTCCAAGCGTGACGACATCGAAGGCGCGCGGCGAGAGTTTCTCGGGCAGTTCGGCATCGGGCTGCTGGCTTGCTTCACGGTCGCCGAGACCATCCGCGTGGTCACCCGATCCGCCACCGACACCACGGCTCCGCCGGTCGAGTGGCTGGCCGCCGCCGACGGCACGTACGTGGTGCGCGCGCTCGACCCCGACGAGCATCCGGAGCCGGGCACCACGGTGTGGCTCACCCCGCGCGGCGGGGCGCGAGCATGGTTCCAACCGCGGCGGGTGCTCGATCTGGCGCGCGAATTCGGGTCGCTGCTGCCCTACGAGGTGACCGTGGAATCCGATGGTGTCGTGGAGTCGGTCACCGACGGCGTTCCGGTGTGGCGGCGCGCATACGCGACCGCGGAGGACCGCAGAGACGCCTTGCTCGAGTATGGTCACCGGACGCTGGGTTTCCCGCCGCTCGACGTGATCGATCTCGATGCCGGTGCGGCAGGGGTCAGCGGGGTGGCCTATGTGCTCTCGCAGCCGGGGAACCCGACCGAGAGCAGTGCGCACCGGGTGTATCTGAAGGGGATGCTGCTGGGTGACGCGGTGCGCGGCGTGCTCCCGGACTGGGCGTTCTTCGTGCGCTGTGTGATCGACACCGACACGCTGCGGCCGACCGCGTCGCGGGAAGGGCTCTACGAGGACGAGCGGCTGGCCGTCGTCCGGGAGGTACTCGGCGACCAGATCCGGGACTGGCTCACCGAGATCGCCGTCGAGCAGCCGCGTCGGCTGGCCGCCTTCCTGTCGGTGCACGCACTCGGGGTGAAGGCGATGGCCAGGCATTCGCTCGACCTGCTTCGGATCATGCTGCCGCACTTGAGTTTCGAGACCACCGACGGACGCGTGCCGCTGACCGAGTTCGCCCGCAACCATCGCACGGTCAGGGTGACCTCGACGGTCGAGGAGTTCCGCCAGGTGGCCTCGACCGCCGCCGCGCAGGGGATCGGAGTCGTCAACGGCGGGTACGCTTACGACCGCGACTTGGTCGCGCAGTTGCCGCGGCTGGTGCCCGGCGTCGAGGTGGTCGAACTCGACGCGGAGGCGATCACGGCGGCGCTCGATCCCGTCGAACCGGCCGAGGAGCTGGCGCTCGCTCCGGTGCTCGCGCTGGCGCGCACCGTGCTCGACTCGCTGTCGTGCGACGTGATCGTCCGGGCTTTCCACCCGGTATCGGTGCCCGCGCTCTACCTCGAGGGACGCGCCGCCCGTACGGAACGAGCCAGGGCACAGACCGCAGAAGGCGCGGACGAATTGTGGTCGGAGATCCTCGGCGCGTTGGCGGACGCCGCGCCACGTGCCCGGCTCGTCCTGAACTACCACAGCCCGATCCTGCGCAGACTGACCCGCATCGACGACCCTGGATTGCTGAAGACGGCCGTGGAATCGCTGTACGGCCAGGCTCTCCTGATGACCCATCGCCCGCTCACCGCGGCCGACACGGCACTGCTGAACCGCGCCTTCGGCGAATTCCTCGGCTGGGCAACGCATCGCGGCGAAGGGACCGAGTGAGCATGGACACCGCCACGATCACCACGGAGTTGGCGCAGGTCTCCGCGCTGCCGCACAGCCGTATGCGGAACGAGCGACTCGAAACGCTGGCCGCGGCCGCGAAAGCGGGACCGGACCGCGCGCTCGAAGGCCGTGTGCTGCTGGAACTGGCCAAGTCGTACACCTTGGCGGGGGAACGCGATCTGGTGCCGGTCGCCTATGGCAGGCTGCTGCGCATCTACGACGATCACCCCGTCGAGCTGGGACCGATGAGCCATTCCGTGCATTGGCATCTGAAGTGGATGACCTGGGGAATGATCGACAACCCCTCGATTCCGCTGCCCACGGTTCACCGATGGTTCGACGAGCTCGACAACCGCTTTCGCCAACGCGGATACAGTCTGCGCCCGGTGCTGGCGCTGCGCGCCGAACTCGCACGCAAGACCGGTGACAGTGCAGCCGCCACCGAGTGGCTGGAGGCGGCGATGGCCGCCCCGCGCGACAGCATGTCCGACTGCGACGCCTGCGAGCGCAACGAATGGGGCACGGCCGCCGTGGCCCTCGGCGACGACGAGGCAGGCCTCGCGCACTGGCAGCCCGTGCTCGACGGCGACCGGACCTGTGCCGAAGAACCACACCGGGTGCTGGCCGAGGCGTTGCTCCCGCTGGTGCGCACCGGTCGCGTCGCCGCCGCGCGCAGCGCGCATCTGACCGGATACCCCCTGGTCCGGCACACCGAGGACCTCCGGGCCTCGGTGGCGCTGCACGCCGAGTTCTGCGCCATGACCGGGAACGAGGCGCGCGGGCTGGAGATCCTCGCCGAACACGCGAGCTGGCTCACCGATCCAAATGCCGACGCCGCCGCACGGCTCGCGTTCGCGACCGGCGTGTGCGTGCTGCTGCGCAGACTGGTGGCGCTGCGGTTGGGCGATCTCCCGCTCGGGTCCGGGACCGTGGAGTCGATCCGCGCGGACCTCGAAGTGGAGATCGGCGCGCTGTGCGCCCGCTACGACGCCCGCAACGGCAACAGTGCGGTCAGCCTGCGCACGGCCGCCCGGCTCGCCGCCCAGCCCCTGCTGGACGGACTGCCGCTCGGCCTGCGCAGCCGGTTGCCCCGTGCGACGAGCGCGCTGTCCGGGGCCCCCGCGGAACTCTCCGGCGATCTGCCCGCCGAGGTGCGGCGGCTCTCCGAACTCGGCGCCGCCCGGCTCGGCGACGCACCCGAGGAGGCGGAGGCCCACCTGCGGGAGGCCCTGGCGCTCGGTACGCCGGTGTTGCCGCGGGAGGAGGCCGCCCGGCTGGGTGCACAGCTGGTCATCGCCATCGCGAGCCAGCCGGACCGCGCGCTCGACCTCGCCGACGCCGCGGTGCGTGCCGCCGCTCGCTGGGAAGGACTGTCCGAACCGGACGCGCTGCACCACACTCTGGTCGCCGCCCGCGCGTTCCACCGCGCCGAACGCCATGGTGAGGCAGTCGCCCTGTTCGAACAGGCGCTCGCCGGCGCCGAGATACCGTATCCGCCCGGCGAACTGGCCGTGGTGCGCAAGCAATTCGGCCGATCCCTGACCGCACTGAAACGGCACCGCGAGGCCGCGCACCACTTCATCGACGGCGCTCGCCTCGTCGAGCACGATCCGGAGCGGTCGGCGCTGCACGCGGAGCTCGCGTGGTCGGCCGCCACCGCGCTGGAGCACTGCGGGCAGGACGAGGAGGCCGTGGCGGCCTACCAGCGCACGGCCGAGTTGTGGGCACGGCTGGGCGAGGTAGCGGCGCGGGCACGGTGTCTGCGGTCGGCGGCCTGGCTCCAAGTCTCCGGCGGCGCCGGTCCGGGGCCCTGGCTCCCGTCCATGAAGGCGCTGATCGCCGAGCTGACCGCGCTGGCCGGGCAATCCGCGGAGGCGGCCGACGAACTCGCTCGCACCCGTGCTCACCTGGCTCGCATGCTGAAGATGGGTGGCGTCCCGGAGTCCGGCGCTTAGCGCCGAGTCCGTGACCTGCCGGTGTGCGGGCGGGTGTCCCCAGTCGATGTCCGCCCTGCCGACCGGTCCGAGGCGACCCGTTAAGCTCGGCAGTCATGCACGAGACAGGTCGGCGCGGCCGCAAGCTCGGGGTGATGGGCGGCACGTTCGACCCCATCCACCACGGGCATCTGGTCGCCGCCAGCGAGGTCGCCCACCGCTTCGAGCTGGACGAAGTGATCTTCGTCCCGACCGGGCAGCCGTGGCAGAAGTCACACGAGCGGGTCAGCCCGGCCGAAGACCGCTACCTGATGACGGTGATCGCCACCGCCTCCAATCCGCGGTTCTCGGTCAGCCGTGCGGACATCGACCGCGGCAAGGTCACCTACACCGTCGACACACTGCGGGAGATGCAAGCGCAGTATCCCGACGCGCAGCTGTACTTCATCACCGGTGCGGACGCGTTGGCCAGCATCCTGACATGGCAGGATTGGGCGGAACTGTTCGAACTGGCGAAGTTCGTCGGGGTGAGCCGTCCGGGGTACGAGCTGAACACCGATCATCTCGAGGACCATCTGCGAGATCTTCCGGCCGATGCGGTGACCATGATCGAAATCCCCGCGTTGGCGATCTCGTCGAGCGAATGCCGTCGCCGCGCCGCCGAGAACCGGCCGGTGTGGTACCTCGTCCCCGACGGGGTGGTGCAGTACATATCGAAGCGGCACCTGTATGTGCCGGGAGCAGCGGAAGGTAGCTGAGCGTGAGCGAGCGCAAAGGTGCGGGCATGAGCCAGCCGGAGTCGAGCGCCGGCGAGGTGCTGGCATGAGTGCTTCGGTGGAGTCGGTCGAGATCGCCCAGGTCGCCGCGCGGGCTGCCGACGAGAAGCTGGCGTCCGACGTGGTGGTGCTGGACGTGTCCGAGCAGCTGGTGATCACGGACTGCTTCGTGATCGCGTCCGCGCCCAACGAGCGTCAGGTGAACGCCATCGTCGACAACGTGGAAGAGAAGCTGCGCGCCGCCGGGCACAAGCCGGTCCGGCGCGAGGGCACCCGGGAAGGTCGCTGGGCGCTGCTGGACTACGTCGACGTCGTGGTGCACATCCAGCACAACGACGAGCGCAATTTCTATGCGCTGGAACGCCTCTGGAAGGACTGCCCGGTCGTTCCGGTCGAAGGCGTCACCGGAGCCGGGCCAGGTGCCCGTGCCGCGGTGACAGAGGACGAGGCCTGACCGTGAGCGAGCGTCAGCGAGTGAACCAAAGGCACAGCGCGCGGCTGCGCACGACGGGGCCGAGCGCAGGCGAGGCGGAGTCGTGAGCAGACATGCCGGCGTGCGCACTCTTATCCTGTTGCGCCACGGGCAAACCGAATGGAACGCCACCGACCGGATGCAGGGCCAGATCGACACCGATCTCACCGAACTCGGCCGCAGGCAGGCCAAAGAGGCCGCCCACGAATTGGTTTCGCGCAATGCGATCGCGGTCCTCTCGTCGGATCTGCGGCGAGCCTTCGACACCGCGACCGCGTTGGCCGACCACACCGGACTCACCGTCGTACCCGACACCAGGCTGCGAGAGACCAACCTCGGTGACTGGGAGGGGCTCACCCACTTGGAGGTGGACGCGGATTACCCGGGCGCGCGGATGGCGTGGCGGCTGGACGCGAGCTACACACCCCCGAACGGTGAGAGCAAGCTCGAGGTCGGCGCCCGGTCGCTGCCGGTTGTCCAGGAGTTGCTCGCCGAGCGGCAGGACTGGCCGGGCCGGACTATCATCCTGGTGGCGCACGGCGGGCTGATCGCCGCCCTCACGGCCGCGCTGCTCGACCTGCCGCCGCAGAACTGGCCGATCCTCGGAGGATTGGCCAACACCAGTTGGGTGCAGCTGAGCAGTCACGGCCCGAGCATCGAACAGCCCGGCTGGCGTCTGGATGTGTGGAACGCAGCGGCGAAGGTAGCACCAGATGTCCTCTGAAGAGCCGATCAGATCGGTCCCGGACGAACTGTTTCGTAAGGTGTCGGCGAAGGCCGAGCGGCAGTTGCCGGACGCGTTGTTCGGCGGACCGGCACCGGCTGCCCGGGAATCCGAAGCGCAGGCCGGGGCGGCGTCCTCGGGTGCGGGGGAATCCGGCGGCTCGGCCGAGTCATCTGCCGAGGAAGCCGACGGCGGGGAAGCGGACGACGATCGATCGGTGGCGGCGGTATCCGCGGAAGCCGCCACCGGGGTGCAGACGGGTGCTCGAGCCGATGGCGATGGCGATGAGCCCGTCGTCGCGCGATCCGGTGCTGTCGAGTCCGCGGTCGGCGATAGTGATGGACCCGCCGGTGCGGCTGAGGGCAACGGCTCCGCATCGGTCGGAACGGCGGCGGACGACTCCGAAGTCTCGGTAGTCGGCGGCGAGCCGGTCACTGTAACCGTCGACGACGCGTCCGCGCTTGCCGAATCGTCTGCTCTGACCGGCGTAGTGGTCGAATCCGCCGCTGTGGCAGTCGCATCGGGCGACGGCGTGGCCATGGAGACTTCTCCGGCTTCGGCCGGATCGCCCGCGCTGACCGGTGCAGTGGTCGAATCCGGTTCTGTGGCAGCGGAATCAGTCGATGCCGTGGCCATGGAGACTTTCGGGGCTTCGGCCGGATCGCCCGCGCTGACCGGTGCAGTGGTCGAGTCCGCTGCCGCGGCAGCTGAATCGGGCGACGCCGTGGCGAAAGAGACCTCCGAAGCTCTTGCGGCCGACTCCACGTCTCCCATCATGGAACCGGTGGCCGACGAGCCCGGCAAGCCGGATGCGACCGCGCGTCCGGTGCTGCTGGTGCTGGCCGACTCATTGGCCTATTTCGGCCCGAAAGGTGGCCTGCCCGCCGACGATCCGCGGATCTGGCCGAACCTGGTTGCCGCCGAATTGGATTGGGATGTCGAGCTGGTCGCGCGGATCGGCTGGACCTGCCGCGACGCCTACTGGGCGCTGATCGGCGATCCCCGGGTGTGGGCCGCGGTGCCGCGCGCGGGTGCGGTGGTGTTCGCCGTCGGCGGCATGGACTCGCTGCCGTCGCCGCTGCCGACCGCGCTGCGCGAGCTGATCCGCTACGTGCGTCCGCCCGCCCTGCGCCGCGCCGTCCGCGCCACCTACAACTGGTTGCAGCCGAAACTCTCGAAACTCGGCCGCCCTGTAGCGCTTCCTCCGAAGGTGAGCGTCGACTATCTGGAACAGTCCCGCACCGCGCTGGCGCAGTTGCGTCCCGATCTGCCGGTTGTCGCGGTGCTGCCTTCGGTGCACAACTGCGACGCCTACGGACGCGTGCACTCCGGTCGGCCGGGCGCTGTCGCGGCGCTGCAAGCCTGGTCGGAGCGGACCTCGGTGCCGCTGGTCGACTTGGCCGACGCCGTGCGTGACAACATCTTCTCCGGCGAGGCGAACCCGGACGGCATCCATTGGGGCTGGGCGGGCCACACAGCGGTGGCGAATGCGATGGTCAAGACCCTGCAGGAGGTTCGGTAGTCCGTGGCCGTCGTGGTCGTCACCGATTCGTCCGCCAGCCTCCCTGCCGAACACCTCGACGAGCTGGATATCGCCGTCGTCCCCCTGCACGTGCTGATCGGCGACCGTGCGATCAGGGAGGGGGTCGACTCGGTCGATATCGACTACGCCGCCGACACCGTGACCACCTCGGCCGCTTCACCCGGCGAGCTGCGCGCGGTGTACGAGCAGGCGTTGGCGCGCAGCGGCGGCGATGGCGTTGTGGCGGTGCATCTTTCGCGGCAGCTGTCCGGAACCTGGGAGGCGGGACGGCAGGCTGTTCGCGACCTGGATGCCGCCGATCGGGTCCGCTTGGTCGACTCCCTGGGCGCCGGGCTGGCCACGGGGCTGCCCGCACTGGCCGCCGCCCGGCGGGCGCGGGCCGGGGCGCCGCTGGACGTCGTCTACGACGCGGCGGTCGCCGCCTCCGCGCGCGCCCGGACGTTCATCCTGGTCAATCGCACCGAGCAGCTGCGCCGCGGCGGCAGGCTGTCGTCGGCGGCGGCGTTCTTCGCGACCGAGCTGGTCACCAAGCCGCTGCTGCACATCGTCGAGGGGCGACTCGAACTGCGCGAGAAGGTCCGCACCCGATCCAAGGCGTACACGAAGCTCGTGGCAGCGGCCGTCGAGGCGGCCGGTGTCGACGGTGCGGCGGTGGGAGTGCAGCATTTGGGCGCCGAGGACGCCGCGCACACCATCGCGGGCCAGCTGCGCGAACGCATTCCAGGCATACGCGAACTCATCGTCGCCGAGTTCGGACCCGCGCTGGCGGTGCATCTCGGGCTGGGCGCCATCGGTGTGCTCGTCGTCCCAGGCGGTTGCGCTTGATGTGCGCGGGCGGCGGTGCGCGGGCCGCGGCGCTGCTGCACAGCGTCGCTGAGGACGCCGCCCGCGCAGCCGGAAGCCGCCATCTGATCCTGCAGACCGGCCACCTGCAACCGGAAGCCGTCCGCTTCTACGAACGCAGCGGCTACCACCGCATCCCGATCTTCCCCCCGTACGAGGTGCTGCCGCTGTCGAACTGCTTCGCCAAGGATCTGCGCTGAAGCTGCGACCCGGACCGACGCCGAACCGACCCGGATACGCTCGAAACGTGATCATCTGGCTGAACGGAAGCTTTGGAGCCGGAAAGTCGACGACAGCACGGGAATTGACCGCGTTACTTCCCGGGTCGCGGATCTTCGACACGGAGGAGGTCGGGCTCATGCTCCGACACGTCCTCGCCACCGAAATCGTCCGGGACTTCCAGGACTGGCGGCCCTGGCGAGGACTGGTCGTGGCCGCAGCGACACAGATCCTCGACTACGTCGGCGGCGTCCTCGTCGTCCCGCAGTCAGTTCTCGTCCATCAATACTGGCAAGAGATCCGCGCCGGCCTCGAAGAAGCCGCGGTCCCACTGCATCACTTCGTTCTCCACGCAGAACGCGATGAGCTCCTCCGGCGTATCGAAACCGATCCGAGCAAACCGAACTCACCATGGCGCCTGGACCACCTTGACGACTACGATGCCGCCCGCCAATGGCACAGCCAGGAAGCCCACGTCATCGACACCACTGCGCTGCAGCCGCGTCAAGTCGCGACCTTCATTGCAATCGAGGCAGGCATAGCCGTCCGCTGAACACCGTCACCAGGCGATCGGCGTCGCCGACAAACCAGCCTGCGCCGGCAACTGGCAGAACGCGGCGGCACACTCTGCCGGACCCGGACGCACTTCGGCACGCAGCCGTCACCCCATCACCAGGTCTGGATATCCGGCTCATCGGTGTAAGTGCCCAGCGGGTCGTACCGCCAGGACCGATTTCTCTGCGGTTCTGTGGAATCTGAAATGTCAAGGTCGTGTGGATTTGCCCTGGTTGACTGACACGATCGGCAACAGCGTGGCGGTCGCCGCGGTGCCGATCTCGCGTGGCGTGGCTCCGGCCGGAGTGGGGATGT